>PBNG01000102.1 GCA_002723015.1 Roseibacillus sp. | reverse complement strand
TCCAGTCAAATCTCCAATCGCTACCCCGCCGCAAGCGAACCCAGAATGATAAAGGCGTTTAAGTGGATGTGAGACATCAATCCTATTCTGAAAGGTCACCCCTGTCTCGTCCGGGCCAAGGCGCTGGAAAAGGCTCACAGCTTTCTGCTCCGAGCGGACCTTAAGAGGTCGGCTCTTGACCATTCCCTCCGGGTCGAAGGAAACCAGCGCCCTTTCAGCTTCTCCCATCTGCTGCGTCAGCTGGCTCTCATCTCCCCTACTCTCTTTCTTATCACAGGAAGCAGACATGATGACACTCAGGACAAGCGCCGGGATTGAAAGGCAACGGTTCATGGCTGGGGTTTAGGAAGCCTGACAGTACGAAAAAAATTTGCAACCCGTGCCTGCCCGGACGACACCTCTACTCACCTCATCTCAACCCTGAGACGGAGGAAAAAACGATCAAGAGCTCGTGTCGCATTTTCAACCCTTACTGTGTCTGTCACAGAACCATCGTCATTTGTAATCGAATCGACCAGCACCGTGTTCTCTTCCGGGACCCAGTTGATCAAATCCCTCGAGGACTCGATACTGTATGCGAGGTCACCGCTCCCGGGACGGCGCCGGTAGCGGAGCGCAGGATGAACTGCGGAGCCGTCCGGCACCATAATGAGATCGGGAAGATTCGAAGGGTCCGAAACTTTTGGATCGGAAACCAGGGCATATTCAAGCAAGGTACTCATCCCATCCGAGTCGAGGTCCACGGCGTCTCCCGAGATTTCAGGATCAGCCAGTTCGTCCGTTGTGAAAATATCATTTTTCCACCCAGCGAAAGTCGCAACCTGCTCAGCGGACCCGGGACTGCCTCCCACGCTCACACTGGTGGTCCAACTAGCAGGATCAGCGTGGTCAGGGGAACTGTCTGGAGCTACGAGGACGAGTGAAAATCCGCTTCCATCTGCAGCGGAAGGCCAAGGAGCCTCATCCGAATACTGGAACTCCCTGATGGCGGAACCAGCTCCGAAGGAAAGTTTCACGTTCTCACCCCCGTTAGATAGATTGTCTGGACCATAACTACCCGCCACTGGCAGACCTTCCCCATAACGCAATCCGAAGGCTTCCGCGTTTCGAACCACGATCGCGAATCCGCGAGGACCAAGACTGGTGACGCTGCTGTCCCGGAAGTCAAAATCAATTCCCTTGGTAAACCGGATATCACTGAGGTCCAGAGTCTCGGAGGAGCTTCGATTGTATACTTCAATGAATTCAAAATCGGAGGTGACAAAGCCAGCTGCAATTTCAGATGCACTGGCCCGGAGAGGGTTGTAATGCACTTCGGTCACCATCAGGTTTTCGATCCACGGGGCCAGCAACGGGGTCGCAGCCGTGAATTCGACTGGGTCCGACCAGTTGCTGGCGCGGCCCGAGCTGTCAAGATGACGAACACGAGCACGATAGGTCCGGCTGGGCCTGGCCGCAGTCGCAGGAAAGGCGAAATCCCGCTCAAAGGTTTCGAGCCGCGGGCTCTGATAGAAGGTCTCTAGCTCATAAACATATCGATCACCCTCGGTATAATTGGGAGAATCAGGATTTAGGATCTCTCCAAGCCGCCACTCCATTGATCCAAAAGTCCCGCGACCCTGTGGATCGCTGAAGGAAGACGAACGGAACACGAGTCCGTCAGAACGAAATCCGGGCGGACCCACATACGTAATCACCGGCTTGTTCGGAATCGCGCTGTCCGCAGACTTGCCAGCTAGATTATTCCTTCCGTAGCCTCCCACGGTTAGAAAATCCCTCGTATATTCAGTCAACCCAGCGAAGGTCCGACTGGTGAGCAGGGAGGAATTGAAGTTTGCGTACCATATCCCCTTTTTGCTCTTCCGGGGATGGTGATCCCAGACTGCCTGCCCAGCTTCCACAATATTATTTCGGCCACCTTGGGTCAGGAATCCTGCGAACTCATCTACGGCGTGGCTCGATTGATCATTGTCGAGAAGAAGGTCAAGAATTTCACGGACTCGGTTCTGATAGGCTTGGTTGATATCGGGATACTGCAGGCAATGGTAAATCCTTTCCCAGTCCGAGGTGTCCCCACGCCCAAGGTGAGGAGCATCCTCAAAGGTGAGATCAATGTCCCATGGGATAATATGCCATTTTCCGGTTTCCGAATTGTGGTAATAGTTAATATTTTCCTGCGGACGCATATCGGAGTTGTTGATCGCAAGGTTGATTGCGTTGAATGCGAAGTAGTCATCAAATTCCAGCGTATCCTCCCACTGTGCCCGGGAGGTTCCACTACTGTGCAAACTCTGGAAGGCAAAGAGGTCGGACTTATCAGCCGGCAGGGAGGAAGCCTGTGCCCTCTTTGTTGACCCGGATCCACCATGGGCATTGTAGAGATTTCCCTCGGGCATGTTGCGGGCCTCGAGAAACTTCATATCCGGTTGCTCGATTGCTGTGTAAAGGCCCCAGAAATCTCCATCATACTGATCAGAAGGGGCCTCTTCCTCCTGATCGATGATGCGAAAGTGATAGAACTGGGTATTGCTGGCGAGGTCTCCTGCCAGCTGATACAATCGAAAACCGAGGGATTCACAGAAAACCGTCCCATCGGTGGAAGCATTGTTCCTCCACCACGGGTTAGTTGCAGGCAGTCCATTGATCTTATCCCAGCTGACGTCGTATTTACGTCCATAGTTATCCCGCGCCTCAAAGGGGCGGGCCCTGTTGAAATTAAACTTCCACTTGTTCTTTCCTACCTGCCGGGTAGAGGCACGACCCCGGATGCGATAACGCATGTGATCGTAGACCTTTCCTTCATACACCCATGTTCCAAGATAACGATATTGCCCGTCCGTCGGGCCAGTCCACTGGCACTGGATCACATCCGATTCCTTGGTAATCAGATGATACACCGCAATACTTTCGAGAGCTTCTGAAGGGTAGTTCTCATTGCGCAGGACACCCGGCCTCTTGGATCCTGACCAGTCAGGGACTCCATCGTAACAGAAATAGGCAAAATTGGGAGATTCATCGTCCTCGAAAGGAGTGCGCTGGGAAATCCCGAGTTCATCCTCAACCGTGATCCGGTAGCGCACAAGGCGACGATGAACCTGCACGGCAGGGGGAATGGCAACCGAGAAGATGGAATCGCCGGAGGCCATGTCGCCACCGGTGCCATCATCTACCATTTCGAGAGTGGTCCACCCATCCTCGTATGCGGAATCCTCCTTATGCACATAGGCCCCCGGTTCAACCAGCTGGTAGGTCAGGATGACCCTTCGCACACCATCCGGATCTGAAACCTTTGCAGTGACCAGCACTTCCTCCCCCCCCGCAGGCTGTAAGGGCGAATGATCAACCTGCCGAATGTTGGGAGGAGCGTTGGACGCATAGACCGTATTGGCCCCCCCGGGGGTTGGAACGCCGATTGCCGGATTGCCGGGCGGAGGAGTTCTCAGCTCGCAATCGAGTGAGAAGTCGCTACTGGAAAGGCTCCCGTTGAACCCGTGGACCGTCACCGTGTTTGTCCCCGTCCTGAGGGTGTTCCGGGCACCGAGGTAAAGAACTTCGGTCCAAGCCGCCTCGTGGTTGTTTACCGCGCTACCGTCGGATCCCCCCTGAGGGTCTGATGCCCGGATCCCGCGGTAGGTCAAATCTCCCTGGTCCACACTCACCCTCGCCACCTCGTCACCATTAATCCAGACGATCGCCCCGTCATCATGATAGACACGTATGGAGAGTTGCCTCGGAATCTCTCCCGTGACGTTGAAATCCTTCCGCAGAAAGACACTGGAATAGCTGCCTTGCATGTCGTTGAGGACAGTAGCGTCGTCACCATCGCCGTAACCAAATCCTGCCCGTCCGGTCGTCCAAGTCGCATCCTCGACAAAATCCTGCATCCGCCATGCGTCCGGGGGATTGGAGGCCTCGCTAGTTCCCCTGCGATAACGCCACGGCTCCCCTGCAGGGACATACGTGACCTGAGGACCTCCGGCTATCACACTTCCCGAAGAACGCCACGAGCTACCGAGCTGGTTATCGAGATCCTCATTGATCAATTCCATCGAGGAACCTCCTCCCCGGGAAGCCGTCGGCCAGGGAAAACCGATTCCATAGGACACCTCATCCACCAGTGATCCATTCTCATCCTCAAGCTCAATGCGTTCCCCATCGTTACTCAGCCTTCCCGAATACGGACCCAGAGCATTATCGAAACCGAATATCGATCGCATTGCAGCCGGGTCCTCGGCAACGACGAGAAAGCCATTAGCCTCTATGGAGGTTCCCTCAGGGAAATTAAAATCAATTGCGCCATTCAGCTGCCACCCCGTGAGAAGCACGGGTGAGTCCCCCGGGTTGAAAATCTCGAGGAATTCTCCCCGCTCCGTTTTGGGTTCGTGATCATAATGAATTTCATTGATCACCAGGGAGCTGCTGAGCAGGTCTGTCGTGGTAAACGATTCACTGGATGAGGCCCATGCCGAACCGGCCACGTTGCTTGCGCTACACCGAAAATAGTAAGTGGTGAGCGGTTCGAGATCTGAGACAAAAAGGGAAAATCGCCCTGTTCTCTCCCCGATGCTCACGGACTGCTCCCAGCCTTCCGGATCGGATCCACCATCGCTACTACCGTAGTAAAAAGTAATTACAGGTGCGTCGAATCCAGTATCTGTCACCTCGCCCCGTAAATTTGCCGAAGCACCCCGCACACTGTCCGCGTTACGATTGACGACAACCGGGGAAGCGGGCCGCTCGGTAATCAGGCTCTCGCTGACAGGCGCCCAGCTGGCGCCCCCCTCGTTCGTTGCCCTCGCCCGGTAAAAGTAGGTCACTCCAGCCTGCAATCCGGTCAGCACCGTCCGAGCTGATCCTTCCTGGGCTCCAAGTTGAACAGAGTTGCTCCAGTTCGCCTCGGAGCTGCCTCCATCGCTCACACCGTAAAAAAGGGTCACCACGGGAATCCCGCCACCGGTGGCCGTTACCTCGGCACCAACACGGGCGCTGCCAGTCATGATTTCACTTGGAGGCAGGTTCACGATAGCAGGAGGGCTCACTCCTGTCTGGAAGCTCTCGCTGACCGCTGACCAGCCGGACCCGGATGCATTCGACGCATAAGACCGGTAATAATAGGTTTGCCCGGGGAGAAGACCGGCGACATCGGCATAAAAGGCGCCTGTTTGTCTGCCCGGTATATTAACCGAGGAATCCCAGTCCCCGGCGTCAGTCAGGCCATCGTTATCTCCATAATACACAGTCACCGCCGGCGCTGCGGACCCCACGTCGGTGACCGCACCATTAAGACGGGCAGACTCAGAGGAGACCAGAGTGGCCGGATTGGTGACTACCGCTGGTGCACCTGGCACCGAAGTTCCCACGATTTGAATTCCATGAAATCCTGAGTTGCTGGAACCACGATTCAACTGCACAGCGAAAGTTCCCGAAGTCTGGTCACGAAACACACAGTAATTCGCTTCGGGATTCCCGGCAGTCGCCTCAGTAAGCAGGTAATTCCCACCATCGAAACCTCCTCGATTTGAAAACGTTGTGAAGAAAAATTCCTGCCCGGCAGTTGGACTGAAAACGGACCCCGTTCTGCCGTTACCATCACTCCCGAAATACACGTAGACATCGTATTGAGCATAGGGAATACCCGCCAAGTCAACGCGCGCAAGGCCTCCGGCATTGATCGCATCGATATACCCGTTCATCAGCTTGGCGTTTCCATTGGAGCTACCGTTATTGGTGTTCCACGTTCCGTTAGAAGACCAACTCACGGTGACTGCCACTGGATTACCGCTGTCATCAACCAACAATCCTGCGGACGGACTCAGAATATTCCCCGTGTCACCGCTGGCTCCGTCCGTAGCTGACGATCCTCCATTAGTATTGTTCCAGTTCACCTGGGCGATGGCAGGAAGACCCGCAGACTCGGATGGCCCAATCTCCGCAACAGCAGCATCACGGTTGCTATTAAAATTGATACCAATGCTGTCAGCTGCTGCCTCGCCACTAAGCAGGACAGCCGCCGTAAGCACACAACGACAAACCGGGGTGGGGATCCGTCTCATGAAAAAATGGGGGAATTAAGGATGTGAGTTTCGGGGCCCTTCCTCCTGCAGCGCAGCTGGAGACAAGGCACTCCGTCTCTGGATTGTAGCAAACCGAGGGCAGTCCATCCAACCCTCTCTGTGATACACGGACAAAATATACCCTTTTCGAGTTGCTTCTCGCAGAAATAGCAAACCTTACTTTTCAAATCATGTGTGCTGACCCATTGATACCTGTCCACACCGTGCGCATCCTTTCTTCAGTTTCCGCCGCGGGGGCCCTCGGCCTCATCGCGATGTGTTCCAGTTGTGCAAATAAACCACACTCCTCTAACCGGATCACCAGAGAGGCGGGATTTGCGCTTTTGGTCATGCCGGCGGAGGAACCCTTCACCGGACGCCGGCTTATCGGTCCCGAAGAGAACCACCACAACGGGTGGATCCTGCGCTTTGAAACACCTTACGAGATTCTGGCCCCCCGAAGGTATCGCGTTCCCGCTGGCACCGTCATTTTCACTCTCAAGCGAGGAAGACGTACGATCCGTGGCGCTGCCCCATTTGGATTCGACTCCAAGGCCAATGAGACCTACGAGCTGCGTCTCGACGCAATAGGGTCTCCCGTGCAGGTTACTATCGTAGAGCTGAGCAGCGGACGGATCGCAAGCCCTGCATCAACGCCCATAAGACACCTCAAGCGCCGGAACTAACGAGGACGCAGTCCCCGGTCTTGTTTTCTGATACAATAGATTCGAGCGGCAGTTCTGATGAGAAGCCGATCTCCGGCTATCGCCGGGCTGGCCATCGCCATGTCGTCGTCCGCGAGCTTGTTGGTATGGAGATACTTAAATTCCTTCCCGGCCTCTACAACCCGGGTCTCCCCATCCTCATTCAGGCAGAAAATCCTGCCGTTGTAAGCCCAGGGCGAAACCGTGTAACCGGCCCCGGGAGGGAGGCGTTTACGCTCGTAGATAAAGTCACCGCTGGCTGGGTCCAGGGCGCGTAACCATCCGCGGTCGAGAAGCGAATACAGCTGCCCCTGGTAGAGCAGCGTCGATGGATTGTAAGGAGCAGCCTCCCAGTTGCACCACGCGACATGCTCATTGTCGCTCTTCTTAAAAGGCGTGATTGAAATGTCTCCCTCCGCCCCGGGCCTGATAGCGTAGATCGGCTTCTTCTTGTCCCCCACATATCCTGAACTGATATAGAGAAAATCTGCCGATGAATAGGGTGTGGCTATTGTGATGCTCGACATACCGCGGTGCCACCACCAGAGCTCCCTACCCCCGAGATCATAGGAAACCGTGCGACCACTCCCTGCGACCACGATTTCAGTACGCTTGTTGTTCTCCCAGACATGCGGAGCAGACCAATTGCTCTTTTCATTCCGTGTCACCTTCCATGCCTCCTTCCCGGTCTCGGCATCCAGCGCCAGCAACCATGAATTCACTTCATTATCGTTCACGATATAAAGTCGTCCCCCGTGAAGCACTGGAGAGGCAGCCGTGCCCCAGCTGTAACGCGTCTTTCTTGGAGTAAATCTTTTTGACCATTCCGGGTTACCAAGCATGTCGAAGACAAAGACCCCTAGGTTCCCAAAGTAACAGTAGACCCGCTTCCCGTCCGTCACCGGCGTCTCCGAAGCGTAGCTGTTCTTGACGTGAATTGCTGACTGCGGCCTGCCGCGGTGGACCTCCCGCTCCCAGAGCACTCGCCCGCTTTGCAGATCGAGACAATAAACCTTCCAACGATGAACAGTTTCCGGAAACTTGGGCCGTTCTCCACCAAAATAGAGCCCCTTCTTGGGTTTTTCTGAGACGCCCTCGTTCACCACGGTGGTCACAAAAACGCGCTTGCCCCAAACTACCGGACACGACCACCCACGGCCCGGGAGATCACGTTTCCATTCTACGTTCTCAGTCGCAGACCATGTCTCCGGCAGACCGGGATTGACCGCAACCCCTCTCGCTCCGGGACCACGGAACTGGGCCCAGTTTGTGGAGCGCTCATCCGCAAGAGCGAACCCACCTGTGAGAACGGCTGAGGCCAGGAGAACAGACAATTGGCAGCGACAAAATCGGTCCAGCATGCTGCTATTCCTGATTTCCGGCCCACCTCCAGTCAATCAAGAACCTGACCACGGCGATTCGCATTGACTCCAACCTCCTGATATCGACACATCTCCCGGCCCACAAACCCGCTGATTCGAACCCATCCACTAACCGTAGAATGAACGTAAGTCATAAGTTAACCTTTGCAGCTACTTCCCGGATCGTATTGACCACCTTTGCTGTCCTGACTATCACCACGACCGCAATGGCGGAGATTGCCGTTAAAGAGGGTGAGAAAATCGCTTTCCTTGGAGATTCAATCACTCAGGCGGGAGCTCGTCCCAATGGCTATGTCCGACTAGCCATTCAGGGTCTTGAGTCCGCCGGAGTAAGCACCTCAGCCATTCCGGCAGGCATCAGTGGCCATAAGTCCAATCAGATGCTTGCCCGGCTTGAAAGGGACGTCCTGAGCAAGAAGCCCGACTGGATGACCCTCAGTTGTGGAGTCAATGACGTCTGGCACGGAAAACGCGGAGTCAGCCTCACTGACTACAAGGTCAACATAACCAAGATTGTGGACCAGTGCCAGGACGCCGGCGTGAAGGTGGTGATCCTCACTTCCACAATGATCGGAGAAGACAAGGATAACCCAAACAACAAGAAGCTTGCGACCTACAATGGTTTCCTCAGAGAACTCGCAAAAGAAAAGAAATGTCTTCTCGCTGACTTGAACACCGACATGCAGTCCATCATTGAGACAAGCAGCGACAAGAAGAACGGCAAACTTCTCACTTCAGATGGCGTGCACATGAATCCCGACGGCAACAAGATGATGGCTGTCGGCGTGCTGAGGGCCTTCGGGTTGAATGCCGAGCAGGTCAAGGCAGCGCAGGCAGCGTGGTGAAAAGTGGACCTGCATCCGACCGTCACGCTCCTTCAGTAGAGCACTTGAGACATGGTCTCATTAACAATAAGAGAACTCCCGAATTATCTCTTGGAGTTGTTTGGGCACGGCTTATCGTTCGCGCATAATCCATCAGAAACATGCAAGGAGACGAACAGGTAATCGAAGCGCTTAACGCAGGACTCACGATCGAACTAACAGCCATCAACCTCTACTTCATCAGTTCCAAGATGTGCAAGGACTGGGGACTCGAGTCCCTGGCGAAACACTTCTACGATGAGTCGATTGAAGAAATGAAACATGCCGAGGAAGTTATTGATCGGGTCCTCTTCCTCGGCGGGACCCCGGAAATCGCGCGCTACCACGATATCAAAGTAGGGTCGACTCCACGCGAACATATCGAGAACAGCTACGAGCTGGAGAAGAAGGGTGTTGCCACCTACAATGAGGCTGTATCCCTTGCGATCGACAAGCACGACGCAGGAAGCCGTGACCTCATGGAACGCATGGTTGTGGAATCAGAGGAAAGTATCGACTGGGCTGAGTCACAATTCGACCTCATCGGCATGGTCGGTCTGGAGCAATATCTGGCTCAGCAGATGAAAGCTGCCGCATGAACCCTTGCCCCGCACCCGCTGGAAGAGAACGCGCCTCCGGTGCCTCCGAAGAAAGGGAGTACCGGTAGTGATGCAAATAGACGGCTGAGAACGCTCTTCATGAAGGAGTCGGACGCTGAGTTCACCCTGCGAGGTAGCCCTGAATGAGATCCGGGACGGCCTGACCACTCGGCTCCCTGCCAAAATTGGGCAAGCATACGGACTATCCCATCAGCTTGCGATCAAGGGAGCGAAATTGAATGGCTTCCAGAAGATGTTCGGACAAGAGACGCTCTGAACCCTCTAGATCAGCAACCGTGCGAGCGACTTTCAGAATTCTGTCGTAGGCCCGGGCCGAGAGGCCCAGGCGAGTCATCGCCTGTTCCATGAGATGGCTTGACGCCGGATCCATCTCACAGAAACAACGAACCTCTTCTGGGCTCATCTCTGAATTGACCCGCGTTCCGGGTGACTCACTGAACCGGTTCCGCTGTTGCTCCCGACACTCTCTTACCCGCTGGCGCACCTTGGAGGACTTTTCTGCCGGCACCCTTGACGAGAGTTGCTTGAAATCCACCAGAGGAACTTCGACATGAAGGTCCATGCGATCAAGCAAGGGGCCGGATATCTTGTGCCGGTATTGCTCCACCTGCCGGAGCGAACACGAGCAACTCCGAGAAGGGTCACCAAAATATCCACAGGGACATGGATTCAAAGAACCAACGAGCAGCACCTTGCTGGGAAAGGTCAGGGTTCCCGCTGCCCGGGAAATCGTCACCGCTCCATCCTCCAATGGCTGGCGCAGAACCTCCAATGTCTGTCGGCGAAACTCTGGCAGCTCATCCAGGAACAGAACCCCATTATGGGCCAGCGAAATCTCCCCCGGGCCCGGGTTACTTCCTCCACCAAGTAATCCCGCGTTCGAGATCGTATGGTGGGGGCTGCGGAAAGGCCGGCTTCGGAGAAGGCCTGCCCCGGGAACGAGTTGTCCCGCTATGGAATGCACCCGGGTTACCTCAATCGACTCTGTCTCAGTCATCCCCGGCAGGATCGTGGGAATTCGCTTTGCCAGCATCGATTTCCCTGTTCCTGGCGGACCTACCATTAGCAGGTTGTGCGATCCCGCGGCTGCAATTTCCAGAGCCCGCTTAACATGCTTCTGACCCTGCACTTCTGCAAGATCGACCGAATAGGAATCTTTCCCGGCATGCAGTAAGGACCCCGTAACAGCAGGTTCCAGCATCTTCTCCCCACGGAGAAAATCCCACGCCTGACGCAGGCCACTCACTCCGAAGACCTCTATCCCGGTCACCGCGGCTGCCTCGGATGCGTTTTCAGAGGGCACC
The DNA here is from genome assembly GCA_002723015.1 of Roseibacillus sp. The sequence continues at coordinate 6,000 of PBNG01000102.1, read as the reverse complement.
AGAAGCCTCTTCCTTCCTCGGCTCTTTGCCTCGATCGCAGCCGAGAGAATTCCTTTTACGGGACGAACTGAACCATCAAGGGCAAGCTCCCCGATAATCTGACAATCCTCAGCACGGCTCAGAGTGACCCCCTCCGCACAGGCCACTACCGCGAGCGCGATCGGCAAGTCAAACGAGGGCCCCTCTTTCTTCAAGTCAGCCGGCGCAAGATTCACCGTGATCGCCCCATCATCCTTTGGCAACGCAGAGGCGCAAACCGCAGAGGTGACCCGTTCTGCGGATTCCCTTACGGCAGCATCCGGGAGTCCTACGATGGTCATCCGCGGTATGCCCCGTCCCGGAGAGCTTACCTCCACTTCAACCTCGACCGCCTCTACACCCCTCAGGCCCGCACTATGCAATTTCGTTATCATGTCGCCCCTAATGATGTTCAAAAGAACACTTACCACGGCTGTAGAACTACCTCCAGCCCAGAAATCCTGACCACGGCCAAACCCCGAAAGATATAAAAAAAAGGGTTTAGCCGAAAATAATACAATCTGACCGAAGGATGTGACTTCCGCTACTAGCCCATTTCGGGTAGTTTTCGATTTGAAATATCGTCGGGCACAACTCCGTTTACTTCAGAGGGTTTGATCCAAAGTTGACGCCGACCAGATAAGCCCGACGCTTCCCCCTCAGACCAATGTGCTCCTCTCACCTGAAGCGAATCCTCTGGGCCGCTCTTGCACTGGTAGGCCCCGGTATCCTTTCGGAGGCCGCCCCCTCCAAGCCTCTTTCACTAAGCGAGGTTCTTCAGGCCGCGGCGAAAATCGATCAACTGCTCGAGGCAGATCTCCGGACGAGGAAATTACAACCACTTCCCATCGTTGCCGAAGACACCTTCGTTCGACGCAGTTATCTCAATATTGTCGGCCGCATCCCGACCGCGATGGAAGCATCCCGGTTTCTTGACGATAAGACGCCCGACAAGCGAACTCGCCTCATCGAGCATCTCGTCTCGTCGCCCGGCTACGATAGTTCGGCCTTCAATTATTTTGCTGACCTCCTCCGCCTGCAGACAGGTGAGGAACAATATGGACTTGGGTGGCACGTCTGGCTCCGAAACTCACTGGCTTCCGACAAACCGTGGAACAAAATCGTTCACGAAATGCTCTCAGCGGAGGGGCATGCTTCTAAGAATCCTGCCGTGGGATATTACCTCCGCGACCGCGGCATGCTTCTCGATAACGTCAGCAACACGGTGCAGGTTTTTCTCGGTCATCAAATCGGCTGCGCTCAGTGCCATGATCATCCCTTCGACTCGTGGACCCAGATGGAATACTATGAGATGGCGGCCTTCAGCGGCGGCATCGCGTATCGAAGCGATGAGGCCCGTCAGCTGGTTAACAAGGTGGCCGAGCACTCAAGGAATAATCATCCCGGCATGAACCGGGCTCTCAAATCGAAGAAGAAAGCTACGCGGGCAAAAGCCCGAGGCAGCCTACTGAGGCGAATCAACGGCGAGATGCGCTATCTCCTGCGCTATTTCAACCGGAATGAAATCGCGGAATCCAAGAGTCAGCAGCTCAAGCTCCCGGACGATTACCAGTATAAGGACGGCGAGCCAGGTGAAGCTGTCAAGCCGGCCACCCTTTTTGGTGCACAGGCTTCCGACGTGAATCCTGAGGACCGGAGAAAAGTCTTTGCGGACTGGGTGACCGGCGGGGATAACCCCTATTTTGCCAAGGTCATTGCGAACAGGCTCTGGCGCCGGACCTTCGGGCATGGACTGGTGGACCCGGTTGATGACTGGAATGAAAAGCTGAAGGGTTCCCACCCGGAAGTTCTCACCTACATCGAGAAGGTTATGAAGGGTGTGGGCTATCGTACCCGGGACTTTGAGCGCATTCTTTATCACACGAAACTCTTCCAGCGCCAGGTATCGCCGGTCGAATCGACCCCCGGAACCGATTATCACTTTGTGGGTCCCCAGCTCAGGAGAATGTCTGCCGAGGAACTCTACGATTCCTTTACCGTCCTTTCCTTCGGTAATACTGACGACAACATAAATACGGGCCTCGAATACAAATGGAAGACTTACCAGAGTGACGTTGACGCCCTCCTGAACCTCTCTGCTAGTAAGCTTATTGAATCCAGCAGGGACGCCAAGGAAATGGATGACCAGCGGCGGGTTTACCAGAGAAAGAACCGCGAGATCCAGATTGCCATCAATAAGGCCAAAGCAGCGGGAAATACCCGGGAAGAGCAGCGCCTCAAGCGACAGCAAAGGCAGCTCCGGAAGAACGGTAGAAAAATGCAGGAAGGCATGGTTGGGATGAGCGCGGTGACAAATCGCAGCTCCAGAGGCAGTCGAGCCGAAATCAACATGCGAGCTTCTGAACATCCCAGCCCTTTCCGTGCCGGATCCATGGTCCGCCAGTTCGGTGGCTCCGACCGTAATAGTCCGGAGGCGGCCCATACTGATGCGACAATACCACAGGCTCTGACACTGCTGAACGGTCAGGTTGCAGCCAGCACTGAAAGTCGACGCTCAAAAGTCTTTGAGGCGCTCGCTGAGATCACCAATCCCGAACAGCGCCTGGACTACCTCTTCCTCGCCTTTTATTCCAGCCGCCCCTCTGCAGCGGAGAAAAAGGAACTCCTGCCCCTCGCCGAGGACAGGGAAGATATCTTCATGCTCGCCCGTGCGATGCTGACCTCAAAGCGTTACCTGTTCGTGCAATAAGCCTTCCGGCCGGAATTTCCTGTTTTCCCGATACCCATCATGCCTGATTTCAACAAACTCCACGAGGTGACCAGGAGGTCCTTCATGGCAACTGCCGCCCGGAGTTGCCTGGGAGTCACTATCGCAGGAAGTGCGGCCGAGCTGTTTTCCCCGTCCGCTCTTGCGGCTGATCCCGCCACCGTCGCTAGCGGAGGAGGCAGGGCCAAAAGTGTGATCTACCTGTTCATGTCCGGTGGCATGACTCACCTCGACACCTTCGACCCCAAGCCTGACGCTCCGGATGAATTCCGGGGACCAACAGAAACGATCAAAACGAAGGCAGATGGCCTCAGACTGGGACACTACATGTCCAACCTTGCCGGCCAGGCGGACAAGATCGCTCTCGTGAATTCCATGACCTCCACACAGGGAGCCCACGGTCCGGGAAAATACTTCATGCGTACCAGTTATACGCAGCGAGCTTCGCTCGTTCACCCGTCTAACGGGGCATGGATAACGAGGTTGAAACAACGAGCCAACGAGAGCCTGCCTTCCTTCGTCACTGTCGGATCCGGAAACGGCCACCCGGCAGCCGGTTTTTTTGAGCCTCAGTATGCCCCTCTTCCTGTCGGGGATGCTACCTCTGGACTGCAAAATGTCCGCCGTCTTCGGCAGGTAAGCGAGACCCAGTTCAATAAACAACTAGCCCTGCGGCAACTCCTCGATAAGCAGTTCGACGCGCAGTTTCACAAGGGTCAGAAAAACGTTCGAGCCTACAACCAAGTATTTGAGGAAGCAGTCAAGCTGATGGAAAGCAAGGATCTCGAAGCCTTCGATCTTAAAAAGGAGACTTCCAAGGTCCACTCGGCCTACGGTGATCATAACTTTGCCAAGGGCGTCCTGCTAGCCAGGCGACTCGTCGAAAGAGGGGTGCGCTTTGTCGATGTTGAGTTCGGCGGCTTTGACTGGCACAATGACAATTTCGATCAGTGCGAACAGAAACTTCCCGTTCTCGACCAGGCGTTATCTGCCCTGCTCAAGGATCTTGAAGGAAAAGGTCTGCTGGAGAGCACGCTTGTGGTTGTAGCCACCGAATTCGGTCGAACGCCCAAGATTGTGCAGGCTCGCTCAGGACGGAACCACTTCCCCAAGGCCTTTTCCTATCTCCTCGCAGGCGGAGGTATTAAAGGCGGCCAAGTCTACGGAAAAACTGACAAGACAGGTGAAAATGTCATCCAGAATCCGGTCAGCGGTCCAGACTTCAACGCCACTATTGGTTTTGCAATGGGCGTTCCACATGACCTGACCCTCATGTCTCCGAATCGACGGCCCTTCAAGCTGGGGGCACGGGAGGGCGCACCGCTCACCAACCTGTTCGGATAATGAAAGCCGGAGAACTGGAATGTTCTCACACCACCATCCACAGTAGGGATGCGATCCCCAGTCCCACGAGGGAGATTACCGTTAGCAGGGTAGTCCACGTGAGGAGTGTCTCGCGCTCGGTCATGTGGAAATACCGATTCACGATCCAGAAGCCACTATCATTAACATGGCCGAATCCGGTCGCACCGGCCGCAATGGCTATGGTTACCAGCGCAAGCTGCGAGGTCGAATAGTCCCCGGCTGCCAGAAAAGGGCTGATCAGGGCTGCGCCCGTCACCATCGCCACCGTAGCAGAGCCCTGTGCAATCCGGATGATTGTCGTCAGTATCCACGCGAGGATCAGGGGGCCGAAACCCGATCTCTGTAAAATATCCGCGAGGGCGTCGCCAACCTTGGTTGTGATCAGCATCTGCTTGTATACTCCTCCTGCCCCTGTCACCAGAATGATGATCCCCGCAGGTCCGAGGGCCTTGGTAGCCACTTCCATGAGAGCATTCCCTCTTACGCCACGGCGCATAGCCAGGACATAGATCGCGATGCAGGTCCCGATCAGGAGCGCGATTATAGGATGCCCTAAGAAAAGAACTAACTGGGCGGGAAACGAAGACTGTCCCTTCAGTTCGCCGAGAGCCGTGTCAAAGGAGCTCTTTTTTCCCATACCATCGGTTAAGGCCCTTCCCTCTTCTGTTGTCAGAAAATCCGGAACCCGTGCCGCGATGGATCCTTCGACAAAGGACGCAATGACAATGATGAGGACTGGCCCTCCAAGGACAGCGAGGATTGTGAATACGGAGGGAAGGCCAATGGTCTGGACCGGTTCGTCTTCCGGCTCATCAGCCATCGGGGGTGGCTGAATATGAAACTTCTCTCCCAGAAGACGGCACAAGGGAATCGTGATTAAGGCCGTAGGAAGTCCCACCACGATCCCCCAGAGAATCGCATATCCGAGTGGAACCTGGAGTGCAAATGCCACAAACGTAGGTCCTGGGGTCGGAGGAACAAAGGCGTGAGTCACAGCCATCCCCGCCAGTAATGGCAGAGCAAAGACAAGGACCGACTTACCGCTCCTCCGAGCCAGCGCGTAAATGATAGGGGCGAGAATCACCACCCCTACATCCAGAAAGACTGGAATAGAGATGAGGAATCCGGTTAGCAACATGGCCCAATTGGCACGGCGCTCCCCAAAAGTCTTCAGCATTCCGTTGGCAAGACTCTGGGCTCCCCCGGAGTGCTCGATCATCTGCCCAAAAATCGCCCCCAATCCGATGATCGTAGCGATAAAGCCCAAGGCTCCTCCCATGCCATCCTTGATGGTATCCCCGACCTCAATGAGCTCCATCGTTCCAGAGGCAATGCCCACGAAAATGGCCGCCAGCAACAAGCTGACGAACGCCTGGATCCTGAAGGCGAGAATCAGGACGAGAATGAGAACTATCGAAAGAACGAGCACCGAAACGAGTCGAAGAGTCTCGTGAGATGCTTCTCCACTGGCCTGGGCAAGATAGGTAAGAGCGTTGAATCCCATGTTAAGGAGCAGGGTGTGAGCAAATCAGGCTCGACCTCAAGAGGGAAAGTCGCCAACCCGGCACGTTTTCCTCAAACTCAGGAACAGTTCGGTGTCCTCGGGAGCATCCAGCACCACCCCCGGTATCCGGGTACCCGTAAAGAAAGGTGCTGACGAAAGCAGCTACGGCTGTGGCAGCAGAATGGTCTTGGAATACTGGTAAGAGTTCTTGGAAAGGAACTTTTCCAGAGCAGGCCCGGTAAAATTGTTTCCTCTCCTCAATTGGGCAATACCAGCATCGGTCAGGACCGTGATGCTCAGATCCACCGAGGAAATCCGACCCCTGCTGAAGTCAACGTCCTGATCATCATCTACCACGATACCATTGCCCGTAAAACTGAAGGTC
>PBNG01000101.1 GCA_002723015.1 Roseibacillus sp. | reverse complement strand
TTCTTGGGGGGCTTCTCCTTCGCAGCCTTCGCCTTCGCTGCTTTCTCCTTCGCAGCTTTCTCCTTCGCAGCCTTATCCTTCGCAGCCTTCTTTGCGGCTTTCGCCTTCGCGGCCTTCTGCTTGGCTGCCTTTCCTTTTAAAGATCTCTTTGCGGCCTTCTCTCTGGCGGCCTTCTCTCTGGCGGCCTTCTCCTCGACAACCTTCCGCTTGGCGGCTCTCTCCTTGGCGGCTCTCTCCTTGGCAGCTTTCTCCTTAGCAACCTTCCGCTTGGCAGCCCTCGCCTTGGCAGCCTTCTCCTTGGATGCCTTCTCCTTCGCGGGCTTCGCCTTTTCACCGTTTTCCTTGGCGACAGCTCTGCTGACTAATTTTCCCTTCTCCTCAGCCCAAAGCTGGCTGGCAAACAGAGGGCCCGTGATAAGTAGGATGTAGATAATTCTCATAGTAGCGTTGCGCTTCTTAGCCTCCCGGATACCTCTTGACGCTAAAATTCTTTCAAATAATCGATCGGAGGGGTCAATGCTCCTTTGAATGAGGCCTCATGGTGCTCACCTTCTTCATCATGCGCCTCGCCCTCACCCTCTGCCTGTTCACTCACCTGATAACTCCTTGCAGCGCCAAGGGAGAAAACCATCCGCTCTCTCCCATAACGGACGTTCCGGGTCTCCCGCGGATCCTGCTCATAGGGGATTCGATTTCGATCGGGTATACCCTGCCGACCCGCAAAGCTTTGCAGGGGGTTGCCAATGTGCATCGAATCCCTGCCAACGGTGGTCCAACGAGTAAGGGGCTGCAAAATATCGAAGCATGGCTGGGCTCCTCAAAGTGGGATGTGATTCACTTCAACTGGGGACTGCATGATCTGTGCTACCGGCATCCGGACTCGAAGAACCAGGGCAACAGAGACAAGGAGAATGGATCGGTGACGCATTCCCTGCAGGAGTACGCGGCAAATCTTGAGAAACTGGTTGTCCGGATGAAACAGACAGGCTCGCGCCTGATTTTCGCAACTACCACCCCGGTGCCAGAGGGCGAGGCCGGCAGAAAGATGGGAGATGACATTCGTTACAACCGCGCCGCCCTCGCCATCATGCGAAAGCATCAGGTGGCTGTAAATGACCTCCATGCCCTGATGGCAAATCGCATGGCACAAGTCGGAATCCGCCCCGGAAACGTCCACTTTACCCGTGATGGATCGGCACTGCTGGCAATGAAAGTCTCAAGGGCGGTAAAAGAAGCTCTTGAAACGAGTGCCCCCTGAGGGATCCAGAGTCGCAGGCGAAAGAAGCATTCTCTCAGCCTTTCCCAATGAGTAACTGGTCAATAAGGGCCGAGGTATCCTCTATGTTCTTGTCCCGTCCTTCGCGGGTGGCCCATCCAGAAAACCCAACTTCCTCAAGAGCGCTGCGAACCTTGTCCCAATCGACATCTCCTTCACCAAGGCGACAGAACCCATTCTTTTTTCCCCAGTCCTTGATGTCCAGCTTCACGGTTCGGTGTCCCAGAGTACGAATCCATTCCTCCGCCGGGGCAAACTTCTGCATGTTTCCAATATCGAAGTATGCGCCCACCCATGGACTTCCGAAGGCATCAATGTAATCACGAAAGACGGCAGGAGACTCGCAGAATCCATTCCAAACCGTTTCAATGAGGACTCTCACTCCGAGTCGGCTGGCGAGCGGAAGGATTTTCTTAACCTCGGCGATGGAGCGATCCCAGACCTGCTCATGGGTCTCGTTCGGACCACCAACCCTGCCGGGCACGAGCAGAACCGAGGAACCCCCGAGTCGATAGGTGTTACGAATGTCGCTTTCCATCTGGACAAGGCCCTTGGCCCGGGCTTCAGCATCGGGATTGCTCAGGCGATTGCCGCCCCAGTGCCAACCACAGACGAGGCCATGAAACATGACCCCGGTTTTTTCGGTCGCTTCGGCATAGGCTGCCGCCTGTCCTGCATTACCGCTTTCAACACCGTCAAACCCGAGTTTCTTCAGCCGTTCAAAGAATTGGAGAGGGGTCTCTCCTCCCTGCTTACCTCCCTTCACAGCCTTGAAGATTCGTCCCTCGAGAGAAGGCCCCTCGCCGGCGACGGAATCCCGGGCGGCAAGCCGTTGAGGCAGGGTAGTGGCAGCGGCGGCCAAGGTGGTGGACGAGAGGAATCGGCGGCGGGAGGAATCTTTCTTCATAGAGCTTTAAATACAAGGGATGAAAGGCCCCGCGAGGGCAAGGCCAAACCAAAAAAAGGGTCCCGCAAACGGCAGGGTCTCAACTTGCCATCCGGCGACTCTTTCCCTACACCGGAGAGAGCATGACGATGACTCGCCGTAAATTAATCAAGACCGCTGCCGGAGTAGCATTAGCGGCACCCGCAGCCACGCGGGCTGCGGACCTCAATAGCCGGGGGCAGCATGCCTGCATCGGCGTTGGGGGAATGGGATGGAACGATTTCAACAAGTTCAGGGCTCACGGGAAGACCGAGGTCGTGGCTATTTGCGACGTGGACAGCAATCGGCTGGCGCGTGCTGCGAGGGAAGTGCCAGATGCCCGGATCTACTCAGACTGGCGCGAGTTGTTGGCAACAGAGGGGGAAAAGGTCGACTCCGTAAACATTACCGTACCAGACCACATGCATTTCCCAATAGCTATCAATGCCGTGGAGAGCGGAAAGCACGTCTACTGCCAGAAACCACTTTGTCATGATGTCGCCGAAGTGCGACTTCTGACCGAAGCGACTCGCAAGGCCAGCGTGAAGACCCAGCTAGGAACCCAGGCCGCCTCCGGAAATGGAGACCGCACCTTCGTTCACTGGATTAAGAATGGGCTGATAGGAAAAGTGAAACGAGTCGTTCTGTGCTCCAATCGTCCCGGTGCCATCAAGGACTACCGATTCGTGGGTCCCCGGCCGGAAAACCCCCAGAAGGCACCCGGGCACCTGAACTGGGACCTGTGGACCGGAACAGCCCCCCCTCGCCCATACGCTGAAAATATTTATCATCCCGGGAAGTGGCGTTCGTGGCTGGACTTCGGAACCGGATGGTCGGGTGATATCGGATGCCATGTCTTTGATGCCACCTGGAAGGCCCTGGAGCTGACCGCGCCCAAGACCGTGAGTGCCCGGGTGCAGGAATCCTGGAAACAGTCCAAGATTAGACAGGGAGATACCTGGCCGCAAAGTGATCATATCACCTGGGTCTTCCCCGGCACGACCATGACTGAAAAGGAGGAGCTTACCGTTGAGTGGTACGATGGGCTCTTCTACCCACCCGAAGAGGTCCAGTCCCTTGTTCCTACCAAGCCTTATCCACATGAATCTGCCATGGTAATTGGTACTGAGGGAGCAATCGTCCTTCCCAATGGAGCGATGCCCACCCTGCTCCCTCCGGAGAAATTCAAGGGCGTCAAGGCTCCCGTACTTGAGCCGCGAGACCATTATCACCACTTCTGTGATGCCATTCACGGGACAGCCAAGAATGAGTCCTACTTTGAGCAGACCGGTCCAATGACAGAGGCCATCCTTCTGGGAACAGTGGCCATCCGGACACCTGATACTCCACTGAAGTGGGACGCTGAAAAGATGGCGATTACCAATAGCAGTCAGGCAAACAGTCTTCTCAGGCGCCAGTATCGCGAAGGGTGGCGCGTCGCGGGCTTCTGATTTCTGTGGCCGGTTCGATGAGCTGATGATGACTCTTCCCGACCGGAGACGTAAATCACTTGCTCTCTCTAACAGGAAAAGATATGGTCTTCCGGCCGTCCGGAGCGAAAAGACGGTCGGCACCTTTGTCCACAAGTCCCCATGCTTGACCGTATTGCTCAATATGTTTTCGTGCCGGAGCCGGGGCCGAGTGCAGTCGCGGGTTGGGTTGCCCGGTTTCTGTTCCCCTCCCGGAAGAACGGGAACCGCCACAGGTAAGGGACGCCTTGGGCTCCGAGATCAGAACTCTCCTGACGGGTGAGGGCAGGAAGTAAGGATACTGGGACTTCTCGTCATAGCTACTTCCTCAGGATCCAGATATTCCGGAAAGCAACCGGGTTACCATGACCTTGGAAGATGATCGGACCTTCGGCAACCTCGGGACGGGTCCCACCGATGCCCGTGCCTTTTGGCAACTTGACCGCATCATGGATTTTCACTCCGTTATGTAACACGGTAATGACCGCATCCGACGTCTTGGCACCATCTTTCCCGAATCGCGCGGCTGTAAATTCAATGTCGTATGTCTGCCACGTCAGTGGTGGCAGACACATGGGTGTGTCAGCAGTTTTAAAACGGTAGAAGCAACCGCACCATTGCCGCGGGTCGGAACGGATCTTCACTTTGACGTAAGCAGGATCATAAACGAGCCCGAAGCTGTCGAGAACCTGAACCTCGTATCTGTTGTGAAGGTAGACCCCGCTGTTCCCACGATCCTGACTGCTCAGGGGTGACCTGGGCTTGTAGGGAAGTTGAAACTCGAGATGCATCAAGAAGTCGCCATACTCCCGGACGGTCTGGGCTGGTGGAAACAGCACCCCGCCCTCAACCTTTCCCTTGAGAAGCCCGGAACCGGCCTTCTCGCCAACCACGATATCAGCTCCTTCCGGTGGACTTTTCCCGAGGGTCGGGCTCTCACGGCGGACCTTTTCGCAGCCCTTTGTTGCGACGCGAACTCTCTGCTGGTCGGCAAGTTCCACCGATGGGCCTGATCCATCCCACCCTGCACCGGGAAGCCCCCCCTTGAATTTACTCACATGAAATTTCCCCCCTCCGAGGGCCGCCACCTGGACTCCTGACGCCTTTCCCGCATACTCACCCTGAATCACGAAATCAGGATCCTCCTTTGCAGCCTTGGCGGGATCGGTCCAGAGAGGCCCGCGCGGTTTGGCACCCAGCGAGAGGGAGGGGACAAGGATGACGAGAGAGATACCGAGAATAACGAACAAGCAGCCGAATTTCATTGGGGCCACAGGGTGAACGAATTGTGCCCGCCGGCAAGCCGGGAGCACCCTCATTGGGGAGCCTCTTCGGGACCGAAGTCTTACGGCAGGAAGCTTGAACTTGAAAACAGGGCATTCAGGCGCAACTCTTCGCTTGAACACACTCAGTTAAAAGATGGGAAAATCATTTGAGATCGAGGGCCGATTGAAGGTTGTGAACGACGTTCAGACTTTCAACAGTGGATTTACCAAGCGCGAATTCGTGGTGGAGGTGGAGGATGGAAACTACCCTCAGATGATAAAGTTCGAATGCGTCAAGGATAAGACCTCCCTCACTGATGGGATGCAGGTTGATGACCCCGTCAAGGTCACATTCGATATTCGCGGAAATGAATATAAGGAGCGCTTCTACGTAAACCTGAATGCCTGGAAACTAGAAAAACTCGGCGGAGGCAATCCATCCACAGATCAGAATCCTGCCTACGGAGACGAAGATGCTCCGTCCGGGGTGGGAGATCCTTCGGACATGCCTCCCGCAGATCCGGATGATGACATCCCTTTTTGACCACAAGCCAGCGGCCCCCGAGGCGAGGCTGCTTCAGGAGTGCTCTGGATTAAAAAAAGAAAGGGAACAACCTCGGCTGTTCCCTTTCGTCAAAGAATGCCTCCCGGCCTCTTCAGCTCCGGGGCGCAATGTGAATCTCAACGCGGCGATTGCGGGCCTTTCCCGCCGCAGAGTCATTTGATGCAATCGGCTGGGATTCCCCGAATCCACGAGTCACCAGCCGTGCCGGGTCTACCCCCTGGCTGGCAAGAGCATTCGAAACCGCGCTCGCGCGATCACGGGAGAGGCCCATGTTGTAAAATGCGCTTCCATCGGAATCCGTGTGCCCGTTCACGAGAACAGTCGTCTGGTTAAATTTCCGGAGGACAATTCCCACCGAACTCAGGGTCTGCGAAAAACTCGCCTTGATTTGAGAGCTCGCGGTATTGAACGTAATGTCGTGTGGCATGTTCAGGATAATGTTATTCCCTGACCTCGTGACGCTCACACCGCTGGCTCGCAATTCCTGCCGCAGCATGGATTCCTGCTGGTCCATGTAATTGCCAATACTGCCCCCGGCAATGCCACCCAGGGCGGCACCGATAAGTGCACCGCGCCCTGCGTCTCCATCTCCCACGTTGTTGCCGATAATCGCACCCAGAATGGCACCTCCGGCAGCACCGAGTCCCGCCCCCGTTGCGGTTTTCGAGACTTGCTGTTCGCCGGTGTAGGGATTCTCGGTGACGCAGCTCGAGAGCACTGAGCTGGCGACAAGAGCTATCGCGAAAAGCTGCGGACGGGATCGTGAAAGTAACTTCATAATGCTGGAATTTTAGCGGTTCGGTAAGGATTTTCAATCATGGAAGCGGCGGAAAAACCGGTGCAGATCACTGCTTTCTGGAATTTAGACCCCAGGCCGTCCCGGGCTATTCACAAAAATGTTCTTCGTCAGCTTTGAGAAGGGTCGATGCCAGTTCAGAGCGTCCAGCCCTTCCTGTATTCCCTCTTGAGGAACCGCTCCGCCTCCGGAGCATTGGGAAACTTCATATTCTTGGCATCCCATTCAAGTTTCCGCCCCGCCCGGAAGGCAACGTTGCCGAGGTGGTTGGCCTCCGTTAACGGACCCGCGTAGTCGAAATGGCAGGTGGTTGGTTCGCCGGTCTTGCATGCTCGAACCCACTCCTGATGGTGCCCGATCGATTCAGGAATGGTTTTCTCCGGACGCTTGAAGTCCTTGAATTTCCCTTCCGGAAGAAGGACATGCTTGCCGTAATCCGAGAGAAGCATTCCTTCATCGCCAACAAAGAGAACACCGCTCCCCCATTTCGGGATTCCTCCCCGCTTCCATATTTCCGGTTTTTCCACCCCTTGATACCAGGTCAGACTAAGGGGGGGGCGGTCACCTCTCGACGGATATTCATAACGAGCCCACATCGAGGCCGGCGCGATCTCGGGATGCGGCGTCGGACCACCTGCATCGATGGAGCTGGGGGCGTCGAGATTCAGGGCCCAGAAAGGTAGATCATTCCAATGACTCCCCAGGTCTGACATAGTACCATTCCCAAAGTCCCACCATCGGTACCACTTCGGACCGGGGAAGTAGACAGAGTGATACGGTCTCATTGGTGCCGGCCCGATCCAGAGATCCCAGTTGAGTTCCTTGGGCACAGGCTGAGCCTTCTCGGGGCGGGCCTGAACATTGACAATATCCCGGTTCTTCTTGGCATCCTCGGGGCTCTGCCAGCCCCAGGCCCGCCCAACCCAGACGTGAACCTCACTCACCTTGCCAATTGCACCGCCCTGAATGAGCTCTACAACCCGGCGGTAGTTCCCGCCGGCATGGATCTGGGTTCCCTGCTGGGTAGCAACCCCCGCTTTGCGGGCAGTTTCGGTGACGAGACGGGCCTCATGGACATCGCGCGTAAGTGGCTTCTCACAATAAACATGCTTACCAGCCCGAAGGGCCGGAAGGGTGGCGAAGGCGTGGGTGTGCTCCGTTGTACTCACAATCACAGCGTCATAGTTGCCGGGCCGCTCATAGAATTCGCGGAAATCGTGAAAAGTTTTTGCCTTCTGGAAGCGGGAGGCTGCGGCTCGGAGATTACGGTCGTTGACATCAACCAGAGCCACAATGTTCTCCGTATTTCCAACCGTTCGCATGTTGTGCCCTCCTCGCCCCCCGCAGCCAATCACTGCGACATCTAGTTTTGCGTTGGGAGATTTAGCGCTCACGATGGCGGGAAAACCAAGGGAGCCGGCCGCGGTCACCCCCCGTAGAAAACGGCGTCGCGACGATAAGACGGATGGAGACTGTGAAGGCATGATTCCCGGAGTCAGGCGTTGGAGAGGCCTGATTTCAAGGGGAAACTGCCGAAGTCATTTCATGGAGATGCCCTCGGAGTTGGTATTGCATAGGAATCCTGCGCAACTAAAAGGGTTCGTGACCGTTTATTCCTCCATGAAGGCAGCACATGTATTATGGATCTCCATCCTTGCGGCAGGACTCAGCCTCGCCCAGGGCCCTCGGCCTGACGACCTTGGAGCGAGCCCGCAACCTGTCGGGGAAGCCGGGGTGGCCTGGTATACGACATGGGAGACCGCCCTCGAAGAGGCAGAGCGATCAAACCGTCCCATCTTTTTCATGGCTGCGGCGGCGACCTGCAGCGGGATCTCGGGCGTATTCTGACCAGGTTACACCGCCACGCAGAACAGTTTGTTCTCGCAAAAAGAATTCATTGAGGCTTCCCGATCATTTGTGTGCGTCCGCCTGGAGTCCTACGAAAGTGAAGAGCATCAGAAAATGGTTAGGTCTTTCCTTGACGGCCGCTTCGAAAACACTGCCTTCTGCCTGCTTGCCCCGGATGGGGAAACAAGGCTTTCCGGAACGGGGCGGAGCCCCTCTCAGGGTCTACGTCAGGGACGGGGAAACCGGGGACCCGGAAGGGGGCGCAGGGAAAGCGGCGTGGTGGAGGCGATGAACGAGGTCGCGAAAAAATTCCGGCCCAGGGGCTCCGGGGAAGGAGCACTGGTGCAGGATTTTCACAGTTTTCGCCAAGGGCTCAATGTTGCCTCCGGAGACCAACGGCTGCTGGTTTTCGTGGTTGCAGCCAAGGAAGACCGGGAGGGAATTCGCAGGGGACTGCGGGGCTTGATGAGCGACAAGGAGATCGTTGGGAAATTCCACGCCGACTTCGCCGATGAAAAGTCCGACTCAAAATGGCGAAGCGCCGTCAAAGGAGAACGGGGATCAACTGGAATTTTCGTTATCCGGGCAGATGCCTTCGGCCAAACTGGAACCGTTGTAGATCAACTCCCGGTTGACGCGAAACCAGAGGATTTCAAGAAGGCTCTTCTCGAGGCCAACACCTCCTTCGCTGAAACGGAAAAGCGTAAGGTTTACAGTGAGCATGTTGCCGCAGGTCGCCGCGCGAGGGTCCATTTTGAGAATGGAATGCCTTACGGGGAAGATCGTGACGGAGATGGAGTAATCGACCACCGGGGAGGCCGCGGAGGCCGGGGCGCTGGGCCAGACGCCGGTGAGCGCCGTGGACCTCCATCTGGCCGCCGAGGAGGCCCCCCACGAGGAGATCGCCGTCCGGGCCAGCCTCCGCAACGGCCACGTATTCGTCCCGGAGGAACCGATTAAGGGACCTCGCAGCCCGTCAGTAAAACACCTGGGAGCCTCCCTCAGGCACCCGGCCATGTATCCGAGAGCCTGTAACCTCCAGGCCATGGATCATCTGTCTGAAGGGTATGAGTTGTCGTTCCAGTGATCCACGCCCGGCCTGAGATCGTTGGTAAAATGGCGGGGATATCACCTACGGTCGAGACCGCATCAATGGTGCAAAGAAATTCCGACCCGATCAGGGAGCGGGCGCAATAGGTGTCCTGCAAGGTCATGAGTCCCTTCCGGTGGAGGACGGCCATGCGGGCTGAGCAGCCCGTCCCAGTTGGGCAGCGGTCGATTTTACCAGGCCGGATCGCAACGGCGTTGGAACCTTTCAGGATATGACCCTCCCGGAGCAGCGGCCCGGCAAATTGACAGAACGAGAGATGCTGCCACCCAGGGTTACCCGGGTGATGAAACCCTAGCTGCTCGTTTGCAGCAGTGACTATTTTCATCCCCAGTTCCGTGAGCTCTCTCGCCTCACCGGGTTCCAGCCGGAACCCAAGGGTCTCCGAATCAGCGATCACGAAGCTGTCCCCGCCGTAGGCTGTATCCACTTCGAGCGTTCCCAGCCCCGGCACTTCAAGCGGCACCTGCAGGTGAGCGGCAAAGGAAGGCACATTGGTAATGGTAACCCGTTCGACCCGGCCTTGGCGACAACGAGCGCGAACCCGGACCAAGCCCCCGGGTGCCTCCAGAACGATCTGAGTCTCCGGCTCCTGCATCGGAAGAATTCCCTGTTCCAGCAGGACTGTCGCAACACAGATGGAGTTTGACCCGGACATTGGCGGGGTGTCGGCAGGCTCCATGATGAGAAACCCCATGTCGGCTTCAGGGTGGTGGGCCGGGACAAGAAGATTGACGTGGCGAAAAACCCCACCCCTCGGTTCATTGAGGACGAAGTCGCGGAGTGACCGGTCACGCTCAAGGAAGTTACGCTGTTCCCAGAGGGTCTTCCCCGGAGGAGGATCGACCCCACCCACGATAACATCACCCACTTCTCCCTCCGTGTGGCAGTTGATGATCTCGATAGTTTCCGGAACAGACATCTTCCGACAGGGAGTGGCGAGAAATGATGCGACGCTAAGGGCCGGGGCGGATATCAGGATCTGAATCGGTGGACGCCTTGCCGGGGGTTTGCTCAAACCCTCCGGTGGGCCAGAGCTCCAGGCGGCGGATGAAGCATTCGGCCCACTCGTTCTGGATGCCGATAAACCCGGCCGCCGGGCTCGCCTCTCGGCCTTCGTTCACGAGAATCCCATTGAGCAGGATCCGATAGGACGTGCCGTCGCAGATGACTTCCATGCGGTTCCATTCCCCCACCGGGTTATCGACATCCTGGCGGCCGCGAAACCCCTTCACGTCCTTCCAGTCCGGATCCCGGTCCTTCCACCGGATGCTGGCCACAGATTTTCCTGTTGGAGGGAAGGTGACAGGTGTGCCTCCTTTTTTCCAACGGTGGCCCCCGGTGGTCTTCTCGACCTCACAGGTCAGGCTGGTGGGGATCAGTTTGCCTTCCTTCGTCTTGCCCCGGAGAACATTGATATCCCCCATCGAACCTTCCAGCATCTGGGCTTGAATACAGGAGATCCAGGCACCCCCGAAGGAACCGTCAGGGCCGTGGCTGTGCAGCAATAACCCGCAATCACGCGCGCGATCGGCACGCTTCGACCAGGTCTTCTGCCCCCATTTGTATTCAAGGACGAGGTGATAATCGCGGTAGGCCTCCCTCGTCCGGAAGTAGCCAAATCCCTTTCCAGTTACCTGAAGTACTCCTTTGTTGATGACCGCAACCTCCTCCCTCCTGGTGCTGACAGAGTTTTTCTCACTCAGGTGAAAAATCCAGTTCTGGAAGGAAGGGTCGGCCAGAAGATCTATTTTACGATCAGGTGCCGTAGCGGCAGGAAGTGAAAATGCTGTTATCAGCAGTGTGGCAATGGTGGTGAGAGGAATGCAGAGAGACATGATGGATGGATAGTTAGGGCCAGGGTCGAGATGAGGGCACCAAAGATCTAGGGAAGTAAAGGAGACAGGGCAAGCGTGAGGCCCTGCACGCGGAAGATTCCCCCTGACAAGATGCAGGCAGTCCTTTAGCAAGGAACCATGAACCTACCAAACGCCTTCGTCGTAGTGGCGGCCGCGCTGATCTCCTGCATGGCCGTGGCTGAAGAGCGCCATCTCTTCATTCTGTCGGGCCAGAGCAACATGCAGGGCCTGAATGAGAAGACCTCCGTCCTTCCGGAATTGAAGAAGCTGCTCCCCGGCGCGGATATTCAACACGTCAAATACGCCCGCGGAGGACAACCCATCCGGAAGTGGGTGAAAACGTGGGACCAAATCGCCCGCAGGCACAAGCTTGGGCAACAGTTCAGGGACCCGTCGGAATTTTATGACATCGTCCTCAAACAGGCCAGGTCGAAGATCGCCGAGGGGAAGTTCAATAGCGTCACCTTTCTATGGATGCAGGGTGAGCGGGATGCCAAGACGGGGCTTGCCGCGGCTTACGAGGAAAGCATGAGGACCCTCATTACGAGCCTGCGAACAGACCTCGGAATTCCGACGATGAACTTCGTGATCGGCCGCCTTTGTGACCACCTCAATCATGACCAGTGGAATGCGGTGCGCGATGCGCAGGTCAAGGTGGCTAACGATGACCCACGAGGGGCATGGGCCGACACGGATGACACCAATGACAAGGAACGGGATGGCCGGAAATGGAACGATCTCCACTACACGAAGGAGGGCTACGATCTTTTCGGCCGACGCCTTGCCCGTCAGGCAGTGAGACTCATTAAAGGCGAGAAGCCCGACACCGGAGGAAGGCCGGAATAGGCCGATGCCAGATGAAACCCGCAACAGGCGACTGGGTGCTTCCTTCCGCCAGACAAGCCGCGAGACGGTTGTTATCCTATTAGCCTGGCTGGCGTTTCTTTCGTGGACCGGGCTGGTATGCGGCCTCGCGGGCCGTCTGGAGGCTGGCAAGACTGTGGAGACCCTCTACGGGATGCCTCGCTGGGCCTTCTTCGGAGTGGTGCTGCCATGGATTGCCGCCTGCGGGTTCACCTTCTGGTTCTCGATATTCGGGATGAAGGACACACCCCTGGACCCGGACAGGAGTGCCCCTTCGGCGGATTCCGGCCCTGAGCTGCCATGAGAAGCCCTTATCTGGCCGCTACCGAAACGGGCAGCTCGAGTTCGGCCCTGATTTGCTTCCTTGGTTACATGGGAGTGGTTTTCATCATTGCCTGGCTGGCCGGACAATCCCGGAAGGGGAAGTCTTTCGTGGGGGAATATTATCTGGGAGGGCGCAACCTTGGGATGTGGGCCTTTGCCCTGACCTACGCAGCCACGGCGGCCAGTGGCGGAAGTTTCATGGGATTCCCAGCTCTGATCTACACGCATGGCTGGTCACTGGCATGGTGGATCTGCGGCTATATGGTCGTTCCCCTGGTAGCCCTCAGCCTCATTGCAAAGCGCATCAACCAGGTAGGCCGAATAGCGGGAGCAATTACCATTCCAGAGCTCCTCCGGAAGCGCTTTTGCGATAACAGAGTTGGTAATGTTGCCACGGTTCTGGTGGTGCTCTTCACTTTCTTCTACATCCTCGCCCAGTTCAAGGCGGGGGCCGCCATCATGGCTTCGCTGTTTGGGGACATTCCCCTCTACCAGACGTTGGTGACGGCTGTTGAGCGGACCATTGAGGGTTGGTTCTGGATCGGCAGCACGGATGGGGATTATCTGGTATGCCTGTGTTTTTTCGCGCTCGCGGTAATTGCCTACACGGCTTATGGAGGATTCCGGGCAGTGGTCTGGACCGACGTCATGCAGGGTCTTGTCATGCTGGTCGGAGTCCTGATCCTGCTGGGCCTTACTCTTTCTCAGGTAGGCGGCCTCGACAATGCGACCCGCCAGCTGCAAAAGCAGACGCCTCCTGAATTTGGAACCGCAATCTTCCTTGGCACCCCGCAAAGCAAGGGAAGCTCTATCCCGAAGGGAACGTGGCTTGCCTCGGAGAAAGGAGAAATCGTGAGAGTCAGAGAAGCCGGAATTATCTCACAAACGATGACGCCGCTCGAAGTCCTGATTGTGACTTCCACTGACGAATCAGAGCGGCTTGCCGGTGAAGTAAGACGGGATGTCATTGCCCGGATCATAGAGCGTGAACCGTATAAGCATGGGGCTGGACAGGCGGGCGTCTACCTGACCGCCCCGGGGCCGCACCGGACCAAGCCGGAGGGTTTTCTGCCGGTGATGCTGGCGCTAAGCTTCTTCGCCTTCTGGAATTTTTCGGGGGCAGGCCAGCCCAGTTACATGATACGGCAGATGGCTTTCCGGAACACGGTAGTGCTACGGCGATCAGTTCTCTTCGTGGGCGTGTTCTTTACCCTCATCTACCTTCCTCTCATCTTCATCTTTACGAGTGCACGGGTTCTCCTGCCCGGCATGGAGATTGACCCGGACCGGATCATGCCTGAGATCGCAAACCTCGTGACCAGCAACGCCGGAATTCCGTGGCTGGCAGGAATCCTGGTAGCCGCTCCCTTTGCCGCCGTTATGTCGAGCGTGGACAGCTTTCTTCTCCTTGTTTCCTCCGGGGTGGTCCGGGATATTTACCAGCAGAATTCAAAGCGGGAGGTCCCGGAAAAAACGCTCGCAAGGCTGAGCTACATGACAACCCTGTGTGTCGGCATTTTAGCTGTCATCTTTGTCCTGAATCCTCCCGAATTTCTCCAGACCCTGATTGTTTTCGCCTCGGGTGGTTTAGGAGCGTGTTTTCTTGTCCCGGTCGTTCTTGCACTCTACTGGCGGAGAATGACGGCCCGTGCAGCGGTGGCCGGGATGATGATCGGGGGGCTCCTGATGCTGCTTCTCTATCTCATCGGGTGGAAAGTGAATGGAGAGTTCAGTGCCTTCAGCCCCCTGCAAATCCATCCCTTCATCTGGGCCTCCGTGGCTAATCTGCTGTTCATTGTCGTCATCAGCTTCACCGGCCGCAAGCCAGACAGGGAAATCGTGGAGCGTTACTTTGGTGTCTGATCGCCAGCCGCTCATGAATTTCGAGTCGCGCACCTTATCTCAATTGCTAACCTGCGCCCTCAAGAATGAGCGCTGAAGAAAAAATCAACGAACTGAATCTCGAATTGCCCAACGCTCCAAAGCCGATGGGCGTCTATAAGCCTATCGTCTTTGATGGCCATCTTGCCTATCTCTCCGGTCATGGCCCCCTGAGACCCGACGGCACTCTGGTGACAGGCAGGATCGGGGAGAATATGGACCTGCAGGATGGTTATGATGCTGCCCGCCAGACCGGACTTGCCATGCTTTCCACCCTTCGTAGTGCTCTCGGCAGCCTCGACCGAGTCAAGCGGGTGGTTAAAACGCTTGGATTTGTGAATTCTGCGAACGACTTTCTTGATCAGCCCAAGGTCATCAACGGGTGCAGTGAACTGTTTGCCGACGTCTTCGGAATGGACAACGGCGTGGGGGCCCGAAGCGCTCTGCCTTCCAACACGCTCCCTGGAGGAATTGCCGTCGAGATCGAGATGATCGTGGAGACCTATCCCGAATGAAGGCGCTCTCCGCGCGGGGGGTGAGTCACCTCGAAAATGTTTCTTCGCCCGCCCTGCTGGTTTGGCCCGAGCAGGTGCAGGCCAATATCGACCACATGGTCAAATTGTGTGGAGGGGCACAACGACTGCGGCCCCACGTCAAGACCCACAAGATGGACGCGGTAGTGCGGCTCCAGATGACAGCAGGGATCACCCGCTTCAAGGCTTCAACAATCGCGGAGTTGGAAATGTGCCTCGCAGCTGGGGTCAGGGACGTCCTTCTGGCCTACCCGGTGGTCGGGCCTAATCGGGATCGACTCGTCAAGTTAGCCAGATCCTATCCGGATGCGCGAATGGCTTTCATCGCGGACAGCACCATTGATTTTCCAGCAATCAGCACACTCTGCATTGCTGCGAACGTGGAGCTGGGAGTGTTTGTCGACTGGGATTGCGGAATGACCCGCACGGGTACGAGCTCGGTGAGCAAAGCGCTCGAGCTGGCAAAGACCGCCTCAATGACCTCCGGACTACATTTTGCCGGAGTCCATGTCTACGATGGTCATATACGTCACTCTAAAGTGCCCTCGCGAAGGGGAGAGTGGTCAGCGGCAATGGCTTCCGTGGAGGTAGTGCTTGATTCTCTCGCAGAGCACGGAATCGCAGTTGGGGAGGTGGTTGGAGGAGGGTCTCCCACTTTCGGATTTCACGCCGGGGACCGGGGCTGGCACTGCAGTCCGGGAACTGTCCTGTTCTGGGACCACGGCTACGGAAGTGCCTTTCCGGATCTCCCCTTCGAGACCGCAGCAATGGTTCTCACTCGTATCGTCAGCAAACCAGGAACCAATCGTCTTTGCCTCGACCTCGGGCACAAGGCCATTGCTTCGGAAGGTCCCCTCGACGGCCGGGTCCATCTGCCGGGGCTGGAGTCTGCAAGAGTCGTGGGCCACAGCGAGGAACATCTTGTGCTCGAGATCGCAGAGAAGGAGAGCTACGCGGTCGGCGATACTCTCCTCGGCGTGCCTCACCACATCTGTCCCACGGTCGCGCTCCATGAGGAAGCTATTCTCGTACGCGATGGGGCCGTGACCGGCGAGAGCTGGAAGGTAACCGCTCGCAACCGAAAGTTGACGGTTTAACAGCCTCGCAATGAAACTCATTTTCGACGCCCATCTCGATCTTTCGCTTTGTGCCATCGATTATAACCGGGATCTGCGAAGGGAACTCGATGAAATCCGGGAAGAGGAAAAGGGTCTCAATGACCTTGGCGGCCGCGGCGCTGGAGTCGTGTGCTTCCCGGAAATGCGACGGGGGGGAATCGGCCTTTGTGTGGCAACCCTCCTCGGCGGCTGCATGAAGCCGGGAGCGGCAGCATCGGGATGGAACTCTCCCGAGATCGCCTGGGGCCAGACGCAGGGACAGCTCGCATGGTATCACGCCATGGAGGAGCTGGGGGAACTAGAGAAAATTGATAACCAAGCCTCGCTACGACGGGCTGTGGAACGGTGGAGGGAGGGAAGAACAGATGGCTCGATCGGCTACGTCCTGAGCTTGGAGGGGGCGGATTCCATCCGAACGCCAAGTCATCTGGAACAGTCCTGGGAGCAGGGCCTGAGAGCTCTGGGCCCCGCCCACTACGGATTGGGTCGCTACGCCCCGGGTCATGACCAGAAAGGGCCCCTTCCTGGACAAGGGCGCGAATTGCTGCGCGAGATGGACCGGCTCGGCATGATTCTCGATGCCTCGCATCTGTGCGATGAGGCCTTCCATGATGCGCTCGACCTCTACACCGGACCGGTATGGGCTAGCCACTCGAACTGTCGCGCCATTGTAGACGATCCCAGACAGATCTCAGACGAGCAGATAATTCGACTGATCGACAGAGGCGCGGTGATCGGAGGAGCCCTCGATGCGTGGATGATGGTGACGGGTTGGCAGAGGGGAATCACCACTCCCCGGGAAGCCGGGTTACGGCTTGAGCATCTGCTGGACCACACGGATCATATCTGCCAGCTAGCCGGCAATGCTGATCATGCAGGGATCGGATCCGACCTCGATGGCGCATTTGGAATGGAACAGACCCCTCAGGACGTTCAGTCCATTTCCGCCCTGCAGCATCTGGGAGACCTGCTTGAGAAACGGGGCTACGCCTCTGAGGACATCGACAAGATCCTGCACGGTAACTTCATCCGTTTTCTGGCCAAGAGCCTCCCGGCCTAGTCACGACTTAAAGTGACCCCGCCGCCATACCGGGTGAAATCTCTGCATGACGAATCCGCGAGAAGGGCTTCTCGAATATCTACCACGCAAGTTTCCCTGGAAGATACTCCTCGATCAGATCCTCGTAGAAGGGCCGCAGAGCGGCAACGTCCACCCGCTTGCTGCACTTGGTATACAAATCATATGGGTTGAAGGCATCAACCCACCTGAACATCGCGCGATCATGGTCACTCATGAGGTACTGGTATTCCCCCTCCTTGTGAAGCGGGTAACAGGAATGATAGCGAATCATATAAAGGGCTTCCTCAGGGAGGTGATTTTTGACTACATGGTAGAGATATTCGTCGTGACCCCAGGACATGATTACGCGGCCAAGGCCACACCCCTCCTCATAAATCCCAAGAGGGGTTGAATACTCCGGACGCCGTGAATCCGGATTCTCCGAGAAATATTCGTGGTACACGATTTTCTCTGAAAAACGGCACCCGAGGGGAAAGGTGTCACCCACAACAGCCCACTGAGGCTCTCCAAAGAGACAGAGGATCTTCCCCAGATCGTGGATCAGCCCGGTCAGGATGAACCAGCGGGGTTGTCCATCATGACGGATCGCCTCGGCCGTTTGCATGAGGTGCTCAATCTGAGGCAGGTCGATATCCGGATCACTGTCGTCGACCAGGGTATTAAGAAATTCCAGCGCCTCCCATACGGTCATCTGTCGCTTGTCGAGAGGGAGGTATTCCGCTCGCTTCTGCTGCACAAAATCCATGGTCTGGTTCCGATGGTTGAGACGATAGAATTCCCGAACGCCGGGCCGCGCCTCTGCGTCGTAGGCACGAAATTCCCGATCCTCATTCTCATGCTCGGGATAACGCCTGAGAAGGTCGTCCTCCCACTCATCGAGGTCCCGAAGGAGTAGCGTCTCTGGGGTCTGGGCAGGGTCCATGGTCCCGGGCAGCGTAGCCCCTGTTTTTCAAATGACGAGAATTCGGGACGAAAAGGAGGCTTTTCCGACCAGCTTGAAAAAATTTGGAAACGAGGGGGGGATTTCCCGGTGAGGAGAGCAGAGACCCCACTGTCCTCTCACCACCCGAACCCCCCAGCTTTCTCGATGAAAACAGCACTGTTCATAACCACTCTGGCAATTCTGGCCTTTCTTTCCTCCTGCTCCAGTTCGACCCATCGCACCTCGCTCGTGAAAACCGACGTGGTCAACGGCAAGAGCTTTTCTACCGGGAAACAACAGGCTCGCTACTCCTACTGGTCAGATAGAACCGCCAGCATTCCCCTGCGAGTTACCATCGATCTGAGTGAGCAGACCGCCTACTTCTACCGCGGGGAGGAAAAAGTTGGGCAGTCGAGGGTGGCAACCGGCAAAGTAGGACACTCCACCCCAACAGGATCCTTCACGATTTCCGAAAAGGTAGTGGCCAAGCGCTCAACTCTCTACGGCCGGATCTACGATGCCGACGGCAATCTCAAGGTCTCCGATGCGGATACCCGGCGCCATGCGGTGCCCAGAGGCGGGAAATTCGTCGGGTGCCCGATGCCTTACTGGATGCGCCTGACTGGCTCAGGCATCGGGATGCATGTTGGACCAATCCCAAATCCTGGTTCCCCTGCCTCTCACGGCTGTGTTCGGATGCCGCGTGAAATGGCCCGGAGCCTCTTCGAAAAAGCTCCGGTCGGCACAAGGGTTACCATCGTGCACTGAAGCGACAATGAAGGGTCATCCAAGAGCTCCGTCTGTTCATTCCCCTTCGAGGCATCCTATTACTCCCTCGGCCATGCGAGATGCCCCGGGTCTTTCACCGGGATACTCCAGAGCTTGTGCCCGGCTGTTACATAAAGCGTTCGGAGATCCTTCCCCCCAAAAGTGCAGTTAGTCACCATATCCGCTGGGACCGGGATAGTCTGCAGAAGCGGTCCCTCAGGGGAGAAGACATACACCCCGGCGCCGTATTTAATGCTGGTTTCTACCGGGGGCTTGGGAAAATTAAATCCTGCGGTCGCATAGATACGGCCCATTGAATCCAAGGCCAGACCATCGGGACCACGATCACTACCCCAGTCGAAGAGAAGTTTACGGCTGGCAGGAACCACCGAGCCGTCTGCCCGGAGGTCGAAACGCCAAAGTTTACGGTTTCCGCCGAGTCCCTCAGCGGGGCCATCGTTCACGTTATCCGCCACGAAAAGGAACTTATCATCTGCAGAGATCAGGATGCCGTTGGGTCGATGCACTTCATGGGTGATGATTCGAGAAAGTTTCCCGGGAGCATCAATCCGGTAGACTCCTTCAATTTCCCGTCCCTGCTCGTCAAACTGTTCTACGTCATCCCGGTTACCATAGCGGGGATCCGTGAAGTAGATCCGCCCTCTGGAATCCACCGCAAGATCATTGGGAGAATTGAGTCTTTTCCCCTCGTAGTGACTGGCAAGGACCATGATCGTCCCATCCTTGCCGGTTCGCGTCACGCGGCGATTCCCCCCCTCCCCACCGCCCTCGCAGGCCATCAGGTTTCCCTTATGATCAAAGAGAAGCCCATTCGCCCGCCCCGAGGGAATACGGAAGACATGCATAACCCCCGAAGGGTCACGGCGCATGATACGGTTATTTGCAATGTCGGTGAAATAGACATTTCCAGAGGGATGCCACGCCGGCCCCTCCGTGAAAGCAACCGCGCCCTCAAGTTTAAGCTGTGCAGCATCCGAGACCTGAGCCTCAAGAGCGGGCAGACATAAGGAAAAAAAGGCAGTCAGAAGGCCATTAAATTTCATATCCGGACCCTATTGAGCAGGGTGGAGAACCGCAAGGCGTCGTGGGAGATTTTGAAGACGATGTGTGCGGAATGCCACACGTATTAGATCGCACAATGGCAGCCTTTGACGGGAACAGAACGGCAGCCGATCCTTTGCCATAACTGCGAGGAGTCTTTCTTCTCGTTGCCTCCGATTCTGCGACTGCGACCCCGGCCCGGGATCCGTAGAACTCGTCTCCCATGGAGACACTCCCCAAGCAGCGCCTCTCGGAAGCGGTTGCCGTGACCCACTCCTATAAAGATGGCAGGATTCACGCCCTCCGAGGAGTGGGTCTCCAGATCTATCAGGGAGATTTCATCGTGATTACTGGATCAAGTGGGAGCGGCAAGTATCCGCGGGACGTA
>PBNG01000100.1 GCA_002723015.1 Roseibacillus sp. | reverse complement strand
TTGATGGGACTCTCTTTCCTTCTCAGCTTGTGTAGCACTTCCGATGCCTTCATTGCGGCAACTCTGGATGCTTTCAGCAATGGTCCCCGCCTCGCCTTTCTGGTCTTTGGTCCCATGATGGATGTGAAGCTTCTCTTTCTCTACGGCACGATCCTTTCACGGAAGTTCATCCTGATCCTCGCAGCAGGCCTCTTTGTCGGAATTGGAATATTGAGCATCTTGCTCGATCCTGTTTTCGAAAGTTTTGATCAACGCCAAGCTCCACCCTTCTCTCTGAACGCCCCGGGGTGACGCCTCGACCAATGAAAAAGGCAACCTTTAACCAGATCATCTCCAGTCTTGCTACGATCTCCTGGGGGGTGGTGCCAGTCTATCTCTACACCCGCGGTCTGATCGGTGAGTATCTGAGTGATTCCTTCCACCTGATTGCTCTTAGTGGAGGATTAGCCATGCTGGTCCTTGGCCTTTTCAATCTTCTGCATGCCAACCGCAGGCTGGATTGCGTTCACGACCACAGCCACAGCCACGACCACGACCACGACCACGACCACGACCACGACCACGACCATCACGAACAGAATCCGATAGCTGCTATCTGCCTCATGATTCTTCCCGTGATTGTTTGTACCGGGTTTTCACAGCATGAGTACTCAAAGGAGGCGCTCCGGTGGAAGGGCCTCTACAAACCGCGCACCCTGAAGTCCCTCTATTCCACTTATAATACCGAGTTTACCCGCGAACTACTCGAAAAACGGACCCCAAAGACCCCAGAAGGCAAGTTCCTCCTGCAGCTCACTGAGCTCTACTGGTCGGCGGGAGACGAAAAAATCATGAAGATCTACGAAGACCTTCCGGCGCAGCTCGAGGGACGGCTGATCGAGGAAGACCCCGGCCTCAATCCTGACAACACACGGAAGCGACTCTACAGAGTCGTGATGACATGCTGTGCCGCGGACGCCCAGGTCCTCGGCGTCCCTCTCGAGTTCAATGGCACCCTTCCCAGAATCGAGGACAAGACGTGGATCACCGCGAAAGGAAAGGTCGCCTTTGAGCTGATTGACGGGCAGCATTTTGCCTACCTCAGGGACTGCGAAGTCGAGGCTACGGAGCCCCCGGAATCCATGAGCAGGCAGCGGCCCTGACCAGAGCACCGGTCCAAAGATTCGGCCAGCCGGTCGAACATCAGGGCTTGATCTTACCGGCCGCATCCTGGGCTTCGCCCGCCGTCCCGGATTCCTCTGCCGGTGGCGCGGCAACCTGCCCCTTCACCGCTGCGCGAAATTCCGAGATCCAAGTCGCAATGTCCGGATGGGCTGCATGGGCTTCAATATGCTTAAGCATCCGGAGGGACGCCCGCTTCTGGTCTCCTACTGCGAACAGGTCCATCTCCTTCTTCCACTGCAACTGCGGTCGCCGCTCTTCAAGAAACTGTTCCATCGGAGGGGAATTTTCCGGTCGCCCCAGACCCTTCTTGGGTTTGTTCCAGATCTCAATCATCGTTCCCTCATGTAGAATCCGTCGCTCCCAAGCCTGTTCGAGTTCACTCAGGGTCTTCATGCTGCGGAGTGAAGGCAGGACAAGTCCTTCATAAACTGCCTCCAGCTGCAGGGGAGAACCGGGCCAATCAGTAATATCTATATTGTCAACCGAGTAGGCCTCGGCGAATACGGTGTCCAAAACATTCTGGCGCAGCATGCCCTGCGCTCCCTCCAGATCCTTCGCGTCCTTCAGGATCGTATCAATATGATCAAGCGCCTTTGTCCAAAGCTCATCTCTCTTCTTGGGTTCAGAGGCCGCCTGAAGAGTCAGGAGGAGCCAGTTCAATTGATGCCGAAGGGCACGACGGAAGGCCGGACTGTCCGAGCGTTCCTTGTGACGTCTCTTCCAATCCCGGAACTCGCTTCCACTCTTCTGCTTTTCTTCAAACTGCACTTTCTCCGTGCAGTCAACGAAGAGGGAATACGCTGCAGAGTCGCTTTGAATCGCAGCTCGAAATGCTGAGTGCGCAGTAGAATAGCGAGCCCCGATAACCTTCTGGGACCCCTCTTGCAGGGTCTTGATCTTCTCCAGGAGAAGCTGAACATCGAGGGCGCTAAGTGTCTCCGGCTCTCCGGGAAGAGGAGAGGAGAGAAACAGGAAAAACAAGAAAGCTGGAATTCTTGACATGATGAAACTGATCAGCGTCTTCCAAACCTCACCCAATTAACGGACCGGATCAAAGGGAATTTACTGAGACTTGGACCAGCCTCACGATTTTAGGACGACAATAATGCCAGAGAATGGCGCCTGCCTGCTATGGCTGTCCCTCACCGGGAGGTCTTCGTGTCTTTTACAAAGATAGCCCCGTAGACAAGGGGAATAAGCCCGAAGCATACCCCCATAATCAAATCTGCCTCCAACATTGGACTTTCCAGGTGTTCCGGAACACCCAGCAAAGGCAGGGGATGCATCCCATCGCTCCACGAATAAGCGACCGCCATCAGGCCGCTGGGAAGAATCAGCCATCCCAAGCGAGAAATCACCCTTGGGGCCGATCCACGGGTCGCGAGCAGGGCCACCCCGAAGCAGGCAGCCCAGAATGCGGCTCCGACCGCAGGCGTGAGCGAGATCACCAGCACCGTTCCAACGATTCCCCCGATCAGCATTGGGACCCAGCAGGCCCTGAGCACTTTTTTGAGCCCCTTGGGAGGGAATGGCGTGCCCTCCGAGCGCGACTCGCGCAGCATCAGGAAACCTGAGTAAATCGCTACGAGGACCATGGCGATCAGCCAGCATGCGATCCAGTCGATTTCCCGAATCCCCGTGGTCCCTACTGTCCCCCTCTCGAGGTCCGAATGCTCGCGCAGGAAAAGAACGGAGGACAGGATTAGAACGAGGATTCCGCCACCAAGCAGAGAGGATCGCAGGGAGCCGGGATAGCCGGACGCTCGCCCCGACAGAGGCCCTGTCGCCCCGTGGGACTTGGCAGCCGCGCCCTCTCCACTCACGCGGGGAACCTACACCGGTGACGAATCAAATTCAAACCAGCAGGGACTGCTGAGGCGCCACAATGCCTTTTCGTCGGGACTTAGCTACTATTTCCGTGAAATTCCTTGCCAAGCTGGGCTCAATTGCCTACTTCCCCCGCCCCTTCCTCGCGCCGCCGCAGAACAATGGAGAGCCGAAGGGAACAAGCACGCGGCGGGCCTCCTCACAAGAGAGCTTCTGTGAATCAACGGAAGACAGCAATATGATCAACGACTTAATTAAGGAAATGGTGGAGGCGGGAGTCCATTACGGACACCAGACCCGCAAGTGGAACCCGGGAATGCGTCCCTACCTGATGAAAGACAAGGGCGGCATCCACATCATCGATCTGGAGGAGACCGTCCGTTGTCTCGACAAGGCCTCGGACTTTATCTCCGGGCTGGCGGCCAAGAAGAGGAAGATCCTCTTTGTCGGCTGTAAACAGCAGGCCCAGCAAGCGGTCAGCGAGGCAGCTCAGGCCGCTGGGCAGTTCTACGTCAACCACCGCTGGCTGGGGGGCACCCTTACGAACTTGGCAACCATCCGGCAATCCGTAGAACGGCTCAAGTACCTCGAAGGAATCGAAAAGGCCCCGGAATACAAAGCCATGTCCAAGAAGGAGCTTGCCGCCTTGAACCGGGAGAAAAACAAACTTCTGCGTAACCTGCAGGGCGTTCGCGAGATGGACAAGCCCCCCCAGGCCCTCGTTATCGTCGACACCGCCAAGGAATCCATCGCCGTTGCTGAAGCGCGGCGCCTCGAGATTCCCATTGTCGGGATAATCGATACGAACGGAGATCCCAGCATCATCGATTACCCTATTCCTGCCAACGATGACTCAATCCGATCAGTCCGGATCATCCTGCAGAACCTTGTCGATTCCATCGTGGTTGCTTCCAAGTGATAGAGCGCTCCCACGAAAAGCCCCCCATCTGGCCCGCAATTGCCGAGCTTACCAGACAACCCCAAAGTTCACTTCCCAATGTCTATTACCGCATCTCAAGTTAAGGAACTCCGCGACCGCACCAATGCAGGAATGATGGAGTGCAAGAAGGCACTTCAGGAAACCGACGGAGACATCGAGGCTGCCATCAAAAAGTTGCGTGAAGCCGGGGCCATCAAGGCCGCCAAGAAAGCTGATCGCTCTGCCAAGGAAGGCGTTGTTGCCGCACAGATTGAGCCTGATGCCAAACATGGCATTCTGGCAGAGATCAATTGCGAGACAGACTTTGTTGCCAAGAACGACAACTTCCAGGCATTTGTATCGGAGCTCGTCAGTGCGGTTGCGGCATCTGAAGCCACCGACGCGGAGGCTGCCCACTCCCTTCCCCATGGGGACGGCAGTATCGACGACTTTGTCAAGGCCAAGGTGATAGAACTCGGGGAGAACCTTCAGTTCAGGCGGCTGACACGCTACGTCATGGAGGGCTCAGGACTCGTCGCATCTTACATCCACCTTGGGGGAAAGGTCGGAGTCATGCTCGAAGTAGGCTGCGAAAATCATGGCACCACATCCAACGACGACTTCCGCTCCCTCGTGAAGGACCTGACTCTCCACATTGCCGCTCTGTCGCCTGCAGGGATAGACCGCGATGACATCCCCGCCGACCTCGTAGAATCGGAGAAGGAAATCGCGCGCAAGGAACTCGAGGCACGCGGAGTTCCAGCAGAACGAATCGATGGGGCCGCCCAGGGAAAACTTGGCAAGTTCTACGCCGAGCGCTGCCTGCTGGAGCAAGCCTTTGTCAAGGACCCTGATGTTTCGGTAGGTGCGCTTCTGGAAACAACCGGAAAAGGCCTCAACGATACCCTCTCAATCCGACGGTTTGTTCGCTACGCCCTCGGAGAGTAGGGCCCGGTAAGAACTGAAGGGATTCCTCAACCCTCGCGCCTCCGCGTGAGGTTTTTTGTTTTTTTGGCAGCAACACGAGGCCCTTCTCGCAGCCAAATATTTCTGGCATTCTCTTCCCTGCACGCTTAGGCGCTTAGATGTGACATTCAAAGTGCTGTTCCCACACCTTGTTCTTCTGCTCTGGGTCGCCAGCGCGTCTGCCCAGGAAGCTGAGAAGGTCTCCTTTGCTGATAACCGATTCTCAATCGAGATCCCTCCCGGATGGAAGAAGTCCCCAAGCAAGAGCGATCCTGCCTCCGTCCTTCAATACGATGCCCCCTCGGGAGAGGGCTCCTTTTCCACCTACAAGCTTCGGGTAAAGAAAGGCCGAAAAGCGGATCTGGAGGGAACCCTCGCCGCAAGGGTCCACGCTTTTGAGAAGGCTGGCCTGAAGCTCAGTGCCAAGGTTCAATCGCAAAAGCAGGATAACTTCGACGGTAAACCTGCAATATTCGGAGTCGTCCCCGTCAAGGCAACCGCACAAGGCGAAGCTGTCAGATTCACATACTACCTCGTCCTCATCGACGCGAAGGACTCTGTCATCTTGATGCAGGCGGCCCTCCCCAGTCCACTCACCGCAGCACTCCAGAAAGACGCTCTTTCCATCATTCAATCCTTCCGGGAAAAAGACCCCGGGCCCTGATCCTAAGGGCTCCCACCTGGAACGGACGCCTTGGCCCGCTCCCACCCGTGCTCCATCTCACCCAGGCTGGCTTCCTCAAGTGAGCGCCCTTCCTCCAGCAGTCCCTTCTCCATCGCGGCGAACCGGTCCGCAAATTTTACGTTTGCCCCCTCGAGAGCCGCTTCGGGGTCGATCCCCAGTTTACGGGCCAGATTTACAACGGAGAACAGGAGATCACCTACCTCTGCCTCGAGAGCTGGCGTCGCCCCGGCGCCAACCGGAGGCAACTCGTCTTTCACCTCCTGGAATTCCTCTTCGATTTTCGACAGGACCCCTGCGAGGTCCGGCCAGTCGAATCCCACCTTGCCCGCCTTTTTCTGCAGTTTCCCCGCCCGCAGAGCCGCAGGAAGACCCTTGCCGACCCCATGGAGGTAGGGCTGCTCCTCATGCCCTTTTTCCTCGCGTTTGATTTCTTCCCAACGGTTCAGCACCGCGGTGGTATCCTTGGCATGACCATCGGAATAGACATGAGGATGGCGCCTCACCAGCTTATCGCAGATCCCCCGGGCGATATCATCAAGGTTGTATCTCCCCGCCTCCTCTGCCAGCTCTCCGTGAAACACCACCTGTAGAAGCAGGTCTCCAAGCTCCTCCTCCAGATGCACCCAGTCTTCTCGCCGTATCGCGTCAACGGTTTCATACGTCTCCTCAATTAAATTTGATATGAGGCTGGAATGAGACTGCTCTGCATCCCAGGGGCATCCACCCGGCCCACGAAGTCGGTGCATGATGGCTCGCAGCCGCTCCATCTGGCGCTCAGGAGCCGAGCAACTGATCATCTCCTCGTCGGTCACGCAAGGAGTGAAGGCGAAACGAGGCAGAAAAGGGAGCCTTAAAAATACTGCCCACATCCAGCGAGTTGCCCCATGCCCTCGGCTCCTCTAGCGCCTTATTTTTTCCCGGAGTCACTAAGAAGTTTTCTCTCTTCTTCGGTGAGTGACTGAAGCCCATGCTCATTGATCTTATCGAGAATCCGGTCCACCTCTGTAGGCTGTCCCCCGGCATCATTGATCCTAGGACTCAACTTCCGCTTATAGCTCTTTTTCTCTCTTGTGATTCGGACACGGAACCCACGCCCCTTCCTCGGGGTCTTTTTCCGGGAGCGTCCAGCCCCCATCAGAAGCTCACGGAGCATGGGGATTTTCCACATGAGAAACCCAGCCAACGCGCCCCCCAGATGCCCTGCTTCTCCCCCGGCATTCCGTCCACTGGAGAGCACGACCAGAACTCCGAAGGCGAGCAAGATAATTGCGAGAAGCCGCATCGTAAGGGTCACCGGAGGAAACAGAAGACGAACACGCATTTCAGGGGCAACCAGCGCCGCGACCGCCAGAATCCCGAATATTCCTGCCGACGCTCCAACTAGCTGCCAGGAGTAGTCTCCCTTGTTGACCAGCCCGAGCAAACTAGCTGCGAGGGCACCCGCCACCCCACATAGCAGGTAAAAGATGAGGAAGGCTCGACTGCGAAGCTGCTGCTCTACAAAGGTCCCGAAAAAGTAAAGGGCTATCGAGTTGAAGAAAAGGTGCCCGAAGTCTGCGTGCAGAAACTGGAACGTAATAAAACGCCAGATCTGCAGGCCTCTGATCCCTTGTCCCACCGTAAAGGATCCCACGGCCTCAATGGTGGTTCTGAGATCAAGGAAAAGCGAAATAATGAATATTCCAACGTTCAGGATCAGAAGCCACTTGATGACCGGAGCGCCAGCGAGACGGCCCGGGGGGCGTCCCTCCCCCTCCCTGAAATACTCTCTATCGGCATATCCCATTTGACCCTTCTTTCATACCACTCCTGTTCTTATTTCTCAAGCGGAGCGGCTTCAGGCCAGGACGATGGCGCAGCCCACCAAGGGTTCACGACATGAAAATTCTTTCTTCCGTGGATTTTTATTCCCCGACCTTACGACAGCTTACAGTCTGCCACCGCTCTATGAAAGCCGCCGGATTGATCCTGATAGCCCTCCTTTGTATTCCATTCACTACCCAAGGCTCCCCTCTCACGGAGGAAGAGCTCGAATTGGCATCGGGACATCCCCGCCCCACCTACCAAGAGGTGATCGACATCAAGACGATGGCGGATGCCCTCCGCCGGGAGCTGTCTCTGCGAAAGGGATATTCCTTCTCCCGGGGGTGGTGGATCTGGGATCGCCTTCGGGCGCGCTACGTAGACGGAGGACGCCGCGACCAGAAGGAACTGCTGATTCTGCAGGCCGTATTCCGCGCTCTCATTCTCGACTGGCACGCAAAACTGGAGAAGAAGGGAGAGGAAGACCTCATGTTTATCTTCTTCGTCACCACCGCTCCGGGCAGCAAGGTGGAGCGAAAACTGCCAGACGGAGCAGCCCTGAAGAGGGACTATCACGGAGGTGGGTATCACGGTGGCTGGGGCGGTGGCGCCAGAATGCGTATCTACGAGGAACTCGTCCGGCAGAAAATGCTCACCCTGGAGGAGCAGGCCCGCTTCCGGGAGATCGTTTACCAGAGCATGAGCAGCCGCTTCCTTGACTTCACCAAGGGCTCGCAATCTGCGGATAACCACTCATTTGGGAACGCCGGAGGCATCGCAATGACGCTGAAGCTTTTCCCGGAAGCCCCCCAGTCTGGGGAAGCGCGTGCCTGGATCGGTCGGATCTGGAAGCATCTTGCAGATTTCGGAGACTGGACGGAGTGGAACTACTTTCCCTACGGCCCGATTTTCCTCCACGGGATGATCGATATCGCGGAAGCCATGGGCTGGATCGAATCGGAAGCCGAACTGATACATGCAGTAGGGAAACGCGTTCTGGGCTTCATCCACGGAGGAGGGCTGCGTGGTGGTCCCAACTGCGGCAGCACGGTCTTTACCGACCGCGCCGCCTTATACCGCGATCCGTGGAACCTTGGTAACTATCAGGTTGAGACCCCGGGCCGTGACGGCCATTTCTGGTATCGCCTTGCTCAGCATTATCGCAATCCCAACTATCTCTGGGCGGCCACGCAAAGTGTTTTCGGCGGGGAGCCTCCAGAGTCGCCTGCGGGCCCGGCATTCAAGGCAGCATGGGCCAGGCGCTTTGCATGGTTTCAAAAGAGGGGCATAATTCCCGAGACCCCGGAGGACAAAGCCCGTATCGGACTTCTCAGCTCCCTCAAAAATAAAATTCCCGAGCGTCTTTACCTCGGAGCTAATCGCAACGCGGGAACCCCCTTCGCCTCCTATTTTCTCTATCCGAAGAAAGACCAGCACTTGGATAGCCTCTCGGGGCAGCTCTACGAATATGTCGCCAATGGGGCCAAGTTTCTGCATAGTTCCGGGAAATACAGTATGCTGGGAAAAGGCGGCGGAACCGGAGAAGAAAGCCTCGACGTGCTCCTCGTCATGCAGGGCAAAAACCCCTTCCCGCTTCACCCTGACCGAGCAGACGAAGGCGACTTCATTCGAAAGGGAGCTATCCAGCTTATACCCTCGGTCCTGAAGGTGGCCAGCAATGCAGACGGAGACTCCTATGGTCAGGTAGGGTGGGAGAACTATTACGGGACGGGGAGCAGGTGGATTCGCCGTACGGTCCTGACAAAGGAAGGATTTCTGATCGTTTCAGACTCTTACAGCACTTCCCCCGCAGTTGGACCCGGCTACCTCGCGGGTCCGGTATGGCACCTCGCACGCGAGGAAGGCCAGGCCGATGGGCCCAGGTCGGAATCGTGGTTCGACGCCCCTGCGTTCGAGCACACCTGGTGGCAGATCTCTCCTCAGAGGGTTCGACTATCCCTGCATCCCGCAAAAGATCTCAAATTCGGTCAGATACGTCAGAAGGCCTCCCAGGATCTGAATCCAAACGTCACTACTTACTGCTACCGTCCAGTCACCCCGGCAACCCCCGCTCACTTTCTGAGTATTTTTACCCCTTATCCGGCCGATGGCGTTCCTCCGGAAATCGCCACCTTGGTCTCGGGTGAAGGCGAATGCTCAGCCTCAATCGCTGACCTAAGCGTTCAAATCTCTCCCAGAGGAAAATGGCATGTCTCCCGGCCCGAAAGCCCGCGTTGAGCCTGCGGTCCGAACAGTCATTCTCAACGCCTGGTCGTCAGATCTACCAGCTTCTGCTCATCAAGTTTGCTCAGGAAAAACCATATCCTGCTGTCATATCTCTCAGCGACCACCGCGACCCCCGAATCAGGGCACGTCCAGCGGTCCGTCGCCACCCGCCAGCCTCGAGGCGCCTCAATGATCGGCATGGTCCCGACAAGGAGGACATGAACGGAGCTGTCCTCGACCTCGAAACAGAGGTGTGAAGCACAAAGCCCTCCGATCCTGGATAATCGACAGCCCACCAGTTTCCCTTCAGAAATCCCTTCCGGAATTCCATCGAAATCAAGCTGGGGACCTCCACCCGCCTCCAGCCAGTCCTGATAATCATACAGGTCATTACCCTCGAGCTCAAAAGGCAGGTCGCTTTCAACCAGCGCTACTGCTCCGCGCCCCACGTCCCGCATGCTGACTGTCTGCTCTCCATTGGCAGCAGGCCCAGAGTTATTGGAAGTCAGCTCAAAGGATGCAAAGGCGCCCACGACAAGAACGCCCGCGAGGAGAACCCCCCTCAGCATGCCCTCTCCTGTCTTTCCGGAGGCATTCCCGGAAGCGTCCCCTGCAGGACTCGCCAGCGAGTTCACACCACCTGCGATCTCAACCTTCAGCACGGTCATCTCCCTCTCTTCCGATGTTGCTGCGAGGGACGGAGCCTCCGAGCCCGACTGCTTTTCTTCGATGTCTCCGCCTCCAAGAGAAGCTTCTGCTTCTCCATCGGCCTCCATCGCACTCATGATCTTCTCCTTCAGGACTGGAGGAACTGGAACATCTTGAAAAGCTGCTGCAATTGCTGCGTCCCGCTTTCTCTCATCCGAAAGCCATGCTTTCAGGACAGAGTCCTCTCCTGCCACTGACAGAGCCTCCTCGAAATCGGCACTCTCTTCATCCAATCCATCAGGACGAAGGCTTTGAAGAATAAACCGTGCCTGTTCCCTATCCATCGTTCTCCGCGGCATTTCTGCCCTGAAGCTGTTCCTTACCGCTGGAGATTCGAGACATAACGGTCCCGACGGGAAGGTCGAGGATTGTGGCTATCTCTCTGTAGTCGTGTTTTTGCAGGTAAAACAGGGTCAGCGTTGGCAGCAGGTCCAGATCTAGAGAGCCAAGTGGCTCGACCAATTCTCCCGGGACCCCGGTCCCTGCAGCGGCTGACGGAGTGGGCCGTCCACTCCTGCCCCACTCTGAGCCAAATCGCCCGAGATGCTCGCGGTAAAGAGTTGAGAAGAGCCCGGTATTCGCTTTATCGCATTTGGACGATTCCTCCGGCTGACGGCTCCAGATGACGAACGTGCGTGCTACCAGATCCATCGCCCGGTCCAGATCCCGGACCAGCGACAGCGCAAACCGGTATAACGGCCGGTTGTAGACGTCGACGAGTTCCTCGAAATGGGTCATGCTTCTTCAGGCTTTGACTTTTTGCTGCTCCAAATCACCGAGGCTCCCCCTTTTCGACATTCTGCGATTGGCCGTAAATACAAAAAATCAGAGTCTTTTAACGCTCTTTAGAGAGACAAGTTGACCCGGATAGTGCCGGGAAGCAATCTGCATTACTTCTTCCCCCCGACAGATCTCCCTGCTTCACTTCTGCCCTGAAACCATGCGCTCTCTCAACCTTACTCTCGCACTTTCACTTCTCTCGGCCGTTTCTCTTTCCGCCGGGATCAAGATCGATCTCAAACAGGAGAAGATGAATCTGAAGGTGCTCGTCGACGGGAAACTCTTCACCGAATACCACGGAGATACCCGTGTTCCCTGCCTTTACCCGCTAATGAGCTCGTCTGGCACCCACCTCACGAGGCAATATCCCTTCGTCAAGGGGGTAGCTGGGGAAAAATCGGATCACCCTCACCATACCGGCTTCTGGTTCACCCACGGAAACGTCAACGGACATGACTTCTGGCACAAGGATGATTGCAAAATTGTGACGCGTGCCCTCGGCGAGACAAAGGTAACTCAGAACAACGATCAGGCGATCATACACTTTGCCGCCGAACTTGCCTGGGAAGCCAAGGGAAACCCCATCATCCTTGAGAAACGCGAATACGAAATCACGCTCGCAGGAGCAACCCGGCACATCGGCGTTACCTCTACCCTTAGGCCCGCCGGGGACATGGTCACCTTCGGGGACACCAAGGAAGGCAGTTTCGCTATCCGGACCGCTCCGTCCCTGCGTCTTGTGGGTGAAGTCGCCAAAGGCAAAATCAACAACAGCGAGGGTTTGAAGGATAACGACGCGTGGGGAAAGAGAGCTCGTTGGGTTGCCTACCATGGGCCTGATTCTGCAGGCACACCCCAGGTGATTGCCATTCTTGATCACAGCAGTAACCTGCGCCATCCCACCTGGTGGCATGCCCGGAACTATGGCCTCCTGACTGCAAATCCCTTTGGTGTCCGGGCCTTCCGGGACAAAGCCGTGAAGGGAAGCGGCGACTTCCAACTCAAGAAGGGTGAGTTCCTGACACAGCGCTACCTGCTCCTCCTTCACGAAGGGAGTCTCGAGGGCGCCAAGGTTGAGGAGACGTGGAGCTCATTCACTGCCGGGAGCTAACTTCGCCCGACCCCTCGATTCGGCGCCACTTCGTCAGGAGTGCCACGGTCCACTGGAATTTCCGCGCAGTCTCCCTGATCAGAAAAGGTTCGTCATGTTCCTCCAATAGCTCGAATGAAGGGGCCAGTTCCTTTTTCAGCCAGTCCCTGGTCGATCCTACAGGCCAGTTACATCGGGGGGTAAACTCATCTAGCCACGTACACGGCGTGGTCAGCACCAGCTCTCCGCCCATTTTGACAAGCTCCGGGAGCCGGATCAGCAGGCGAGAAGGGTCACTCAGCCGGCAAAGAAGATTCGCGGCCAGAACCCGGTCGAACAATCCGAGATCTGTCCTGAGGTCCAATGCGTCGCCCTGCTCGAAACTGATCACCTTAGGCCGGACATTGTCCGGAACCACTACGGAGGCGACCTCCGTGAGATTTCCTTCCGTCAACCGGGATACCTGACACTCACCTTCCTCCTGCATTTTTCTCCCCGCTTCAACAAAGGAATGCGAGTAGTCGATGGCCACCACCTCGTCGGCATTTCGCGACATTTCGAAAGCAGATCGCCCCACCGCGCAGCCGAGATCAAGAGCCCTCTCGACCAATCCGGGCGTAAACCGTTGGACGATCCGACTCGGGAAATCGAAAGCCCCGGCGGGGCCCCCAGCCCAACCATGGATCTGGTCAGGTGCCCCGTAATGAAAAAGCAGGTACTCATCCCTGAGACGCTCCGACTCGTAGACATTCTCCATTATCTTCCGATCAGGCTGGTGCCTTCGTTTGAAGCTTAATGAACCGGAGCATCATCCCCCTCCGCAACCTCACCCTCATCGTAGTAGAAATCTTCAGGATCATATTTCGGCACCGATATATTGAACAGCCTCAGCTTACCGATTCCGCGGTGCCGGCATCCCGGCCTGATCATCACTGCGGAGAAGGGTTTGACCGGCACCAGTTGCCCGTCCAACTCGAGGTGTCCCTCTCCCTCGAGAATGACGTAAATTTCGGTTGTCTTCCGATGGTAGTGACACGTCGGTTCTTCCGCGAGGTCCAGCAAGTGGACCGAGGCCGGGCCTCGGTCAGAATCAGCAAAGGCCCTCCTCACGACCCCACAGTTGCATTCCTCTTCTGAAAGACCCCCGAAATTGACTTCCTCGTATCGTTTCATCCCCATCACCTGTCCGCCAGGGCTTCCATGATGTACCTGCTTGGCCTGAAATCCTCGATGATCAAGTGCCATTTTCCGGCACGCTTCATCCGGACCTGCTTGAGGTTGAAGTTGGGAGTCTTGTGGGGAGCAAAAAGAATGTCGTCGTGGGTACTGTTTTCATGCTTTTTGAACATGTCCGGAACAATATCGCCTCCCAGGTGGTCGTCCCTTCCAGTTGCGAGGTGGCAGGTCCCAAGAACCTTCTCGTCCTGAATATCCTGATAGGAAACCGGCAGGACCTGGGTCCCGAAACCCAGCTCCCCGAGGGTCCCGGTCATAGGATCATCCGCGAGGCGCCGGTTGTGAGCAGCGATCGTTGCCTCGCTTCCCTCGATGAGGGACGCTTTGACCACGTCCCGGTTAACTACATCGAGGATTCCAAGGGTTCCGTCTTCATACTTCATGGGGAATTGACCGGAGGCATCCTGGGGAACGAAGTAGACCTCGCCCGCCGGCAAATTGGCAATATCCGGGGTTCTCCCCTTACACAGCCCGTGTGACTTCTGGGCCTCTTGCCCCCCAAGCTCCAAGGAAGCTTCGAGAAGCCGCCCGTCCTCAAGGCCAAAATCAATCTCCACCTTGTCAGCGCCAGTCATCGCGAGGCGAATGCGCTCGGCATCCGCCGAGACCTCATCGTAATCAACCGCCAGACCGGATCCGAGGATGATTTCGTTCATCCCGTGCATGGTTGCGCCACGAAACCCGTATTGCTTACACTTGGCGGTCAGGGGCGCGGTCGCCGAGTAGGTGGACACACAGAGGATCAGGTCGTAGTGCGGATAGATGTCCCGATCGAGGGAAAGCTCTTCGCCGGTGGTGCTCCAGACCTCGTCATCAAGATCAAGATTGGACCCCTTGGTGCAGCGGTAGGCAAACATTTCGCCCCCAGTCATCCCCAGTTGATCCATGACCCCGCCATTCAGCGTTTCATAAAAATACTTATAGGCAT
>PBNG01000096.1 GCA_002723015.1 Roseibacillus sp. | reverse complement strand
GGACAACAGAATGGGCTGGTAGTGAATCCGCGCTACTACTCCTGCTCCCTTGGCAGCCTCCACTACTTCAGCGCTGTCTGGTGCCCTCCGGGCGAATGACCGTCGCAAGGGGCCTCCAATCACAAAAAGATCCGTCACAAGATACAGGATGACCACGGCATATAGCACCGCGCGCACGAGAGCGCCCTTCTCCACCATTGATCGTTCTGACACAATTACAGGGTCGGACACAGCGCCTATTGTGCCCGGGGCCCCGCGGGTTGCCGAGCGTAAATCCGGATGCTTCTTCTCAGCGAACAACCACCTTTGCCCCAGGACGGATGAGACTTGGAAGACGCACCGCATCCCAGTTGGCGAGTCGAATACAACCCGCACTCAGAGATCGTCCGATCGTCCGGGGGCTGGCCGTGCCATGAATTCCTATTCCCGACTTGGTAAGCCCCGACCACAATATGCCGACGGGCAGGTTCGGCCCGGGAGGGATTTGCAGCACCTTACTGCGGTCCTTGCTACGAACCCCAGTATCAAGAAGCTGTTTGTCATAATACCAGCTTGGAAGCTCAAGACAGTTGGCTATGGCCCACTCCCCGTGATGGGTTTGCTCAAGTTTCCCCGGAGTAATCGGAAACATAGCAACTAACTTCTGAGGCTCATAATTTTCATTCTCCTCTGAGACAACCACCGCGGCCCCAGGCGCTGGCGGAGTCGCACCCTTCTCGTAGATGAAGAGGTTCCGCCCGATGGTGTCGATGACCACTGTCCGTGAGCTGAGGCCCACATCCGCCCCATGAGACCTTCCCTCTTTCAGACCCTCGATCAGAAAGGGGGAAACATTCGGCACTTTCAGTCCTTTGCGAGGCGCAATATCGCTGGTAATCGCTACTCCGTTCAAGGCCACCAGAAAACTCTCAGAGGTGTGATAGCGCTCCGCCATGAACTCAAGATAGCTCCGATACGACATGCGTTCTTCCACTGCCTGCTCGGCATATTCCAATGGAAGATCAGGGTTAACCCACTCCGTGGCGGATTCGGGCACAATTGCAAACGCATAAGTCTGGCCCACCATGAGATCAGCCTCTTTCACTAGAGCCTCCCAGTCGTCAGGACGACGCCCCACACTTCGGTTGTAGGAGTGCACCGCCTTGGTAGTGAACTTTCCGGGCTTCCCGTCAATAAACCCCGGCCCGAACCGTTTCTCATCGAGGTAGATCTGAAGACGAACATCCGTCGCGACAGCTTCGGCTCTCGCCTCACGCGCCTTTACTGCGGCAAGATCCTTTTCATCCACTGCCTGTGCCGCGAGGACGATCACGGCCTTGCCTGGGGCCTTCCCCTCGATTCTGGGAGAGGGTGGCGCCTCATCGTGATACTTCCGTGAGTCCGTAGGTTCCGGTAGCTGCCCTGACGGAATTTCTTCCTGAGCGAGCGACTGGACGGAGAATAATCCGGCCAGTAGCACGGTCCGGACCGGAGGCGCCCAGCAGGAAGCCGCATATTGCGTCACTTTCATTGATGCCTGTAGAATATCGACATGTGCAAGATAATCGAACCTGCCCTGTTTGCCAAGTCAACCACGTCGCGGGTGCAGCGTGCCTGCCAAGGTCCGGCGGAGAGCATTAAATTCAGGCGCCGCCTCCCCATCCTACGTCCTCAGAATCAATAATCACGGCAATGAAGGAAATTTATACCCTGACACTTCTATACGTGCCCGACCGCACTGTCTGCTTCCAGCCGTCCCTCCAATTCCCTGCTGACCAAGGCCTCCACAATGACATCATTCCCCTCGTAGGATGTCCCGAGAACCTTGGCCTCCGCATGGATTAGGGACACTAAGTCTCCCCGGTGTTGGGGAATGCGGTAGCGCTTGCGCGACACAGCCCTGGCGAGGTAGTCGACAAACTTATGATGGAGATCCTCCATACCCTCACCACTCTTGGCCGAGATGGAAACCGCGTCCGGGAACTGGGATTCCAGCGCCTTGATCCGGTGAGGGTCATCGAGGAGGTCGATTTTATTCAAGACCGTGAGAACCGGTTTGTCCGCGGCGCCAAGTTCCTTCATTACCTTGAGGGTGGTGCCACAGAGACGTTCGAGCTCTGGTTCGCTGGCGTCCATGACGTGCACAAGGAAATCGGCGAGAACTGCCTCTTCGAGGGTGGCCTTGAAGGACTCCACCAGACGATGAGGCAGATTTCTGACAAACCCTACCGTGTCCGTCAGCAACAGGTCCTGCCCATCTGAAAGAGCAACTCTCCTGGTCGTAGGATCCAGAGTTGCGAAAAGCATATTCGCTTCCAGAACCTCCGACCCGGCAAGGTGATTCAACAACGTCGAT
Organism: Roseibacillus sp.; assembly: GCA_002723015.1. The sequence goes on along the minus strand of PBNG01000096.1, from coordinate 25,376 downwards.
TTTCCTGCATTGGTATAACCAACAATGGCGGCATGAGGAGCTTGCGTCTTCTGCCTTTCCTTGCGCTGCGTGGCACGTTGCCTTCTCACAGTGAGAAGGTCTGCCTTGATCCTGTCAATCCGCTTGCGGGCCATGCGGCGGTCAACCTCGATCTGCTGCTCCCCCATCCCCCGTGCTGCCGCTGATCCTCCCGACCCGCCTCCGCCCTCCCGGTCAAGGTGGCCCCACATCCGGGCCATCCGCGGGAGAGCGTATTCCATCCTTGCCAGCTCCACCTGTAACCGGGCCTCCCTCGTCTGAGCCCTCCGTGCGAATATATCCAGGATGACCTCCTCGCGGTCGATGACCGTCATATCGGCCGCTTCTTCCCATTCCCGCTGCTGGTTGGGCGCGAGTTGATTATCGAAGATGATACAGTCGCACTTGAGTTCGCGCGCGTGGTCACAAACTTCTTCAGCCTTTCCCTTCCCACATAGAAATTTCTTCTGGGCCTCCCGGGCTCTCACCAACTGGTCGCTCACAACCCCGATCCCCAGCGTAGTAACCAGTTCCGCTAGTTCGTTCAAAAGGCTCCGCGACTCCTCCTCCTCTCGTTTATCGAAGCATATGCGCACGAGGAGAGCTCTCTCGACCATCTGTGGTCTATCACGCACCTCAAACACAGCTCGGAAAACATACGCTTCCAGAGGATCGAATCACGCCAAAAGACCCCCTCGGCGGGCCAGACTACGTCTACTGATCCTCATAATCGGAAATTTTGCCGTCCCCCCGCTGCGGCATGGATCATGCCGTGAAGAGGCAATATGCTGCCCAATTCCCAGTTTATGGGCATCTCTGTATCCGTTCCAGATCTACTTGTGACTTGCCCGAAAGCATATTTCAGAGCAGGTTCCCCGTCCCCGCCACAGGTGGGACCACATGGGAAAGACCCTCTACCAGAAAGTCTGGGATGCTCACACCGTGGGCACTCTGGGCGATGGCCGCACTCAGCTTTTCATCGGCACGCACCTTATTCACGAGGTGACCAGTCCGCAGGCTTTCGGCATGATCCGGGATCTCGGGCTGGAAGTGAAATACCCTCATCGGACCTTTGCGACCATCGATCACATCGTCCCTACTGTAAATCAGGACGCCCCGGCCGACCCCCTCGCAGCGGACATGATGACCGCCCTGCGGGAAAACGCCGATGAATTCGGAGTCACCTACTTTGACCTCGCCTCGGGCAAGCAGGGCATCGTCCACGTGGTCGGCCCCGAACAGGGCATTACCCAACCCGGGTCCACCATCGCCTGCGGCGACTCCCACACCGCCACTCATGGCGCCTTCGGAGCGATCGCTTTCGGAATCGGAACTACCCAGGTCCGGGACGTCCTCGCCACCCAGACGATGGCCATGGAACCTCTCAAAGTCCGCCGCATCGAGGTGAATGGGGAACTCCGTCCCGGCGTCTACGCAAAGGACGTCACCCTCCACATTATCCGTCTCCTCGGGGCCAAGGGCGGCATTGGATACGCCTACGAGTATGCCGGCGAGCTCTTCGATAACATGACCATGGAGGAGCGTATGACGGTCTGCAACATGGCCATCGAGGGTGGTGCGCGATGCGGTTACGTCAATCCCGACGAGAAGACCTTCGAATTCCTCAAGGGCCGTCCTTACAGCCCGCGAGAAGACGAGTGGGACGCCGCGGTCGACACCTGGAAGTCGTTCGCTTCCGACCAAGACGCGGAGTACGATCACGTTGTGAAGATCAACGCCGCCGACATTGAGCCTACGGTCACCTGGGGCATCTCACCGGACCAGGGCATCAGCATCGGCGAAACCATCCCCGATCCCACCCAAGCTAGGGACCATGTCGAGGCCAAGTCCTTCCAAGAGGCTCTCGACTACATGAAGATCCCCGGGGGAACTCCGATCAAGGGCGTCAAGGTTGACGTGGCCTTCATCGGATCGTGCACCAACGGCCGCATCTCCGACTTCCGCGAGGCCGCCAGATTCCTCAAGGGCCATCAGGTTGCCGAGGAAGTGCAGGCCATCGCTGTCCCTGGTTCTCAACTCACCGCCATCCAGTGTGAGAAGGAAGGCATCGACAAAGTCTTCGAGGAAGCCGGCTTCGAGTGGCGCGCTGCAGGTTGCTCCATGTGTCTGGCGATGAACCCTGACAAACTTGTCGGTGACCAGCTCTGCGCCTCGTCTTCTAACCGCAACTTCAAGGGCCGCCAGGGCTCCCCCACCGGCCGGACCGTCCTGATGTCTCCTGTCATGGTGGCTGCCGCCGCGGTCACCGGCTCCATCGCCGATGCCCGTGAGGTTTTTAACGTGGACCCCGCCACCGCGGCCGCCTGAGCACTCCTTTCTGACTCCTTTCCGGCATGGCTCTCGAAAAAATAACCTCGGTCTCCGGGACCGCAGTCCACATCCCAGGCGCAGACATCGACACCGACCGCATCATCCCAGCCCGCTTCATGAAGTGCGTTACCTTTGACGGCCTCGGGGAGTTTGCTTTCTACGATGTCCGCTTCGACCCCACCTCCGGCGAGCGGACCGACCACCCGCTCAACGAAGAGCGCTTCAACGGTGCCAGCGTCCTCCTCGCCGGCGTGAATTTTGGTTGCGGCTCATCCCGTGAGCACGCCCCGCAGTCGCTGAACAAGTATGGATTCAAGACCATCGTGGCCGAGTCCTTCGCCGAAATCTTCTTTGGCAACTCAACCACCCTAGGCATGCCCTGCGTTACACTCACTGCCGACCAGATCAATCACCTCCGCGAGGCCGTCGACGCCGACCCGGCCACCAAGATCACCGTTGACGTCGAGAAACTCGAGGTTCGCTCCTCCGCTGGCCACACTTTCAATTGCGCCATTCCCGACTCTGCCCGTGATGCCCTTATCAGTGGGCGCTGGGATCCCATCCAGGAGCTCCTCGACAACGAGGAGAGGACTTCAAGCGTGGGCGAGGCTTTACCCTACGTCTAGTCTACTGGCCTTCACTCAAGGATCTTCAGGATCCGACACCCTGTTTCCAGCCGCATCCCGCGGTGTCTCTTGCCCGCGTTCCATCCCACCCAGCTCCCCCGGGGAAGCAAGGTGCACCCCTTCTCCACGAGCTTCGTCTGCCGCAGGACCCGCCAATCGCAAGGCCTGACCATGAGAGCTTCTTGAATTAGCAAGCTCGGTATTTAATCGAGCCACGGAAGCTCGCGATTGCTCCCCCTCGGAACGCATCTTCGCAATCTGCTTCCTTAAATCGTCGACTTCCCTCCGGGCCTCATCCCGATCACGTTGAACCTGCATACGGGATTGCGCCACTGCGGCCTTTTCGGCCTGCACGGCCTCGACACCCCGCTCAGCTTGTCGCAAAGCTGTAAGGGCTCTTTCCTCCCTCTGTGAGGCACGTCCGAGGTTTTTCTTCAGCAATTCTACGTCTACGAGCGCTTTCAAGTGCCCAGCCCTTGAAATTCGCAAATCGTCCCGGAGCTGGTCTGAACTTCCTGCACCTGAACTCAGATCCATGATCTTGGCCGTCATTTCCCTCTTCTCACGCGAAGCGACCCTTCTCGCCTCCTCCCCGCTCTTGAGGGCTGCCGCAATCTCCTTTTCTAATCGTTCCCCATGTGCCCGCGCAGCCACCAGCTGCTCACGGAGACTAGCCCGTTCAATCGGATCCTTGAGCTCCTCCCGCACACGGACCAGATCTTGCCTCAGGGCGTGGAACTCCTCCTTGAGGCCGATCATCTCAACACCCGCTTCATCCAGCGCGGAAGCTTGTTTCATGCTCTCCTCCGCACGCGCTTTCCAGACTACCGCCTCCTGTCGGGCCTGCTCCTTTTCCTTTTGCAGCATCCTGATCTCCATCAGCATTCTGTGATTCGCCATGGTCAGGGCACCAACTTCTTCACGAGCTTCGTCTCGCTCCTCCACAACGGCCTCAGCAGTCCGGCGGGTCTCCTGCAATCTTGCCTCCGCCTCGCGAAGATCCTGCCGGAGATCCTGCAACTCGGAGTCTGTCTCCTGCGCCCCGGAGTCCGGAGCGAACCCGACAAGAACAAGCGGGGACTCCTCTACGCTTGCGATTCCAATCAGGGGATTCGGAGTATCAATTTCCGCGAACACATCTGCCGGGGCAGGGTGAGCAAGGACCATCAGTGCTGAGGCAAAAAAGAAGCTCTTCATGGAAGGGAAAGGAGACCAGAAAGTCGGCAAACGGTTTACCCGCCACGGGAGGACCTGAAAAGAATTTATTACGGATGTCTTAAATAATTTAGCCCGCCTGCCTTCATTTAATGGGATCAGGCCTGTTCGCGAAAATGATCCCACCCTCCCGGTAATCCTTCCGATCCTTCCGAACCTTCCGGTCCTTCCGCGGACAGCTCCCCGATACAGGTGAGCTTGACCCCTGGAAATCGCTCTGGCCAATCGGCGATCAACCGCTGCGAGCTCCGCTCCGAAATCGCAAGGAGCAGTTCATAGTCCTCTCCATCACTCAGGGCCTCCGCAACCGTGACCCCACGAGATCGCGGGAGCGCCTCTTCCCTCAGCCGGAAACCGCACCCACTTGCAGAAGCAAGGCGCGGAAGATCCATCGCCAGACCATCGGACAGGTCCATCATGGCACGCACCCGGAAGTTCCGCGACAACCAGTCCGCCTCCACGACTCGTGGCATAAAGCTCAGATGCCGTCCCTTCTGCGAACCTCCGAGCCTTCCCGTCACGAAGAGAAGATCTCCGGAACGTCCACCACTGCGCAGGACGACCTGAGAACGCCTCGCACTTCCAGTGCCCGCCACCGAAATCATGACCGGGGCGCCCGAAGGCAGGGAAGAAGTCTCCCCGCCAACAATGGAGCAATCGAAGGCACGAGCACATTTATTCATCCCCCTGTAGACCTCTTCCACCCAGCGCATCCGGCAATCAGCAGGCAGGGCCACGGTCACCAGCAGGTGCCGGGGCCATCCTCCCATCGCTGCAAAATCGCTCAAGGTTCGCGCCACAGCTTTCCATCCAACTTTCCCCGGAGGCGCGCTGGGAAGAAAGTGTACCCCGCAAATCAGGCAGTCCGTCTTCAGAAGTTCTACCTGACCCCTTCCGGCTCCCTCCACGACCGCGCAGTCATCGCCGGGACCAGTCACGAGGCCTGGGCCGCTCTCCAGCAGGGCGGTCAAACGGGCCACCACCACATCTTCACCATAGTGGGATAAATCCAGCATTTTTCTCGAGCTCGTTGACCCATTCAGGATTAATTTTCAATAGTATCTGAATTGCGACGGTTGCCGCATTGAAGCAAAAGTGAATCGCAATTGGGGCCCAGAGAGATCCTGTATACTCATAAGAAAGTGCAAGAATGATACCCAGGAGGGTCAGGGGAAGAAGAGCCATCAGATTCACGTGGACCGCCCCGAAGAGCAACCCTGATAGGATCACGGCCACCGGAAGACCCGCCATCCGCTTTACCGCCGTGTAGACGTAACCCCGGAATACCACCTCTTCCGCCAGAGGCGCCCCGACACAAACCACCAGAGCCATCAGGACCAGAACCAATGGTTCTGTACTTTCCTGCAGGAGTTTGACGCTCTCCTGCACTCCATCCCCTTCAATGAACTGTCCCAGCCACGCGTTGTATCCGGCGAACTCCAGCGAGGCCATGAAGCCCCACATGACGAACACCACCGCCGGCGCATAAACCACCTTCCACCAGGTGGACCGCCAGCGCAGTCCGAATGCGTCAGCCAGGTTCACCCTGCGGAAGAGTATTAGAACGACGAAGGCAATCTCAAGGGCCTGAATCACCAGCTGAAAAATAAGCCCAACGACGAGATCTCCCGCCATAAGTTCCGACTCCGGCCCACTCATCCTGGCCCCTTGGAAGAGCATCACGTAAAACCCGAAAATGAGGGAAACCCCAAACACGTCGGGCAACCCAAATCCCCGGATCGGCACCCGTCCCCTCGGTATGGGCGGCACCTTGTCACGTCCGAGGTGACGCACCGCATAGTAGGGAATCACCCCCACGAAAAGCATCCCTGCACAAAGGGCAAAGGCTATGCCGATGACTTTAAACTCCACGTCCATCCGTCTTGTGCCGGATACGATAGAACCTGAGGAGCCACTTGGCGAGCGGAGGTGCATCCAAAGTGACCACCGGTCTTCACTGACACGCCCTTCCAGAACCCAGAATTTAATCGCTCCCCCCCGGGGAATACGCCTACAATGTCTCCGCCCATGAGGTTTTCCCTTTTCCCGGTTGCGGCCATGGCTTTTCTGCCATGGCACTCTCTCGACGCGCGCCCCTTCACCAACTCTGAGGGAAAGACCCTTGAGGCAGAAATCGTCCGTGTTTCAGCAAGTGAGGTTACTCTCCGGATGGCCAACAAGCGCACGGCTACAGTGAAAATAGCGAGCCTCAGCGAGATCGATCAAACCTATATTCGCAAGTGGTTGGCAGCTCAAATCCCTCCCCTTCGCGTTACCCCCAACATGGTCCGCAAGACAACCAAGGAATCGCGCCGAAGCTTTTTTTCATCCAGTAACAGGTATTACCGGCAGATTTATGATCTCGGCGTCGATTTTCAGAACAACGACAACGCCAAGGAGCTGGAGAAAAGCTCTCTCAAATACATGCTCATCGGACGCTCTCTAAGCGACCCCAAGAAACACAAGGTCCTCGCAGTCCAGACCAGAGAGTTCGAAGTGCCCGCCGGAGGAAGGCATACGGTCAGTTTCGAGAAAGAGCAGAATATATATTCCGAGGAGAGTTCCTACGGGAGCTACAAATGCATCGGCTTTGTGCTCTATGGAGCGCGAAAGAAAGACAACCGTGAGGTCTACACATTCGGATCTACACCCCAACTTGAGGAAGCCCTTTATTCCATCATTCAACTCAGGGAGCGCGATGTGGCGGACGAGAACTTTCAGCCAGTCGGGGAAAGAACCCGCAGTTCCCGAAGAGACAGCCGGAAACCAGAGGATCTCCCCGGAATCCTGGACCCCCAACGCGGGGAAAAGCCAGCTCAGGAACCAAAGCAGCCCGCGCCCCCTATCATCATCAGGTAAATTCTAAGACCGAGAAACGCGGTTTACGAGGGACCCTGGTTTCGCATGAAATCTGCGACCTGCGCAAAGAAGGGTTGCAGCTCGGAGCGTACTTCCGGGGAAAGTCCACATTCTGTCATGGAGTCCCCCATAAGCTCCATCCACCGGTCCCGCTCTGCCTCACCGATCCGGAAAGACATATGTCTCATCCTCAGCCGCGGGTGACCCCGCTGCTCGGGGTATCGGCGGTCTCCTCCAAAGCGGAAGCATAGGAACAGGTAAAGCCGCTCCTCCGCTCCTGCTGCGTCCTGTTCCGAATACATGGGCCCCAGCAGACCGTCTCCGGGAATCCGACGGTAAAATGCTGCCGCGAGCTCCCGGAACCCTCTCTCCCCGACTTCCTGCCAGATGGATGCTTCATTCATACCTCAGAAGGGCACTACTCATGGCTTTTCTTTTCAAAAATTCGAGCACATCTTTCCCATGAAAAATCTTTTTCCGAGTGCTTTTCCATCACCTCTGACTTGCATGTCCTCTCCCCCACAGTTCAAGGCCCCCAGCACTGAGGAGCTCAAGGAGCTCCTGCCGGCCTACGATGTGCTCTCCTTCATTGCGAGGGGCGGCATGGGAGCAGTTTACAAGGCCCACCAGAAATCCCTCGAGAGGAACGTCGCGGTTAAGATCCTACCGCGCGAATTCGGGGAGGACTACGACTTCCGCAGGAGGTTCGAAGACGAGGCCAAGGCCATGGCCAAGCTAAACCATCCCAACCTTATCAGCGTTTATGACTTCGGGGAGGTCGACCACATGCTCTACATCGTCATGGAGTTCGTGGATGGAAAATCCTTCCATGAATCCTTCCATGGCAAGGTCATCGAGGAAAAGGAAGTTGTCCGTCTTGTTACCGGAATCTGCGAAGGCCTCGCTCACGCCCACGAGGCAGGCATTCTTCACCGGGACATCAAGCCCGCCAACATTCTTCTCGATGCGAAGAACCGCCCCAAGATCGGGGACTTTGGACTGGCTCGCCTGACGGAGGAAACTGAAGGGGAGGGCATTATTTTCGGGACTCCGGATTACACTGCTCCTGAGGTTATCAAGAGCCCCGGCGCAGTAGATACGAGGTCCGATGTTTTTTCCACCGGGGTGATTCTGTATGAACTCCTGACGGGCAAGCTTCCTGAAAAACAGTATATCCCCGCCTCCCAGATCGAGGATGTCGACCCACGGTTCGACAAGATCGTCCGGAGAGCAACGCACCCGTCTCCCATGCTGCGCTTCGCGGATGGGGAGGCCATGGCCTTGGACCTGAAAAAGCTCCGGGACGCTCTCGAGAACCAAGTCACTGGTATCGTAACGGCGCCCTCGATGACCATGGTTGCGCAGCCCCCCCGGGCTGAACCAGTGCCTTCCCCCGAGGCGCCGGTGCCCGAGGCCGCCCCTCCACCAGCGCCTGCACCCGAAGTTCAGGTAAATATCGGTACAAACTGGTCCCTTCTTCGCAACCTCGTGATCATCGTTTTGCTCCTCGCTGCAATCTTCGGGATGTACCAGGCCTACCAGTGGCGCAAGGATTCAAACGCTGAGCAGCAGGCAGAGCAGCAACGCCTGAAGGATCAGGCGGAGGCCGAGAACAGGCAACGGCTCCTAGAGGAGAAAAGAAGCCGCGAAAGGCTCGCAGCCCTCAAGGCTTCTCAGCCAAAGCCCATCGCTGAGGAACCCGAGCCAGAGCCGGAGACCCCCATGGAAGCTCTCGTTCGTCTGAAACCGTCCTTGAACTCCGGAGAACCACGCACCGAATATCCCCCAGGCACCCTGATACGTGGAAACAGTCGCTTTTTCCTGATTAAAGAAGAACTGAGCTGGCAGAGAGCAGCGTCCTACGCCGAAGACTATGGAGGCCATCTCGCGGTCTGCCTCAACGAAGGGGAACAGAAATGGCTCTCCGCCAAGATTCCTAGTAGCACCACAATCTGGCTCGGGGGTGGCGCTACCGGTAGAACAGCCTGGGGCTGGGTTGACGGCTCCCCCTGGACTGTTCGCCAGCCCTCCAGCACCACCGGGAATTCCGCCACCTTGAGCGATTTGGGTTCCATCCGTTCACAGCCAGGCGGGAAGAAGTTCCCGTTTTTTATCCAGTGGCGTGAGGACGGCAGTAATCCCGGAAACCTTGAGGCGCAAATAACCCGCCTGAAGGCCTCCCTGGACAGCCCTGAGCCCACCTACCCACCCGGCGTCGTTTCCTTTGAAAATCGCCGCTATCTCGTGATTGGAACCCCGGGGACCTGGGAAGAGGCCAACGCCGTGGCGAAGTCCGCCCACGGACACCTTGCAGTGCCAAGTGAGCAATCCGAGGACACCTACCTCCGGAAGATGATTACCAGTAACCTGGAGGAAGGTCAGGGAGCTTGGATTGGGGGAAGACATAATGGCCGTTCATGGACTTGGATCACGGGAGAGACCTGGGCGTTCTCCTCCTGGGCTCCTGATGCCCCTGACGGATCCGCACCCACACAAGGCGCGGTGATGCTCCTCTCCGGAGAAAATGGCGGCTGGGACGATGGTGATCCCGAGAGCCCGGAAGCCGCCGCCGCATTCGTAATCGAATGGAGCAAAGACCGCGGCAATACCGAGCGGCCATCTTCAGTCTCCGGAACCAGTAGCTGGGCGGGCCTCCGGTCAACTTTCCATAAGAAGGTGCGAGCCCTTGAGAATAAGTTCAGCGAAGCGCTCCTCGAAAACGGGAAGGGGCTTAAATCAGATCTTAACTTCTGGCTCCGCGGCCTCCGTAGTGCTGATGGCCGGGCCTACAAGGGCACCATTGACCAGTTGAAGGCCAGTATCGGGGCCGAGGGCCTGATTCCTCTGACGATCGGCGACACGACCAAACTATCCCTTTCTCCCCGCGGAATCGACCTCGTGCGAAAGAGGGTAGAGACCCAGCTCGCACTGAAGAAAGCCCTGCAGCAGCAGGCAAACCAGATTCGCACATCCTATATCGGAAGCCTCAAGCCGAGGGCCGAGGCTGCCAGGAAGGCCGGGAAACAGAGTCAGGCGCTGGCTATCGAGAACGAGATCAACGCCTGTGGCGAAACAGGGAGAACATTTCTCGAGCACCTCGGCTCGGGAGTCCTCGATACCACAGAAGGGCAATAATTCGCCCACCGGCGAGCCAAAACCCCGGAAGAACAAGCTTCCATCCAATTCGAGGTGGCGCTTCTGGCGCTTGCTTAAAAGAGCAACGAAGGGCAGTATAGGGTGTTCTTACCCTATGTCACCCAATCTCGATTTTCAGGCTCCCAGCATAGAGGAGCTCCAGCCGCACTTCCCGGCCTACGAGATTACTGCGTTCATTGCACAGGGAGGAATGGGCGCCGTCTACGCCGCCCGGCAGATCTCGCTCGATCGTCCCGTCGCAATCAAGATCCTTCCCCGTCAGTTTGGCGCGGACCCACAGTTTCGTTCGAGCTTTGAAGCCGAGGCGAAATCGATGGCCCGGCTCAACCACCCCAACCTCATTGCGGTTTACGATTTTGGTGATGCGGATGGTATGCTCTACATCATCATGGAGCTGGTCGAGGGTAAGTCCCTCCATCACTCCGCTTATGGACGAGCGATCGACCAGGAAGAGGCCATCCGGCTCGTATCGGGCATATCACATGGTCTGGCCCACGCTCACCAGCACGGTATCCTTCACCGGGACATCAAACCCGGGAACATCCTTCTGGGACCGGAGGCCGTGCCGAAAATCGGAGACTTTGGTCTGGCACGCCCCGTAGGAGAGGGCCACAACCCTGAGGAAATCGTATGGGGCACCCCCGGTTACAGTGCCCCCGAGATCGTCAATAATCCTGGCGCCGTTGACCAGCGAGCGGACATTTTCGCAGTCGGGGTTCTCCTTTACGAGCTGCTCACTGCCAAGGTGCCCTCAGAGCCATGGCAACCTCCGTCGGTGGTAGGTCAGTGCAGCCCAGAGTTCGATGGGATTATCAGGAGGGCCACGCATCCGTCTCCCGACCTGCGCTATGGCAGTGCCGAAGACCTCGCCAAGGAATTGGACAAACTGGCAGAGAAGCTGCAGAAGCCCGTTCTCCGCCGTCCCAAAACCCCTGCAGCGGCAGGCGGCAGCCATGCCCCCAGCCCGGTAGGAATGCGCCCCGCAACGCCTGCCATTGCTGTCCCACAGACCAAGACCCAATCCATCCCCGTGATTGGAATTGTCGCGGCGATCGTGGTCTTTGGAATTATCGGCTTTATCATGATCGGCTCTGGTAAGGACGGAGACAAGAAAACAGCAACCTCTCCGGCAGAGCAGGGAACTCCTGTTGCAAAACCCAAGCCACTACCCAAGCCGACCCCCACGCCCAGGCCAAAACCTGAAACCATTACCAAAACCCCGACCGAGGAAGACACCCCCAAGCCCGCCAAGCCTGAGACTAAGCCCGAGGAAAGCACCTCTCAGGCCCTTACAAGGCTTCAGGCCAAGTTGAGATCTGGCGACCTTTCCGAGCTACCCAAGGGAAGCGTAAAACGCGGAACGTCTTACTTTCTCCTCATAACCAGCGCTCGCCCCTGGTTAGCTGCGTCCCACTACGCGGAGGCTCATGGGGCCCAATTAGCCGCACTCGGCACCAAGGACGATCTCGAATGGGCTGTTTCCGAACTGAAACTCACCAGCCCTTCCTGGCTTGGCCTCTCGGACTCAGGAATGGAAGGAAGATGGTACTGGGTCGATGGTGCCGAGCCTTCGGAAAACCTCTGGGCCGCAGGCCAACCTGATGAAAGCACCTCCAGCGATGGCGGGGAAGATTATGCCGCTCTTCTTCCCGACCAGTCCCTCGATGACATGCCGGCATCGCGCAATCTCCCCTTCATTCTCCAATGGACCGAGGGAGGCAACAGCGGCTCCCTTACAAAACAGCTTGAGAGGGTTGCGGCGTCCCTGAAGGCCAAGCGGCCCTCGTTCCCGGCAGGCACCCAGAACATCAACGGATCCCGCTTTCTGGCTATTCCTGAATCCGTGTCGTGGGATCAGGCCCATAATCTCGCGCAGGCAGCTGGTGGACACCTTGCCGTGCCATCCAGCGAGGAGGAAGCTAGCTGGATCAGCACTTCCATACAAGAGTTGCTGGGCGAGGAAGGGGGCTGCTGGATTGGAGGAAGGCAGAAGGGAACAGCCACGCCGATATGGGGCTTCGTTACCGGCGAAAGATTCGACTTTGTGCAATGGGCCCCCGGGCAGCCCGATACGGAAGACGGCCCAAAGAAGTGCCTCCAGCTTGGACGGGGTCAGGATGCCGACTTCGGCTATCGCAATGCTGCCGGAGAGCCGTCTGAAGCCCGCTTTTTCCTCGTGGAATGGTCGGCTCCTTCCCGGCGTAACATGCCCGGAGCTGGGGAGGCCAATCGCCCCGCGGGGGCCGAGGATTGGCTGGTCAAATATCGACAGCTATTTCGCGATGGAGAAAAAATCTCCCACGAGCGATGGAAGAGACGCCATGACAAGAACGTAGAGGACTTTGCGGACGACATGGAAAGTGAGACAAGGACAGCCCGCCGTTTCAGCCGTGAGGCCGAAAAGCTTGTCGATGGGATCACCGACAGTATGAAGGAAAACGGCGAGGTCCCCGAAAAGCTCAACCTTCCCGACTGGGCCAGATGGGCCGCCCGCGCCGTCGAAAAAGAGCATGAGAGAGCCCTGGCCAAGCAACAAGGAATCTGGGCGGAATACGAAACCGACTTCGCGGATGCCATGAGTCGCTATTGCGGGGATATCAACAAGGAGATTCGAAGGCGCCAGGCACAAGGTGATCGTGATGGGGCCGCATACCTCGCCCGCGAGGAGACCGCTGCCGCGGATAAGTCGTATTTGCTCGCTATTCTCAATGGAGATTTTCCCGAGGTCCCTGACGAACGGGATGAGGAGGAGGACGAATAAGACCAGCGAGTTGACCAGTCTTGATCCCGGCCTAGGATCTCCAAAGTCCCTACCACCTCACAACGGTCCTGCCAGTGACCCTCTGGTCAATGGTCTACCCCGCCTCCTCAAGCCCTCGAACCCCGGCCCGTGCCTCCTGCCAAGAAACGTACCTCCGCTTCTCCGGCGCGTCGCAAGTCAGCCCGGACGACACACGGGACGGGAGACACCATTCGCGTTCGTGGAGCACGTCAGAATAATCTCAAGTCTCTCGATCTTGATATTCCGCTGGGCAAGTTAACCGTGGTCACCGGTCCATCGGGCTCCGGAAAATCATCCCTTGCCTTCCAGACCCTCTACGCGGAGGGCCAACGCCGCTACGTTGAGACCTTCTCACCCTACGTAAGGCAGTTCTTCGACCGCATGGATAAACCACTTGTGGACAGGATTGATGGAATCCCTCCCGCGATCGCCATTGAGCAGAAGAACAATGTGCGTTCAACCCGTTCCACAGTGGGAACGATCACCGAGATTAATGATTACCTGAAGCTCCTGTTCGCCCGTTGCGCCCACGCCGTGGACCCCTCCACGGGGGATATCATTCGTCCCGATACCAGCGACTCCATAGCGGCCTGGTGCCTCACGAATTTCGCCCATCGCCAGGCTCTCATACTTTTTCCTGTCGAAGTTCCTGCAAACACGGAGCTCGAACCATTCTTCGCATTCCTGCAGCAGCAGGGCTATCTTCGCGTCTACCTCAACGGCCAAATCGTCAGGACAGACAACCCCGGCGAGACAGGATTTGCCCTGCTCCCCCCTCAGCTCCATGTGATTCAGGATCGTATAACCATCCGGAAGGCAAACCAGCCACGCATTCTGGAAGCGCTCGAAAGAGCTCTGGACCTCGGCAAAGGCAGGTGCGCAATCACCTCAGAGGAGGACGCGGACGGGCCAAGATCCTTTACCACGAATTGGAGCAACCCGCTCACAGGATTCACGGCCCGCCCTCCCACCCCTTCTCTCTTCAGTTTCAACAATCCCGTTGGAGCGTGCCCGTCCTGCCGGGGATTTGGGCGGGTCATCGGCATCGATCTTACCAAGGCTATCCCGGATCATTCCCTTTCCATACGCGAAGGCTGCGTGAAGCCCTTCCAGGGAGAACGCGGAGAAGAGTGCCAGCGAGATCTGGAACTCCATGGGGCGAGCCGGAGCCTCGACCTCGACTGCCCCTTTTCTGATCTAAGCGAGGAAGAGCAAAACTGGGTCCTCAATGGTGAGCGAGCCGATCCTGAGGATGCGTGGGAAAACGACGAGTGGTATGGCGTACAGGGGTTTTTTGAGTGGCTGGAGGGGCGGGCCTACAAGATGCATGTCCGCGTGTTCCTCAGCCGCTACCGGTCCTATACGACCTGCCGTAGTTGCCAGGGCACCCGTCTCCAGCCGGAGGCGCTATGCTTTCAAGTCGACGGCCGCACTCTTCCCGAGGTCTGGCAAAGTCCAGTTTCTGAGGTATCCCGCTGGATGGCTCACTTCACCGTGACACTTGAGGCAGAGAACACGGAAATTGATAAGACCACCAAGCTCGTCCTCTCCGAAATCATGAGCCGCTTGCGATACCTTTGTGAAGTCGGGTTGGGATACCTCACCCTTGACCGGGCGACTCGAACACTCTCGGGCGGAGAAATTGAACGAGTCAATCTTACCAGTTGCCTGGGGGCATCTCTTACAAATACCCTCTTTGTTCTCGACGAACCTACCGTCGGACTCCACCCCCGGGACATCGGAGCTTTGGTCTCCGTCATGCATGGTCTGCGCGACAAGGGCAACACCCTGCTGGTAGTGGAGCATGAGGAAGCGGTCATGCGAGCTGCGGACTACCTGCTTGATATTGGCCCGGGTGCCGGAGAACACGGAGGTGACATCGTAGCTTCCTTGCCGGGGCGCCGGGCGTTCCAGCCTGGTTCCCTTCGCGACTCTCCACAAAGCTCCACTCTCCCCTACCTTCTGGGGAAGCGCTGCATTTCAGTTCCAAGCAAACGCCGGAAGCCCACGGGATATCTTGGCATCCGGGGGGCCTCGCGACACAATCTGGCCAAGCTAGACGCGGACATCCCTCTTGGGGTTTTCGCATGCGTCACCGGAGTTTCTGGTTCCGGAAAATCCACTCTCGTCCACGACGTTCTCTACCAGAACCTCGCCGCCTCGCTGCAGATAACTACCGAGGCCGAACCAGCGCCCCTCCGGCGACTCATCGGGGCCGAGCAGATCACAAGCGTTAAACTCGTAGACCAGAGCCCCCTTTCCCGCACCCCGCGTTCAACCCCGGTTGTGTACCTCGGAGCCTTTGATCTCGTCCGACAGCTTTTCGCCGGAAGCCCCGATGGTAAACTTTGTGGGGCAACTCCGGGATTTTTTTCATTTAACTCCGGGACGGGACGTTGCGAAAGATGCTCCGGCAACGGCTTCGAAAAGGTCGAAATGCAGTTTCTTTCAGACCTCTACCTCACCTGTCCGGAGTGTGAGGGCTCCCGATACAGTCAGGCCGCTCTTGAGATCCGGTTTGACGGTAAATCAATCGCGGAGGTTCTCGCGCTCACAGTTACTGAGGCAATGTCCTTTTTTGCACGGGGCGCAGCCGACAACCCCCGAAGAGCAACGACCAGAGAGGCATCCCTCAAGGCTCGAATTCTACTCATCCTGAGACCTCTTGAGGACCTCGGGCTCGGATATCTTCGTCTGGGACAACCCCTGAACACCCTTTCCGGAGGCGAATCACAACGCCTCAAGCTTTGTACGATCCTTGTCGAAGCGCTCGCGAGCAGGAAAGCATCCCGCGAGCTTCTCATTCTTGATGAACCAACAACAGGACTGCACTTCGGCGACATCGAAAAGCTTCTTTCGGTCTTTGAACGGCTTGTGGACATCGGGCATTCCCTGCTGGTCATCGAACACAATCTGGATGTCATCAAGTCTGCAGACTATCTGATCGATGTAGGTCCCGGAGCAGGGTCCGAGGGAGGCAGGATTATTGCCAGGGGAACACCGGAGGAAGTAGTGAAGGGCACCACCGAGACCGCCCTCTACCTCGCTCCGCTACTGGGCGACAGTCAGAACAGCAACAGCACCCGTTGGTCTGCACCCGTTTCCAAGACCCGCCTCCAGAACACCATCCAAGTTTCCGGAGCCCGTGAACATAATCTGAAAAACGTAGAGGTTGCCATACCCCGGGACAAGTTTGTGGTCGTCACCGGGCTGAGCGGGAGCGGCAAATCGACTCTTGCCTTTGACATCATCTTCGCGGAGGGCCAGCGACGATTCCTCGACTCCATGTCCCCCTATGCTCGCCAATTCGCAGAGCAAATGGAAAAACCGGACATTGACTTCATTTCGGGTCTCCCTCCCACCGTCGCGATCGAACAGAGAATTTCACAGGGTGGAGGTAAATCCACCGTTGCTACGGTAACGGAGATCTATCACTTTCTCCGGCTACTCTACGCCAAGTTGGGGACCCAGCACTGTCCCGTTTCCGGAGAGCCCGTTATTCCGCAGACCGAGAACGCCATCGTCGAGGCGATTCGCTCTCGTCTAAAAAGAGGCCCTGTCGACATTCTTGCTCCGGTCATCCGTGGCCGGAAAGGATTCCACACCGATATCGCGGCCTGGGCTGAGAGACAGGGGTATGAGCGTCTCCTCGTAGATAACCAATGGAAAGAGGTAGCGGAATTCGAACGTCTCGAGCGCTTTAAAGAGCATGACGTTGATGTTCTGGTCCTCCACCTTTCGAAAGCCACCTATCGCCTTCCGCTTCTGCGGGAAGCAGTCGCAACCGCTCTCCGACTGGGAAAGGGGACCCTTCGAGTCCTTGATTCCAGAAATTTCCTGCATCCTTTTTCAAAGGCGCGGGTGAGCCCGGTTACAGGGCGCTCTTTCGAGGCTCCAGACCCTGCTCACTTTTCGTTCAATTCGCCGCGCGGCTGGTGCAAAACCTGCCGTGGACACGGGGAAATCATGCCCAGCCAGAAACGCTCCCGGAAGTCGCGCCGCAACGCCTACAACTCCAAGACGGAGGCTGAGATTGACTTCGACCGTAAGCTCGACCGGGTCGACAGGGAAGAGCTGGTTGTTTGTCCGGACTGCCGGGGAAGCCGGTTGAATGAAATCACGAGGGCCATCAGGATTGAGGACCACGCCATCCAGGATCTTACCACGCTCCCGGTCTCGGAAGCCGCTGCGGTGGTAAAGCAGTTCCACTTCGCAGGGAGGGCCCGCACCATCGCTCGCGATATTATTCCCGAGATCGTGCAACGGCTTCTGTTTCTGGAGGAGGTGGGTCTTGGATACCTCCAGCTCGATCGGTCTGCCCGGACTCTTTCAGGCGGTGAGGCCCAGCGTATCCGCCTTGCCGCCCAACTGGGGTCAAACCTCCGCGGGGTTCTTTACGTCCTGGATGAGCCTACGATCGGGCTTCATCCCCGAGATAACCAAAAGCTCCTGGATACGCTCGAGGCCCTTCGGGCAAAGGGCAATTCCCTCCTGGTAGTGGAACACGATGACGACACGATGGAGCGAGCGGGCCATATTATAGATCTCGGGCCCGGAGCCGGGCGCCACGGCGGAGAAATCGTTGCTGCTGGCACACTGCCAAAGATTCGGAAACTCAAAAAATCGATCACGGGCCGGGCGTTGGCCAACCCACTCAAGCATCCCATCCGGGAAACCCGTCGGCCGCTTCCAAAGGCCTCGGCGAGAGCCGGCTGGCTCCGCATCAAGGGATGCTCTGCGAACAATCTCAAGAAAATCGAGGCTCGAATTCCCCTCGAGCGCCTGACGGTGATCACTGGCATCTCCGGGTGCGGAAAGTCCTCTCTCATGAGGGGTACAATTGCCGAACTTTTCAAGCGCCTGCCGAACAAGACCTGGACTTCGGCGTCCGGGGTAAAATCAATCCGTCACTGCTACGAGGTCGACCAGTCTCCGATCGGCAAGACCTCCCGTTCCTGCCCTGCAACCTACGTGAAGATCTTTGATGAAATCCGCAAACTCTTTGCTAAGCTCCCGGAGTCCCGGATGAGGGGGTTTGATGCTTCCCGGTTTTCCTTTAACAATGCAGGCGGCCAATGCCCGTTGTGCAAGGGGAATGGCAGAATCAAACTCGAAATGGACTTCCTGCCTTCGACGTGGACCCATTGCGATGGATGCAACGGCAAGAGGTACAATCCTGCGACCCTCGAAATCCGGTACAACGGACAGTCCATAGGCGATGTTCTCGCCATGACGATCGACGAGGCGGCCGACTTCTTCTCGGCCCACGGGAAACTGCATAGGACTCTTTCTCTTCTGAAGGAAACCGGGCTCGGCTATCTCCAGATCGGGCAACCGAGCCCAACTCTCTCTGGCGGTGAGGCCCAGCGCGTCAAGTTGGTGACGGAACTGACCCGCGGCCGTATCAGCAAAACAGCGGTCAAGACTCGAAAAACCCAGGCGAATCTCTACCTCATCGAGGAACCATCCATCGGGCTTCACCTGGAAGATGTCAAACGACTAATCGACGTTCTCCACCGCTTGGTCGATGAGGGCCACACCGTGGTCGTGGTCGAGCATCACACTGGAATCATGGCAGAAGCCGATAATATCATCGATATGGGCCCGGAGGCGGGGGAGGACGGCGGGCGTATTGTCGTGCAGGGAACCCCTGAAAAAGTTGCTAATTCGAAGACCTCGCGCACAGCTCCCTTCCTGAAGGCCGCCTTGGAAGAGTGACAGAACAAGGGCCGCCTCACGGAAAACCATCATCACCCGATAAGATTAGGCGGGAAACATCTCTGAGAAAGAATCTCCGGGAACATCCCGTAAGTAAGTGATCTTAGCGGCCGGTTGCTCTCTCAAGCTCTTATCGAAAAGATTTGCTTGCTCAACGAAGAACACGGCCCATCTTCCCGCCAACATGAGAACAATCCTCCTCTCGCTGACAGCTGTGGTATTAAGCGTCCCAAGCACCTGGGCCGAAGAAAAAGCCGGTACAGCCAACGCTGACGTCAAGGTCACCATCACCGGCAATGACCAGATGAAATACGACAAGGCCGAAATTGAGGTTGAGGCCGGTCAGACCTTGGCCCTGACCTTCAAGAACATCGGAGCCCTGCCCAAGGCTGCCATGGGCCACAACGTGGTGATCCTGAAGCCCGGGTCCGATATTCCGAAATTCGCGATCGGTGGCGTGGCAAACAAGGCAGGCGACTACCTTCCTCTCGATCCCGCCCTTGCAGCTCTTGTTGTCGCGAAAACAAAGATTCTGGGCCCAAAGGAAGAGGAAACCATTTTATTTAAACCCGCAGCCGCGGGAGACTACCCCTTCCTTTGCACGTTCCCTGGACATTTCGGGATCATGAAGGGGGTGATCAAAGTTAAGTAGGCCTTCTGCTTTTTCCGCTCCCTTCAGGCCACGCTTCTGCGTGGCCTTTCTATTTCCCCACTCCCTCCCCGCGGGGAGGTTCTGCATCGGATGAGCCCCGTCAGGGATCAGCCTTCCCGGGTTTTGCCATATCTCGCTGAAGTTCGCTGTTTTTCTCTCTATCCTCCCCGACCGGAAAGCACTCTCCACTGAGTCAGGTAGGAACACCCAATGACGGAAGAATCCACAGTTGCAGCAGGAGATAGAGGCTCACCACAGCGATCCCCAGCGAGAACCCTCCGAGGATGCCTCCTGATCTTCTGTTGATCCGTGCCTTGAAGCGTTTCATTTGAGATGGGACAACCTAACCCCGGTCACCGCAGGTTCAATTTGCTTCTTCGATCCTCAAGAAGATTCCCCCCGGTTGAGGATACGGGACGTCATCCGGTCGTGAACGACTCCCGCCTTTCTGGATATTTCCCGGGGTTGCCTTCATTCGAATCCTGACAGCCAGCCCTGACCTAGGGAGAGGCAATCAATCAGGCCCGACGGCCCGGCGTAAACTCAGGAGCCCCACCCTCAAAAGCCCGCTGGATCCGCCCATCAATTACCCACATCTTGGTTGGGCACTCCGTGCATTGCAACCCGACGGCCAGACTGCCCAACCGCATATCCGTACTACCGTCCCAGCCAGATCGCCCATAACAGTCATCACATTCTTCCTCAAAGAGGAAATCCAGGTCGGCAGGACTGACGAGAGTGATGTCCCGGAGGCCCGAGGACTCAAGATCTACCCAGCCCTCGCCCCCATCTGCCAGATGCACTCCGGTGACAGTCCAGATTCCCCCTCCCGCATCAATCTGACTCCCCTTCCCAACCCGAGTATCCTTCCTGTCCGCCAAAAAGCATACCAGCATTGTGGCACCCGATAGGGTGCTGCCATCTGGAAGCTCGTAGTCGTCAACTCGACCGGCGGTAGCAGCGATTGCCTCACCAGACAGTTCGCCTACAGAAGTTTCAGCAATTCTCTCTCTATGCATCGGGAACGGAACCTTATTACCGGAATCAGGTTCTCCTAGTTTCCGTAAATCAACATCTATCCTGCGATTCAGGTAGGGCAAAGTGACTCACAGCAATTCCCGAGCAGAAAGGGAGGCAATTCGAGAACATCCCCTGAAGGGCTCAAATTCAACTGATACAGGGTTTGAAAGGGCTTCCTTCGTTGCGATGGGAACAAGATCTGCATACGTTTCCTGTATGAAAAAGATTTTCAGCCTCTGCATGATCTCGCTGGTCGTACTGGCTGCTTCATTACCGGCTCAGCATCAGCACTTTAAAAATCTCGAGTGGAGGGAGTCGCTTACAGATCATTTTGCCCTGCGGGCCAAGGGGACCAGCACGAGCCCCGCGAGAAGGTATGCGGAGAAGGTCTGGGACGAGTGCGTGAGGGTGATGCCCGGACTCCACACGGACTTCAGTGAAAACAAGTTCAGAACTCCCTCCGGAGCGACTGGAGCTGACTATCCTCCGTATCGATTCACAGTTTATCTTGTAGGTTCGGGCCACGATTACACCGCTGTCCTCGAGCAGCAGCAGCAACGAAGCGGTTGGGACGCGAATCGTCTCAAACTCTGCAGAATCACCAGAAACTACGGGGATCCAGATAATCGCTATTACGTACTCTGTAAGGCTGATCCCGAGCAATCGCAGGGCGGGGAAAAGGATCTGACCCCGGTCTTTGTGCACGGGACGGCATCTACCATCCTCCAAGGAAGATCCCTCAGCGGCAACTTACCGTTCTGGATGACCGCAGGATGGGGCTACTATGTCGAACACAGGATTTTCCGGCTCTGCCGGGTCTTCTACTTGGATTTCAAGACCTATTACGCGAACGAAGAGGCCGATTTCAAACGCGGATTAACTCTCGGTCCAGAAAACCCTTGGCCGAGCCCGCTCAGGAAAATGTGTAAGGATGGGATCCGGGAAGCACTCGATACCGTATGCAAGGCTGAGATCCTGACGCTGACCCCTAACCAGTCCGGTTACATCTTTGCCCTCACCTACTTCCTCGTGAGTTCGGATGAGAATATCGCGAAATACCGGAAGCTGGTCGAGCGATCCCGGCAGGGCGAAACAATCACCAAGTCCGTTCTCCTGGACGTCTACGGCTACGAGGACGATGCCGCCCTCGAAAAAGACTGGTATGAGTTCATGGAGAGCCGAGACTTCCGGTAATCAGCCAACGCGGCCTTCCAGAACCAGCTCCCACCGGCCCTAGTAATACTCCTGGAGGGGCTTCACCTTGAGTTCCCTCTCCTGTAGGGAACGAATCGCCTTCACGCTGGCATCTGCCGCGGCGAGATTCGTGCAATGGCTGACCTTGTTTGCCACCGCGGTGCTACGGATGATCACCTCATCCTCCCTTGATTCGTGACTACTCGGGGTATTCACCACAAACTGAATCTCCCCGTTCTTCATCATGTCCAGCACGTTCGGACGCTTCCGCTCGGCGAGTTTGTAGAGCCGCTGCGCATCTACTCCCGCCTCTTTAAGCCGGCGGTAGGTTCCCCCCGTCGCAAATAGGGTGAATCCAGCTTCGACGAATTGGGCCGCGACGGAGACCGCCTCATCCTTGTCGCGGTCACTTACGGAGATGAAGACATTCCCTTCCATGGGCAGGGGATTGAATCCACTAATCTGGCTCTTCGCGTATGCCATGCCAAGGTCCTCATCAATGCCCATCACCTCCCCTGTAGACTTCATCTCAGGCCCAAGGACAATGTCGATGCCCGGGAAGCGGGGCCATGGGAAGACCGCTTCCTTGACGTTATAGTGAGTAGGAATGATCCGCTCAGTAAGTCCAAGGTCAGGAAGTTTTTCTCCCACCATGATCTTGGCCGCCATCTTAGCGAGCGGAACACCGATCGCTTTGGAGACAAAGGGCACCGTGCGAGAGGCCCTTGGATTGACCTCAATGACGTAGAGTTCACCATCCTTGACCGCAAACTGGATATTCATGAGGCCCTTCACCTCCAGTTCCTTGGCAAGATTGATGGCCGCCTGCTCGATCTCTCCTTCAATTTTTTCCCCAAGACTGAAGGAGGGAATGACACAGGCCGAATCCCCTGAGTGAACTCCCGCATGCTCAATGTGCTGCATGATTGCTCCCACAACCGTGTTTTCCCCGTCGGAAATACAGTCCACGTCCACCTCGGTAGCACCGTCCAGGAAACGGTCGACCAGGACTGGCCGCTCCGGCGACGCATCCACCGCCTCCCGCATGTAACGACGTAACTCATCATCATCATAGACGATCATCATGGCCCGCCCGCCCAGCACGAAGGAGGGACGCACGAGAACAGGGTATCCGATCCTGCCCGCAACCTCGACAGCCTCATCCTCAGAAACCGCAGTGCCCGCCTCGGCCTGCTTCAGACCAAGCTCATCAAGAAGAGCCGAGAAATGTTTCCGGTCCTCTGCAAGCTCAATGGATTTGGGAGACGTTCCGATGATCGGAACTCCATGTCGTTCGAGATCTGCCGCAAGGTTGAGAGGGGTCTGACCACCAAACTGAACGATCACCCCATCAGGCTGTTCCTGGTCGCAGATGTTAAGGACGTCCTCAAGCGTAAGCGGCTCAAAGAACAGCTTGTCGCTCGTATCGTAGTCCGTTGAGACCGTTTCGGGGTTTGAGTTGACCATCACGGTCTCGTACCCGAGTTCCTTAAGCGCGAACGAAGCGTGCACGCAGCAGTAATCAAACTCAATCCCCTGCCCAATCCTGTTGGGGCCTCCCCCAAGAATAATGATCTTCTTCTGCTCCGAATCCCGGGCCTCGTTTTCGTCCCCGAAGGTAGAGTAATAGTAGGGCGTGTAGGCTTCGAATTCCGCCGCACAGGTATCGACCAGGCGGTAGGTTGGGAGAATGCCGACCCCTTTTCTCTTTTCCCTCACCGAATCCTCGGATTCTCCCCGGGCATGGGCGATCTGCCTGTCCGAGAAGCCCAGTTTTTTCGCGCGCCGCAAATCAAGTTCTGCCAGATTAGCTCCCTCATCCGCGATCTCTTTCAGGTGCACAAGGAACCACCGGTCAATCTGGGTCGCCTCGAAAAGTTCTTCCACGCTCCATCCGTGCTCGAAAGCAACCTTGATCCAGTAAATCCGTTCACTGTTGGGAACATGCAACTTACGCTCTATATCCTCCCGGGAAGGGCTCACGGGATCCTTGCCATCATAGCCGAAACCATGCCGACCTGTCTCCAGTGAACGAAGAGCCTTCTGCATGCTCTCCTTGAAGGTTCGGCCGATACTCATGGCCTCCCCAACCGACTTCATCTGGGTTGTCAGGACAGGATCGGCAGCAGGAAATTTCTCGAAGGTAAAACGGGGGACCTTGGTCACCACGTAATCAATCGTCGGTTCAAAGCTGGCTGGCGTCTCCCGGGTGATATCGTTGGGAAGCTCGTCGAGCGTGTAACCCACTGCCAGCTTGGCGGCAATCTTCGCTATCGGGAAGCCGGTCGCCTTGGAGGCCAGGGCCGAGGACCGGGAAACCCGGGGATTCATTTCGATGACAACAACACGGCCATCCGCAGGGTTCACCGCAAATTGAATATTCGATCCACCGGTCTCCACACCGATCTCCCGGATCACCGCGAAGGATTGATCCCGCATGATCTGGTATTCCCGGTCACTCAAGGTCTGGGCCGGCGCTACCGTAATGGAATCACCGGTATGAACGCCCATGGGATCAAGATTCTCAATCGAGCAGATGACAACACAGTTGTCTGCACAGTCCCGCATGACCTCCATCTCATACTCTTTCCAGCCCAGCAGGCTCTCTTCCACGAGGACCTCCGTGACCGGGGAGAGATCCAGTCCCCTCGCCACGATGGTTTCAAATTCTTCCTTGTTATAGGCGATCCCACCTCCACTGCCACCGAGGGTATAGGCGGGCCGGATAATGAGGGGAAAACAACCGATGTCCTCCGCCACGCTACGCGCATCCTCCATGGTGTGGACTACCCCAGACTGTGGCAGGTCGAGACCAATCTTCAACATGGCCTCCTTGAAAAGAAGGCGGTCCTCTCCCTTGGCGATCGCATCTGCATTGGCTCCGATCATTCGGACCTCAAGCTCCTCAAGAGCCCCGCTGTGCCACAGGTCCATGGAGGCATTGAGTGCCGTCTGTCCACCCAGAGTTGGCAGCAGAGCATCCGGTTTTTCCTTCTCAATGATCTTACGGATCACCTCGGGGGTGATCGGTTCAATGTAGGTCCGGTCCGCAAACTCCGGATCGGTCATGATCGTGGCCGGATTAGAGTTGACCAGGACCACTTCGTAGCCCTCTTCCCGCAATGCCTTGCACGCTTGTGTCCCGGAGTAGTCGAATTCACACCCCTGACCGATCACGATCGGTCCCGACCCAATTAACAGGATTTTTTGCAGGCTCTCGTCCTTTGGCATTCGGCTAGTCTGGCCTAAACTTTCGTTTTACTGCCAAGCCCCTGCTCCGCGGTCAAGCTCAGCCCGAGAAAAAGACATCCCTCGGTCAGAAAACGTGCCTTTTTTGGCAATTTGTGAGCAACTCGCGCACTTGGCCTCGTTGTCGTCCCGTTCTTAAATGCGGCGACGCTTCCTCTTCAGATTCAACTGAGCCATCGACTTGGAGATGGAAGCCTGAATTGCCGCGACCTCTTCCGCATTCTCAGAACTATCGATGTTCGCCAAAGACTCTTCGGCCCGCTTCATTGCTTCCTCAACCTTTTTCTCGTCAATCTCACTATCGGTCACCGCGAGGTCCGTTAGAATCGTAACCTGTTCTTGGGTGACTTCCGCAAATCCGGAGCCAACCGCAAGCTCCGCCTCATTACCATCAACCTTGTAACGGAGTTCTCCAGGGTTCACTCCAGTAACAAGAGGAGCGTGTCCGGGGAGCGCACCGATTTCTCCTTCCGTCCCGGGTAGATAGACACTTTCGACCTCACCGGAAAAAAACTTCCGTTCAGGAGTAACAATTTCGAGGA
This sequence comes from Roseibacillus sp., assembly GCA_002723015.1. The sequence continues at coordinate 14 of PBNG01000096.1, read as the reverse complement.
GTAATGCCATGGGC
>PBNG01000099.1 GCA_002723015.1 Roseibacillus sp. | reverse complement strand
CCCCGGGACGCCCCGGCTCGTCTACGTGCTCTTCTGGAGGCCATCTCTGCAGACAGGGTAACACCCCTGAAACCTCGCTCAAGGATCCTCTTGCCCGCTCCTTGGTCCCAGTAGTGCCCCCGTGGAACCACTCTCAAGAGGCAACGTTTGTGCTTCCAACTCCGCAGAGAACGGGGTTGAATCCTTCCCCGACCGCTTTTCAGGACTCCGTCCGAACCCACTGTCACCCCGTTTCCCATCAGTCGTGCTCGAGCTCAAGGAGGTCTGTTTCACTATTCAGAAAGATGGCGAACCCGTTAATCTGGTAAACCACGCGAGCTTTGACGTACCACGGGGACATTTCATGGCCATTGTAGGCCCCTCTGGTTGTGGCAAGACCACTCTCCTGAAAACCATCGCTGGCCTCAATCCCGAATCCGGAGGCTCCCTCTGGTGGGACGGGCGGAATCTCTCCGAGGAGGGCGATCTCGAACCCTGGGAGATCGGCTACGTCCCCCAGTTCTCCATTGCCTACGACGAGCTCACGGTCGATGAAGCGATCGAGACCGCCACCCGTCTCCGCGTCAAGTGCCGCAATACCGAGGAGCTCGATCAGCGCATTGACCGTGTTTTGGAGGAGACTGGCCTCGCTCCCATTGCCGACCGCCACATCAGGGTGCTCTCCGGCGGACAGAAACGGCGTCTCGGACTCGCCATGGAGCTCGTCTCCGATCCCAAGCTCCTCCTGTGTGACGAGGTCACAAGTGGACTCGATCCCCGCTCCGAACGCGAAATCGTTCACCTCCTCCACGATCTTTCCCGCAACGACGGTCGCACCGTCATTCTTGTGACCCACTCCCTCGCTCATCTTGAACTTTACGACTCAATCCTGGTCAACCACGAGGGTAGCGTCGCCTTCCACGGTCCTCCCAGCCAACTCACCCACTACTTCTCCGTTGACGACTCCGAGGAAGTCTACCCCACCCTTGCCAAGCAGAGCGGCACCGAGTGGCAGGAGTCATGGGCAAAACATCGCGAAGCCTACTATCGGAAGCTCGCACACACACGCGAACTTCACATCGAGGCCGGCGTGATCAAGTTGCCTGCCACTGAGGAATCTCCCAACGAAGAGGACGAAGAAGAGCCCCGGCCAAAAAAGCGGAAAAAAAAGATGCCGGCAACTCCTCCTCGCCTGCCGAGCACCTTCAGCCAATTCGGAACGCTGCTTGCCCGGCGCTGGAAAATATTCTTCCGCGACCGAACCCAGGTCCTGCTCCAGGTTGCCATCCTGCTCTGCTTTCCGATCCTCGTTACTTTTTTTGCCGAAAGGGGAAAAGAGCCCATTAAGCGCCTCTCTAATATTCCAGAGGAGAATATCGTCCTTGAACTACAATCAAGGGTCGAGGTCCGCGAGGACCAGATCCGGGTCGGCTCCGCGGTCTCGGGAATGATCATGTTCGAGGTCATCCTGCTCGCCCTCATGGGCTCCAACAATGCCGCGCGCGAAGTGGCCGGGGAACGGAAGATCATGGAGAAGGAGAAGTTCGGCGGTGTCCGCCCAGTCTCCTACCTTCTCAGTAAGCTCGCCTTTCTCACCTGCCTCATCCTTGCGCAGTCACTCTGGATGGCCATGTTCGTGGAGTTCTTCTGGCAATTCAGCGGCTCCTTTATCAGCCACATCTCCTTCCTCATCCTCGTCAATGCCTCCATTACCGCGATCTGTCTGGCGATTTCTTCGATCATGAAAACCCCGGAGCAGTCCTCCCTGCTCTCCATCTACCTCGTTGGCTTCCAACTTCCCCTCAGCGGCGCCGTCCTCGCTCTTCCCGAATTCTTCGAAACCCTCACTCAGCCCTTCGTCTCTGCCTATTGGGCATGGTCCGGTAGTATCGAGGCCCTCGGCGGCAATATCCACACCGCAGTCGATGTGATCACCGAGACCGAACTCTCCCCCGGCAATGTCTGTTTCTTCGCTCTCTGCGCCCAGATTTTGGTTGGAATTACAGTGGCCTGGATCGGAATGGTACGCCACCAGTGGGACAGCTAGGCTTCTTTCCGATGATTTGTCCCCTGTATGAATACTCCCAGATCACCCGAACGGGTGGATCAAGGCCGCCCCTGCTCCGTTCTCCGAACCATCCGGGATCGAAAATCCCGAATTCCTGAGTTTAGCAATCTCCGATTCCCCCTTAGAATCCTTTTGTTCCAAACCTTTAATATTTCACATCAAGAATATGGGTCGCCGCGCCAGCTCAGGTCTCAACGCCACCGCCATCATCGGGATCGCGGCAGTGGTGCTGGTCTTCGTCGCAGCCGGAGCCCTGCTTCTGAAAAAGGGAAAGACCGAGGGCTTTACCGGACAACCCCTCCCGGTGGAAGAGACCTTCAGCAATGCAACCGCGCTGCGCCGCAACGAATACACGGTCGAAGGCAAAGTCTTCCGTATCGAAAGCCGCGATTCCGGGGTCGGGGTCTGCCTCATGGTCGGAAGTGAAGCGGGAGAAGATGAAGCCGTTTTCATCAAGGTTCCTGAGGAGATTGCCACCATCAATCTGGAGCGAGACGTCACTTACGCCTTCAAGATCCGCGTGGGAGAAGGGGGCGTAAACGTTGCAACCGCGATTAAGAAACCCTAAAATGCAAAACAAGAGATCCGGTATGAAGAACCAATTGATCCGAATCGCACTCCTCCTCGCCTTCAGCAGCGTGGCCCTGAGCCAAGTCTACACCCCGCCTGCTCCGGAGACCAATGCGAACCGCACTCCGACCGACACCAGCACTACGGTCAACCGGCAGCAACCCGATACCAAGTCGCCCTTTGGGGAGGAAATTCCCCTTCTCAACCCGGGGGACGAGACAATCACAGTCGCCGGCATCACGATTCCGCTCGGTGATAACCGGATCATGCGGTCCCGTTTTGAAAAGTACCTGAGTCAGCCGGAAGAAAATTCCGAAGATGCACAAACCTACCGGGGGAACATAGACCGTATCCTTGGCGACCTTTCCCCCTACCGGAAAGGAGGTCCGGACATCAAGACTGCCTACCAGACCCTTCCAGCAGCCTCCGCCTTTCCGGCGGATGCCAGAATCTGTATGACCCTCGCCGAGGCCGTCTACGTGGCCATGCTAGCAAAGCGTGACAATCGCAACCTCCAGAAGCTGAACATGGCCCTGGAGGAGGAAAAGCAGAAGCGCATCCGCGATGGTGACTGGAAAACCAGACACGACCGTGACCAGAAGACCGGAGAAGTAAAATCTACGAATGAAGGAGGTGAGGGGGAAAACAAGCAGACTACCGAAGCCACTTCCACGGGCCGCGGAGCCCAGTCTCTCGAATATGCCGAGATTCTCCGCAGGATCGGGGAGGTCGAGGTCATGAAGAAGAAGAATCTTGCCCAGTCGGAGGTTCAGGAACTCCGTTCCAAGATTCAGTATCAGGCAAACATGGCTCTCTGGACCATGCAGCGCCGCTATCAGCACGTTCTGATGGCCTCGCGCTTCTATAACCAGATCTGGAAGGACGGGGACTCTGCCCTTCATATCGATAAAAATTCCGATGTCTCCAAGATGTTCAGTGAGAGCCTCGGAGTGAACCCAACCGTCTCTACCCTCGACTCCATTGCTAATGAGGCAATTCAGGAGGTCAATAAGGCCATTGAAGCCGTCAACTTTCTGCTCGAGCGCGACGAGCTTCACACCGCCCAGAAGCGTCTTCTTGAGGCCTTTTTCATCGGGGAGTATCTTGCCCCGGTCGCCACTCTCGAGCTGGAAAAGAAACGCCGCATCCAGCTCTACGTCAGAGGCCTGTTTGAACTTTATGACGCAATGCAGGCCAAGAATTATACTCAGGCGAAGGAGCTCGTTACTTCCCTCAAGAGCACCGCCAAGGACTTTCCCTCGGCCAAGGCTGAGAGTGCCATAACGGGCTATACCTTCGCCAGCGACATGGCTATTCAGGGAGCCAAGGCAGCCCTTCTGGAAGGGGACAAGGACAAGGTGAAGGAAGAGATCCAGACCGCCGCTGAGATCTGGCCCACCAATCCCAAGCTCGAGGAGTTCAGCGATCTCCTCGACAAGAGTGGCGGAATCATGGTTGCCCGCAACGATTTCGACCGCCTCCTTCGCGAACAGAATTTCCGGGAGATCTTCAAGCGCCAGTATGAATTCGCCCCAGCAGTCAAGGGTAACGCCACCAATGAAGATGCCCTGCGCACCGTAGTGACTAATATTCTAAAAATTGATACCGCGATCTCGGTGGCCCGGCAGGCTGCTACACGGGGCAACAGTTACGCCGCCTGGGAGGCCCTTGCCGAGCTTCGTTCCCAGCAGGAGTTTTCCGAAGACCCAAAACTTGGTCAGGAAATTGAAACCCTCACCCCAAAAATATCCACCTTTGTTGATGCGCTGCAACGGGCCAGAGACTTTGAGGACTCCCGCCGTGACCAGACCGGATCCGCAATGGCATGGTACCTCAAGGCCTTGAAGATCTACCCGGACAGCGACATGGCGGAAGAAGGATTCCAGCGCCTTCTCGATAAGGTCCTTCCCGATAACGACCTCCTTTCTCCGTCGGCTCAATCTGAAGCCTTGAATTGATTCTCGCTCTAACCGGATTGTGAAACTGACCGCGAAGGAATTTCTTCTTCACTTCCTCTGCAGAGCTGTCGTCCTTCTTGGAGGTTGCCTTGTTTCCGCATGCAGCGGAGGGAGCCCTGCCCATTCATCTTCCCTGAGAATGAGGAAACAATGCTCTACCGAGCTGTCCAGGAACCATGGTTCAGCCATTGGACTCCGGACCGAAAGCACGCGGAAGATCACCTCCGCGCTCACAACGAGGAACATGGTTTGAACGGCGGAATTGTTGAATACAGATAGCCATCTTCGCTGCCTGCGGCCCTGTTTTGCCGGCCTTGCCCTGGCCGGGGCCCTCCTGGTTCTGGCCTGCCAGCAGGGAACCATGAGCGAGGACCGCCCCTACCTGGAACCGAAGTGGGTTACATCCTCCTACCGGCTCCCTTTCGATGAAAATCTTCGGCTCAAGCGTGAGGCCCGGGCCGCAGCAGAAGAGGGAGATCGTGAGGTCTGCGGAGCCCTTTTTCAGCCTTCGGGAAATGACGGGATCCTTGAGCTGTTCTTTGTCGAAAACGCAAGTAATCGGTCTCATTCCTATGAGCTGTCACCCCGCAGCGTCCAGCGCGCGCGAAAAGCAGCGGACCAAAAGGACGCAAGGATCATAGGGTCTTTTCACTCTCACCCGACCAGTGATGCCGCCCCCGGCAGAAGCGACATCACCCATGCGGGAGTCCTCAGCCTCCTGCTCATCCACTCCGTTCCCTCCGGGAGAACCCGGCTCTGGCAGGTGGTCCTGCGTGATGGGGAAAAAAAGGCCCGCGAGATTCAGATCCAGGTTATCGGCCGTCGAACCCGTGGTCCCTCACCCCTGATCCCATCGCCCTGGCACAGATCCAAGATCGTCGAAAATCTGGAAGTTTCCCGCGGACGGTAAGATCCCCGCAAGCCAGCACCGGGTCCTCATGTCAAACGATGCCCGCTCCTCCTGTCAGCCCCCAATCTTCCACAAGTTTTCTTCCGACCGCAGGAAAAGGGCCCCGTCGATAAGGGCCGGAGAAGCAAAAATGCGCTCGTCCATCTCGAGTTCGAAAAGGATCTCGACACCCGAGGGAGAGACTTCAGTAACATAGACGACACCATCCTCAGTCGCAAGATAGAGTTTGTTGCCAATCAGGACGGGAGAGGAGGAAAAGTTACCGGGGATCTTCTTCCTCCACTGGAGTTTACCGCTCTTTCCATCACGGCAGGTAAGTGATCCGGTATCATCAACCAGGTAGAGGTAGCCAGCCTTCTCAACAAAGCTCGGTGTCTTTGGAATGTATCGGTCTTCCTTGAAAACAACATGGCTAGCGGTGACATCCCCCTCTGCGCCTGCCGGGCGAATGGCAAGAAGAGACGACCGGTCAAATCCTGTCGCCACATAGAGCGTGTCATTGGCGTAGACCGGTCGAGGTACCACCGAGTAGCCCTCACCGTAGAGAACTTTCCAGAGCTCCTTTCCATCCGCCGGATCGTAGGCTGCCACCTTACCACTCGCCTGGCTGATCACCTGTGTACGACCATCAACCTCGATAACCAGGGGTGTCCCGAAGGAGAATGTCTTCTTGACCTTCTGCTCCCGAGGAGTCTTCCACACGACCTCTCCCTTCTTCTGGTCAAGAGCCACGATCACGGGGTCGGACGCGCCATCCGCGTTGAAAATCAATTTACCATCCACCACCACCGGGGAGCTGCCAGTTCCATGCACCGGGGGATACTTGAAGACCTGCTTCCAGATTACCTCTCCATCGCTGAGTCGGAGCGCGGCAGTTCCCATGTGTCCAAAATGAACATAGGCAACTCCTGCCTCCAGATAAGGGGTGGCGCTGGCTAGGCCATTCTTGGAGTGCCGTTTTCTCACCTCCGCCGCTCCCGGGCTGAACAGATCCTGCTTCCAGACAAGCTCACCGCTTTCTACTTTAAGCGCAACAACACCGAGGCTGACTTCCTCTCCCTCCTGCCGGGCAACGGTCATGACAACTTTTCCTTCGCCAATCACCGGAGAGGACCACCCCTTGCCGGGTAGTTTCTTTTTCCACGCCACTCCCCTCTCAAGTCCCCACTTCAGGGGTATGTTTTTCGCCATGGAGACCCCCTGACCCTCCGGTCCTCGGAACTGGAACCAATCCGCACTGCCCACGGGTGCTAAAAGGAGCGAGGCGAGGGTCCCAAGCATACCAATCTTCGTCATATCCAGACAGGCTGGTAACTCCGCGGAGGCAGTCAACAAAAACTGCATCAGCTCCTGAAAAGGCGCGAGGGTCCCGAAAACACTCTCACAAAGGGACTAGCCCGATAACTGGGGACCCGCACTCTTACCCTTGAAAACCTTCGTCCAAACCGCTGTAGTCGGTCTCATGTCCGAACCATCCAAAACGGCTCAGTCCAATCGCCGTAACTTCCTCGGGACCACCGCCGCAGCCGCGGCCACACTTGGTTCCGCCGAACTCGTCTACGGTGACCACCACAAGGGAAAACCCCTCCGCTTCGCCCAGATCGGCTGTGGCGGCAAGGGGAGCAGCGACCTTGATAGCACGGTTTCAAGTGGAGGAACCCTCATTGCCATGTGCGATGTCGACGAGGGGCGAGCGAAGGGACATTTCAACAAATACAGCAAGATTCCACGCTATACGGATTACCGGGAAATGCTGTCCAAGCATAAGGACGAGATCGATGCCGTTGTGGTATCTACTCCAGATCACGTTCATGCGGTAGCAGCCCTTGCCGCCATGAAGCTTGGCAAACACGTATATGTGCAGAAACCTCTCGCCCGTACCTACGGCGAGTGCATGGCTCTTCTGGAGGCTACCAAGAAATACAAGGTGGTAACTCAGATGGGCAACCAAGGGCATGCTGGATCTGGCCTCAAGCTCTGGAAGAAGATGATGGATGACGGAGCCTTCGGTGAGGTTCTGGAACTACACTCCTGGTCCAACCGACCCATCTGGCCTCAGGGTATGACTGAATATCCTACCGAGACACCAGTTCCAAAGGGACTCGACTGGGACTCCTGGGTTGGCCCCATGGAGGCACGGCCATTCGGCAAAGGCTTCCTGCCCTTCTCATGGCGAGGCTGGTGGGACTTTGGTGCGGGTGCCATGGGCGATATGGCCTGCCATAACATGGACCCCGCGTTCTGGACCTGCGGCCTCACCCTACCCACTTCCATTACCGCGGAGGCCTCTGCACCAGCCGGAGTTGCCTATCCCAAATGGTCAGTCATCCATTTCGATTTTCCCGCCACCAAGGTCTGCCCCAAGGGAATCAAGATGACCTGGTATGACGGCGGCAAGCGGCCCAAAGCCCCCACCGGGGCAGACCCCCGCCTCGATATGGGTGGAAACGGGTGCCTCATCGTCGGAAGTAAGATGTCCGCCATGGGTGGATCTCATGCCGGAACCCCCCGACCAGTCGCAGTGGGAGCCAAATTCGACAAGGATGCTATCGCTAGGGAATCTGCCCGCTGGCAGGGAGAACATCGCAAGCTGAAGGGAACAGATCACCACCGTGAGTGGGTCGAGGCCGCCAAGAAGGGCGACATCAATGCCCCAGGCAGCAACTTCATGTATGCCGCGCCCATGTCCGCCGCCCTTGCTCTTGGTGCCGTAGCATTGCGTTTCCCTGGCGAAGAACTCAAATGGGATGACCAGACCGGCAAATTCACTAACCACGAGGAAGCCAACAAGTGGGTCACCATCGACCCGCGAGAGGGTTACGATCTCAAGGTCTGACCCGTGATTACCCGGCCCGGGGTTAGACCCCGGTGGCAAGATCAGGCCTGCTTTTCCCCGCAAGGGAAGGCGGGCCTTTCTTTCCATGGAACAGAGCGACAGAGTTCTTGAATCTGACGCCCGCTCCTCTTTGATACGGCATGACGCAGATCTTTCTTACCCTGACCGGATTCTGTTCTCTCCTCCTGTTGCCCACGATTGGGCAGGCAAAGGGCGAGGCTGGAAGCCGTCCCAACATCGTCTTCATCATGTCGGATGACATGGGGTGGAACCAGCCGGGGTTCAACGGAAGCACCAGGGGCCTGACTCCACATCTCGACAACCTGGCCGGGGAGAGCCTACGCCTGACTCAATTCTACACTCACTCCGTCTGCGCACCAACTAGGGGCGCCTTTCTTACCGGTCGCTATGCTTTTCGCAACTGGATGGACTGGCGCTCCGAGGATTTTGGCAAGCCCAGTTACCTGAAGGCATTGGGCCTGACTCTTGCCCACAACGACCGGGGGGAACCCACGAGGCGAATCCATGCACTGGCCACCGAGGAACGCACGATTGCGGAAGCGCTGCGCGAAGCTGGTTATTTCACTGCCCTTGTAGGCAAATGGCACTGTGGCGAGTGGCTCGAAGAGCATCTCCCGATGGGCCAGGGGTTCATGCACCAGTATGGTCACTATGCGTGGGGCATCGACTATTACACCAAGACCATTGTTCACAATGCACCAGCTCGTTTCGCTGTCTACGACTGGCATCGCAACCAGAAACCCATCCAGGAAGAAGGCTACGCTACGGACCTCTTTGCCGCCGAAGCAGAGAGAGTCATCGCAGCACGGGCCAAGAACCCCGGGACGCCCTTCTTCCTCTATGTTCCTTTCAATGCCGTCCACGGCCCTCTTAATCCTCCCGCCGATGTTCCTGACGAGGAGAAGGATCCTCTCGCAATTCGTGACGCCATGCTACGCTCCCTCGATACCGCGGTTGGTAGAATCGCGCGAGCGATCGATCAGCACGGATTTCGCGACAATACCCTCTTCATCTTCACCAACGACAACGGTCCAGTCCTCGAGTCCATGAGCACCCCGTGGCGTGGTACAAAAAACACCACCTTTGAGGGAGGCGTTCGGGTGCCCTGCCTTCTACGCTGGCCTGGGCATACCAGGCCCCGCAGCTCCCATGACGGAATGATGTTCGTCGCCGACTTCTATTCTACCTTCATCAAGCTAGCCGGGGCGAAGGTCGCCCAGAAGACCAAGGTTGATGGACTCGACATGACAGCCATGCTCTTTGAGGGGGCTGCCAGTCCACGCAACGAAATCGTCTTCGAGGTCACTGGCAGCGTCCGGGTTCCCACCATCCGTAGCGGAGACTGGAAGCTCATGGGTAAGATGCTTTTCAATATTGCGAAGGATCCCTACGAAAAGAAGGATGTTGCCCACGAACATCCCGGAGTCGTCAAGCGTCTCGCCGCCAGACTCACTCAGGTGGACAGCGAACGTCCGCCCCTGGGAGAAAAACCACTCCTGATGGACCCTCCTCTCCCCTACATCTACGGCCAGAAGGAGAATGCCAAGCCTCCGAGGTGGCTGACCATGCACGTAGACGCTGTCCGGGCAAAACAGCCCACCAAGTGGGCTCCCGGTGAGACCCCGTGGCCGCAGGCCCCGATCGGAGTCAACGCCAACAAGCAGCCTGCCAGTAAATAAGGGGCCGTAGCTGGCGTCCTGTGGAAAGCATGTGAGCACCTTGGGAATGGCTTTCCTGCTTTTCCCGTGTTGCCCGGTGGCATGTCTTCTAGCGTCTTCCCGTGATTCTGGACATCGGCTTCAAGAAGGCCACTGCGGGACCAGTGGTGCTCGCGCGTGTTGGCAATCGGGTCAACGGTCAACTCCTGGAGACCTCACGGGAGGTCTGCGAGATCCGGAAAGAGGACCGGGACCTTTTTTCCCAGTTGATCCTCAAACCCTTCCGGAGCCACGTGCGGTATCGCTTCGACCACCACTCCTCCCTCGACAAGAACGAAACCTTTTCCTGTGTCCGCGAGATCTTCTCAGGGGAAAGTTCCTTCCTTGAAAAAGGGTGCGAACTGGCCAAGCGGCTCTATGCAAAAACTGATCATCCCAACATCAAGGCGGGAGACCTTTGTATTGCCCGAATCAGGAATGCGGTGGTGAGTAAGGAGCCTGTCGATGCTCTCTGCATCCTGAAATCTGAGACGGTAGAACCCTTCCTCAGCATCTCCTCGGACCATGGAGACCTCCGCATCACCACCGAGCATGGAATCAACCCTGACAAGATCGACAAGGGCTGTCTCATCCTGAACGCGGATGAAGCTAACGGTTATCATGTCCTGACGTTCGACCGGGGCGGAGCCCAGTCCAAATTCTGGCTTCAGGAGTTCCTTGGGGTTCGCCTCTTCACCGATGACTCAGTCCTTACGACCCAGGTTGCGGACCTCGCTGTTTCCTTCCTGCAGGGCGAAAAGAGCCCACTGACCGGGGAAGATGGAGGGATTGCAGAAAAAACCATGGCAGCGAACCGAGCCATCGAATTCTTTGAAAATCGCGACCACTTCAGCATGCAGGAATTCGAGGAAGAGGTCTTGCGCAAGGACCCTGCCATGGTGAGCCGGTTCAAGGAATATAAAGCTAAATTTGAGGAGGAGAACAACCAGCCTCTCTCCGACGAATTCGGGATCAGCTCCGGGGAACTGACGAAGGTTCACAGAAAGGTCGGCGGGGTGATGAAGTTTGATACCGGGGTGGAAGTACGCCTTCTACCCGAATTCCAGGAGGGCACTATCGAGCGCGGCTTCGACGAGGATCGCGCGATGGGTTTCCTGAAGGTCTACTTCAATTCCAAAGAGAGCTGACACGCTCTCTCATTCCGGCCAGAGCCGCCCCTGACGCGCAAACGCCGCCCGCACCAGCTGCCTCGTGAATCCCTCGTGTCCCGCCGGGTCCTGCATCAGACACAGGTCCGCGCTACCGGGATCTGTCGGCGGATAATACACTCCGCAGTTGGGATTGATCTCCAGGAAGTAGGGGATTCCCTCGGGATCCACCCGCACATCGCAGCGGCCAAAGCTCGCTCCCCCCAGCGCCACGAAAAAACGCCCAGCTTCCTCTCGTAGACGGTAGGCAAGTCGGGGGTCCTCAACGGGAAAACTGGAGAGCGCATCATAGTCCACCCATTTCAGTTCCTCATGCTTGAACTCCTCTCCCTCCGGAAAGCGGTACTGCATCGGAAGGTAGCTCACCGGACGCTCAGGATTCTCCGGATTCTCCGCCACCAGCACCGTGCACTCGACCCCCTCAATGTATTCCTCGATCAGGGCGCCGCCATGGCGAGAGATTATCTTCTGCGCCTGCTGCTGCAGACCGACCCTCGACTGGACCCGCGAATTCCGGCTTATGTCCACACTAGCATAGCTGTTGTGGTGCTTCACGAAGAGCGGGAAGCGCAGCGTGTCAGCAGCCCTCTCCACGTCGGCCTCATTCCGGGCCAGCACCCCGGCAGGGGTGGCGATCCCCTCCTTCCGGCAGGCCTCCTTCATCTCCTCACGGGTCGGCTCATAATAATTCGAAGTCGCCCCGGTAAAGGGCACTCCCAGCCTCTCGAGGGTTTCCACCACCTCGATCCCCGGGATATCCTGATCGGCAGCCCCATCGCAGAGATTGAAGAAAAGGTCAAACTCGCCGCCCTCCACCAGACCGGTGACCACCTCTACCGAGGTCTTCTTGCTGAGGGTTTCCACCTGCCATTCTGCCTCCGGAAGAAAGGGCCGCGGGTCACACGGCCAGTCGTCGGATGGAAAGGGATCAGCATCCAGATCCTGAGTTGTAAGAAGGCAGACGCGCACCACAGAATAAAATATCAGGACAGATGTAAACCTCTGTGGCTCTTTGCGCAAGGGCGCCTTGAAACAGTGAGGCTATTCCACTCACTCCCGCAAGCCGTTGGTGGACGCGCCCCTCCAAATCGGGGAAGGAGATAGGAACCCTCAGGCAGATGGACATCCTTCTGTCCGCAGAACAGAGAATCACGGAGGTCCCCCCGGAACCGGTTTTACTTTTACTCGTCTTCTTCGGGAGGCACAGGAGCCCGGCGGGTGATCACCGTCTTGAGATACCGCAGGTAGCCGGCGCTACTGGCACGCTCGGTAAGAACCTTGCCCTTCATGTCCATCACCCGGATGGCCCAGCCCCGAAAATCGTCACCGTTCTTGTTGTCGAAAAAGCTGGCCTCGTGGGAGTAGACCCCGTCCCGGTCGTAGAAGCATTCCAACTTCTCCTTGATACTGACGGAACCACTGCTCTGGTCGGATTTCTTCTTGGAGATCCAGACTACAAGCAGGTAGAGCTCGGAATTCTCCTCCATGTTGGTGAATTCAACGTCTAGAGTCATAACGGTCTGCTCAAGATCGTTGTCCTTGTAGGACTTGAGCTCCGTCCTGATCTGGAGGGGCTTCCTGATCTTGTGCGTCTTCAGGTAGTTCTGATCTTCCTTGCTGAGCTTCTCCAGCTTCAAGGTGTAAACCTTGCCCTTGATTTGGAGCTTCACCCAGTCCTCTCCCTTTTCTTCGAGGGTTCCGGTGAGTTTCCGCCCATCCGCACTGGTCCACACCCGTGGCTTTTCTGCCTCCGGTTCGTCATCGGCATGAGCCGGGAGAACCACAACTATCGGAATGCTGCAGAGCAGAGTCACACACAGGTAGCGCAAGAAAAACATCGCGGCATCTTTCTCTCATGCCCGGGAGGAGCGTCAAATCGATTCTTGAGAGTCTCCTTCAACTCGCGAGCCCACGAACTCCGGCACCCCTGCGGCTGATCCTTCCGGTTCACAGGAAGTTCCTCGGCAGAGCAGGAAAAAGCCCATGGCCCGGAGTGGTCCATGGGCTCTGAAAGAGGAATGCTCCGCGACAGCTTCTAGACCTCCTCTGCATTCAGCCAGCGGAAGCTCACTAATTTGAAGCGCCTACCAAACTCAAGGTCGTCGGGGTTCCGCTTGGCCATCGGGTTGAGTCCACTTGAGTCAGGGTTTATGGGCTCCGGAGTACGTTGGACAATGGCCTCACACCATGCACGAGCCTTGACCTCGCCCTGCACATCAACAGACTCACCATAAGCTCGGACGATGAAGGAATCCGACCTCGGTCGCAGCGCTGATCCAATCGCCTGCACCACGTCTCCCTGGGTCAGATATCCCGGAAGGCCCCATGCCACCGAATTCGGTTTCTGGGTCTGCTCAAGACGAGTCGCATCACGCATGTTATCAAAGCTGACGTTCCGCAGTCGGTCGCGCTCGGCATTGGGTATCCGGAGGAGTTCATTCTCATCAAACTCGGCATTGATCCCGGAACGCTGGATGGCAGCCTCAATCGGGCCGGCGTCGCCATGCTCGCTCGCAACCAGCCGGCGGTTGATGAAATCGGAAAGGCCAAAGAAGGGAGCTCTTTCCTTAACCTCCCGCACAATTTCCTGGGCGAGGCGCTCAAGTTCGCTGTCGGTGGCATCACTGCCATCGATACTCAGAAACCCTGAGGTTGCTTCCTCGTCATCCCAGTTTCCACCAAGATACTCACCGTTGGGGGGGTTGATTACCCGTGGATAGGGAATCGCGTCCTCGCTGGCATAGTTCCCGGCGTTCATCGCGGAGGCCAGCACGGCCTTCCATGCGTCCACACTGACCGAATTCACGTTGAATCCGCCATTAAGCCAGAGCTGGCTCGCGGCGCGGTGGAAATCGACAACATCACGGTCTACGTCCGTGCCAGTTCCAATCAATTGGAAACGCCCATTCGGCAGAGGATTCTCCTCCGGATTTCTAACAAAGGCCTGCTTCCGGGCGGGATTACCGGTCGAAACAAAGAAGTTATCCCAGAGGTTGAAATTGGCCTCGTAGCTGAGGTCATAGACCACGAAGTGATCATCAGGCCGGTTGAAGAGAATCTGCCGGGTTAGCATCGCCCAGTAGTCCGGCCCCCTTCCCGAGGTCCTGCCTCCCGCGTGACCAAAGAGGTACTGGTTCCACCCGTTATTCCGCTTTTCCTGAGAGGTTCGCAGGACCGGACTGGTGTGCAGGCGGCCCACCCGGGGATCGACGAGAGAGTTGCCCACCGCATAGCTCGGATGCCATCCAAATTCCGACAGCTTGAGATGACGAAGGTACCCCAGCGAGGGGATCCCAATCTCCTCACGCGGCACATCAAAGAGAACGACCCCGTCGTCCGGCGCACTCAGAGGCTCACCGAAGGGCCAGCTCACATTTTTGCCGTCTATCGAACGGGGCATCATATTCTGCCAGCTGACTCTCTGGTCGAACAAGTCGCGGGTATACACTCCATAGAAATGAGGAGGAAGGTCCGTGACGTTGTCCCAGGGGTTCCGGCAGAAGTAGGCGGCCCGGGGGTTCCAAGTACCGATCACCGAAGTCTTGAGATGCTGTGGTTGCCCCCGCAACTGGCCGGAACCGAGGATGTTGGAACGATGCTCATCCCACCAACGGATGCGAAAGCCATCCCTCGTCCTTGTGTCAGGGATTGCAGTCCCTGGAAGCCGGCCCGCGCTGCTAGCGAGCTGGTGGACCCTCGGCTCGGGTACACGACCACCGCGGCCACTACTCCATTGCACCGGAAGCTCATCGCTACCCCCCGCCTGCACGGAGGTATTGGCGTAGACGATAGACTGCATCGAGTTGAAGCTGGAGTCATTGAAACTTCGGGACCTTCCGGTGCTCTTAAGTGACATCATGTAGTTGTCTCCGCCGGACGTGTTGCCGGCCCCAGGGAACTCAATGAAGCTCGCGGGCACTTTGGGATGGATGTAAACTAGGTCCTGATAAAAATAAACACTTGGGTCCGGAGCAACCGAGGCCGAGAGAACATTGCGGGCGATATTATAGATCTGGTATTCCGAGTGCTGGCGCGGGCTGAAGACGAGAGTCTGGCCCGGCTCGATCGTTGTGGGTTGCAAGCTCATAAGCATCCAGCCGGTGTAATGAGCAGGGCTCGCATCGGGTCCATTGACCCTCGTGTTGCCCCCGGGATGTTCACGGGCAGGGTTCGCACTGTGAACCTTGGTCGATCCCCGTCCGAATGGAATAGACACGTTCGACCGAATTGTGCGGTCAGTGTAGGTGAT
>PBNG01000005.1 GCA_002723015.1 Roseibacillus sp. | reverse complement strand
GCACTTGCCGGCGAACGCGACATCCTGCTCCGCCCCGTACAATCGCGCTACACCCACGCCCCCGACGGAGAATACGCCGCCGATCTAGTCGTGCGGGAGCGCGCCTTACGGCAGGCTCACGACCTAGACTACGACCCCGCCGTGTGCGGCTCTAAAGGCCTCAACGGCCCCACCTGCCGCCAGGCCGCTCAGACCGCCCGCCTCTACCGCGACGCCGCCCGCCGCCTCAAACTCGACGACAGAGGCCGAGGTGCGACTGAGGACTTGCTTAAAAGCCTGCTAATCGCCTTCCCCGACCGCGTCGCCATCCGCCGCAATCGCAAAAACTTACTCTGCGCCATGGCTGGCCAGCGCCGCGTCGAACTCGATCCCCAGAGCGTTGCCCGCGAGGCACCAGCGCTAATCGCCTTAGAGATCCACGAGCTAGAGGCTCGGGGCGAGGGCAAGGTCCGCACTGCCCTGAACCTAGCCAACGCCATCGACCTCGCCTGGCTCGAAGAGATCTACCCCGACCGCGTCAGCGCCGCCATAGAAACCACCTGGAATGACCACGACCAAGCTGTCGAGCAAACCGAGGTCCACCGCTACGATGCAGGGGAGCGAGACGCCCTCGTCTACCACCGCACACCGCGGATGGAAGTCGATCTCACCGCCGCCGAAGAAATTCTCGTCGCGCGTATCACCGCCGACCAGTTGCGGCTAGAAAAGTGGAATGTAGATGTCGAGCAATGGATTCTGCGCACCCGCCTCCTGCAACGCTTATTTCCCAACCGCGAATTAATCGCCTACGACGACGACGAACTTCAGGTCATCTACCACGAAATCGTTGCCGGAGCCTATCGTTACAAACAGATCCGCACCCGCGACTGCCTGCCCTACGTACAGAACGCGCTACCGTGGAAAGAGCAGCAGTTCGTCGAGCAAATGGCGCCTTTGCACCAGCGCCTGCCCTCGGGCATGCGCATGAAGATAGAATATCGCGCCGACGGACCTCCGCGCGGTCGCGCCAAAATCCAGGCGCTGTACGACCTGACCAGCACTCCCGTCATCGCCGGCGGCCGCCAGACACTACTCCTGGAAATCCTCGGCCCCAACTTCCGCCCGGTCCAAGTCACCGACGACCTCGCCGGCTTCTGGACACGCACCTACCCCGAGGTCAAAAAGGGACTCAAGCGCCGCTACCCCAAACACGAATGGCGGTGACGCGGGAATGGGCGGTCCGGCGCACCACTACCGACCACAGCATGTCGTCTGGTAGAAGCCAGCGCCCATTACAACTAATGCCGCTTCTACCACAACTCAGATCAGAGCAGTACGTTCCCCCCTTGCTCCCTCCCACACCCCCTCCTATTTTCTACGCCTCCCGAATCGAGGCATTCGCATGCAGGCCAACAAAGTAAAACGCACGCTCAAAGAGGGCGGCACCGTCATCGGCACCATGGTCTTTGAATTCTGCACCCCCGGCGTTGCTCGACTCTCCGCCGAGGCCGGTGCCGAGTTCATCATGTACGACATGGAGCATACCGGCTGGAGCGTCGAAACCGTCCGTGATCTCATCGCCACCACCAACGCCGATCACATCGAGCCACTAGTGCGCGTACCGGCGACCCAGTATCACTTTATCGCCCGCGTCCTCGATATCGGTGCCCGAGGCGTGATGGTGCCAATGATTGGCGACGCGCGCCAGGCCGAGATTATCGTGCAATCGGGAAAATACCCCCCGATGGGCCAGCGTGGAGCTGCCTTCGAAATAGCCCATGACCACTACGCACCCGGCTCGGTCGTCGCCAAAATCGACCACGCCAATAGCGAAGGACTACTCATCGCGCAGATCGAAAACCGACCCGGCCTCGAGAATGTCGACCGGATTGCCGCACTCGACGGCATCGATGTGCTGTGGATCGGCGGCTTTGATTTAAGCAACTTTCTCGGCATTCCCGGCCAGTTCGACCATCCCGAGTTCACCGCTGCTCTCGAGCGAGTCGTCGCTTCGTGCGAACGCCACGGCAAGGCCGCTGGCTATCTGGTCAACAGCATCGAGGAAGGCCAGTTGCGCCTGCGCCAGGGCTTCCGCTGCATCGCCTACGGCGGTGACCTCTGGCTCTATCGCCGCGCCCTGCGCGAGGGCATCGAGGGTCTGAGCCAGCGCACCTATTGACCCCCAAGGCACCCACGTCGGCCAGGACTCGCCATTCGCCCTGGCCATCAAAATTTGAAGCCTTCGTCGATCCCGGCACCTCCAAAACTCATACCGATAAAGCCGTCCAACAGCCCCACGCCTGTCGCCGCGCCCCCGGCGAGCTGGAATTTGTCCAGCACCAGGAATACTCCCGCGATGGCATTTCGCGAAATCCCGTCCATCTTGGCCGACCTAGTCTGGATGGCGCGAGATCTGGCAATAGACGCCAAATCTTTCCCCTGGCGACCCCGTGACCGCTACAATCTCCGCCATCGCCTGAAAGAGCGGTCTACCGCCAGCAGCCAGTCGGCCAGCTTGGGGGTGTGCCAGCAGAAGGTGCGGAGCGCCCATATCGGATCGCGATGTATGGTCTTTGACACGTTTTCGAGTGACGTGGAGAAAGGGCCTGCCAATGGGAGACGATCGACTTCATGTAGCGCGCCATACACCTACCCCGATTCGCCATCGGATCCGACAAAATAAAAAACCCGGGCCATTTCTGACCCGGGTTTTTTCGCCTTTAGACCGTCGCCGCGCTAGTTCCCTTCCAGCGCTCGCCGCATCGCCTCCCCCTCGTCACGCCAGTACCCATACAGCACCGTCACGTCCGTCCCGATACAAAAGTGCCGCACACCCATGTCCAAGAAACGTTTAGCATCGTCGGCACACTCCAGCTCCGCTCGCGGCGGCACGCCCATCTCGATCGCCTTTTTGAACACCCGCTCCTGCGCCTCTTGAAAGCCCGGGTCGGTGTATTGCGCCGGCTTGCCCACGCTCATCGCATAGGCCGCCCCGCCCCACTGCACCATGTCCACTCCCTCCACTTCCAGCAACGACTCCAGTTGATCGACCGCGCTCTTCTTCTCGATCATCAGCACCACTACCACGTCACGCAGCGCCTGTGCGTAGGCTTCGGTGCCCGCGTGATACATATAGGAAAAGCGGCGCATCTCCACCCCAAAAGTACCGCCGTCCTGCGGGGTATCGGGTCGCACCACGGCCACGCATTGGCGCGCCTCATCAGCGTCACGCACATCGGCGAAGCGCACGCTGCCGAAACCCGAACCCACCGCGCGCTGCGCCACATAGGCGCGATTTTCCGCATCGACTTTGATCATTGAGCCCATCTCGTAAAGCTCGGCAGCGCGGGCCAGATTGTCGAGGTCATGCAGGTCGAAAGGCGCATATTCGCCCACGAATTCCACGTAGTCGTATTCGCCGGTGTGTCCGACCAGTTCGACGACGGAAGGCCAGGTCGCATGTACGTGGGTGCCCAGCGACGGCACACCGACGTTGAGTTTCTCGCGCAACTTGTTGGGCTTCATGGCATACTTTCAGTTAGGCCTGGACTTCGGCGCGGTCGGTGGCCGGCGGCGGCTCCGTCGAGAGTGCCGCAATTTCGGCCCGCATTTCGGCCGACATCTCGAAATCGAGCGCGGCGAGCGAAGGTTGAAGCTGGTCAAGGTCGCGCCCGCCGATAATCGGCGCGGTCACGTCCGGGTGGCCCTTGGCCCAGGCCAAGGCCAGCGTCGCCGGGTGCGCACCCCGGTCGCTGGCGTAAGCGACGAAGCGATCAGCAAGTTCATAATACAGCGGATTTGCGTAGCGCTTGATATAGTTGTCCTGCTGTAACAGCCGCCCGCCTTGGGGGCGCTTGCCCACTCCGTACTTGCCCGTTAGCAGACCGCCGCCCAGTGGGCTGTAGGAAATCACGCCCAGTTGCTCGGAGCGGGCCAATGGCAAAATCTCGACCTCGACCTGGCGTTTGGCTAGATTGTACATCGGCTGGATGCACTCGAAGCGCGCCAGCCCCTCGCGGGCGCAGTGGCCCAGAGCCGTGGCGATCTGCCAGGCGGCCCAGTTGCTCACCGCCGGATAGAGAATCTTGCCCTGCCGCACCAGGTCGTCGAGAGCCGAAAGCGTCTCCTCGATCGGCGTCTCCTCGTCGAAGTTGTGCACGAAGTATAGGTCCAGCCGATCCGTCTGCAGGCGGGCGAGGCTAGCCTCAATTGCCTGCATGATATGGCGCCGCGATAAACCACTGTCGTTGGGCCCGTCGCCCATCGAACCACAAACCTTGGAGCTAATCACCAACTCGTCACGCTCGCCCTGGATCAGCTTGCCCAGAATTTTCTCCGAGCGCCCCTTAGAGTAAACATTGGCCGTATCGAAAAAGTTGAAACCCAGTTCCCGCATCCGACGGTACATCTGCTCTGAGGTCTTTTCATCGGCGTCGCCCCCGAAAGCCATAGTCCCGTAGCACAGCTCGGACACCTTGACGCCGGTGCGGCCCAGAATCTTGTATTTCATCAACCCCTCCTGCTTTTGAGGCGTCCCCAGCTCCGCCGCTCAACCGCCGTCGCCGTCTGGATCTCGATCTCCACCCGCGATAGATCCTTCTGCGCCTCGCCGTTGATCAGCCACCTCTCCATATCAAAAGCGACTCATGTGACACGAGCAGCGCACGATCCTCTTTGCGTCCAGTAACGCCACCTCGCAGTTCCAATGCGTACATTCCGAGCGGAACGCCGCAAACCGCTCCTCATCCACCCGCGTCGCGATCACGGGAAACTCGCCGCCCGCCACCGCCACCGCGCCACCTGTTTCGCGCAAAGGTGCGAGTTCTTCCCTACCCAGATCGACCACCACCGAACCGCTAGCAGACGCTGCTGCCAGCGCGACGAAATTGCCGGCAAGCGAAGCCCCGTCTACTAATTTTTTTCCTTCAGAGTTTTTCTCTTCCACAGAAAGGCCAAGCTAACCAAGACCCCATTTGCCATCAAGGGCGCCCTCCTCCTCTCCCTTTTGACAAAAGAGTGGGCTCTGGTCGTCCCAATATCAGCGGCCTATATTACCTCGGCTAAAAGGCTCTTTCCTTTTTTGTGCAAAACGCCTAATAAGCGGACAAATCTCCGCCCTCGGAGTATACGCCCTTCATGGACACTCCCCGCCAACGGTTATTATACATCCAAGCGCGCACTCCTAGCCCCCTCTCCGGTATCATCGGCCTGACCCTCATCGAGCCCACTAAAGACTACAAGCCCGAGATTATCGCTGAGGAGCCTGACTGGCCCTACCAAACCGTCCACGACGCCATCGTCGACGGCTGGCAGGTCGTGCAATTCCCCCACCTTCAGGCTCCTTTTGACGACCATAACCTCGACGTGGTCGGCTATGAGTTCATCCTACAAAAAATGGAGATCGTCTGCGATGAGTGATCGCTTCTTGCTCAACGACGCTGATGTCGCCCACTTCTTAGTCAACGGCTATCACCTCGTCGAACCCGAATTGCCAGACGGCCTAAACGAGAACATCGCCACCCAACTCGACGCGCTCGACCACAACCCCGGCGACGCCATCACCGAAGCCTTTCCTGAACTGTGGCAGGTCCTCGACCACCCAGCGGTTAAGGATGCGCTGATCAGCTTGCTCGGCCCCGACTACGAGATACAGTCCCACCGCCACTGGCACTGTAAGCAACCCGGTACTGGCCACATGAACTGGCACCAAGATGGACTCAACAGCCGCGACACCCTGCTCAACCGCTTTCTCGGACTCTATTATCCAACAGACATAACCTCGGATATGGGTCCGACGATCATCGTCCCCGGCACCCAATTCCGCAACGCGCCGACCGACCGCATGGCTACCTACACCAATATCCGTGGCCAGGTACCGCTGACGGTAAAAGCCGGTACCGTCGCCTTTACTCACTACGACCTGTGGCACGGCACTGCCGCCAACCGCTCGCCGCACAAGCGCCATATGATCAAGTTCCTATTCCGCCGCACCCGGGACAACGCGGCCCCTACCTGGAACCACAACCCCGATGTCGCCAGCAAGCCTAAGGACTGGAACAAGCGCGACCAGGCCGAAGATGCCAACAATATCCTCAACTTCCACAATCCGCTCGGCGTCTCGCAGAGCGATCACTACAAAGAGCGCGCGATCCGCCACCAGAACTGGGATTACCTCATGGGAAAGCGTACTTGATATGACTATTCAGATCGCTCGCGTCGAAGGGCGCTTCAAAAGTCCCAGCCCCCAACCCAACGATCTGCATGCCGCCGTCGCCGTCCTGTACTATATGGAAAAACGGCAAAATCTACGTCACCGCGCCGCCCTCGCAGTTGATCCACGTCATCGACATCGCCATCTGGACCGAGATCAACGCCTTCCATTGCCCCCAAATTACGCGTGTCTAGCCTGGCCTGACTCGAAGACGGCACTATGTGGGTTGCCGACGCCTCCGCTGGCACCGTCTGTCGGCTCGACGCCGAGGGCGGCCGCGCGTGGGAAGTCATCCACTCAAAGCCCCGATCGAGATCCACGGCTTGACCATCCACGAAGACGTGCTGTGGGCCTGCAGCGCGGCCACTCGTGGCGTCAGACAATTATATCTGGACTAATCTGTGCCTGATAGAAAGGACTCCGATGAAGATCACCGACGTCAAAACTGCCGAAGTCCGTATTAAAGACGACGGCAAACCCACCTATCTCTACCACTACGTCCGCATCCACACCGACGAGGGCGTCTACGGTACCGGTGAAGCTAGCCACGTCGATGGCGGCTGGCGCGGCTCGACCCGCTCCATGGCCGAACAAATCATCGGCAAGGACCCGCGCGACGTCGACGCGATCTTCGAGGGTATCCGCCGCAGCTATATCTTCCGTGGTGGCATGTCGGGTTTGGGAATCTCGGCGTTGACCGGCATCGAGATCGCACTTTGGGATTTAGCCGGCAAGGCCCAAGGCGTGCCGATCTACCGCCTACTCGGCGGCAAGTTTCGCGATCGGGTCAGGCTCTATGTCGACAGCGCCATGACCAATTGCCGCGCGCGCGCCGAAGAAGCGCGTGCGCGCGGTTTTAACGCCATCAAGTTCGACCTCGACGATGCCGGCAATCCGCATAAAGCCGATCCGTGGAACTGGTCGGTGACCCCCGGCGAGCTAGAAATCATGGTCGACCAAGCACACGAGATTCGCGAGGCCGTGGGGGATCATATGGATCTGGCCATCGATCTACACGGTCGCTACGACGCCACGGCCGGCATAAAGATCGCGCACGCACTGGAAGATCTCAATCTCATGTGGTTGGAAGAGCCGGTACCGCCGGAAAATATTCAAGTGCTCGCTCACATCACGCGCTCGACCAGAACCCCGATCTGCGTCGGCGAAAACGCCTATCTGCGCTACGGCTTCCGCGAGGTCATCGAAAAACAGGCCTGCGATATCATCATGCCCGATATCTCCAAGTGCGGCGGACTGTCGGAATGCCGCAAAATCGCCAATATGGCTGAGTCCTACTACATCCCCTTCGCTCCGCACAATAACTCTAGTGCCCTAAGTACGGTTGGCGATGCCCACGTCTGTGCCAGTGTGCCCAACTTCCTGGCCCTCGAATTCCACCGCTTCCACGACAAAACCTGGAACGACGTAATCGACTCCAACGAGCCGGTGATCCAGGACGGCCATGTGGCGCTGACCGAAAAGCCGGGGTTAGGCGTCGAACTCAACGAGGACTTTTTGCAAAGCATGATGGACGGAGGCGAGCCACTCTGGCAGTAATTGGGGGGGTGGATAATCGCGTCACCGCACCGCAATAAAAGTTTTTCCAGGAGCACGGCTGCTTAATCGTAACAGCTGTGCTTTCGCTATCCCGTCTACGAGAACTGCGGCAAACTTTAGAATAGTGTAGTCTGGACCATCGACGAGATGACGGCGGAAAACGGTGCCACCCACCTCATACTAAGCCCACACAAGAAACTCCACCCTTGCGGCGCGCTTGAAGACCTCCGTGCGCGCGCCAATTGCTCCCCATCAATCCGGCGCGTGATTCACATGGGCTACTGCTACCCCAATACCGCGCTACAATACGAAATCGTCGACTCGCTGACGCCGGAGATCCGCCAGCACCTGGGCGTCCATTGCGCGCTCGTCCCAGCTCCACTGACCTCGTCTCCGCCGCAGAAAAAACATGACGAGTGACACAACGTCCTGTCGCAGTGACCGGCAATCGCAGCTAGACTTATTGCACAGGAGGAGCAGATCGTCGGCTGTAGAGGTCAGCTGCAGCAGCGCTACTATCCGCGCATTGATGCGCATTGATCAGGATGTCGAACTGGGCGTGGAGGTCAAAAAATGAGCGTCTGATATCGCGCTTTCTGGCGTAGTGCGTCCACAATCCGACTTGCACGGCAACGCCGCCTGTCGCGTATTCTTCGCGGTTGCCCCCGCTGGCCTATGCTATTGCCTTGGCGAGTGGAGATTCTAGTTACTTTAGTCGGTCTGGCAACGCTGCGTTGAAGTCCGCCACGCATTGCCACGGCTCTTTCAGCGCGTGGCGGGAGAACACCGGCTCGGGCTGGCGGTAACGCACGTGTACGGTGCGCCGCAGGCGTTCGGTCTGCCGTACCGTGCCCGCGTGGTAGTTGGCGTTGTTGAAGACGATCGCGGCTCCGGCCCCGGCATGGATATCGACGCGCCCGATCCGCCTGGGCATCTCGCGCCCGAAGGCGTCTAGCCAGCGCGGTTTCTCCGGGTCTACATAGGCCGTTTCGGCGTCGTCGATGCGCAGCGGGACCTGTGCCGTTATGGGCAAAGCCCGCTTAGTCGCGGCGCTCTCGGGGATAATGCTGAAGCAGTGCGATTCGGCATCGACATCGTCCAGATAGTAAATCACCTGCAGCGCCGGCACGAAATACCCGTTGCAGTCGGCGCCCTCGACCGTACCCCGGTCCTCGCGGTGCCACATTCGCGTCAGGCATAGCGGATCACCGCCGTCGATGTCGGCGGGCGGGTCAGCTGTGCACGGCTCGCGACGCATAAACGACAAGCCAGACATTTGTGCTCCCACACCGAGGATGCGCCGCACTATCTGCATCACCGGCGGTTGGCATACTAGCCCGTCCAGCGCCTCGGTGCGCAGCAACGGTTCGGGCGCGTCGCAGCCGACGGCGATATGGCCAGGGCGCGGTCCGGGCTCCCAGTATTCGGGATGTGCCGCGCAATCGGCGGCGATACCGTCGTTGATCGCCGCCACCTCTGCGGCTGTCAGCGCTTCGGATACCACCGCGTAACCGTTTTCTGTGAAAAAATCGAGTGTTTCGTCCATGGCGATGTTCCTTGACTTAGCTTTACAGCGAATCATAACTTAAGAGCATCTGCACCGCAACCATCTCGCCTGGGAGCACCTGCCATACGAAAGCTCACGGGGCTACTGGCTCTCATCTATTTCAACTCTGCCAAACTGGCCGGCAACGGCACGACGCCCCTTACGCGAAAGTGATCGAGTTATGACTCTGCACAAAGGCCTGCTTAAGAGCGGCTTCAAACTCCCCGAATGCGAAAAACACTTCCATGACCACGACGAAACCTGGCTGATTCTTAAGGGTCAGGGCACCGGCTACTGGATTGATCGCGAGGGCCACCGCGAGGAATTCGCATTGGAAGAGGGCGACGTGTGGATGATTCCCGCCGGCTACGAGCACGGCTCGGAGGGTTTGGCCGACACCAGTAAAAACAGCAGCGATTTCACGATCGCCGTCCACGACGGCACCATGCCGCCGGGCTGCCACGAAAAGGGCCATTACTATGTAGAGCAGGAAGGCTACATTCCTTCCTTCGAATTGGTCAAGACCCCGACCAATCGCTATTCGAAGCCGCTGGATATACCTACCAAAATGCCAGCCTTCCACTTCGAGGCTTTAGGCGAGGCGGCCCTATTCGAAGACGACACGCCCGCCTGCACCACCGGCACCCTGCTCTGCCGCACTCTCTTTTCCGGGCTGACCAATGGAACCGAGCGCAATGTGATGATGGACGGCAACTACAGCAGTGGCTTCCCCAGTACCTGCGGCTACCAGAATGTCGGCGAGGTGCTCAAAGTCGGCGACGGTGTCGTCGGCTATGCAGTCGGTGATGTGGTTTTTTGCGGCGAGCACCTCAAGCACCGCCAGTATTTCGCCGCCCCCGCCGCCCCCAATGCGCTGACCGTCAAACTCGCGCCGGAGATCGACCCGCGTCATGCCGCGCTCTTCGGCGTCAGTAGCGTCGCTCTGCACGACGTGCGCCGGGCGCAGGTGCAGATCGGCGAGCGGGTGCTGGTGGTCGGCGCCGGGCCGGTCGGGCAGTGTACGGCGCAGTTCGCGCAGCTGTCGGGCGCGGTAGTCACCGTCTGCGACCTCGATCAGCGCCGGCTCGATATCGCCGCCGAATTGGGGGCGCATTCTACCCTTATACCCAACGAGGACTGGGCCAATATCGTCGCCCGCGGCCCCTTCGACTGTGCTATTGAGGATTCGGGCGCCCCCATACTCGACCACCTTGTCGGCTCGCATCCTGACAATGGCATCATCAAACACCGCGGACGCGCGGTGTTAATCGCCGGTCGCGACCGAGTTGACTACCGCTTCAACAGCGGCCAGGGATCCGAGCTGTCGATCCTCCACGCCAGCCACTTCACCGCCGATGACCTACGCGAGGTGTGCCGCCTGGCGACCGAGGGCATGTTCCAGACGGCTCCCCTCATCCAAGACCAAGTACCTTACTCCGAGATGAAGGGCATCTACGACCGACTGCGCGACGACCCAACTAGCCTCTTCGGCGTGGTATTCGACTGGCAATGAGAACTTTCGCGATGAAGACGAAGACCTGCAACGCTTGCGCCCCAGACCATTACGTGACACCAGCATAATATAACGGAAGATTCGACATGGACCTCAGCACATTCATCTTCCTCGTGACACCGTTCTCCGCGCTACCGACCGCGCAAAGTCAGCTCGCCCTCCGTGTTGAAGCCAGCGAGTGGCGCCAGGGAGACTGAGATGCTCGACGACGCGGTATTCGAAACCCTCCTCACCCGAGGCTACGTCATCATCCACAACTATCTGCCCGAGCCCCAGCGCGCCGAAATGGCCGCCGCCCTGCGCAAATTGCTCAAGCCCTGGGATGAAGTCAAAGACCTCTCGCCACCCCCGCTCCAGGACAGCTACTACTTTCCCTATCCCGAGCAGTGCCTCAATCGCGCTATCATCGACCGTGAGGCCATTCGCTTCGCCCGCCGCTGGCTCGACAGCGACGATATCCACTACCGGCCCGGCCTGGGGTTGGTCACCTACCCTGGGCGCGAGGCAGGCCGCGACGGCAAGCCCTTCCACGTTGACAACAGCAATAACTCGCTCTTGCCGCCCACCACATCTGACCGCCGCCACAGCCAGCTCAACTTCTGGTTCTGTCTCGAAGACGTGGCCGACGATCAGGCGCCGACCCTATTCATCCCCGACGCCGACGGTCGGCACCACGATGCCAGCCGCGCCGAGGCCATGGTCGCTCCCGGCGGTTCGGTCGCCATTTTCCACAACTACTCCTGGCACGCCGCCAGCGACTACCGCTGCGCCGACGGCCAGCGCTATATCTGGAAATTCGCGTATGGCCGCGCCGACCACTACTGGGAGGGCGTCGGCCACTACACCCACATTGGTCACGACCCGCACTTTCGCGAATTTATCGCCGACCTCAATGCCGCCGACCGCCAACTCTTCCGCTTCCCCCCACCAGAAAATCGCTACTATACTCGCCAAACTCTGGCCGCCCTCGAAGAGCAGTATCCCGGCTGGAACGCCCGCGGCGAATACCACGCCAACGACGAATAACGGCGAATAACTCCGTCGGATTGCGCCGTCTACCCCCCCAGCAACAAGGGTACGACCCATATTAGAAATGCGCTGAACAGCAATAACGCATAACAGATGCACCGCAATCTCATTTCGCGTTCTCGGTCTGTCGCTTGAGTTGCACCTCTCCCGTCTCTTCATCGACTTCCGCAAAGAAAATGGGTAGTTCCGCGCTGGCCACCCACTGCGGGATGCGCGAAAGCTTCAGTTCCCACATTTCCTCGCGGATCTGCCGCAGTAATTGTCTATTTTCGGACGCCGGGATCGGCGTATAGACTGAGCGCCGCCAGGTCAAATAGCTAATCCATGGATAGGGCTGCATCCGGTTCAGAGCTTCTGCGGTGTAGAGGACAAACCCGCTCTCGGGCACCTGCGCCTCGATGCGCCGCCCCAGCGCTGCCCCCTCCTCGGTCACCGACCGCAACCCGGCCAGCCGTACTACCCCCGGCACCGACCCCAGCACGATGCAGGCGCAGGTCGCCAGCAGTATGACATCCATCCGCAGCGAAAAGCGGGCGGCCAGTACCTCCGCCAACCGCCATAGCGCATAGCCGGCGTAAACAGCCAGCGGGTAGGCCGCCACCGTCATAAAACGCGAGGGCGTAAAGGCGGTGAACTGCTCGCCATAGATCACATAAGCCGCTAGCCGGTAGGCATAGCCGAGCAAGCCGAAACCCAGTATTAGTGCGCAAAACCAGCTCAGCAAGAAGCTCTCCACCACGCGCGTCGGTCGCCGGTTCGCCCACCAGATCCCCAGCAAACCCAGACTCAGCGCCGCCGGACCCATGTCAAGAGCAACCTGCCAGCCCGTCTTAAAATCATCGTCGTAAAAGCGCAGGACGTCCGTATGGCCCAAATTGCCCATGCGTTCGAGCACATAGGGTGCGATGTAGAAGGAGTAGATCGCCAGCGTCAGTGGCCACAGCCGCACTAGCCACCCCCGCAACGCCCCGTCTTCGCCACCGAGGCGAGAAACCACCCAGTAAAAGGCCAAGACCCAGGTAGCGATCAACCCACTCAAATGGTGGGTCATCACCAGACCGCCATAATACAGCACCGCCAGAACTGTGCCGCGGCGGTCCCGGCCGCCCAGCGCGGTCCAGACAATGCCCAGAAAGAACACTGATCCCAGTTCGGTGGGCAGCCCGCCCCACTGGTAGTAGCTGGAAAAACTACCGTGTGAACACAGGAACTCATAGGCGAGCAGGGCGAGGGCACCGACGCGAAAATCGCCGTAGATCAGCACCGCCAGGCGCAGTACCAACACACAGGCTAGCGGCTGAAAAACCAGATGCAGCATTTGGAAGGCGATATGGACCGGTGCGCCAGCGAAGTCGGCGACTATGGCAACCAACACGTGCAGGCCCTGTGTATAGTTGACTGGAATCGGCTCAAAAGGACCCCAATCTGCGCATAGCGCACCGCTCTCCAGGATCTTGCGCGCCAGAATTAGGTGGAACGTCGGATCCCAGCCCATCGGATACTCGGTCGAAAAAACAGGTACTGCCTGGGCGAATACTGCAGCGCCGAGGGCAGAGGCCATCCACCCGATGCCATCCGGCCATCGCACCTTCGGCGCGGCGCCGACTAGCATCCACACAGCCGCAATCCAGGCCGCCCCATAGACGACCCGGAAATAGCCTAACCAGCCCATCATCGCCAACGCGTAACCCAGCGCCACTGTCGTGGCCAATCCGCCGACTAGTCCAGCTAACACCCGGTCGTAAAAACCGCGCTGCGGTAAGAGCCGCAAAGCGACCAGCTTCCAAGGACACAGTAGTCCCCAGGCTGCCAACAGTACCGTTAGCGAGTCCATCTAGACCTGGCGAGGCTCACGGTAAACATCCGGTTTAGAACAGCCGACCAGGATGTCGAGATCGACACCGCAATCGGCCTGCAGTACACGCTGAACGTAGACCCCGGCGTAGCTCCGCGTCACCACCGGCACCGACGGCTTCCACGTCGGCCGCCGCTGCGCTAGCGCGTCGGCCGATACCTCCATATTCAGCGAGCGCGCCTCCACATCGAGCATGATCCAATCACCCTCTTTTAACAGCGCCAGCGGGCCGCCCACCGCCGACTCCAGTGCCACGTGCAGAACGACCGTGCCGTACGCCGTACCCGACGCCCGCCTGTCGGAAACGCAGATCATATCGCGCGCGCCCTAATCAAGCAATTTTTTGTTCGACGCCAAGGCGCTCGGCAATGGCCAGAAAGTGTATCACGAAGTTGGTGGTTTACCCAACGCCGCGTTGACTTTTGTCGATGGCTGACAAAATATGCCGTTGCCATCGGAATGCAAATACTTGAGGTTAACGTCTTTTTAAATTGGTTTAATCGAGCGTTGGTATCGTTGGCGGAGAACTGGACTGAGTGGGCTGGTATCGCTTAAAGGAGGATTACATAGGGTTGTGATACAACAACTCAAGGCGCTGGGTATCGTGGGGTTCCCAATCCTAAAATACGATGCTCAGACCTGCCGCTGGCAACCGCATAAGACATCAGCCTCGGGCTGAGCTTCGGCGGTCGACAGGCAGTAGTCTAGGACACGACATTTAAGCGGTGTTGGTAGAGCGGGAGAGATTAATCATACGCAAAGCCCGTTCTACCACGTTAGTCAGCTTTGTATTGTCTGCTTCAGCTCGTGCCACTGCCACCACAACCGCTACCTTGACAGCCTGCATCACACCGCTTTGACTGTTACGAGCTAACGGACATTAAACGCGGAGACCGACATGCGCTTCGATACGCTACTCAAGGGCGGCCACCTTATCGACCCCAAAAACAACTTAGACGCCCCCATGGACCTCGCCATCACAGACGGCAAGGTCGCCGCCATAGATGGCGACATCCCCACCGAGCAGGCGCGACAGATCCTCGACGTGTCCGGTCTCTACCTCACCCCCGGCCTCATCGACATCCACACCCATATGTATGCTACCCCAGGCTGGAAAAACGCCTGGGCCGGCGACAATAGCATTTTACCCGACGGTTTCTCCTTCCGCAGCGGTGTCACTGCCATGGTCGATACCGGCAGTGCCGGCTGGCGCAACTTCGCCGACTTCCGCGAACGCGTTTTGACTCGCTTCCACACCCGCATGTTCGCCTTCGTCAATATCTGCGGCATGGGCATGATCTCACTCGACCTCGAGCAGAACGAGGTCGACATGGACGTAGAGCAGACCGCCGCCACCATGAAGGAGCACTCAGATTTTGTCGTCGGCGCCAAAACCGCCCACTACCACGGCCCGGAATGGGTCTCGGTCGACCGCGCCTTAGCCGCTGGCCAGACCGCCAACATGCCAACCATGGTCGATTTCGGTCTCTTCCTCAAAGAGCGCCCATACTATGAGCTAGTCACTCAGCGCATGGCTCCCGGCGATATTAGCACTCACATGTTCTTAGGCGATGTCCCCTGGCTCGACGCCGACGGCAAGGTTTACGACTATCTATATAAAGCCCGCGAGCGCGGCATCGTCTTCGACGTCGGCCACGGCGGCGGCTCCTTCTACTGGCGCAACGCCGTACCGGCCATCGAGCAGGGCTTCTATCCCGACTCGATCAGCACTGATCTCCACACCAAGAACATGAACGAAGACATGATGGACATGGTGACCGTCATGTCCAAGTTTCTAATCCTCGGCGTACCCCTGGTCGAAGTCATCCGCCAGTCTACCATCAATCCCGCCCGCGAAATTGGCCACGAAGAATTGGGCCACCTTTCCATAGGTGCCATCGCCGACATTGCCGGCCTAAAGATTTTAGAAGGCGACTTCGGCTACACCGACGTCGCCAGTGGTCTCCTCCGTGGCAGGCAGCGCATCGCATGCGAGTTGACGCTGAAAGATGGCGTAGTGATGTGGGATTGGGATGGAAGAATTGGCGTGGACTACAGAGAACTGGTTCCGCTGTATGGCGTGCGCAATCCAGACGGGCTAGTGCTACCACCGGAATAAAACGGACGCTTTAAACAAGCGCTGTTCAACAAGCGAAAAAGGGATATCTCAAATTATTTTCTGCAGTGTTGCGAGGCCGGCAAAAAACGCCCTGCGTTTGCAAGGGGCACGCAGGGCGTTTTTTAGGGTAGGGCATGTAAGAAGGAGATTGGAAGGACATTGAGGTTCCCTTCTTTTGAACCTTTTGCCTCGCTGTCAGTAAATAACCAGACCAAATATGGCGTATCGGTTACATCAGTGTTAAGACTCGTCGTTGGTAGCATAAAATTATCGCTCAACTCCAAGACGGAGGCAGGGCAATGACGGTTGTGGCGATGTGTGCGGTGGTTACGGTGGCGGCGATGGGCGATAAGAAAGGCGTGTTCGATACGGTAACGGCGCGGACGATCTTCGTGAAGAATGATGCAGATCAAATCCTTGTCAGCTTGAGCGCTAACGACGGTGGAGACGGCTTGGTCAGTACGTGTTCAGCGAAGGGCAAGGAGCTGGTGAGTCTGAATTCGACAGTGGAAGGCCACGGCACGGTCACGACCTTCGGTCTCAACGGCAAGGAGCTGGTTAGGGACGAGAGTACTAAGAGAATAATGCTGATTAAGCCAATTACAAATGGATTTGTGACTCCTGTCACAGACTACCGACGCACTCTGTCTTAGAATTGTTGTATTGTTATATGGCCCAAATTAGCACGGCAAAGCGCCCCGCCGATCTGACTTCCGCATAGTCGCCAACTGTAGAAGCTTCACCGCGACCAGGCACGCGCCGGCCTGCCCGGCTTGAGTTATCCAGAGCATACGGAAAGAGCTGGCGAGATATGGTTACGTTGATTTCTTCCGCTCTCGCCGTTTGCGTCCCAATGTCAGGACCAGTTTCCCGGATATCTCGCTGTCGGCTAAATTGGCGGAAGCGTTCATACCGATACCCCCCTTGTACTAATACCAAACAAAAGAGATATAACCATGGTTTGGCTCATATCTGTTATATCCGGTTGTAGCATGGGTGTTACATCTACCCTTCGAGCCATTGCGCCGTCTCTCCTGCCTCGATGTCACCCAGGATTCCCATAACCATGTCCCACATCGCCACGCCCCGCTCGTCGACATACCGCCCCGGGTGGCGAACGATTGCCACGTCGGAACGTAGCTCGAACCCATCGAGGACAGCGGTACTGGCGTCGCGCATCGCTCGCTGTGTCGTCTAGATCGCCTGGCCCAACTCCTCGAGCGGCGCCTCGATCAGCAAGGCGTCGTGGACTGGGACGCAGACATCGACGCCCTGCTCGGTGGCGGCGATACATGCCAACCGTAGCATCTCGGCCCCGTTAGCCTGCATCGGATAATTCGCGAAAGAGCGCGGGTTGGCTCGGTCTCCGACGCGGATGCGCCACCCGAACACGGTCTCAAGCGACCCGGTTAAGTAGGCCCGGTCCACTGCCGCCTCAGACCACTTCCAGAATGCCGGGTAAGCCTCGCGGTAGGTAGAGTTGGAGTAGTTGGCGAGCTCGAGCCAGTAACTGGCTGATACGATGCGCCAAGGATTCCCTCCGCGCCATCCCGTCTTCTATTTCTACTCCCCCACCAACTCCCGCATAACCTCTACACACTCCGTCAACGCTGGCACTGGGTTCTCCACATCCGCCTCGTACTCGATCACCGCCATCCCGTCAAAACCATCCGCATTCAGCGCCGCCACAAAGCCCGGTAAATCCAACGTACCGTTGCCCACCACCGTATCGTGCCATTGCCCGTCTTTATCGAAGACGAAGTCCTTGTAATGTACCCCATAAGTCTGCCCTGGAAAATCCTGCACCCACTGCACCGGATTACCCGCCCGCGGCCCGACCTGCAAAGCCCACGCCGTATCGATGCACAACCCGATTTCTGGCGCACCCAATCCCAGCAAGTGCTTTAGCACCACCGGCTGCCCACCGAAGTAGGAACCGCCGTGGCTGTGGATACCGAGCCGGATCCCATACTCGCGACTCCAGGCTCGGACCTTGGGAATCGCCTTGGTATAGCTGTCGACCTGGAAATGGCAAGAGATGTGCTTAGCCCCGGCAATGGCAGCGCACTCAAAGAAGTCGCGTTCGGCATCCTCGCCGACGAAATTCTGCACGCCGATGGATACAATCCCAACCCCGCCATCGCGATATATCTTGACGATATCTTTCCAGCCTTCGGGATCGTTAAAGTCGGCGTGTGCGTCACTGACCTCGACGGTATCGACCCCGATCGCCTTAATCTTCTCGACGACCTCTCTGTTGTCATTGAAATGGCGGAAGCAATAGCTCTGTACTCCAAAATCCGCTGCGGCACCCATAATTTCTCCATTGTGTAATATGATTTGAGTGGCTCCTAAAAAAACGTCCGAGTGCGATTTTCTTCAATGGGGGTTCGAGTAAATCGCAGGCCTACTTTTCCATCAGCTCACAAAAACTTTTGGCGTCGTAAAAACTTTTGCTGGTGCAGATGAGTGTCTCGATCTGCTGGCAGGTATTGGCCAGGGTATCGACATTGTCTCATCCCCAGCGGATCGGATCCTCCAGCCACAACAAATACAATCGCATCGCGTATCCCCTCAATCATGTCGATGATATGCCGGTGCTGCCGACGGCTGATTGAGCGGTCATCCTTGTACAGCGTACAGCTTTCATGGATTGGACACATCGAGATCGAACTTCACCGCCGTGTATCCTTCGGCCCCCCTACCTCCTTAGCCGTCGCGAAGGAGGCCTTAAACTCATAGACCGAGTAGCGCACGCCCTGCCCTTTGATCTGCCACAGATGATCGTAGTTCAATTTAGTTGATACGAGTCAAGTCTTCGTCCACCGGCAGATTCTTTAGCCGCTCGACCAGCACGTCTGGAAAGGTCTCGCCCAACCACCCCACAATGCTCTCGTCGGTAAAGACACCTTGCGCAAGCACCAGTGATGCATCTTTTTGCCAAACGACGGCGAGACTTTCACATTGGTAATTCTGATGATCTCAGTTCCACGAATCCACGCCCAGTAGCTTGCGACCCAACTCGGTCAAGACCGCCGGCTCCTGGTGCTCGTGCTCCCAATCGCGCGGATCACCAGTCCAATTAGGCTGAGGCCGCCGCTCTTGCCAAGCCTCGATCCGCGAGGCTCGCGCCTCCTCGTTGTCGCTGGCCGGCGTCATTTTAATGTACTGCGCCAGACGCGGCTGGTCCGCGCGATTGTGCCCGTTGCCGTGCGCCAGCAGTCGGTTCCAGATCAACAGATCTCCCGCCTGCCCGGCGATCGACTTGACTTCCAGCCCCTCCAGATCGGGCCGCCGCGGATCGCGGTCCTCTGACTGGGTTACAACCCACTCCTCGAACATGTTGTTGAAACCTGGCACGCACTGAAATCCGCCTTGGTCTTCCGCGGTATCGGTCAGATATAACACACCCTGCACTCCCGTCTTCAGCGGACGCTTCGACGTATCCATATCCCAATGGATCATCCCCTTATCGCACCACTCCGGCCGGTCAGCCCGCGCCGGTGGCTTCATGTTGGCACGATCCAGTGACACCCACAGTTTCTCATCCCCCAAGATCTCGGCGAAAGTCTGGTGTACCTTCGGGTCCTGCCGATTGTCCCATAGCGCCTGGTGCTGATATATTTCCACCATCCCTCCCGCCGAGATCGGCGAGCACCTGTCCTTGCGCGTATAGGGCTTGTGCTTATACCACTGCTCCCTATCGTCGCGGTCGATTTCGAGAAATTCCCAGATCGCGTCGACTAGCGCATCCAGATTCTCTTGCGGCACCGCTTCCTTCACCACCACATACCCATTCTCCTCCCAAAACGCCCAATCCTCTTTACTCAATACGGCCATGACATCTTCTCCTCTATTCAAAATCGTCGAGATTATTATCCCCAAATTATACGCAACTGTTGCAGGCGTACCCTCCGATCTACTCGTACACCGTCTGAATTAACGCCCGTATATACCCAATCGCATACGCCTTCCCATACAACGGCCCAAAACTATGCGCAAAACTCGGCGTATGATCCATCATATACGGCCCATTAAATCCATTATCCCGATACGTCTCCATCGCTCTTTTCATGTCTACCTCCCCCTCATCCACAAACACCTCAGTAAACCGCGGCAACTGCCCCCTCACATTGCGAAAGTGGACCCAGGCGATCTTCTCCTGTGACGCCATCTCCGCGATGGCGCCGTAAACCCCCTCCGGCCCCAGCAACTCCGTCATGCACCCCTGGCAGAACAACATGCGATTGTTGTCGCTCGGTGCCAGCTCGAAAAACGTCTTCCTGAACTGCTCTAGCGTCGAACAAATTTGCGCCACGCCGCCCAAAGGCTCGGGAATCGGCGGATCGTCCGGATGCAGCGCCATCACCACCCCCGCCTGCTCTGCCGCCGGCACTACTGCCTGTAAAAACCTCTCCATCCTCTCCCACATCTGCGCCTCGACCACCGGCGGCTCGTGCGCCTTAGGGCGGTTCTTGTCAAACTCCGCATAGTCAAACGTGCTGTACTGGACACCGCCCCTACCCACATCAGACGTAGTGCGAAAATTCCCCATCGGCTTGAAATTCCACCCCACACAGGGAATCCCCGCCTGGCCCACACACGCCAGCATCTGGCACCAGTAGCCGATCTTCTCATCCATATCTGCCTCGGCCAGCGTGATCTCTTCCCAGGCCGGCATGAAGATATTATTGAGCTTCATGCCGTGCGACTCAACTTTTTCGCGCGCATGCGCCAGCTCGTTGCTACAGTCCCGGCCGGCCTTCAAATCCTGTGCCAGCGACGTATTGGCCGAGCCAGTGCCCCCCCTACGCCCAGCTGCAGACGCACCACCGCGCAACTCTAAATGAATCGAATCCACCCCGATCGCGCGGAAAAAACTCAGATGCTCTTCGTCGAGCTGATCGTAGGAAACCTGATCCTGTATATACATCTACTTCTCATCAATGGTGAAGGCGTACTGGTTGGTCCACTCCTGCGCCTCGCCCGTCGTACAATTTGCGACGGACAACCCCCCAAAAAAATTTTGTGCCCATTGGGCAAATCACCACCGGGCAAGTCGTCGCGCGTCTATCAGGTGCAATCCGGCTCCTCAGTCGCATAGCCGACCTCGATGGCCTCGCGCCGATCGTAGTGATACACCAGATCGGTAATTAACCCGTATTCTGGCCCGATCGCATCTCCGACATCGCGATACATTGGAGTATCGGCTCTGACGCCTTTGTAGGAGTGAAACTCATAGTTCTAAATCTCGAACTTCTTACTCGTCTCCATGCGCTGGAGATGTCCATCGGTATCCATGTCTCTCCCGGTCAAATATACCGCCGGCTACTCCCTCACTCTCCCCACCAACGCATACACCAGTGAGCTTGCCGCTTTCCCCACAATATCCCATGGAGAATTGTCAAAAGCCCCAAACCAACCAGGCCGTTGATACACCCACCGCATCCTCCTTCCATAACTGCTGGAGCATCCCCTCGCGCTCCCACGGATCATACCCCACCGCCTAATACACAGTCCTCGTCGTGTCGGTTCACCCGACGAGGACTGCGGTAGTATCGATCTCGAGAAAACTCTGGCGCAGTGGCTTCTGCTCGTCGCCCTAGCGCCCAGTGTGCGTGTACTATATCCGCCGCAACTACTCTACCCGTTTCATCGCCAGGCCCGCGCCCACCTTCCGCTCAGGATCTTCCGATACCAATAACTTCACCTCGATAATTTTTCATAATCCACTCCTTTGTCCCAATCCCCAAGCATCCTATATTCTCCCCCAGCTACTGTCAACCCACACACCTATTTGTATGTCTTTTTCTCCCTCTCCAAGTTTGGTAACGATTTTTCAGCACTGCCATTAAGGCCATACGGATGAGGACACAAGTACTTGCTATCCTGGACTTCAAAAGATTTTTAAATATGAGAATGATCTCGAAATCATAAAAATAATATACCCATTAAATTATACCTATTAAATCGCCTTTACGGAGTCGCGAGGCCGTTGCCAGAGACAAGACCTGTATGAGAATCGCCACCATCGAAACTTTTGACCTCGCCTGCCCCTTGGATCGCCCCTTCGGCTGGTCCCAGGGCTGGATCAACCAACGCGGTACCACCCTCGTAAAAATCACCACTGACGACGGTTTAGTAGGCTGGGGCGAAGGCGCCGAATCCTCCATAATCAACCACCTCCTCGCTCCCCTCCTCACCGACGCAAACCCCATGGACCGCGCCGGTCTCTGGGAGCGCATGTTCCACGCTCTGTACAATGGCAATAACGCCGTCGGCCTCGCTGGCAGTGCCATATCTGCCCTCGATATCGCGCTGTGGGACCTCGCCGGCAAAGCTGCTAACCTCCCCATATGCACTCTCCTCGGCGGCAAAGTTCGCGACAAGGTCGCCGTCTACGCCACCGGTCTCTACTACACTGAAGGCGAATTACCCGATCGCTTATTAGACGAGGCGCGCGGCTATGTCGAGCAGGGCTTCAAAGGCATGAAGACTAAGGTTGGCGGGCTACCGATCGAAGAGGATGTAGCCCGCGTCACGGCGCTACGCGATGCCATCGGGCCGGATGTGAGTCTGATGGTCGACGCGAATGAGGGCTACAACGCGACGACGGCGATAAGGATCGGCAAGAAACTGGAAGGTTTAGATTTAGTATGGTTTGAAGAACCTGTCAACGCCCAGGACTTAGAGGCGTATCTCGAGGTCAAAGCCGCGTTGCCAATGTCCATTGCCGGCGGAGAAAATCTGCGCACCCGCTACGAATTCAAACCCTATCTCGCTCGTCGCGCCTACGACATCGTCCAGCCCGATATCATGCACTATGGCGGCCTTACCGAAATGGCCCGCATCTGCACCATGGCCAACACCTGCGGCATCCAGGTCAATCCCCACGTCTGGGGCTCGCCGGTGATGATCGCCGCGACTCTGCATCTGGCAGCAACGCTGCCGCCCTGCCCACCGGCGCGCAACGCCCAGCCCTATCTGCAGGAGCCGGTGATGGAATTTGACCGTACGCCGAGTACAATACGAGATGAAGTCTGTAGCGTACCATTTGACCCAGTGGATAGCTTTGTAAAAGTGCCGCAGGGGGCGGGGCTGGGGATTGAGGTGGACGAGGAAGCGGTGCGGCGAATGAGTTGACGCATGATAGTGCTCCGTTGTAAAATCAGATCTTGGCGAGTACAAATAATTCATCCTTGAGCGCGATACCTTTGTACTGTTAATTAGATCCCATGCTCTTGACCGCAGACCAGATCGCCCATTTCCATACCCACGGCTACCTCATCGTCGAAAACCTGTTTACTAACGACGAGGCGGCTCGCATTCGTGCGATCACCGCTACCGATTCCAGCATCGCTGAGCGTGCCAAGTTCAACAGTAACTACGACGAGAATACTCGAGGCGGCACCAGCGGCATCGACACTCGCCTAGTTTACACGCCCACCCTCGACGACGACACCCATAGTGCCGTCGCCCGGAGCCAGCGGCTCACCGCGCCCCTGGAGCAACTCTTCGGTGACAAGGTCCGCCACTATTACCATCTGGCGACGCTCAAGAACCCACAAACTGGGGGCTGGCAGTACCATCAAGATTACGGCTATCATTACAAAGAATTCTTTCGCCCCAGCTTCTGCTCGGTTATGCTCGCCTTAGACCCGGCCAACCGCGACAACGGTTGCCTGCGCGTGGTCAAAGATTCCAACCAGCTCGGCCGCCTCGAACACATATCATCAGGTTCGCAACTCATCGCCGACCCACAGCGCGTCGCACTGGCTCTGGACGAAATGGACGAAGTCCACTGCGAGCTACAGCCCGGATCGGCGCTCTACTTCCACGGCAATATCCTCCACGCCTCCGACCCCAACCTCAGCCAGCAGTCGCGCTGGGCGCTGATCTACGCCTTTGTCGCCGCCGGCAATACAGTTGTCCTGCCCGAAGTAGAAGAAAAACTGGGTCCGCCGAACGAGGGGTGGAGCGACGAGGACGTCATCGCCGCCATTGAACGGCACGAACGAGCTATCCAGGACCGATAGATTCTACGGGCCTGGCTATCGGCGTATTGATACCCTTAAACGACCGCAGCGAAAACTCCTGGCTCGGCCTCGGCCTCGCTGCCCTTACCCTGCTGCTGTGGGGAGCGCTCCCGCTAGTACTCAAGCTGCTGTTGCTATCGCTCGACCCTTTTACCATCACCTGGTACCGCTTCCTACTCGCTGGTGCTCTGCTGGTACCCATTATTTCCTATCGTTATGGCTTGGCCTCGCCCTTCCGCCTGCGCGGCGCAGCACTAGTACTGGCGATTGTCTGCGTCTTGGGGCTTTGCGGTAACTATCTTACCTACTTAATGGGTTTGCACCGCATCTCGCCTGGGTCGGCGCAAATCGTCATGCAAACCTCGCCGATGTTTGTACTGCTGGGCGGACTGATCCTTTTCAAAGAACCCTTCGGTCGCCTGCAGTGGCTAGGGGTCGGCGTACTCGTCGTCGGGATGATCCTCTTTTTTAACCAGCACTTTAGCGAACTGTTGTCCCTGATCGGCGGCTACGGCCAGGGCGTGTGGCTAGTATTCGTCTCAGCCATCCTGTGGGGTATTTTCATGCTGGTGCAAAAAGCTCTGCTACGCCATTTGCCTTCGGCCTCGATTATGGCGCTGGTCTACTGGTCGGGTGCCCTGCTCTTTTTGCCGCTGGCCAGCCCCAGCCGCGCGTTTGAGTTATCAATCGTAGCTTTGCTCCTGCTCGCCTGCTCGGTCGTCTTCACCCTAATTTCCTACCTTAGCTTCGCCGAGTCGCTAAAGCGCATGGAAGCCTCGCGCATGGGCGCACTTGTCGCATTGACGCCGTTGATCACTATCGGCATGATGAGGCTCCTCGCCCTCCATGACCCAACCCTGGTCCCCATGGACCCGCTTAACGAGCTCGCTAGCGCCGGTGCCGTCTTCGTCGTCGTCGGCTCTATGTGCTGCTCTCTGGGCAGAAACTAATATGAACTTGCCCATCGCGTTTCAAGTTACTTGCCACTCCCACATCTGCGCTGTCTACTGCCTCGAATGCTGCGGTCCCAACCAATCACATAGCGCCGTAGAGCTAGTGAGCGCAACGAAAGATCTCCCGTGAGCCACTGGACCCGCGCCCTCGCCTTAGACTCCGCACGCCAAGTCGTCGCCGGCAGCGAAAGTGTGCTCGCCGACGCCATCCGCCACGGCGCCGACCTACGCATCTATACCGAATTCCGTCACAACGAGCACATTGATGTACATTCTTCAAGCGACGAGTTGGTGCGCGAAGTCGCTGAATTTGCGGTGACCTATCTCATTGACGACCGCTGGACCGCTGGGCTGATGAATTTGCGTCAGCCTGTCTCCTTGCCCGACGGCTTCGGGCCGCGACCGTCGATGTCTTTTTTTCTTTATAACCAAGACGGGCACCAAGCCATCGGTCGGCCCCATTTAGACAGACGGGAGCCTGGCTCGACGCCAGAAGCGACGGATGCGATGATGCCCAAATACAACCTATTCGGCCAATTCGATACCGATACCAACGCCCCCAGCCAGAACTTCATCTACGACTTCGACGCCTACCACTTCTACGTCGATGATTCCTGGCGGGAAGTGCTGCACCACGATGCGCAGGGGCAAGTGTTGTCCGGCTCGATCGACGCTTTAGCCGCTGCCTTTGCCGACGGCACGGCAATCAAGGTCGGGATCGGCGGTCTGTGTGGCGATATTGGTGATGGTTTAGAACACGAAGTCTTCGCGCAGACCGGCTCGGGCTATTACTACACCGAGCAAAAGCTATTTATTGCTGGCTCGCATCCTTTGATCCGCGTACGGCCAGACATCCCGATGCAGTTTGGCAGCGGAGACTGGGACTTCGGCTGGCTGCTATTGCGCACCGACGGGACTATTGTCTATCGCCGCTGCGATCCCTACGCGCTGGCTTTTAGTGACGAAGACCGGCGCCATCCTGTGCGCTGGTTTGTGCGCTGATGGGCAGAAGAGATGTCGATTCTACTGCTCCCTGCTGGAAGTCTGGCTGGCCAAAGCCTGGGGTGGCGCGGTTCTGTGTGCCCCTGGTATCTGCACAACGCGCCGGAGGGCAGAAAGGCTAACGGAGAGCGACGCTAGAAATCTCGCCATTATCCCATAATGAGATCTTTGCTATCTTACCACACTAGCGAGAATGCACCCACATAAGCAAGGCCTTTGCGTCGAGCACTTAATTACCGACCGGAGGGCCAGGGAGATACTCGCAGCGGCTGGTGCCCCGGATTTCACTGGAAGAAAACATAGCAAGGTACGACGCAGAGGATCGCTGAATTGCGATCTGAAGAATAAGTAAGGAGTATCCCCTCTCGCCTGCCACGTATACTGGACTAACTAACCCATGAACGCTCAAGACCACACCTTCTTCCATCAAAACGGCTATCTCCTCCTCGGCCAGCTGTTCTCCCCCCAGGACGCCACCCGCTTCCGCGCCGCTTTCGACCACGACCGCAAAGAATGGCGCGCCATGTGGCACTCTCTCGACAGCGCCTACCAGACGGTCAACTGCGATCCCCTCATCACCTGGCCTGGGGTCGATGAAATCATCCGTCACCCGCGAATCCTCGCTCCTACCGAAGCAATCCTTGGCGGTCCGTTGTGCCTATCCGAAGCCTGCCTGCGCCACATGGCCCCCTATGACGGCGAGGGCTGGCAGCATTGGCATCGCGACCGCCCCCATTGGGAAGAACATCCCTTGCGCACCGCCTATGTCCATGCCATGATTTACCTGACTGACGTCGATGAGTCCACCCATTGCTTCTCCATCTCACCCGAAACCGCCGACGCTCCCATTCTCGACAAAGAGGCTCAGCTCCAACGCGGCGGTATCATCGACCTCCACGGTCTAGCCGGCACCGTGGTATTATTCAATCTCTCAGTACTGCACACAGCGACTATCCGGCCCACGCAACAAGAGCGCAAAACAGTGCAGATCTACTACGGCCGGCAGGACCAGCCCAACCTGAGCAATCACACTACATTCCCAGCCCGCCTCTGGCGCGAACACCCCGACTCGGAAACTCGCGCCTTCTACTCAGTGCTCAACCCCAAGTCGCGCGCCTTTGCCAAGGCGTTTGGGGCAGCGCTCTAACCGCTCTCGCCTATCTTTAACAGGACGCTCATGAACCGCGCATCCGAATTTTGGCCCACCGCTATTCAGGGCGCCATCTCGCTGACCTTCGACGACAATGCCCTTAGCCAGCTAAACAACGCCCTGCCGTGTCTGGACAACTGCGGGCTGAAGGGAACTTTTTACGTCAATCCCGGGCGCAGCACCGCCTGGGAGGAAAATCTGCCGCGCTGGCAGCAGGCGAGCCGCAACGGACACGAAATGGGCAACCACACCGCAGACCATCCATGCTCCTGCAATTTTGGCTTCCGCAAGGACGGCTATTGCTTGGAAGAGCTGGCACTAACCGACATCGAGCAAACTATCGATCAGTGCACCGTAGCCCTCGACGATCATTTTCCCGAGCAGGGCGGCAATCGCAGCTTCTGCTATCCCTGTTACCAGTCCTATGTGGGCGCCGGCACCCACAGACAGTCCTATGTGCCAGTAGTCGCCAAGCGGTTCAAAGCAGCCCGTGGCCGCGGCGAGCGACCCAACGACCCCCGGGTAATCGACCTTTCCTATATCTGGTCCTTCGCGGCGGAAAGACATTCGGGCGCGGATATGATCGCCTATGCCGAGGGTGCGATTACCCAAGGCCACTGGGGCGTCATCTGCATGCATGGCGTGGGAGGTGATCACCTCGCCGTCGCTACGAATGCCTTACGCGAGTTGTGCTCCTACCTAGACTACAACCGCGACCGCATCTGGACCGATACTCTCATCAATGTCGCTGATTATATTGATGAGCGCCGGGCGTCATCGCCGTGAAAGTCGCTACCGTGCTGGGAGAGTACCAGGGGGTTGCGGTCGCAGTAGCCGATCCCCAACTCGGAGAAAACGAGGTGCTGTCCAAGATACGTGCCGTGCCGATATGCATCGCGTGCGAGACCTTTTATCGAAGCTCGTTGCGGCATGACGCCTGCGTCAGGGCTTTGGAGCACCGACCCGGTCGAGTTGCCCTTTACGCCGGGCGACGACCTAGTCAGGCAGCTGAGGGCGGCACTATCTCAGCGACACTAGTCCTGTGGCTCGTGGTATGCCCAGCCCTCGCCACCGACCTTGAACTCTTCCTCCAGATACGCCGGCAATTCAAAACCGATCCCCGGCGCATCCGGCCAAGCCACCGCGCCATCGACAACCGTCGGCGCTACCGCCTGCAACGCCTTGCGCAACGGCGACCAATAGACATCCGCCGGCGCGCTCTCGTAGTAGGGCGTGAGCGGCGAATAGGCCGCTAGGTGCAATGTCGCCGTGCCCAGGACGTGAGTCGACCAGTTGCCCGGACACACCAAAACCCCGCGTGGTTGCGCCAGATCGACAATGCGCTTGGCTTCGCTCAGCCCGCCGCACGTAGTTATATAAGGCTGAACGACCATTATACCGCCCTGATCCATCAGCTGCAAAAACTCCCAGCGTGTAGTGGTATGCTCGCCGATGGCGATAGGCACCGAGATCCGCGCGGTTAGCTCGGCATACGCATCAACCGAATCGACAGGGAAGGGGGTCTCGAAAAAAAGCAGGTCATACTGCGCCGCCTCTTCGATGGTGGCGCAGGCCTCGCCCACGTCATTCCACAAGTAGCCGACATCCACGGCCAGCATCGCCTCCGGCCCCACCGCCTCACGCGTCCGGCGCGTCAGCTCGACTATTACCTCGCGCGGCTGCCGCATCGGCTCAATCTTAAAGCCGCGATAGCCCAGCTCGTGCAGTGCCACAGCACGCTCGACCTGCTGGCGCAACACGCTCTCGCGGTCCCACTCATCGGAGACGATGGTGCAATAAGGGACGGCTTCGCAGCGCTGGGCCTCGTCGGTGATCTGGTGGTTCGAGCGTTCGACCCCACCCAATAGCTGCCACACGGGCCTAGCGAGCGCCTTGCCGTAGAGATCCCACAGCGCCACATCCACCGCGCCCAGACAGATAATCACCCAGCCGCGGCGGTTGCCGTGCAGCATACTGTTGTAGAGCTTGGTCCACAAACGCTCAGGGTGGATCGGGTCTTCGCCGACGAGCAGCCGGCCGAACAGCGATTCGGGCCCGTCGAGCACCGCTCTGGCCACGCCGGGCGGCACGCAGAAGATCTCTGATAGGCCGGTCAGACCCTCGTCAGTATGGACGCGTACAAAAGATAGACCGTCGATGCGCGAGCCATCGGTGGGACCTTCGCCAAGCGGGGGAT
Organism: Roseibacillus sp.; assembly: GCA_002723015.1. The sequence goes on along the minus strand of PBNG01000005.1, from coordinate 2,369 downwards.
CGCCAAGGACGAAGACTTCAGTTTTAGTGATTTTCATACAGTGCGCCTCGTCTGGGATATGCGTTTTGCACGTAGACAAAACTCAGAACAACCGCAGCAAAATCGGATCACTGGAGGGGGATATTTCGAGCCGCATGAAAATTAGGGCACGTCCATCGAAGACTCCGCGCTCGCACAGCGCGTTGATAAGCAGTAGTAACCCAGCCCGCTCGTAGGACGATCGGCGGGGCGCCATAGTGCGGCTCGGTAGTCCGGTAGGCCCTTGCCAACGGTTCCGCTGAGCGGTCGGAGGAGCTCTCTGTAGACGCTAGGTAGGTCAAGGGATTGATCCGCCAAGTCCGCCCTACTGAATGAGTCGAACCTCCAAGCCTCCCCAAAATTTTCCATTATCCAGATTAAATAAAGCATCTGAGGCGACGTATTCGGCGACTAGTCCTATACTCACCATCCCCCTTTGCGTGCGCTTGTGGTGACAGAGACGATAAGATCGCTAAATATCCAAATTCGCCCAAGTTACGAAATTCCACTAAAGCTCACCCACGCACCACAGAGGTTCTTTCAGAGTCAGGGCAGAGCTGAGGATAGATCCCGGCTGTCAGGTAAAGGGTTTGGGAAGACTGGATCTGATGGAAGGGAGTTACTGCAGGCGAAATCGGGCTATCCAACCCAAAACCACAAAACAGCTCCTTGCTGGAGGTTTTATTCGTCGCGTATGGATATAGGTGACGTGCAGTTTAATAAACGCGCGCGCCAGTGTCAAACACCCTCTCCTATTGGCGCGGTGGGAGATGGTGTTTAAGTTGAAGGTTGCCCAACGCGAGGATGGACTATGGCCAAAACGCGCGCGCGCTTCATCGCCCGCAACGACCTGCCGGGTCTAGTAAAACAACAGGTCACGGCCGGCAGCAAGGGCGATTTGGGGTGCGAACTCATCAGCGTCAGCAGCGCCCCGCTGCGCACGCATCTCAACAAAGGCGAGGCCCTAGAACGCATGCAATCGCAGCGCTTCGACGACATGGGGCTGCAGGAGCAGAGCACCCTACCGATCAAAAACTCCGCCTGCTGCCTCGAGAATATCCACGACTCCGACGCTCTCATACGCAAAGCCGGCGTCTGCACGGGGTCCTCTACATGATCTGGGCGCGCCGCAACGCTCCCCAAACCCAAGACGCCCTCAGCACGGTCTGTGTCCAGAAGAATAACGCAACTGGCGCGATCGTGGTGCTGGCGGGCCTGGCCTGGCAGCGCTGCCTTCAGGAACACCCTGATATCCTACTCCACGGCAAGGACCCGAGTTACTCCAACCTCGTCGGCTCTGATCTCGCCGCCTGCCCATTTTACGCCGCGCTCTTTCCGGGCCACCCCTGCTCTCCGCTCTATACCCGCCATTACCATCGACCTGCAAGACCACGAGATTTACGCCGTCCACACTGCCACACTGGAGACAATGCGCGCTTGCAAATAAGGACAACGCTGATATGATCGCTCTGGACGCCTGGGCCGCCGTGATAGACGATGGCAAAATCCTGCTCACTAAACGCGAAAACTCGAGATCTGATGTCTGCCCAGTGGGCACATTGAGAACGGCGAATCCACGGCACGGGCCACGGTGCACGAAAAGCTGGAGAAAACCGGTATTGAAATTGAGCTATTATATCTGGTCGGCTCTTACTAGCGCCAGCACAATGGGAACGGCCTGGCCACACACGTGGCTTGCTTCGCCACCCGCTAGTTGGGCAGACCGCTGCGTCTCCAAATCGAAGAAGTACTGGAACCGCGCTACTGCGCCGTCGGCCTGGCCCGCCTGTAGATCGATGAGGATCCCTTTGAAAAATTTCTCACGCGACTCGAAATCTACACCCTGCGCGACTCGTCAGGCCTGCCCCGATCAAAATTCTACGCCCAGCACTTCGCCCACGAAGAAGACCTGTTGGAAATCGGGACGTAAACGGGCTCCTGATATCCCTCTTTTCCATCCTTTATTTTCTTCTGGACGCCCGTCTTCAAGATCTCTGCTTATTCCCCCGCAAAAATTAGTCCACCCGCCGAAAGGCCTTATCACATGAATGAACTCCTCAGCCAGTACTACCTATGGCTAAAAGCCATCCACATCATTTTTGTTATCTCCTGGATGGTTGGCATCTTCTACCTGCCACGTCTTTACGTCTACCACTGCCAGGTCACCCCCGGCTCCGAAGCTGACGAGATTTTTAAGGTAATGGAGCGCAAACTACTGCGCGTCATTATGAACCCCGCAATGATTATCTCCTTTGTCACCGGTATACTGCTCATCATCGCTATCGGCGCCGGCGCACCGGGTACCGGCTACTGGATGCATCTCAAACTGCTACTGGTAATCTTGATGGGCG
>PBNG01000098.1 GCA_002723015.1 Roseibacillus sp. | reverse complement strand
TGAAGGCGAGCAACCCGGTGAGGGGCAGCAACCCGGTGAGGGCGAGCAGCCGGGCGAAGGGCAGCAAACTGGTCAGGGTGGAGACCAAGCCGATCCGGAACTCGCTGAACTTGCGGAGCGACAAGCCGACATTGCGGAGGCTTTGGAATCCCTGGAGGCGGGCGACATCGATCAGGCCCTGCAAGCAGTTCAGGAGTTACAGGCAGAGGAAGCTGCTGCTCTTGCGGAGGCGATTGAGAGTTTACCCCAGCTGAACGGTCAGTCCGGTCAGATGTCCCGGGCCAGCGAGCAGGCTCAGCAGGGGAGTGAGCAGGCCTCACAGGCTGCTCAGTCCGCAGAGAAGGGGCAGGCTCAGGAGGCCGCCCAGCAGCACGAACAGGCCTCGGAAAACTTTGGGAATGCCGCCGAAGCTCTAGAGCGAGCTGCCCAGCAGTTTGCCCAGCAGGCTCAGCAGGCAGCCTCCCAACCGCCTCGTCCCAATCAATTGCCCGGGACCGCAGAGTCTCTCGCGGAGGCGATGGAGGCCGCCTCCCAGGCCTCTCGGGCGCAAACCGCTGGGGAGCAGGCAGAAGCTTCGCAGCAGGCGGCAGAGGCTCTGTCGCAAGCTGCCCAGCAAGCAATGCAGGCGATGCAGGGTGGCCAGCAGCCCGGTCAGCAGCCGGGACAGCAACCTGGTCAGGAGGGCCAGCCATCCCCGGAACCCGGGCAGAAGCCGGAGGAAGGTGTTCGGCAGGCACAAGGAGACCCGGGCGTTCCGCCCGAACTGGCCGAGCTGGGTGTCAGCGCCAAGGACTGGGAAAAGCTCAAGGAAATCCTTCGGTCAGATGTGGGGGGCACTGGTGCCGTAGGTGTCCCTGAAGACTATCGTGGCCTTGTTAAGCGTTACTTCCAGGAGGTCGCCCGCGGTGGAAAATAGTGGCACAGATGGAAAGTTGTTCATGGAGATTGTAATCAGAATGAGAGTGATTTTTGCCACAACGATCTGTGGTTTTCTTTTGTTGGTCTGTGGTGCCCACGCCCAGCAGATTCCCAGGACGGTTTTCTCGGAATGGAAAAGCAAGGTGGACCCAGCCGTTGAGCGGGGTTTACAGTTTCTTGCCGAGTCTCAGGAGCGAAACGGCAGTTTTCCTGAGAACTATGGAACCTCTACCGGCATTCCATCGCTGGTAGGGATGGCCTTTCTTTCGAAAGGCCATATGCCCACGGAAGGGCCCTATGCAGCGAACATAAACCGCTGCATTGATTATGTTCTTCAGCACCAGCAGCGCTCGGGCCTTTTCGTCGCCGGTCATGCGGGAAGTGGCCCGATGTATGCCCACAATATCAGCACTCTATTTCTCTCGGAGGTTTCGGGTATGGTGGACCCGGAGCGACAGAAGCGGGTCAAGAGCTCCCTCGCCCGTGCGCTCCAGTTAATTCTCAGGGCACAGCGTGTACCCAAGTCGGAGAAGCATCAGGGTGGATGGAGGTATCATCCACAATCCCGCGATAGTGATACTTCCTGCAGTGGCTGGGCTCTGATGGCTCTCCGATCGGCGAAGCTGAATGGAGCCGCCGTGCCCGATCGTGCGATTGAAGATGCTGTCGAATATCTCTACCGCCACTACGATGACCGTCTGGGAAGCTTCGGGTATTCTGACCGCACGAGCCATAAGGAGTCTCTCACAGGAATGGGTCTGCTCTGCCTCGAGCTCTGTGGAGAGCATGGAAAGCCTGCGACCATCAAGGCCGGAGAATTTGTCCTGAGGAATCACCGGCGGCTAAGGAATTACCAGTTCGAGTACTATGGGAATTACTACTCTGCCCAGGGTATGTTTCAGCTGGGAGGCAAGTATTGGGAAACATATGCGAACTGGATGTATGAATCCTACCTCCCTAAGCAGCAGCAGGATGGTTCGTGGTACAGCCGTGAGGCAGGACGGATCTATGGAACGGCCACTATGGTTCTAGCTTTTACCGTGCCCTATCGGCAACTGCCCATCTACCAGAGAGACGAAACAGTGGATGAAGAGTGAACGCCCGACCTCCCTCTGTTGGACCCGCTAGTTCCAGCCGGGATTCAGGTAGTGGATCAGGGATCCACCGGCTGATCCCGATTCAGATTCTCGATGACTCGCTCGGTAATATCAGTTGCGTTGCGGATGTAAACGAGGGAGGGAAGCTGGGAGCTGGTTGCCCCACTGGTCTCAAACACATGGTCGAAACCTTCCTTCTTGGCGATTTTCTGCACGACGAGACGTATGTCCTTGAGTAGCTTGCGGCTTGTTACGACCATGCTTTCATTGAGCAGCTTGAGCTTCTCGGCATTGTCTCGCGCATGTTCGCGCTTGAGCGTGGAGTACTCGTGATTTTTCACGAGGAAAAGCCGGTAATCCTCCTGGCGCTGTTTTTCCTCACGGATGGGGTTCTGGATCCGGACCTTGAGATCATCCAATTCGATCTCCAGGAGCTTGAGGGATTCGGGACGAGGATCCTCCTTCAGGGTCTCGCGGGCATCGCGCACTCGTTTCCGTTCCAGCGTAGTGAGGTGGTAAGCGTCGAATGCCTTTGCCATGTCAATGGTCGCGAGAGCTGGTTTGCCAGCTTTCAGAGGCGAGCAGAGCGTGCACGCAATGATCGTGAGGACACAGGTTCTCTGGCCAGGAATCACCATTTTGATAGGGTAGCCTTATATTACGGTTTTTGGAAAAGAAGTAAAGGACCTGGTCAAAGTCCACGAGGCAGAGAGCGAGGTCCTTGGCTTTTTGACCGTTACGGAGCTACAATACGGCTGTGAGCGAGCGAGTGATCATCGTTGGAGGTGGGGTGATCGGGCTTTGTTGTGCCTACTACCTTTCGCAGGAGGGCCGGGAGGTCCTTGTTCTCGAGCGTGAGGAAGAGCGCGGGGACAATTGCTCGCGCGAAAACGCAGGGATGGTGGTTCCGAGTCACTTTACTCCGCTGGCAGCGCCCGGAGTCGTCACCCAGGGTCTCAAATGGTTGCTGGATGCCGAGAGCCCATTCTATGTCCGTCCCCGGTTAAGCCTCGATCTGGTACGCTGGGGATTGTCATTCATTGGATGCGCCAACGCCCGGCATGTGAAATCTAGCGCAGGTCTTCTGCGTGACCTCCAACTTGCCAGCCGCGAACTCTTCAAGGATCTTGCGGATGATTTTGACTTTGGGTTGCAGCGTCGTGGTCTTCTTATGCTCTGCGAATCCGATGATTTGCTAAAGGAGGAGGTGGAACTGGCTGAAAAAGCGAGGGAGCTCGGTCTTCGTATCGAAGTTTGTGATCTGGACCGGTTGCATGAGCTCGATCCGGGAGTCGAGATGAAAGCACGGGGAGGGATCTGGTATGAGCAGGACTGCCATCTGAATCCGGGGGAGTTCCTCCGTTGCCTCCGGGAGAGCCTGCTCGCTGGAGGTGCAGAGTTCAGGTATGGCTGCGAGGTACGACGTATCGGGGACGGGACCGTGGAGCTTGAGGGGGGAGAAAAGCTGGGTGGAGCGGAGGTTGTTGTCGCTGGCGGAGCATGGACAGGTGGCCTTGCAAGGTCTCTGGGAACCCGGGTTCCCCTGCAGGGAGGCAAGGGCTATTCCATGACCCTTGAAAATCCGGGAGCTCTACCTCAGCTGTGCTCGCTCCTAGGCGAGGCAAAGGTCGCGATCACTCCAATCGGAAAGGCTCTGAGGGTTGCTGGGACCATGGAGATTTGTGGAGAGGATCTGTCGGTCAATGAGCGCAGGGTTCGGGGTATTATCAAGGCGGCTTGCCGGGTCTTTCCCGGGTTGCGACCCGGCGAGTTCGAGGGGGTTCGACGCTGGGCTGGCCTACGCCCCTGTTCCCCGGATGGACTTCCATATCTTGGCCGGGTTGAAGGAACAGAGCGGGTTTTGGTAGCAAGTGGACACGCGATGCTGGGGTTAAGCCTTGGCCCCATTACGGGCAAGCTGATAGCTGAGATCGTTTCTGGACGACCTGCGACGGTTCCAGTTGAGCAGCTTGCGGTGGATCGTTTCGCGTAAGTCAGGAAAAATCGATGGGATGATTCTTCTCTGAGGCATCCGTGGATTTGACTCTCTCCTAAAGATCAATCAAATACCTTTCATGGCTGGTTTCACAAAGCTGCAGGTAATAGACTCCCATACTGCGGGAGAGCCTACCCGGGTGATCGTCAGCGGTGGACCCGAACTGGGAGGAGGGACCGTGGCGGCCCAGCGGATGCGACTGGCTGAAGAGCATGATTGGCTGCGAACATCCTGTGTCAGCGAGCCACGCGGCCACGATGCCCTGGTTGGGGCATTACTTTGCGAGCCAAGCGAACCTGGATGTGTCGCAGGAGTAATTTTTTTCAACAATGTCGGGCTTCTGCATGGTTGTGTTCATGGAACCATGGGAGTAGCGGTCACTCTTGCCCATCTCGGGCGCATAGGTCAGGGAAGTCACCGGATTGAAACGCCTGTCGGGGTCGTGGAGGTGACCCTCGGTGAGGATGGGTGGGTGTCTGTAGAGAATGTTCCTAGTTTTCGGCATGGAGATGAAGTAGTGGTCGATGTAGCGGGGTGGGGTCAAATATCCGGTGAGGTAGCCTGGGGAGGGAACTGGTTTTTTCTGATCGAAGAGCAGGGCCCCGCTGTAGAGATCGCAAACATTGACAAGCTCACGGCTTTCACGTGGGAGGTAAGAAATGCCCTCAAGCGTAATGGAATTACGGGACAGGACGGCGGTGAGATCGACCACATCGAAGTCTTTGGTCCGCCCTTTGACCCCTTGGTAGCGGATAGTCGTAATTTTGTCCTGTGCCCGGGGAAGGAATATGATCGTTCCCCGTGCGGGACGGGGACGAGTGCCAAGTTGGCCTGCCTCCATGCTGCTGGGAAGCTTGAGGAAGGCCAGACATGGCGGCAGGCCAGTATCCTAAACACCGTATTTGAAGGCTCCGTGACACTACGGGACGACCAGACCGTGATTCCCCGGATTCGAGGAAAAGCATGGGTCAACGGGGAGTCGACCCTGATCCTCGACCCGGCTGATCCGTTCTGTTTCGGGGTCTAATTTCGGGGGACTTTATGGTGTCTCGAAGCGGGAACTTGACGCAGGGCTGAGGGATCGGTTCTATCCCGTCTCATGCCACTGCAAGTAGATTGGACCGGCGTTTTCCCGGCGGTTCCCACCCAGTTTCACGATGATTTTTCATTAAACCTCCCGGGAACTCAGGATCACGTCGACGCCCTGATCAAGGAGGGAGTGCATGGGTTGATCATGCTCGGAACGATCGGCGAAAACTGCTCTCTTTCGCTTGAGGAAAAAGTGAGGGTGCTGGAGGCTGCGGTAGAGGTAGCGGATGGGCGCGTCCCTGTCTTGAACGGAGTCGCAGAGTTCACAACGCAGAATGCCTGTGATACCTCAAGGGCCGCAGAGGCAGCTGGGGTAGATGGTCTCATGGTCATGCCTGGGATGGTCTATAACTCGGACGGTCGGGAAACTGTCCACCATTTCCGGTCCGTGGCAGCCTCCACCAGTTTGCCAATCATGTGCTACAACAATCCTCCGGTCTATCGGGTTGACATTACTCCGGAGATGTTCAAGCAGATGGAGGATGTAGAAAACATAGTTTGCATCAAGGAAGCCTCGGGTGATGTCCGTCGGATCACAGATCTCTTCAACGCTCTGGGAGACCGCTACCTAGTCTTTGCCGGTCTCGACGATGTGGCACTTGAAAGTTTCATGCTGGGGTGCACCGGGTGGATTTCCGGTTTGGTGGATGCGTTCCCCCGCGAGAATCGTTTGCTTTGGGATGCATTTCAGGAGGGGAATTATACGAAGGCGCTCGAGGTTTACCGCTGGTATATGCCGATGCTGCATTTCGATAGCCATCCGAAGCTGGTTCAGTACATCAAGCTCACCTGTGCCACGCTTGGTTATGGAACCGAGACCGTTCGGGCGCCCCGTCTGCCGCTAGTTGGCGAGGAGAGGAAACGGATCCTGTCGATTGTCGAGGAATGTGTGGCCACCCGACCTGAGTAGCAGAATACAGGGAAAAAGGGCGCTATCAGTGGGATCACGCTAAGCATTGGGTTCCTAGGACCGGCTGGAGACCTTGTAAGCCAGTCCTGCGCCTACGAGGTCGCTGATTCCCATGCCGATGGACTTGAAGAGGGTAATCTCTTCCTCACTCTGGCGGAGAGGCGCAGTTCCGTCACACATTTCGGACAGATCGGCCACCACATCCTCCTTGTGGAAGACGCCTTCCGAGATGGGGACGAGGATTTCTCCGGCCTCCTTGAAGCAGTTTGCGTAACTGTCTGCGTAGACCCTGGACTTGAGCACGAGGGAGGTGTCACATTCCCTCTTATCAGCATGATGATTTCCAATGAAGTCGGTATGAGTGCCTTCGCTGATCCAGTCTCCCATGACGAGCGGTTCATGCGAGGCAGTGGCGCTGACAATGATGTCATCCTGCCCGCAGGCACTCTCGAGGTCTGTTGCCACAGTTACTTCCACACCCTCCAGTTCGGGTCTCATCTCAGCCACGACCTGCTCGGCATTGGAAGGTGTGCGTCCCCATACCATCACTCGTTTGAGAGGCCTCACGCTGGCATTTGCCCGAATGATGTATTTTGAGAGATTGCCAGTGCCAAGCAGGAGGAGGCTCTCCGCATCCTCACGAGCGAGAAGACGGGTTGCCAGCCCGGAGATTCCCGCAGTTCTCCAGAAAGTGACAGTCGTTCCATCAACAAGGGCCAGAGGTTCACCATGAGCTCTGTCAAAGAGAAGGATCTTCGAGTAGAGTGATTTATACGGTGTCGAGTTGACTGGAAAGTAGGTGAAGGCCTTGACCCCGATCAGGTCGGTATTCCATGAGGGCAGGACCGCGAAGGCGTCATGCGACTCCGCATCCTCATCAAGGAGGAAGACATTGCGCGGAGGCATGTTGAATTCACCGGAAAAGGTTTCCTGCAGGGAGTCAACGAGAGCTGGATAGCTGAGAGCGGAGTGAACTTCTTCGGGACCGATTATTTTCATGGGGAGCAAGGGAGGGTCATCCTCCTGATCTGTGGATGGTATAATTGAACCGGAGTGGCGGGTCAATCCACCGCAGGATTCCCACGATTTGCTTTGGCTGCGGGGAGTGAGCCGGGTAGAAAGTCTGGACCATGGACTTGCAAGGAACGTCATTTATCGGAGCGGGCCGGGGATCGGGAGGCGCTGGGGAGTACCACGCGGTCAACCCGGTTTCCGGGGAGGAGATCGATCCTGCTTACCTTGCTGAGGGAGAGGAAAGCGTTGGGGCGGCATGCAAGTTGGCTGAAGAAGCCTTTGTGGATTTTCGCGGAAGAAGCGGACTCGAGAGAGCGGAATTCCTGAAGGCGATTGCTGATGAAATTGATGCAGCAGAGGAAGAAATCGTTGATCGGATGACGAGGGAGACAGCCCTGCCAGAGGCGCGTTGCCGGATGGAAAAGGGGAGAACCTGTGGGCAGTTACGACTTTTTGCAGATCTTCTTGAAGAAGGGTCATGGGTGGATGCGCGAATTGATCATGCGGACTCCGGCCGTAGTCCGGTGCCAAAGCCAGACTGTCGCTCGATGTGGAGGCCCATGGGACCTGTGCTAGTCTTTTGTGCCAGCAATTTCCCCCTAGCCTATTCGGTGGCGGGTGGAGACACCGCGAGTGCACTGGCATCAGGTTGTCCGGTGATCGTCAAGGCGCATGGCTCTCATCCCGGGACCGCAGAGATCGTTGCAACCGCAGTTCGCAAAGCAGTGAAGACATGTGGGTTGCATGATGGAGTCTTTTCAGTCCTTTTCGGCAGTGGGAGAACCATCGGACAGGCGCTGGTAAGGAATCCCGCGATCAAGGCGGTGGGATTCACGGGATCGAGGACGGGGGGCAGGGCGCTCATGGATGCTGCCGCGGCGCGACCGGAGCCGATACCTGTCTGGGCGGAGATGAGTGCGATCAATCCTGTGTTCATACTGCCGGGTGCGCTCAGGGAGAGGGGCGATGCCATTGCGGAAGGCTTTGTTGGATCGCTTACGCTAGGGGTAGGTCAGTTCTGTACTAACCCTGGGCTGGTGATCCTGGGGGGAGAGGGTCGGAGCCAATTCGCGGAGCGCATCGCTTCGTTGGCGGGAAACGCTGCCCCTGCTGCCATGTTGCACAAGGGGATTGCCGAAGCATATCATGGTGGGTTGGAGCGAATGACCTCTAAGGAAGGCGTTGAGACCCTCGCCCAGGTGGCGGTTGAGGAAGGGAGCGGAGAGGCGGGGGCCGCCGTCCTTGGCACTGATGCGACCGCATTTCTGTCCGACCAGTCCATGGCTGAGGAAATGTTTGGCCCTGCCACCCTAATGGTTTCAGCTGATGAGGAAGCCTCCATGCTCAAGGTTGCTGAGAGTCTGGAGGGCCAGCTGACGGCCACGGTGCATGCAACCGAGGAGGATCTTGAGAGGTTTGGCAGCCTGATTTCCGTGCTGGAGTGCAAGGCGGGCAGGTTGGTCTACAATGGATTCCCCACTGGAGTGGAGGTATGTCACGGGATGGTTCATGGGGGACCTGCGCCTGCCACCTCTGATGGCCGTTCGACGTCGGTAGGCCCTCGTGCGATCACCCGCTTCACAAGGCTTGTATGCTGGCAGGATTTTCCTGATCACCTCCTGCCGCCCGAGTTGCAGGAAGATAATCCGTTGAAGATTTCACGGATTGTAGATGGGGCGCGATCCTGACAGGTGGCCACTGAAGCAACTCCTGTTTACTAGTCCGGAGGTGTCGCTTCGAGATTGAAATCCAGAATGACTTCTTCATTGAGGATATTCTCTCCAACTCCCTTGAAGTTGATGTCCCACTGGTAGCGCTTGAGATCAAACTTGGCCCTGATTGCTGCAGTCGTTTCGGACTGCAGTACGCTGGCAGAAAAGGTAACACTGTTGGTCTTGCCTCTCATCGTCAGGTTACCCGTAATCTCATACTCGCCCTCTGCAGTTTTTGTAATGGAGGTTACATCATAGCTGGAGACCGGGTGTGAAGGGACATCAAAGAAGTCTTCGTTCTTAAGATGCGCCGTGAGTTTCTCCTTCTCTGTAGTGATGGCATCCATATTGATTGTGACCTCGTGGTCGTTTCCTACGGGTTCCCCATCCATAATCGTGAAGTGGCCCGAAATGTTGGTGAAACGTCCGACCTGTGTCCCTCCATTGACCTTTGATCCTGTAAATTCGATGTAAGAGTTTTCCGTGAAGGTCCACTTCGATGCTCCACCGGGTCCGGAGTCGATTTTTTTCTCAAGGGCCGGTCCTACCTTGGCATCTTCAGTCTGGTCAGCTGGATTGTTACAGGACACAGCAGCAGCGCAGAGGAAACAGACTACGGGCAGGGAGAAAAATTTCATTACAGATAAGAGGATGAACTGACAGCCTATTTATATGGAGTCAGAAGGCGAGTCTGGAGCGAACATTTATCGACGGATGAGAAGTTGACCCGGTGGCCCCATGGTTTGATCTTGGTGGCAGATGGCAATCCAGAAAAGGTATCATGGGAACAGGCTTACCATCGAGGAACATGGATGTATCCTGTCGGAATTACCCTGTTACCCGGGGCCCACTCATAGTGTCTGGGACGTTATGGCCTCAGCGGTTGCGCTTTGTGCACGGGGGCCGCGGTTGGCTATGCTTGGGTTTTCGGGAGGAGGAATGGTAGGAGCTCTGCGGGCGCTTGGTTGTGATCAAGAGATTGCGGGAGTGGACGTCTGGAGCGAGGGGTTTGGTTTGTTCGAGAGCATAGCGACGGAGTGGTGTGGTCCCGTTCGCTTTTATCGGGAGGATGCAGTCGACTGGCTGAGACGACAGCGGGTCCTCTATGATGTCATTGTGGAGGACCTCTCTGTTTCCGAGAATGGTGATGTCGTCAAACCAGATGCTTCCATCTCGCTCCTGCCAGACCTCATGCAAAAAAAAATTACAGGAGAAGGGATTATTATCAGCAACCTCCTGCCAACTCCGGGGTTCTCCTGGCCGCGGCTGATTTCTATGGTCCGGACCGGTCCGGGGATCCTCGTAGAGTTTGAGAGCTACCATAATCGGGTCCTGATTCAGGGAAGTAGCGTGGGGGAGGTGCGTTGGGCTGGTCGGTTTCTGCGTAGAAACATGCGGGTTTTGGGAAGTGCATTGGCTGGAGAGATCCGGCTACGTACTCTCTAATCCCCGCATCGAGAAAGATACACCGTACTCCTCGACTCGGTTCCCTGGAGTGGATTGGGAAAGGTGACAACCCGGCTTTGGGTAGAGGGAAAGACGACCTGAAGAAGGTTTTCAAAATCGTGGTCTGGAGGATCGTCTGACCACATTGCGAAAATTCCTCCAGGGTTGAGGAAGGATCGGAGCTTCCTGAGACCCGACAATGAATAGAAGTTCCGATGGCGCTCGTGAATCAGGTTTCGGGGAGAATGGTCAATATCGAGGAGGATGGCGTCGAAGCAGCGTCCGGGCTTCCCGGGATCGAACCCGTCTCCTTCTGCAAGAGAGAAAAAGTCTCCCTCCACGAGGCGACACCGGGGATCAGTTGTTATTTCTTTCCCCAGTGGCACGAGTTTCTGCCGGTGCCACCCGATCACGGCAGGTAGTGCTTCCACGACCAGAAGTTGTGAGACTCTTGAATCCCGCAGAGCTGCCTGCGCGGTATATCCGAGCCCTAATCCACCCACCGCAACAGAGAGCGCCCCAGGTTTCTCCTTCAAGAGATCAAGAGCAAGGTCCGCGAGTGCGATTTCCACCGTCGTGAAGAGGCTCGACATGAGATATCCTGTTCCGAGAATGATTTCGTAGACCTCGAGGTCATCAAGGGAGCGCATCCGGCGTCGACGGAGGATCAGAGGTCCGAGAGGAGTGTCCTGATAGTCGATTTCTTCAAAGTCGGAAGGCATTGGCCGCACCAAGATGGTCGGCTCGAGGCTCTCCTGCCAGCAGGATCTCACCGATCAACAGCATTGCGCGACGTGATGTGTAATCTGAGAATGGTTCCATGATCGAAATATCATTGTGGCGCCTTGGATTCGCCCTGATTCCAATTCTTATGGTAGGCTGGATTTCGTTGCGGTGGGGCGGAGGAGCGGGAAGCCTCTGGGTGGCAACAGGAAGGATGGTGCTCCAGTTGTTCGCCATAGGCTATGTCCTCAGCTTCCTCTTCGGGATTCGGAGCCCATGGGTGACCCTTGGCGTGGTCACCTTCATGATCGTGATCTCCTCCTGGATCTCCATTCGTACGGTCAGGGAACAGCGGTGGGCCTCCTATCGCGATGCCCTCCTTGCCATCGGGTTGGGAGGTGGACTGGTATATATCCTTGTGATTTTTGGAGTGATTGCTGTCGAACCCTGGTATGAGCCCAAATATGCGATCAGTCTTTCCGGCATGGTCTTTGCCAACGCGATGACCGCGGTGACCCTCAGTGCCGAGCGATTCGACGCGGAACGTAGGAGTGGAAAGAATGTGATTCACGCGCGGAACACTGCCTGGAATGCTGCATTGATTCCCCAGATCAATGCTTTTCTTGCAGTGGGGCTGGTGTCTTTGCCTGGGATCATGACGGGCCAGGTCATCGCGGGAGCTGACCCCATGGAAGCGGTCCGTTACCAGATCATGGTAATGTCCATGGTCATGGGCTCAGCTGGATTCGCAGTCGCTATCTTCCTGTTGCGCAGGACGCAAAGTGCGGCGGTCGCCCTTCAGACAAATCGGGGACCCGGGTAAAGTTCCCTTATTGTTTTCCGGGAGTAGCTCGGGATTTTTTATAATCGGAAGGAAGACATGCGTATTTGGGCTTCTTGCAGTCCGGACAGGTTTCGAGATCCAGGTTGAGTCGGATGATTACTGGCTTTTTTCCGGAACCCTTTCCGATTTGCACGACGGTGGGTATCTTTTTCCCGGTGGGTAAGGATTGTCCGGACAAAAAAGCGTAACCCCTGCGGTTGAATTGCATCCGGGTAGGGCGTGTTCGTTTGCCACAGATTGCCTTGACCGTATGCTGTCCCGGGGAGACTGCCTTGCCAGTCTCGCTCAAGAAGGTGATCTGAAGTTTGCGGTCTCTGGTAACGAAGAGTTCTGCGTGAGGATGAACTTCATAAAGTACCTTACCTCCATTCGGGCCCGCCATCGAGGCATGGTCGTGGCCCTTGTGATGGTCATGATGCTTATGATCATGATGCTTATGGTCATCTGGTGCTGCGACGAGTGGTTGCAACAGGACAGTAATGCATACGCTAGCCAAGCATCCGGCGAAGGATTTATTTCGTGAACTCTGGAAGATCTTCATGGCTGTTTCCTCGCGGTGTCTGAAGCCGGGGAGGTTCTTAATTTCTCACGAAAGGACCAGTAAATCGATCCGGATTTTCGCGGGATCTATTTCCGGAGATCTCTTTTGCTGCCACCGCCGAGGGCCCTGACTAGTGCGAGGTGGTCTCTCAGGAGGGCATGTCGGATCGCAAGTTCCTGCCGCTTTCCCTCAAGACTGCGACGCTCACTTTCAAGAAGCTCAATCTGGGAAACGAGTCCATTCTCAAAGGTTGCCGTCGTATTCCTGCGGGCCTTTTCGAGGAATACCACTTCGCGTTTCGCGGCCTCAAGCTGATGGTGCCGGTTCCCAAGATTGAGGTAGGAGGACTCGACTTCCCTGAAGGCGATAAGAGCTTTTTTCCGGTAGAGGGCTGCAGCCTCGTCAGTTACTGCTCGTCCCGCAGTCACCCCTGCCATGCGGGAGGGGGCGTAGATGGGAACGTCTAGACTTGGTCCAGCATGGACAATCCATTGGCGGAAATCGGACAGGAGGGAGGGACCCCGGGACATTGTATTTGCACCCAGGGAGAGAGAGGGAAGGAGGCCAAGTCGCATGGACTCCTCGATTTCAAAGGCCGACCGCACTCGTGCCTCGGCCGCCAGCATATCGGGACGTTGTGCTAGAACCGCTGAACTGGTCCGGGCGGGAAGGGGAGGAGTTTGACAGGCGGAAAGATGACGGTCGGGGGAGGAGAGAGGCTCTCCCCCGCAAAGAGTTTCTAGTTGCAGGAGGGCGAGTCCACGCAGGCGATCAAGGTCGAGAAGTGAGCGAGCAAGATTCTCGTGCTCGGCCTCTTGGCGCAGGATGGAGGTTTCTGAAAGAAGTCCCGCTTCTTCCCGTGCCTGCAGAAAGGTGAGAATCTCTTTGTTTGCAGAGACAGAACCTGCGACCAGCGTGCGCTCTTCATTGAGGCGGAGAATACGGAAATAGGCATCTGCGACTGCGGCCGCGGCGAGGAGCCGGCCGGCGTGAAGATCCCAGAGAGCGGCCCGTTCTGCTTCCCGGGCGGCCCGGGTTCCGGCCTTGATTTGGCCAAAGAGATCCAATTCCCAGGAGACGGATCCGTGATTCGCCCACGGCTCGAGATCCAATGGGGACCACTGCGTTGCGCGGCTCTGCTCACGGCCGGGAAGAAATCCGCTGTTGAGGTTGATGGTGGGCCATGCGGTGGACCGGGCCTGCCGAGACTGAGCCCGGGAACGTTCTAATCGTTTTCGAAGGACTCCCAGGTCAGGATTTTGAGAGAGAGCAGTAGTAATGAGCGAATCGAGGTCAGAATCCTCGAAGCCTGTCCACCAGTCCTGCTGCAGGGCTGCACGCGCCCAGGCCGGGGCATGCCTCCAGCCAGACCGCTGTGGCAGGGCTTCCCGGGGCTCTGTCCTCGGGAAAAATTGCGAGCACGAAGCCAGTAGCGTCCACAGAAGGACGGCAATTAGGAAACGTCGGGTCACTTTTTCGTAGTAGTAATTCCGGCCGCGGTAGCGGCAGCGACATGAATGCCCGTGGCGTTGACGAGAAAATTATCTGCATTAGACCCTTCGGCTACTTCGCCCACCACGATCAGATTACTGAGTTCCTGCAGTCCCCCTACTCCTCTTAACCCTGCTTTGACGGGTTTTCCGTGTTCGTCGAGGACTTGAATTGTCGCGATGCTGGCACGGACGACATCCGGATCGGCACAGCAGACATCCCATGGAGTCGGACACTCATCCCCGGGTTTGAGGTCGCAGGAGTCAATCCTGGTAGGATCCCCGAGAGTCAGGAGGGCTCGGGACTGGATGATCGGATTGTCGTTTCCCATCACCTTGCCGGAAACAGTGACCTTGGTTCCCGGGGTTGGTTTCTTACGAGCCTCCGTGATCGTGATCGCTCCTTCTGGTGCTTTGAGAAGAAGTAGAGACGCAAGGGCGTCGGAAGCGGAGGAAACGGGGCCTTGGTTGCTTGACTCCCCATCATCCCCACCTCCACATGAAGTGACTGCGAAACAGAGAGCGATCGTGAAAAGGGTCCTGAAGTGATTTATCATTATGGGTCGGGGTGGTTCTTGGAAATACTAGAAGGGAAGTGGTTGGTTGAGAATCAAGGCAACGAGCAGGATCTGCGGAGAAGCCAGAAGGGGAAGGGCGAAGGCCAGCTTCCAGGATCTGGTGGCCTCACGGAGAGCGAGAACCTCGGTATAATCCGTTGCAGCTCCTGCCATGAGGAAGGCGAATCCATTTCCTGGTGCTTCCGCCCTGCTGAGGAAGTCGGAGGCCAGCGGGCTGGAACCCTCCGAGCAGACCTCGATAAAGGTAGCGGCGAGAAACGTGAGGAGGAGTCCGGCCACCGTAGGGCCAAACCATTGGGCAAAGGTTGAGGGATCCATGATCGCTCGGAGGGTCGCAAGAAGAACAATGCCCAGAAGGATCCAGCGGAGGATCATGCGTGACTCCACAAAAGCACGCCTCGCGTGTTTAAGGAAAAAGCCCCCATCAAAGGATGCATTTTTGTAATGATCTCTCGCTGAGGCCCAGAAGCGAAAACCAGAGGGCAGGTCCCTCTGGTTGGGATTGGCTGCGAGAAATCCGGTTCGCACCAGCAACTCCGTAATCAGTCCGGTGGTCACACCGATGACTGCGGAGAGTAGAACGATCGTCAGGGTCCACTTGAGACCGATCAGGCTGATGAGAATGAGTGTCGTGGAGAGCGAATTCCACGGACTGGCAATCAGGAAGGCAAAGACCTGACCGAGAGAGGCTCCTCTCTCGTACAGTTTCGTGGCCACCAGCAGGATGCCGTGGTTGCAGAGATCCAGAAGCAGGCCTGCTCCGCACGCGCGAAGGATGCCACTGAATCGTCCTCCCGGGCCAAGAATGGCAGTGATAAACTGCCGCGGGATCATTCCGATAACACCTACCGCTACGATTCCCAGAAGAATGCCCCACCACATTCTCGTTGTCATCTCGAGGGCTCCATGGGCAAAGGCACCAGTTCTGCTTCCTGCGAGAGAGTCTCGGAAGAGCAGGTCAACAAGGCACGCGATTCCAACCGCAGCAAGGCAGAACCAGAAGAGCCAGTCAACCTTGCGCCCCGGGGAGCAGCAGGGAGACTGGTCTGATGGTTCGGGTGTGGTGTTAGAGCAGCAGGAGGACATCTTTGAAAAATTCAGGCTGAGCGGAGGGCAACAGGAAGGGAGGGCTGGAGGCAGCGCAGGGCCGGAGGAAGTGTCCCCAGCGTCCCGAGGCCAATGGCCGTTGCCAGCCCGGTGAGAACGATGGCAGGGGTGAGCTCTACCGTGAAAGTACCAAGCGAAAAGGGAATATTGACTCCGTCGAGGAAAACGAGAGCAATGGTAAAGGCAAGGAGACATCCACTCAGGGTCGCCAGGAGAGACTCCTGGCGACCCTGAGTGGATGTCTCCTTGCCTTTACCATTGCTCTCAGGGTCGC
>PBNG01000004.1 GCA_002723015.1 Roseibacillus sp. | reverse complement strand
TACGCAGCTGACCTCGTCTCGTTACGTTGTTCAAAGTCGATTACCTGGCCACATATGACAGATTCTTCACCATCGTTTTCGCGTCTGATGCTCAGCTTCGCAGGCCGATTAACAATGTCTTCAAACGCCATCTCTTTGTCAGTAGAAAGAAGCTCCAGTTCAAACCGGAACGGCCGAGAAAGTTCTTCCCTTCCCACAAACCCTGTCACCGACATCGCAGTTTGCTCAAGTGCATCTGGCGTGAACTCAAATTCGCAGTTTGCCATTAATCCAAACCTTTCTTACTAATGCGATACTCGTCAGTCCAAAGACCATACAGTGATTAAAGATCAGCCTGTCCCTAAGTACACCACAAATATGATCAACTTGATTACTCACCACCGTATACTACGTGGACAATGCAATAATCCCCGGCAACTCTTTTCCCTCCAGGACCCGTATGAAAGAACGATCGCCGGTCGACAGATGAAATATGTGGTCGTTTAGATCTTCTTGTTTTAGAAATTTTACCATCTCATGGGTTCCGGTTATCGACGATACACCGCTCAGTGTCGCAAGCACCAACAAAGCGGCTATGGACCTGCTACCGGCACTGCTCTGTACAGTGGCATGGTCTCCCATACGTCCGGTCCACACCAACGTCTTTGCGCTTCTTCCCAATTCTCCAAAACGCATCATCGAGAGCGCTCCGATATCGATCCCTTTCTCGTTGGGTTCCATGCCAGGTGCTTGAAGGCCGTCGGGCAGCGTCTGGTTCCCGAGCAAGGCTGGGTCAATAGCATACTTCGTATCAATGGTGGCCTGGTCAAAAAAACCGGTCCGGTACTTTTTCGGACCAGGCGCCAGATCCGATGTATGTTCGACGATACAATCAGCAGGTAGTGCAATTTTATCGTCTCCATCTACCAACAGTTCCCGGGCTACTTCTATCTGATCTTCTTCGACAAAGGTACCGCCTGTGTTACCACCTTTTGCCTTTCGAAAGGTGTAGCTCATCTGACCACCGATACACAGTTTATCCGAAGTTAGTAACAAGTTCTTCACTGTATCGACCATCGCGCTGAGCTTTTCGCCTCCGACGATGGAGACTAATGGGCGCTCAGGCTCCTTTATGGCATTAACGAACTTTTCTATCTCGTCGCGCATCAGCAACCCGGCAAGGCATGGCTTCATGAATTCCACAATACCCACGTTTGAAGCTTGGGACCGGTGGGCACAGGCAAACGCATCGCTAACATACACCTCGCCTAGGGTAGCCAATTCCCTGGCAAAATCAGGATCATTCCCATTTTCTTGAGGGTGAAATCGTAGGTTCTCCAGCAACAGGATCTCGCCGTCTCGCATCTGCTCGACCATCGTCGTAACTTCAGGACCAACGCAGTTAGGAGCCAAAAGTACTGGCTTGCTCAGCATCTTACTAAGTGCCTCGGCTACCGGCTTCAAACTAAGAGCCGGATCAAACCCACTAGGCCTTCCCAGATGAGACATCAGTATGACACGGCCCCCGCTTTCACTCAAGAGTCGTATCGTCGGCAGCACAGCCTGAATACGGAAATCCTCTGTGATCTGCCTCTCGGTGTCCAAAGGCACATTGAAGTCAGCCCGTAACAAGACTCGCTTACCGCGCCATTCTCCTATTTCGTCGACTACCATCATGAAATTGCTCGTTTGCTCACTCTAGCACCCTGCCCGGGTCTACCATTCATGACAACGCCTCGATGCCCGGCAACGACTTCCCCTTCAGGCACTCGAAGAACGCTCGGTGGCCTGTGGAGATGTGTGAAAAGCCCTCATGCACCCCATACTCAGCTATCACCGGCAGAACATCGTATCCCCCAGCAATACATTTTTTCCCCAAATAGCCTTCCATCGCAAGGATGCCCGTGACGCGCTGACTACCCATTTTGGAAAGTGGGTCATCAAAATCTCCCACCCGGCCTGTCCAGACAAGCGTCTGCGCGAAACGGATTATTTCTTGGTAACTAATACCCGTGTTGGTGCCAATGTCGGCCACTTTCTCGCCCGGCTTTAGCTCAACTATAGGATTTTTAACAGCTTCCAAGAGTTCGGGAGTATCGCCTATGATTTCTTCGACCATGGGATCCAAGTCTACGGTAAACGATACCATACGGTGGACTTTTTCAACCCGTCCCATTTCCGTGACCTCACGCACGAGGACCGCGTCCGTGGGCAGATGCAGCTTTGCTTGGCCCCTTTGGATAATCTCACTCGCTTTCCCTACTTCCGCTGCAGACATGTCCCCAACCGGATAACCCTTGGCCTTGAGGAAGGGCAGGCTGACCGGTCCACCCAGCAGCAAATGGTCCACGTGGTCAAGCAGAAAATCGATCATCTCCGTTTTCTCGCCGAAGTCATCGCCGCCAACAACGGCCACAAAAGGCCGATCTGGTGCGGCAATAGCGCCGAATATTTCATCGGTTTCTTTCTTCATCAGACTGCCGGCGACACAGATTTTCATATGTTTGGCAATGCCAACATTTGAAGCCTGCGTCCGGTGCGCACTGGCAAAAGCGTCGTTAACGTAAATATCGCCTAGCATAGCCAGCTGACGAGCGAACTCAGGATCGTTATCGTTCTCTTCTGGATGGAAACGCAGATTCTCCAACAGCATTATGTCACCATCCTTCATCTGTCGCACCAAATCTTCAACCTCGGCACCGACGCAATCTGGGGCCAAACTTACTGGCTTGTTCAGACCTTGACTTAAAGCCTCAGCTACCGGATTGAGACTCAGCGCTTTATCCACCCCGTCGGGTCGTCCAAGATGGGACATCACGATCACTCTGGCCCCGCCAGCGCTCAACAGTTGGATCGTAGGCAATATGGCCTTGATACGGAAGTCGTCCCTAATCTTGATCGCCTCATCCAACGGCACATTGAAATCCGCCCGTAGAAGGACTCGCTTGCCTGACCATTCTCCGATATCATTTACAGCTAGTTTGACCACGATTTATCCTCATACAGATGTGACGATTCGGATTAAGGTGATTGCTTGGGGTCCGACAGAAGCTATACCGGTTTGAGGCATCAGGCAGTCGCCGCAAGGGACGAAGATCACTTGAACATAAATATTAGCTAGTTGAAGTTATCCCTGCTTCCTCCATGCTCACCACGGCATTCCTGCGCTTCATAGTCGCTCGTTGCAGTCCAATGATATTTTGTTCATTATCGGCTATGGCGTTTGAATTATTACTGATGGCATCTTCTTGTTTTTTAACGTCAGCTTCCATTTTAGTAACTGCTACAGACTGTTCCTTTATTTTAATATCTTTTTCATCTATAGTTAACTTTACATCCTGGACCGAAATCATCTGTATCCCTTGGTGGTCCAATGTGATCTTTGTCGGTGCGGCTTGGGGCAACACACCAGCCGGAGCAGCGGCTAAAGTTACGCCTCCACCCACAGCATGAGGCACCCCGTAGCACCCACTTATTTTCACACCACCAAATGCATTGTCAAGAGATATATCATCCAGTGGAGATGAAGAACTTAACGTGATCCCGCCCTGTAATGCGCTAAGTGAGATGCCGAGAGCCATCGTGCTTATGCTCACGCCCATATAGCCGTTCGTGATTGATGTTGATGATGTAGATTTTAGCGCAATCCCGTTTGCATTGAGGAGAACACTACCCTCAGGTGCAAGTAAATTAATGGCATCATCCCCAAGAATTGTGGTGCTGCCAGTCGTTTTAGAAGTCCAGTCTAAACCTGCAGCCAAACTCTTGTAATTATCATCATCAACCGCTCCAGAAATTGGCCCTTCTAGGGTCTTATAAGCTCCGACAAACGACCACATTAATTTAAGGAAACCATAGAGATTCCTTGTTTTAATTCCCGCATTCCAAGTGTCCTTAAACTTAGAATACAAACCCCGCAGCCAAATTATTGTGGCAATCCCAGCATTCACGTAGCCAATAATTGCGTTAGCAGCCGACGAATAATCGTCTATCACCAACTTATCATAATCGTTGGTGATACCAGCTAATACTAACGAATGACCGTGTATCGTAGTATTTGCATTGTTCTTTGTTCCAATCGTAATCCCACCTGTACCCGTACCTGTCCCCGAACCCAGTGCGAGAATTTCTTGGGTGCTTGGGGTTTGTAATTGTATATGTTTGGTCGTACCACTCATTAATAACCCTGCAACGTCACCACTTGGTATTTGTAGTCCTGCAAAATCACCTGGCCCGCGAACGCCCGTCTCTGATCCGGACGTCAGTTGCAAAAATTTCGTATTGAGTATCGCTTCATTTTTCGGGTTATTAGCAATAATTAATCCCGATTCAGAAGTAGTATCTATTGCAATCCCACTACTTTCCATGGTGATCGTATTCCCGTCTATAGCCACGCCTTCCTCTATGTTGGCCATTCCTCCTTGCCTGACAACGCTATTGCCTTCCTGCTGCGGCGTCGACAGAGCCGTAGCGACATCGTCCTCTGTTCCTTGATTACTCGATTGGCTACTTCCCTTCCCCGTGCCACCACAATAGCCCCCGCTAACGCTACTACCTTCTGCGGTAATCATCGAACTGAGCGTCAAAGTCGGATTCTCTGTATTATCATCCATACTTAGACGGTGGCCCGAACTGGTCTGTAGTAGATTCTCGTTGTTATTCTCCGACGTAACCGGCGACACATGCGTCGAATTGGGCGCCGTGCCCAAACCGATGGGCCGATCCACATTGCCATCAATGCAAGCCCAGATCATCTCAGCCCCTGCGTGAACCGGGAAGTGCATACCGTGCCCCGCTCCCGTCGAGGGTTGCATCAGACGGATCGGCTTGGACGCGTTGCCCAGGCTCTCATCACCCTGGTCGAATGGCAGTCGCACCTTGTAACGTCCCATTTCGTCAATAGACGCATATTGGCTGTTGTCGTCACTACCTTCTACCTTCGCCGTCAAGATACCCGGCAAACGTGGCTCGGGGGTGCGACGTTCCGGACGATATTGCACCTCGGATGGAATACAGGTGAAGGCATTGTTGTAGGAACCTTGGCCTTCAATCATCTGACCCTGATGCTGCACCCGGATCAGCAAGTAGTCGGCGTTGAGATCTTCTCGGTAGTGGCCCTGCAAACCCATTTTGTAGCCACCGCGTAAACTAATGCAATTGCTGCGACCTTCGGCGGTGCGTCGTTGGCACTCGAACTCCTGGTTGCGCACCTGAGCTAGACGGTTGCCCTGATCGTTGTCTTTAAAGTGCGAGCCATAACTATAAAACATACCTGGCATCTCGGGATTGAGCGTCGCCTCGCCCTGTAGCGACACCTCAGATTCCCGGTAGTTGTAGTCCTTCAAAATGACCTTGCCCGTAACGATCTGCTCCTTGTAAACGAACTCGTTTATCGTCTCCACATCATCGAGGGGCAGGAGCCCCTCCGGCTGGTGGTACCCAACAACGCTATCCTGGTCATCGCGAATTGAAACCTCATTGCTGCGATCGTCGCTGATGATCATCACTTCCTGCTCCTGGCTGTGGTCGAAGTAAAAATACATGCCCTCGTATTCCATCAACCGGCAGATAAAATCCAGATCGGTCTCGCGATACTGAACACAGAAATCCCGCTCGGCATAGTCGCCGATCAATTCAAAGCGTATATCACCCTGCGAAAAGCCGTGTTCAGCCAGCACATCGCCGATTATGGTCTCGACCGTCTTGTCCTGAAAAACGCAACTCTGGTAGGTATAGGACAGCCGCCAAGTCCGCGGCATCAGAGTAACCCGGTAACGCGCTTTATCACGGGTCTCGCCATACTGCTGAAAATCAACCACCAGACCGCGAAAAAAAGACTCCTCTCCACCAGGATTGCGTTGCACAGACAGCGTGGCCGGTTTGTTGACGATCTCGGAAAAATCGAGCTCCTTATCAGTAGAAAGCAAGTCAAGCTCAAAGCGGAAAAGTCGGGATATTTCTTCCTCCCCGCTGAACTCCAACACCTCGAGTACATCAGAATCCAATCCGTTGACATCAAATTCAAAGTTGCATATTGCCATGCCGATTCACCTCGTTTGTGCCGATGCATGCCCGCTGTCTGCGTCTTGCACAGGCAGGAAAGCCCGGACGAATCCCGCCACCGCCAAAGCCAGAGCTTTGATTAAGCGTCTCCGTTCCTGTAAAGGGCCGCGTACCCGCTCGTGCAATACCAAGCTCAACGCGTCGATGCCTTCGGGCTGGTGGCTACCGTGACGCTCCAATACCTGCCCCCCATCCAGAGGACGGGGGACGGTCGCGGGTATGTCCTGGATCAACCCCTGTCCCAAGTCGATACTTGTGCTGAAGGACGGTAGCTTGTAACCCGCGCGAGTCAACTGATGTCCTAAGCTGTATTCCCCGTCCAGAACTGAAGTCGTGTATTTATCCTTCAGACCCGCTATGCTCCGGCTTTCCAGGGAGCCGATATAGATATCGGCCGGAAAGGTCTCCTGGGCATCTATAATCAACAATAGCCCGTTTCCAAAAACCTTTTTTAGCTGAGCTATGGTCTCTTTCAATCTGCGATGATACCCGTTGTAAAGCTCGGCTGTATACCGGTGCTCAAAAGCAGTACGGGGCGTGCGGTCCAGATCCGCATAGGACCGCGCCAACCGATTTATCACCAACCACGGCCTTTTACCAGTATGCCCTTCCAGTGCCAGCGCCACCTCGAGGGCGATCTCCCGCGTGTGCCGGGCCGACGTGGTATTGAAGTGAGAATCCCTGGCGATGTTGCGCCGTGGCACCACCCCGGGTAATCCAAGATCCCCATCGTGCGGCAAGGCGAAGACAATCGGCAGATCGCCCTCGACAACCTCGATGCATGCAGACGGTCGATCCGCTATCTTCGGGGATGACTGGCTCCAGGCGATAGCAGGGTGCGTGCCACCCAAAGCAGCCGGGACCAACTTTGGCCACAGCTCTGCACCCCGCGCGCTGTTGGTCAACACCACCATCGCCAGGCCCTCGTCCTTAAAACCAAAAGCCATCGACTTATACGGTCCGTTGTCACCCGGCTGCCAAAAACCGACCCGCTCACCACTCCGTTGCAGTCCCCAACCCAACCCCCACGAAATGCAGGTATCCAGCGCTACCCGCAAACGTGGCCAGTCATAGTCCCAGGGCTTGCAATCGTTGACCGAAATCTGAGAGCAGAGCATCTGAGCCAGGGTATTCGCGCCCACCGGGTCAGCGCTATCCCTATCTGACCGCACCATCGCGTGCAAGTAGCGAGAAAAATCGGCCGCGGTCGTATGCAGACTGCTAGCCGCGTTCATCTCCGGCCACACCTGCTTATTTACCGGGCGACCGGATACGTCGTGGCCCGTGGCCAGTGGCTTTTCCCCATCGGACGGCCACACAAAACTGCTGTCGTCCATGCCGAGAGGCCCCAGCAAGGTATCCTGCATCCACTCTTCTGCCGAGCAACCGACAAGCGCTTCGACCACCTGCTGCAGATATACAAAGCCCTCACCGGAGTAGGAAAAACGCATCCCCGGCTCTAAGTGGACTCGCAATCGCCCTCCCTCGGGCCGCCAATTGGTAAAGCCGGCCGTGTGGGAGAGCACGTGCCGAGCACTGATACGCTCCAGCCACGGCTCATCGCTTAGATACGGCGATTCTAAATAACCACCCAGCGGTGCATCCAGATCAAGCAGGCCCTGTTCGTAAAGCCGCAACACGCCGTAGGCAAACAACGGCTTACTTAGGGAACATGCTTCAAAGACCGTGTCCTCGTCCACCGGTCGAGGATCGACTATATTCCCCACGCCATAGCCGCGACACCAGCTTGCGCCGTCTCCGACCACAGCAATCGCCAGACCAGGCACCTCGGCCTCTTCCATCCACGTCGGCAACTGCTCTTGGAGAAGCCTGACTCTTTCCTCGAAACCCCCCAAGAGCACGGAGTCGGTAGGCACCATAATCCTCT
Source organism: Roseibacillus sp. (assembly GCA_002723015.1). Next base: position 8,491 of record PBNG01000004.1, on the reverse strand, counting down.
AACCAGATTACTACACGTTAAAGGCGTAAGTGAAGTCCCCGGCCTCGTCCAGACCCAGTTCGAGGCTCTTAGGCACTTGTTCCTCAGCCATCTGCTCCAGCATCGCCTTGGAGACATCGGGCAGCACCGTGCGATCGATTATAGCGTCGATATTGCGGGCTCCGGTATCGACCTCGGTACAACGCTCTGCAATACGGGCCACAACTTCGTGCTGATAGTCAAAGCTCATATTGTGCGCTTCATGGACGCGCTCGCCGATCTGACCCAACTTGATCCGCACGATGCCCTCCATGGTCTGGCGATCCAGCGGGTAAAACGGCACCACTTTCATCCGCGCCAGGAGCGCAGCCTGGAAATGGCCCACCAGCAGAGGATGAATCGCCTGGCGCAATTCATCCGGTGCCGCGCGCTTTTCGCCCGTGCAAAGCTCCAAGAAAGCATCGGAACCGAGATTGGACGTCATCATGATAACCGTGTTCTTGAAGTCGATCTCGCGCCCTTCGCCATCGCGCATGAAACCACGGTCAAAGACCTGGTAGAAGAGATCCATGACATCCCGGTGGGCCTTTTCCACTTCGTCGAGGAGCACCACGGAATAAGGCCGTTGACGCACCGCCTCGGTGAGGATACCGCCTTCGCCGTAGCCCACATACCCAGGTGGCGAACCCTTAAGCTGTGAAACGGTATGACTCTCCTGATATTCCGACATATTAATGGTAATTAAGAAGCGCTCACCTCCAAACAGCAGATCCGAGACCGCGCGGCTACATTCCGTCTTGCCCACGCCACTCGGACCGACGAAGAGAAACACCCCGATCGGCGACTGCGGATCGCGCAGACCAGCTTTGGCGGTACGAATCGTATCCGCAATCTCCTTGATGGTCTCCTCCTGCCCCAGGACCCGTTCGCCCAACTGGGCCTCGAAGTCCAGCAGGATCCGCGCCTCATCCTTGACCATATTGCCCGTCGGTATGCCGGTCCATTCCGATACCACCTGGGCCGCCACTTTCTGATTGACCTCGGCGTGCACAATCGGGTTATCACCCTGTAGATGCTCCAGATCCTTCTCCAAAACGGCTAATTGCTCCGCGAGCGCCGATCCGGCCCCGTTTCCCTCTGCACTCTTGCGGGCAAATTCGGTGCGCTTTAGAGCAATTTTCTCGACCAGGGCTCGACCATCGTTCCAACGCTGCTCCAACGTCTGCTGCTCGCTCAGCGCTTCCTTCCGCTCGGCCTTAGCCTGACGGAGGGTTTCATCATCATTAGCCATGCCGCTCTGCAGATCGCGCTCTACCGCCGCGATCTGGATATCCAAATTCTGCACCCGACGCTCCATATCGTCGAGGGCGGCTGGCTTGGTGGTCTGAGCCATCTTAACGCGTGCCGCCGCCGTATCCAATACATCGATCGCTTTATCGGGCAACTGCCGACCGGTGATGAACCGGGCCGAGAGCTTAACCGTAGTATCGATAGTCTCGTCCGAGATCTGGATCTCGTGGTGCTTCTCGTAGATCCCTTTGATACCGCGCATCATCACAGCGGCATCCTCTACGGAGGGCTCTTCGACCTGCACCAACTGGAAACGGCGCTCGAGCGCTGCGTCCTTCTCGAAGTATTTCTTGTATTCGGACCACGTTGTTGCGGCAATCGCGCGCAATTCACCCCGGCTCAGCGCTGGCTTAAGCAGGTTGGCTGCATCGCCGGTTCCTTCGGCCCCGCCCGCGCCAATCAGTGTGTGTGCCTCGTCGATGAAAAGTACGATAGGCTTGGGCGCTTCTTTGGCTTCGGTGATGACCGACTTGAGCCGGTTCTCAAACTCGCCTTTGACCCCGGCACCGGCCTGCAGAAGCCCTAGATCTAAGGCATGGATACTCACCTCAGCCAGGCGCTCCGGCACATCGCCCTCAGCGATCCGCAGGGCCAGTCCCTCGACAATAGCCGTCTTTCCGACCCCAGCCTCGCCGACCAATATCGGGTTGTTCTTGCGCCGACGGATCAGGATATCCACCATCTGGCGAATCTCCTGATCGCGAGCGAAAACCGGGTCAACGCGTCCCTCCCGCGCCGAATCGGTCAGGTTGACCGTATAAAGATCTAAAGCCGTATCTCCTCCAGTGGATTCAGCGGAATGCTCACTAGCTGCAGGCGTTGCAGTGCTCTTACCTGCCGCATTGGGCGATGTGGCTCTCTCCTCCGCAGAGCCTTCGACGATACGCCCGAATTCGTTACGCAACTCATCGCGCCGCACCGCGCCTAGCACATCAGCATAGGCACCAAGACGCATCCCGTCGCCTTCGACCAACGCCTCGAAGAGGTGACCCGAACGAACCCGATCGACTTGATGATGAAGAGATGCAGTGGCCCAGGCCTGCTCAATCATCTGCAAGAGGACCGGGGAAAACGCAGGACGACCGCTATTGCCAGTACGAAACCCCTCAAGCTGCTTGATCAGCGCATCCCAAAACTGACTGCTATCGATATCGAAATGACGTAGTATACGCGGCAGATCGCCCGAGCCGTCCTCGAGAAACTTGAGGAAAATGTGTTCAGCCGCGACTTCGTAATGGCTGCGACCGATAGCTAGGGCTACAGCACCCTCCAAAGCCTTCGTAGTCGGTTCGTTGAGCTTTTGAAGGAGAGTCTTAAGATCCTTAACGGCCATATCTATCTTCTAAGCGTAAAAATCACCTGTGAACGCAAACTTTCATACTGAGTATTAGTATTGCACTACATGCGGTAAAACTTCAGGTTTCGGTTTTCCAATCCAAACTTGCTGACCGAGTTTGACGTCTGGCGAACCAAGTTGGGCAGACGGGATCGTCGCCGTCTTAAGAAAGATTTGGATCTCGTACTTGAGAAAATCCGGGACGTATCGCCGCAAAAGACCGTGCAGTAACTCGGCCTTGCGACCACCGGGCAAAAACTCTCTATAGCTTTCAAAGTCTACGGGGCCCAATACCAATCGAAACATCCCGGAACGATCTATCAAGCTACGCCCGACGATAGCCGTCTCGCCTAAAGTATGTCGGTTTTCACCGCGCCCCAATCCGGGCGGGTCAGAGATCCGAGCCCAGCGCGCTACATTCTCGACGACCTCGACCGCGAGTTGCGGGAAAAATATCTTGAGTATTTTTATCAGCCCTTCGGTGCTGCGCGTCGGACAGGCCAGAAGCGCGGCCAACGGCATCAGCCGGTCCGCAGCTACCGGAAGTCGATCTCGCAACTCCGGATCAACACCGGCCAGACACAGCAACTGAAACGAAGCGGCGCAGAAACCCGACGATGTCGAATGCGAAACCGAACGGTATTTCTTCCAGCTGCGATAAAAAAGGGAGTAGAATCGATGATTGAAGATATCGAGAAAATCCCTGAGAGAACTTTCTCCGTCAGCCTCATTGAGCAATAGATTGGATATGTGGCTGGGCAAGGGAGAATCGATCCCATACAGGCCCATGAAGGTCGGCATCACCTCCCCGTAGGGCGGCTTCCGACCGTCATCGACCAACGAAACTTTCTTTACGTCCGCAGCGGGGAAACCAAGCCCATCATACGGTTTGAAGCGGATTCGCTCCTGCGCCAACTCAAAGCCCTGCCCGGGGCCCGGAGCCTCAGCGAAAAGATCCTCCAAAAGTCTAACCGCTTGGAAGAAATCGAATTGGTGACCCTGATCGAAAAGGCGCGACAGCACATCCTCTTGGGTGGCTTCGGCTGGGTCCTTAGTCGCGGCGACCAGTTGGGAAAGCCGATCTTGCGCATTCATAACAGGGGTTTCTTTCCCCTATCCATGCGCCAAATATGCCGTCTCCCCGAAGGAATACTGACTAAGCAAAGGTGGACAAAGGAATTGATGGTCGCGTAGCGTTGAAAAAACTCGCTCATGATCTGGCCAAAGAGGAGTAGATCCCCCTCATCCGCAAAATGATCTTCGCGGATTTCGAGTATCACCTCGGCTCCGCGCAAGATAGATCCGCGATACACCACTTCCTTGGGTTGCCAACTTACTTGCTGAATGCCGTCGATACGGCGGCGATTTGCTTCCGTGCCAGTCCAATCATAAAGCCGCAACTGGCCAACCAGTGTTTCTTGACTGGCTGCTGATGCGTAATTGAGGGATAGGTGAGATGAGAGACGCCAGAAAAGGCGTGGGTCGTGACGACCGGGTGGATCCAACTGCAAAGTCGGTCGGGTCAGGTTTTGCAGGGTAGCCACGTTATTAAAATCAGAGCCGGGCCGGATGATAGACCCTTCGAGCAAGTGTTCTCTAGGCAGGTCACCGTTCGTACAACGAGCGGTGATCGACAGCGTCTCAGGCTTGAGCGCCGCGCCATCGGACTTCCCTCCCGCAAGCGCAATATAGGTCTCGGCTCGTCCTACCGGACTCGGACGGGTAGCCGTGGTAAAAAATCGTTCCGCCCCACCATTGGTGTGCTGATGCCCGCAAAAAGGCACATATGGATGCCGCTGCCCTGTGCCCTTTTCCACGCCCGTCACTTCCTCAACGCTGTATACTTCGAGACTACGGGGCCTGTACACATCGGGAACCACGCGATATTCCGACGATTGATGGTCTACGAACAGAGGATCGGTATCGACGTCGACCAGGTTAATAGCCGGGGCACAATACAACCGAAGGTGTTCGCTCGTGAATCGTTTGTCTTCGGGGTAGGCTTCTCCAAAATAGACCTCGACATGGAATTGCCCGCCGCCAGCAGTCACATTGAGCTTATCTAGCCCATGCAAGTCGATGAAATTGAATTTGGGACGGAAATTGAGATATTCGTGCAACAGACAGTAGCCGGAGAAACTTGCATCGCTCTTCGGCAGAAGACTCTCTTCCGGGTTAAAGCCGCCAGCTCGGATCGCCTCCTGCCCATCTAGCTCGACGCGATGGGCCGGGTTCTGCGAATCCGCTCCCGCCCACAGGACCACTCGCTCAACCCGTCTGGTTAGGAATAAATGCATCGTTGCTGCAATGGGCTGAGCAGCGTGCAGATACAAACTCAACGGGTTTAAGGCCAGATTCGCAAAATCTACTCCACCCCCCACGCGATCGAACTGCATACTAAGCTTTGAACCACCGCTCCCAGTCCACGATTCAAGTCGCGCCTCAGACAACTGAATGGGGTGCAGGTGAACCTTTTTTGTCGTCGAGAACCGGCAGACAGTATTTTCCTCACCCACGGGAGCGGAAAGCACCTCCGTGCCGAGGTCAAGGATAGTCGTCTGCTGCAGGAAACCGGGACGAGGAGAAAATTGAATGATTGACGCAGCGGGGAAGGGCCGTACCATTTGCGGCCAGAGCAGACCGTAGAGCGCTTCGGTATACTCGACCATCTCATTGTCGAGTTGGTCGCGGATCCGACCGCTGAGAAAAGCAAACCCCTCAAACAACCGCTCCACAAATGGATCTCTATCGGCCAAACTATCGATGTTGAGATATCGGGCCTGATCCGGATGTGCCGCCGCAAATTCCTTACCTGCTTCGTGCAGATAGCGTAGCTCTTCCTCGAAGCTGCGGCGACTCATGGCAACCTTAAGTTAAAAGAACCCTACCAGCTTAAGAGCTGCAATTCAGCCACAGCACCGGCTCGAAAAACCGCTTTAAAACTCACCCGCTTGCGATCGAGCAATTCAGCGAAAATACGGTATGCCAGAGGACTGTGAGCCTGCTCTGCTGGTATAGCCTCTACCCTTATCTTGCGGAGGCGGGGTTCGAAGCGTTTAATTTTCTCGGCAATGAGACCACGTAGTTCCTCGCTCGAGTTTGAAACATGCCGTTGCAGGTCGTGGATATCGGGGAGGCCATACTCGGGATCCCCGCTACCCACCCCCTGCCTGGCACTCAGCAAACACTTGAGATTATCGGTAATGCTCAGTAACTGATGCAAGTCCGGGTCAACCTGGTTTACGCTCAGGTCATCTTGAAACTTGCCTCTTAACACATCGATGAGACCGGCCTTCATGTTCCTAATCCACATCTTCGGCCACATGGCTCGCGACCCATTAGTTTCTGTACTCCCGACAGCCTCGGATACATCTTATACCGACCTCTGCTTACAAGCCGGCGACTTTATTCGGGTTCCGCCTCACCCAACCACGCATCCGTTGTCTCGATAGAACCGTCCACGTAGGTCCAAGTGATTTTGTCGTACATCAAAGAAACCTTTTCGAGATGCGTGAGTGACTCTTTAGTCGGGTCCTTCGTGTTGGGCATATACGATTCAATTTTGCACACACGCACTCTTTCTAGCACGTGATTGAAGTACTCTTCCTGCGCGCCTAACGCATCGATCCGGTACCACTTAATGGTCACCTCTTCGAGCGTAGTGCCATTGCAACATGCTTCGAAGAGCAGTGGCGATGCTTGGTCGTAGGCCTTGACTATTTGGACAGGGTTGTGCATGCGCACACCCGTGGGCTTTCCTGTCTGCCGATCTGTAGGGATATATACCTCGTGTTCAAACTCTATGACTTCTACACTCTCAGCTACCTCACGATCATCTTCGATCGTTACTCCGCCCACAATATCTTCACCATTTTCATCCGTAAAAAACGCATATGCTGGTGTTGGCATTAGAATCTCTCCATCAGGGTTGAAAGATTTATCCTCAGTTGGGCCTTTGCTAATTGCCTACCCGAGGAAAAGGCGCATGCTTCGGTATGAAGCATTGTAAAATTAAACGCCAAAAGGACCAGATCGTTCCTTTTTGTGAGCTGCGCTAGAAAACGGGGCGATCTTCCGCGATCACCGCGACCATATCGCCATTCTCTAGCGTATACTCGGCTCCCGGATTGAGCTCTAGCTCTTTATCCACCGATTCTACACCGATTAAGAGCATGTTCTCCTTCAGTTTGGCCTCAGACAAAGCATCTGCAAAACTCTTGCCAAGCCAGTGCGAGGGCACTGGAATCCGGTATATCTCTTCTCCCTCATCAGCACGCAGCAAGCTCAAAATAGCCTTTGAACTACCGTGGTCGAGAGCTGAACGGCTGAGTAAGCCGCTAACTAAAGACCCGATTACCACAACTTCATCGGCACGCGAGACACCGGCATGAGTACGGCTACGAGGATCAAAAAGCTGAATGCACGTGTAAATCTTGGAATTGTAATTCTTAATGGTCAGCGAATTGATCACAGTCTTAGCGTCGCGCCCGTGCAAATCAGCGATTCCTTGATCCCCTAAGACCAACGCCGTATCAGCCTCGGCCGCATTTGCTAATTCCAAAGTCTGTTCGGTGACTTCCCCATGAACGAAGGAAACATTTTTCTGTTGCAGAGGATTTTTAGGTAACTCGGCTAAGATGACGATGGCCTGCTCCTCCTGATCGGCGAGGATATCACGAACCATATCCTCGCCAGTCTCGTTCCAGCCCGTGATGAGAATGTGATTGGTAGTCTTCAATTTTTTGACACCCCTATCCAGTTTGGAGCGATATTCCAAAAGTTCCGTCGCCAGACCGGCAGTCACTCCACCGAATAGGCCAATGCCCAAAAACATGAGCAAAACCCCGATCACTCTGCCGACGGTTGTCTCGGGAAAAAAATCGCCGTAGCCCACCGTTGTGGTGGTAACGAATGCCCACCAAAGGCTCTCTTCCCAAGTTTTGTTCTCTAGACTTTTAAAGCAAGCAGCTGATATCAGTAGAACTACTAGCGAGAGTCCGCCAATCCAAAAGGTTGACGAACCTCGCATGTAGCGCCACAGGCTAACCCATCTATGCCAGTTGGGTAGCATTGCACATTCTTATAAAAACCTTGTTATCGGGCTGTATTTTGCCTGGGTTTCTATATCTTTCCGACCAAAGATAGACTAACGTCCATGCCCTCCACCTGGAAGTGCGGAACTACCTTGAGACCAACGCGGAAATATCCAGGATTGTCTTCAAGTTCCTCGACAGCGACGCTGGCATCTCGCAGGGGATATTTTACGACCTGCTCGGGCCCTGGATTCGTCATCTTCGTGACCAGTTTCCCGATCCATTCATTGAGCTCTTCCTCAATCGCTTGGGAGTCTTTAGTTGCCCCAATGTTCTCGCGCTGCAGGACCTTTAGGTGGTGAGCTATCCTCGAGGCCAAAAAGATGTAGGGTAGGCGAGAGTTGATCCGACTATTAGCCGTTGCATCTTCCTCCTCGTAAATCTGCGCTTCCTGAGTAGAGTTTGCGGAGAAGAAACAGGCATAATCTTTGCCGCTATAGTGACTGAGCGGTATGAAACCGAGATCTGCACAGGTGTACTCCAGTGTCTCGTCAATCGCGACTTCGACCGGAATTTTCTTCTCTTGACCACGCCCCACATCGTAGACATGTACGGGAAGATTATCGATACGACCGCCCGACTGTGGACCGCGAATCTGCACACACCAACCGTCGTTCGAGAACGCATCAATCAGCGTATTGCTGAACGCGAACGAGGCATTACCCCACAGGTAATTATCGTGATCTGGTCCCTTCACGTCCTCTGTGTAGTTGAAACTCTGCACCGGGAGGGT
>PBNG01000095.1 GCA_002723015.1 Roseibacillus sp. | reverse complement strand
CTGCGATCGGGGCGACGTCGCCCATGGCCCAGGCCATCTTGTCGACGGCATGAATGCACTGCTCAAGAAGGGGCCCCCCGGAGAGCCACTCGAAGTTGATCCAGTTGCGGAGCTGCCACTCGACATCGCCCATGCCCTCGGGTTGTGTTGCGTCTGGCGCGAGCGCGCGCACGGTACCACCCAGATATGTTCCCACAAAACTCGTGATCCGGCCGAGCTCTCCACTGAGAGCCTTGTCGAAACCTACCCGGTTGGCTGGGCTGTAGCGCCAGCAGTAACCGTGTTGAATGGCGAGTTTCTTCTCGTCAGCGATTTTGGCGGTTTCCATCAGGTGATGAATTCCGGCCATGTCGATTGCCATGGGCTTCTCGGCGAAGACGTGCTTCCCAGCCTCAATACACTTTCGAAGCATGGAAGGACGGTATCCGGGAGGAGTCGCCATCAGGATGACGTCAACGTCGGATGCCGCCAATTTCTCAAAAGCGTCAAGACCGGTAAACTGACGGTTCTTTTCTACTTCCACCCTTTCCTTGCCGAAGGCTGCCCCAAGGGTCTTGAGAGGCCCTTCGATTTTCTCGGGGAAAGCGTCGGCCATGGCCCAGAGCTTGACCTTGTCGTCCGATTTCAGGGCTTGAGTGGCTGCTCCTGTCCCGCGCCCTCCGCATCCAATCAGGCCCACCTTGATGGTGTTGCTGCTACCGATTTCGGCACGGCCAATGTGGGGGAAGCCGGCCACTGCAGTGGCAGCCGTGGCGGTTTTTACAAATTTGCGTCGGTTGGAGTTGTTAGTCTCGCTCATTGGGTGGTCAGGTGTCTTATGGGCGGATACGGTAGGGTTTCGGCCCTTCCTTTCAAGGTTTTAGGCCCTTCCGGTGGTAAAATAGGCCTTGCGGGACCGGTGTGGAGCACTGGTGCAAGAGCAGGAAGGGGATTTCGGTGAAATCAGCTCTGGGGCTAGGGGGGCTCCCGGTCCTTGAAGAAGAGGAAGAAGCCTGCTGTGGCGGTAGCGGCAATCCGGATGTTCAGGGCTAGGAAGAGATCTGAAGGGCGTAATGCTCCTAATTAAGTTCAAGAATTACTGGTAATTCAGGAGTCGAAACCAGACGTATCTAGCGATACCCCGTGGTTTGGTGGCGCTCTTTTTGGTGGGCCCGCGGAACACGCCGCAGTATGCATTCAGGTCTTGCGAGAATGGGAGCCAGACCCTCAAATGCATTGTCTACAACACGACCAAACCGAATGTCCGATTCCCGCTCTGCGAATACCCTGAAGCTCTCAGTCATGATGTTCCTCCAGTTCTTCACCTGGGGAGCGTGGTTCGGGACTCTAGGGCTGTGCTTGCTTAGCAATCAACTGGGAGGTTTTTCTGCAGGCTCTTTTGGTTCGGCGCCGCTAGGAGCGATGATCGCACCGTTGTTCCTGGGGTTAATCGCAGATCGCTTTTTTCCGTCACAGAAGGTGATGGGGGTCCTGTTTCTCATCGGAGGCGTTCTCCTGCTGATTATCCCGGGGGTAGCAAATGCTGGAAATGGGAAGCTCATGGTCTGGCTGATGCTGGGCAATATGCTTTGCTACATGCCCACCCTTGGCCTCGGAAACTCGATCGCTTTTGCAAACCTCGATCGACTTACGTTTCCAAAGGTGCGGGTTTGGGGTACCATAGGCTGGATTGTCGCCGGGCTCGTAGTCGGAGTTCTGGGCTGGTCTGCCAAGTTCAACATATTTTATCTCGCGGGTGCCGCTTCGCTGGCCTTGGGAGCATTCTCTTTCGCTCTCCCGCATACACCGGCCCCGGCGAAAGGTGAACCACTTAATCTCCGGGCTCTCCTGATGCTGGATGCCTTTGCACTCTTCAAGCGTCCTGCCTTTGCGGTGTTTTTGATCTGCTCGATGCTGATCTGCATTCCTCTCGCTTATTACTACGGAACTATCCCCAATTACCTCCAGAACACGGGGTATCTGCAACCCGCGTCGACCATGACCATCGGGCAGATGTCGGAAATTTTCTTCATGCTCCTCATCCCCTTCTTTTTTCGGAAGCTTGGGGTCAAGTGGATGATTCTGGTAGGTATGCTCGCATGGGTTCTGCGCTATTTTCTGTTTGCTTTTGGGGCTCCGGATCAGGTCGTGTGGATGATCTTTCTGGGTGTCGCGCTCCACGGAATTTGCTACGATTTCTTCTTTGTCACTGGATTCATGTACACCGATAAAGTGGCAGACGCGAAGATCCGTAGTCAGGCGCAAAGCCTGCTCGTTTTCTTCACGCAGGGGATCGGGATGTATATCGGTTACGCAGTCACCTTTGGCGTGTATTACCAAGGGCCCGGCAAGCTTTTCTGGATCCCGGTCGACTTTTCGGGATGGGGAGATGGCGTCGGGAAATCTGCAGAGCTCGAAGGCGCTATCAAGGAGGCTCGCGAAGCGTCAGATCCGGGAGTGTTTGAGCAACTCGGGCAGATGTTTTCAGTCGATATGCCGACGGGAACGGACATTAACCTCATTGCGGACACGATGATGCAGTGGAAGTCATTCTGGATATTTCCTGCCGTTATGGCGGCCGTCATCACGGTCATTTTCTTTGTTGCCTTCCGGGACAATATTTTAGTCTCGGATGAGGATGAAAACACTGCCGACGATGCTTCGGGAGGCCTTGAATAGGCGCCCCAACATGCGACCCAGCTCATCCACTACGGAAACAGATCGGAAGACCCCTACCACAAATTACGTAAAACGAGACAGTATGAACCAGACACACACCCTTTCCCGTCGTAAAACCCTGAAGGGCCTGGCAGCGCTTGCAACGATCCAGGTCGTCCCCAGCCACGTCATCGGCGCTAACGGGAAGAAGCCTCCCAGCGAGCAGATTACCAGGGGAATCATTGGCTGCGGAGGCATCTCTGGTTCGGGAGCCCACGTGGGACAGCAGGGCCCGCTGCTAGCGCTCTGTGACGTGGACAAGAATCACCTCGCGAATCGAACCAACGACGCCAAGAAGCGGGGACATGATCCGAAGGGGTATCACGACTTCCGTGAGCTTTGTGCCCGCGATGATATTGATGTGGTGCACATCTGTACGCCTCCCCACTGGCACGCCTTGCAGGCCATCGAGGCGGCAAAGCATGGCAAGGATGTGTGGTGCGAGAAGCCCATGAGCCGAACCATTGGCGAGGGGATTGCGATGATGAATGCGGTCCAGAAGCACAGCCGGATCTTCCGGATCAATACCTGGTTTCGTTTTGAGGGAGGCTTCTACGGAATGGGCACTACAGTCTCTCCTCTGCGAAAGGCGGTCATGCATGGCCTCCTGGGGGACGGGCCCCTCACTGTTACTGTCGGCGGCAACCAAGGCTTCAACTGGAAGTTCGGCTGGTCTGGCAAGGTGAACCAGCCGGAGGAGCAGATTCCTGACCATTTTGATTACAATATGTGGCTCGGTCCTGCGCCCGTGAAGCCCTACACCCGGCACCGAACGCATGGGTCATTTCGTGGTTACTGGGATTACGACGGCGGTGGCCTGGGAGACATGGGCCAGCACTATCTTGACCCTGTGCAGTACATCATCGGAAAGGATGAGGAGAGTCCCGTGGAGGTGTTTATTGATGCGGACAAGCAGCATGATGACGCGGTGGGCCGCTGGCGGCGGATCGAGTACAAGTATGCAGATGGGACCAAGATCATCCTCGACGGGGACAACCGGGAAAAGAACACACCTTACATCAAAGGGTCGGAGGGAAGTATCAGCCGGGGCATGGCTTCTGACATCACGGGGCTCAAGGAGAAGCTCAAGACCCTCAAGGACCCTGCTTCGCAGGTGACGAACTTCCATCAGGCGGTCCGGGAGCGCAAGACGTTCGCGCTGAATGAAAGCAACGGGTTCCGGTCGGCTTCAATCGTAAACCTCGGGGTAATCGCCCACCGCTCGAACAAGAGTTTCCGCTACGATCCGAAGACCTTCAAGATTGATGAGCCGGAAGCAGATCAATATGTGCATCAGCAGATGCGGGGTCCCTGGAAGGTGTGAGCATCGTCCCCATTCCGGTTGCGTCTGGACCTGACCGGTTCGGCCGTGTCACCGTCCCTGCAACGTCATGAGTGACAAGATTCGTATTCTTTGTGTTGGTGCTGGTAATATGGGAAGCTCGCATGCCCGGGCTTACCATAAGCTGGAAGATTTCGAGATCGTGGGCATTGTGACCCGGTCGCCTGAATCGCGTGGAAAGCTTAATGAGGAACTGGGTGGCGGCTATCCGGAGTTTGGCGACTATCACGGGGCACTTGCGGCAACCACGCCGGATGCCGTGAGTATATCGACTTACCCTGATACCCATGGTCCGTATGCGGAGGCAGCCTTCGACGCGGGGGCACACGTCTTTATTGAGAAGCCCCTGGCCGAGACGGTAGTGGAGGCGGAAAGCATTGTCGCCAAGGCGCGGGAAAGTGGGAAGAAGCTGGTGATTGGATACATCCTCCGGGTGCACCCAAGTTGGATTAAATTCATCGAGCTTGCCCAGACCCTGGGCAAGCCTCTGGTTATGCGCATGAACCTGAACCAGCAGAGTTCGGGGGCGGCCTGGGAGACGCATCGAAATCTGATTTCCTCCATCTCTCCCATCGTGGACTGCGGGGTGCACTACGTGGATGTGATGTGCCAGATGACGCGATCCAAGCCGGTGCGGGTCTCGGGTCTCGGGGCTCGGCTCACCGATGATATTCCGGAGGACAAGATCAACTATGGACACCTGCAGGTGGCTTTTGAAGACGGTAGTGTTGGATGGTATGAGGCGGGATGGGGTCCCATGATGAGCGAGATGGCCTTCTTCGTGAAGGACGTGGTAGGTCCGAAGGGTTGTGTGACGATTGAGGCAAAGGATGCGGGCGGCAAGGGAGCTTCCGCGGACGTGGACGCGCACAGCAAGACCGAATCCCTGCGGATTCACTATAGTGAGGTGGATGAGAACAGGAACTTCACGAGGGACGACGAATGGATCGACATGACCGATGAGCCGGATCACGACGAACTCTGCTTCCGCGAGCAGGAGTATTTTCTTAAAGCCATCCGCGAGAATCTTGATCTGGGAGATCACATGGAGGATGCTCTCAATTCCATGCGCATCGTGGCAGCCGCTGACGAATCCTATCGGACCGGGAAAACCGTTGATTTATAGCCTCTCTTAATTTCTCCACTCAAACGAACCAGATTCACCCTTAATCAAATCAACCACTAGACCGTTATGAAAGCACTCGCAGCTTCTCTTCTAATCCTGTCCCTCCCCGCCTCCGCCGACTGGGTGGAGCTTTTCAATGGCAAGGACTTCACTAACTTCGGGGCACCCGGGAAAACCGAGCAGAATGGATATTTCGTCAAGGACGGGATCATTGAGTCGTCGCGCAAGTGCAGGAACCTGATCACGGAGAAACAGTATGCCGACTACATTCTGGAATTTGAATTTCAACTGACTCCCGGGGCTAACAACGGGCTGGGGGTTCACTACCCCGGAAGCGGCGATGCGGCCTACACGGGAATGGAATTGCAGATTCTTGATAATACCGCCGACAAGTACAAGAACCTGAAGGAATGGCAGTTCCATGGCTCGGTCTATTCCCTCGCACCTTCTCTCCGCGGGCATCTGGTTCCGGTGGGTGAGTGGAACAAGCAGCGGGTGACGATCAGAGGGCCGCGTCTCACTGTTGAACTGAATGGAGTGTGCATTACCGATGCCAATCTCGAGGAATTGAGCAAAAAGAAGCCCAAGCATCAGGGCGTTCAGCGCAGGAAGGGCCACATCTGCTTCGCCGGCCATGGTGATATTATCAAGGTGCGTAAGATGCGGATCGCGGAGATTCCCTTCGGAGAGGACAAGAAGGAAACGTGGTATCAGCCCACGGGAAAGTCCGATGCCACATTGGCAGCAGAGGGGTTTACACCCGTCATGGCGGGCGGGTCGCTCAAGAACTTTGCCGAGGACCCCAAGAACAAGGGACACTGGACGGTCAAGGATGGCTGGATCCTGCACTACGACGGCAAGGGCACTAATCTCTGGACCAGCAAGGAATACAAGGATTTCACCACTGTGGTGGATTGGCGCTGGACCGGTGAGCACAGTGGAAAACGTAATCAGCCGGTTTTGCTTCTTAATGGATTGCAGAAGACCGGTGCCGACAGGAAGGGCGTGACCGCTGAGATCGACGAGTATGACAGTGGAGTCCTTTTACGGGGAGCAGTCCGGACCCAGGTGAACCTCTGGAACTGGACCGTTGGTTCCGGGGAGGTGTATGGTATTCGCAACGACGGGAAACAGCCTCTTCCAATCCGGGCGGCACTTACTCCACGTGTTTCTGCCGATAATGAGGTGGGAGAGTGGAACCGTTACGTTATCACCGTCAAGGGGGACCGTCTTACGGTGGTCCTCAATGGCAAGGTTGTGTTGCATGAGGCTCAACTGCCGGGAGTCAATCCTGCAGGCCGGTTGGGATTCCAACACCATGGGAACCCGTTGGAGTTCGCGAATATCTTCGTGAAGGAGCTCTAGGGGGATGTTCTCCCGCCGGGCTTAGGGCTTGGTTTGTGTCAGGCTTGCCGAGGGGTCAGAACGAGGCGCCTCAGAGTCGTTCCCGGGTCCCTCGAGCATGCTGCTAGCCACCTCGTCCCGCAGTCTGGCGGCTGTGCCGGAGGGGGGCCATTCATAGGCATCCTTTTCCGGGATCTCGTGGGATTCCGGTATCGGATGGAGGCTTTTGAGCCCTTCGTCCTGACGATGCCGTAAGATCGTGAGGGAGGCGTCGCGAAATCCTCTGAGAATGCGGAATTCCGTCTCTCCGAGAAGGCGCTCCCTGTCCCCACTACGCTGTTGCTCAGCGGTGAGTCGCGCCTCAAGCCCAGCTTCGCGCCGGAGGGCTTCTGCCTCGCTGAGGCGGAGCTGTTCGACTTCGGACTCCAGCTTTGCGCAGCAGGCTTCGAGCTCCGCAGCAGATTTCAGGAGGGCCTTGCACCGCTCCCGGTGACGAATGCGCATCGTCTGGGCCCTGTTATGGCACAAAAACCATGTCAGACTCGCTCCCAGCAGGGTAGCTAGAATCGGAATAAGAGGAGAGAGAGAGGTTTCTAGTTCCATGGTAAAGTTGCCCTTGCGGATTGGAAGGAAGCTGCTTTCTTACGGATGAAATTGCTTTCACCTTCATTTACCCGGAAATTCCCGGGGAGGGCAAAGCAAACATATTAACATCTATCAACACACTATTCCGATGGCTCACGAACTTCCTGACCTTGGCTACGCGTATGATGCGCTTGAGCCGCACATCGATGCACGCACGATGGAAATCCACCACAGCAAGCATCACAATGCATATGTTACCAATTTGAACGCAGCAATCGAGGGAACGGATCTTGCGGAGAAGTCAATCTGTGAACTGGTGATGAACATCGGGGACGTCCCTGAGGAGATCAGGGGAGCGGTCCGCAACAATGGAGGAGGGCATTTCAATCACAGCCACTTCTGGGACTGCATCAGACCCGGTGGCTCCAGTGAGCCAACTAGTGAGGTCTCGGATGGCATCAATGCGGCATTTGGTTCCCTTGAGGGTTTCAAGGAAGCATTCACAAAGGCAGCAATGACAAGGTTTGGCTCGGGATGGGCCTGGCTTTGCTCGGATGCCGAGGGAAAGCTGGGGGTCTGCTCGACTGCAAACCAGGACAACCCGCTCATGGGCGAAATATCCGGTTGTGCCGGCTGTATTCCAATTCTCGGGCTGGATGTCTGGGAGCATGCCTACTATCTGAATTATCAGAACCGCAGGCCCGATTACGTTGCTGCCTTCTTCAATGTAGTCAACTGGGACACGGTGGCAGATGGCCTGCGCAGGGCCGTGGGATAAGTATTACGCTCCGAATCCTTCGTGAATCAGCCGGACCGGGAGGCCCGGCTGATTTCGTTGGGCCTCAAAAGGAATAGAGGGGGCTCCGGGACTTGCGAGTTTGGCGGATGCCGGTTACAGGATTCACCTCATGGCTCAAATCAACGAAAATTTCCTGAAGCTCCAGGCAGGCTACCTCTTCCCGGAGATCGCTCGGAGAGTTAATGCGTATTCTGATGCGGAACCCGACAAGGCGAAGCGTCTCATTCGCTGTGGGATTGGCGACGTGACCGAGCCTCTTCCGCTTGCTGCACGAACAGCGATGAAAGAGGCTGTTGATGAGCTGGGTGAGAGAGGAAGTTTTCGGGGCTACGGTCCGGAGCAGGGCTATGACTTTCTGCGGCAGGCTATCGCAGACAACTCCTACAGTGGATTGGATGTAGAGGCGGATGAGATTTTCGTCTCGGATGGTTCGAAGTGCGACAGTGGAAATATTCTCGATATCTTCGGGGTGGGACAGACGATCGCTATCACGGATCCAGTGTATCCTGTTTATGTGGATACCAATGTAATGATGGGAAATACCGGGGATGGAGATCAGAGCGGCCAGTACGCGGGATTGGTCTATCTGCCCTGCACGGCGGAAAATAATTTTACTCCCTCTCTTCCTGACGAAAAAGTTGACTTGATCTACCTGTGTTACCCGAACAATCCAACCGGCACGGTGGCCACCAGAGAGCAACTCGAGCGATGGGTCACTTACGCACGGAAGAACGACGCGGTCATTCTGTACGATGCCGCCTATGAGGCCTTCCTACAGGACCCGGCTCTTCCGCGTTCGATTTACGAGATCGAAGGCGCCCGGGAATGCGCGATTGAGTTCCGTTCCTTCTCCAAGAACGGTGGCTTCACGGGAACCCGATGTGCCTTTATCGTCGTCCCGAAAGAGCTTACCGGTTCGAACGAGAGTGGTGACAGAGTCCCTCTGCATGGACTGTGGGCTCGCCGCCATTCCACCAAGTTCAACGGGGTCAGCTACCCAGTCCAGCGCGCGGCGGAAGCACTGTATTCCGTAGAGGGAAAGGTCGAGATCAGCAAACTGGTTGAACACTACATGGGGAATGCTGCGCTCCTTAAAACCGCGTGCGAAAATTGTGGATTGGACGTTTATGGAGGCGAACATTCCCCATACGTGTGGGTTCGGTGCCCGGAGGGGGTGGACAGCTGGGGAATGTTCGACAAGATGTTACAAGAGGCTCAGGTCGTGATCACTCCAGGGGCCGGATTTGGCGCTGCGGGGGAGGGCTACTTCAGGATTTCGGCCTTCAATTCCCGGGAGAATGTCGAGGAAGTGTGTGCCAGGTTGGAACAGATGCTCGGAGAGCCTGTGCTTACGGGATAGGATGGGAATTTCTGGCTACTGAGGCTGGCCTGAGAATTGAGCGCAAGAGTTGATGCAAAGGCTCTGGGATGTTCCCAGGCCGGGGGACAGGGTCGTCATCACTCCATGAGCAAAGGCGGTTCGAGCTCCTGCCCGGTTCAGTAACGTGGTCGAGACGTTCGGGCGATCTTATCACGAGAAAACTCATGTTGACGCGGCGGTGTGTCAACAGGTGCGCAGGGTCCCCACCAGTGACCTGTGTCCAAATACCAGCACCGATCGTCAAAGATCTTTTACCTCAGCCTCGGAAACCCATGGAATATGGGAAATGCCTGAATTCACCCTCGAAGGCTGGTGGCCAGAAACCGTTGGCAAGCATGCGGTCTCTGGTTGACTGTGGGGGGTTTCCATAGACGCTCATGCGGAAGTTGGTGAAGACCTGTGCGAATTGATCCCCACGAAGGTTCTCCAGATGGGCGGCCTGGCATTCGTCGTCTCGGAAGCATTCAACCAGAACGGCCTTGGTAGGATTCGTCATCTCGTTGATGAAGAACTCGAACGAATGCATGCCGTTACTCTCCTCAGTAACAGTTTGTTCCCGCAAGTATGTGCGGGCTGCGTCGACGTCGACGACATCCATCTCGATATGGCAGTACCAATGAGGTGCATCGCTATCGTGAAAGTGGGGCATGGGTCTTGGTTAAGACCCCAGGGGCACCCTGATGTCTCGTGAATCGTTTTAATGGATGCCTTCCTGGAGAGGCATTACCTTCTCCGGATGCGACCAACGATTGATCGTGGGTTCAAAGGTTGTCAGTTGACCGAGACAGCCTCCGCGCCTGTTTCCCCAGTCCGGATACGAATTGCTTCCTCTATGCTGGAGATAAAAACTTTTCCGTCTCCAATCTTCCCGGTGTTGGCGCTCTTCACAATTGCCTCGGCAACACTGCTTGCCTCCTCTCCATCAACCACGACCTCAATCTTCACCTTTGGCAGGAAGTCTACGGTATATTCGCTGCCCCGATAGATCTCGGTGTGCCCTTTCTGGCGACCGAAACCCTTCACCTCAGTGACCGTCATGCCCTGAACACCGATTTCGGCAAGAGCCTCTTTCACCTCTTCCAACTTGAATGGCTTGATGATCGCTTCAACTTTTTTCATAGACGCTGCTTGTTGCTTGAGCCAATGGCTAGCAGTTTGCATGCCATTTGACCAGAGGAAGGTCAAGGGTGAGCGTGCCCAAAGCCCTCATCAAAGGGGGGTTCTGGCTGTATAAAAGGCGCAGGTATCGCCTGGGGCCTTCCAGTGGGACAGCGAAACCCTGAAGGGATGGATTCCACCCTCTGCAGAGTCCAGTACCGCAGGTCCGTGGAAGTCTCGGCATGGACTTGTGAGAAAAGGGGGCAGGCCCTGCATTAGAAAGTCAACCTGAAGAAATCCTCTTGAAATGCGCGTATTGGGAAGGGGAGAGGAAAACGAAGATTCTGGGTCGGTGTTCCAGAAGTAGTCCACCATGTTACTGGCGCCGTCTCCATCCGCATCCTGTGCCTCGCCGTTGGACTAGGGTTCGGCGCGCACGAAGAGGCGCTTGCCTCCGAAGTCGACAAGAGCGTTAAGCCTTTTGAGCAGATCGCCACCAATCGCTCCGATCGTATTGGCTGGAACAGCCCGGAACATTTTAGCAACCTCGATCACCTCGAAGTCGTGGGAGCTGACGGAGACTGAACCGGCCCGAAATTCCTTCACGGCGCCCCGTTGTGACCGGCTGCTTTTTCCTGTGTTGTCGGTAAAGTTAATCCGGCCCTGACCGAGATTCATGCCGATTTCTTTTGCCGCCACAGGATCGAAGGTGGACCAGCCCCGGCTGGGGTCGAGTAGGAACTTCCCGGTTTTTCCGTCAACCGTTGCCGTGATAAAGAAGGTGCTTTCGACAACCGTCATGTTGAGCACGCTGTAGCCCATCTGATCGAGCACGTCTGGAAGAGCAGCCTCTTTCAGGTTAAGAATGGCATCCGGTTCCCAGAAATCGAGAAAGAGCTGATCTGATCGACTGAGATTGCTGGTCTTGATATTGAATATCCTGCCCTCGGGATTTTGAACCTTGTAGGTCTCATCGTCGATGCGGGCGACGACCTTTAGCTGCAGAGTCTTGTCGCCCTTGGCGGAAGTGAAGGTCCGAAACTCAGAGAGATCGGGGGCTTTTTCAGGAGAATTTTCCTTCTGGCCCTCTGCCGGTGTCCCGTCCTGCTCGTCTGCGAAAATGGCCGGGGCTGCCACATGAAGGAACAGGAAAATGGCGGAAAGGCGTGAGATGAAAAAGGCCATGATCGATAAAATTGGGCGGCTTCTGCTGGAGCACCAGCGAAAAATACCCTGCCGGGCCGCTATGCTGGTCGCGGGTCTTTCGCAGATCCCCGGTAACAAGGAGATATGGAAAGGCCGGTCGATCTCCGTAGGGGGCTTCATGGGACTCAGCCTGATCCTGCTGGAACAAACCATGAATCTGGACCTGAGGGCCGCTTCGGCGTTGCGGGTCCGGTGGGCAGCTCTATGCTGCCCGGGCCGGAACCACCATGGCCGATTCGTTTGTTCACCTCCACCTCCACACGGAATACTCAACCCTTGATGGTGCGATACGCTGCAGAGAGGCGGCGGCAAGGGCTGCAGAGTTGGGGATGCCGGCTGTCGCGATGACAGATCATGGCAATCTTTTCGGAGCCATCGAGTTTTATGAGGCGGCGAATAAGGAGGGGGTCAAACCGATACTGGGCTGTGAGATCTATCTAGCTCCGGAGTCGATGAACCATCGGCAGGAGACTCCGGGCCGCAAGCGCGCGACCCACCTCACTCTGCTTGCGGAAAACAATACGGGCTGGGAAAACCTGGTGCAGCTTGTGAGCAAGGGCCATCTTGATGGGTCCTACTATGGCAAACCCCGGGTTGATCGCGAGCAACTGCGCAAATATGCAGAGGGGATCATTTGTCTCAGTGGTTGTATCGCAGGGCCGGTAAATGAATGGCTTTTGCAGAAGCAGCCCCTGCAGGCACGTGAAATGCTCGAGGAACTTTGCGACATCTATGGCCGGGATAACCTTTATGTAGAGCTACACGACCATGGGCTGGAGATGCAGCTTGAGGTCAAGCCCCAGTTGATCGCTCTGGCAAGGGAGCTTAATCTCAAGATGGTCGCTGCCAACGACGTTCATTTTCTCTCCCGTGATGACCACGATGCTCATGACGTGATGATCTGCATCGGGACCGGGAAGCTGGTCTTTGACGAGAACCGGATGAGATACCCCCCGGAGGTGTATTTCAAGACTGCGGAGGAGATGCGAGAGGTCTTCGCTGATGTCCCTGAGGCCTGTGATAATACCCTAGAAATTGCGGAGCGTTGCAATGTCACGTTCAGCCTGGACCCCACGAGCTCAGAGAAGTATCCAAACTTTGAAGCGCCGGGTGGTATGTCCCGTGACGAATACATCCGGGAGCAGTGTTTCACCGGTCTCGAAAAGCGCTACGGAGAAAAAAAGGCGAGGGAAGACGAGGAGCTGAGACATCGTCTGGATTATGAAATTCAGACGATTAGCGATCTTGGGTTCAGCAGCTATTTCCTGATCACTGCGGACTTCATCAACTGGGCCAAGGAAAATGAGATTCCCGTGGGACCGGGACGAGGTTCTGCGGCGGGATCACTGGTTGCCTATACCCTGGGTATCACAGACATATGCCCGATTCGTTTTGGCCTGCTCTTTGAGCGGTTTTTGAATCCGGAGCGGGTCAGCCCTCCGGATGTTGATATCGATTTCTGTCAGACGCGCCGTCCCGAGGTGATTGATTACGTGAGGCATAAATACGGCGAGCGATGCGTGTCTCATATTATTACCTACGGGACCCTCGGGGCGAAAAGTGTGATCCGGGATGTCGCGCGGGTGATGGGACTGAGTTACGGGGAGGCCGACATGATCGCCAAGATGATAGAAGCGCGGCCCGGGGCAAAACTGGAGGAGGAGTATAAGACCAAGGCAGAGCTTCGCGAGACAATCGAGGGCAGTTCCCAGTACCGCGAGCTATGGGACTATGCGGTCAAGCTTGAGGGCTTGACGAGAAATACCGGAGTTCATGCGGCAGGAGTGGTGATTGGGGACCGGCCGCTGGATGAGCATGTGCCTCTCAGCCGCGGGAACGAAGGAGAGGTCGTCACCCAGTATGACATGGGAGCAATCACGGAGGTCGGGTTACTTAAGATGGATTTTCTGGGTCTCAAGAACCTGACCGTGATTCAGGAGGCCTCGGACTTCATTCGAGTGGCGATACCGGGATTTGACGTGAGCCGGGTAGCGCTCGACGACAACGCTACCTTCGAGTTGCTTAACAGGGGCGAAACGATGGGCGTTTTTCAGCTGGAATCAGGGGGTATGACCGAAACCTGCAAGCGCTATGGCATCCGGCGGATCGACGACATAACGGACCTGCTTGCCCTCTATCGTCCCGGGGCCATGCAATTCATTGACGAGATGATCGAGGTTAAGGAAGGGCGCAAGGAAGTGCAGTACGAACACCCCCTTCTGGAGCAGGTTTGCGGGGATACCTATGGGGTGATGATTTACCAGGAGCAGGTGCAGAATGCTGCAAAATTGCTGGCGGGCTACACGCTGGGGGGCGCCGATATCCTTCGCCGTGCGATGGGCAAGAAGAAGCAGTCCGAGATGGATAAGCAGCGTGTTACCTTTGTGGAGGGCTGCGAGGCGGAGAACGGAATTGACTCTGCCCTCGCCAATCGGATCTTCGATAAGATTGCCAGTTTTGCCGGTTATGGATTCAACAAGTCACACTCTGCCTGCTACGCTCACATCTCCTACTGGACGGCTTATCTCAAGGCTAACTTCCCTGTCGAGTTCATGGCGGCACTGCTCTCAAACGAGTTCAGCAACACGGACAAGATAGGAGTGTTCGTCTCAGAGTGTCATCGGATGAATATTGAAATTCTTCCCCCCGACCTGAACCGGTCTCAGTTGCGGTTCGCCCCGGAGGAATTGCCTACGGGGAAAATGGCCATTCGCTATGGTCTCGCGGCGATCAAGAACGTGGGGGAAGGCGCGATGGCACAGGCTATCGCGGAGCGTGAATCGAATGGGGCGTTTGTCTCTCTGGACGATTTTACCAACCGTCAGGACTCCAAGGTCGTTAACAAGCGGATCCTTGAGAATCTGGTGCTCGCGGGAGCGATGGACTGGACCGGTGAAACCAGGGCGGGCATGTTTGGGCGGGTTGAAGAAGTTACGGCTGCCGCAAGTGCCGCCCAGCGTGATCGGGAAAGTGGGCAGGCGGCATTGTTTGCAGACGAGGATCTGGGTGCGCCTACGGCAAGGAAGCAAACTCCTGAATGGCCCAAGGATGAGCGCCTCGAGAAGGAAAAGGAATTACTTGGCTATTACGTCACGGGACATCCGCTGGATAAATACAGGGGCCTCCTGAACTCAGATCGTTTCTGCAAGCTGGGACTGCTCGATGACCTTGACATCAGTGAACGGCGGCCTCGGTTCCCATTTGCGGGGATGGTCAGGAAAATCGAGCAGCGTCTTACCCGGAAGGGAAAGCCTTTTGGAATACTAGTGATTGAGGATTTCACAGGGAGTCAGGAAGTGCTGTGCTGGGGGGAATCCTACACTCCTGCGCGGGATGCCGGAATTCTGGAGGAGGGGAAGGTCATCGCCTTCAAGGGTGAAGTGACGATTGATGACAGGACGGAGAGCCGGAAGATCATGGGCAGCGGTCTCCGGGAGTTGAAGCTGCGTGCGAACCAGAATGGCTATCATGGGAAAGCCCCGCTGGAGCTCTCCCTGTGGGTGTCGCGCAGCCGCGTCGAGGATCTCAGGGAGATTCAGGAAGTCCTATCATCTCATCCGGGGGAAACTCCGGTTCTTCTCCATTTCCAGAGTGGGACAGGGAAGAGGGCCACGGTTGAGTGCGGGGAACAGTTCCGGGTTAAGAAATCCGAGGCTCTCTCGACCGCTCTGAGAAGATGGGTCGATTGAATTCAGGGTTGAATGCGCAAGCGGTAAAAGGCTTTGTCCAAAATAGTTCCTGACTGGTCCAGCCATTGGATGGCTCCTGAGGAGTCCAACCGGAAATTGCCGGGCATGCCCTCCCACGTCGAAAGATCAGGTGACCGCTGAAGGGAAAGCGGGTAGGTATGCCACGGGCGAAAATACCTTGGTTCGGCCCGCAGCGCGGGGAAGGTGAGGGTGACTCCCTCCAGAACAGATTTGAGTTCAACGGCGCTGTTGCTCAAGCTCCTTAACTGAGTGCGATTGTCCTCGAATGGATGAAACCCAAGCGGGAGAAGGTCGATCTCGACTTCATCGGGCAATCCGTCCTCGTCCCGGTCTGTCTGGCCCAGATCCGGCTTGTCTACGTAAAACACGTTTTCCCTGAAAGGAATTTCCGCAACGCCCTCTTCAAGGGAGCGGAGGTCCGCAGGCGTGATGTTGTTGGGGAAGCTCCCAAAATGCTCGTACGGGTCGGCATCATGATTCATGACCCTGCGGTAAGATGCAGAAAATGGACCCTCAACCAGCTTCCACTGACCCACCTGCCCGATCCGGAACCTTGGTTCGGAATTGTTAGGATAGGTCAGGCAGGAAAGAGCAGGAGTCTCCCATTCCATATCGGGATTTTCCTGCAGGGGAGCAAGGGACTGGCCGTCCAGATGCCGGGGGTAGGGATCGACCCCCGCCAGTTCGAACAAGGTGGGCATGAGGTCTATCAGACCAACCTGGCGGTCGCAGAAGCGGCCCTCTGATCTCATTCCCGGATGGTGGATCATCATCGGAACGTGGATTGCTTCACGCGAGTAGTTCCTTTTGGCGTAGAGGTGTCGATGCTCCATCAGGCTGAATCCGTTGTCGCTTACGAAGGCAATTACGGTGTTGTCCCAGAGATTGCGTGAATCAGCAAAGTCGAGGAGGCGCCCAAGACTGTGGTCCATCAAGGTCACCGCGCTGTAATATGCGTGAAAGAGGGAGCGGAGTTCCGCCTCGGTGAGATAAGGGCGGGTATCGCTCGCCTTCCCATAAGTGTAGGCGTAGGGAGGCCAGTAGGCATTGTCGTAGGATCCCGGGGGCGATTCAGGTAGAACGAAGTCCCGGGGATCGTGGAGATCTGCAATGCTGGAGGGAACAAGCCACGGCGTGTGTGGCATGAAGAAACCTGCAGCGACAAAAAACCTCTCGTTTCTTTCGAGACATTTCTCCATGGCCCCAAGAGCGCCGGTGGCGGTCAATCCATCAGTAAAGCTTGCAGGGTCTCCATCCTCATAGATGACGAAGCTTGTGTCTCCGCTGATGCCCTTGTGCCCGGTGAAGCTCTGAATCGATCTGGGAGAGCCGTCTATGCCTGTGGTGCGCGGGATAAGTTCGTCCCAGCGTTCACTGCGCTCGTAATGCTCTACTTTTCCGTAACTGCCAGTCCAGTAGCCCTGAGATTGGAAATACTGGGACATGCGGGGCCGACCAGGGACAATATTTTCACCATTCGCGCGGTTTCCTCCTGCCGCGTGTACTCCCAGGTTCCACGGATAGAGACCCGTAAGAAAGGACCCTCTTGATGGTGCGCAGAAAGCGTACTGGCTCGAACAGTTCCGGTAGGTTACCGAGCGTCCCGCGAGCCGGGTCAGGTGAGGTGTGATTGCCTGAGGGTCTCCCAGTGGTGCGATGCGGCTGTTGAGGTCATCCGCGATGATGAGAAGTACGTTGTAGGGTTCCTTGGCCGTCGTTGCTGACGGGCATAGAAGTAATCCTGCTCCAAGAAGTGCCACGATGCGACGATTCCTGAAGCCGGGTCTTTTCATCAGTCCCTAATTTGCATCTTCATGCGGGGTATCCGCAATGGGAATTTTTCTGACGCGCAGGCGGTAGAACATTTGCTTTGAGGAGGGGGCTGGAGAGTAGCGGATCATAAGCGAGCTTTCATCTTCCGCCAGGTCGGGGTTATCGAGAGACAACAATTCCAGCCTCTCCTGCGGAATGGCAGTCCAATCACGGAGGTTTTCGGAGAACTCAAGGGAGAGGAGCACGTCAGTTGCAGCAGTATTTCGATAGAATTCGATCCGGGCGCTATTGGTGCCGGGTGCCGAAATTGAGAACAGGGGGCCAGCGGTGGGCTCCAGAGGGTCAGAGGAGGTCACGAACTCCAGCAGGTTGGCAAGTCCGTCGCCATCGGGGTCGTCGAGACTGCGACGGTTGCCGGGGGGTAGGTGGGTGCGGGCCCATTGCTCGTAGGCGGGAACAGAGTAGATGAAATCCTGGTCAGCGGTTGCGGTCTCGTTGTTTCTTTCCACCGTGAGGGAAAATGTGACAGGGCCAGCTGGAAGCGGTCTGTGGTCATGGGGTTCCCGATCATCGCTTTCCCGGGGAGGGAGCAGGGTATCCAGAGAAGGAGCAACAAAGGTGGCCATCTCGTCGCCCTCGATGATCACCGATTCAAGCAGGTGTCCTCCAAGATAGAACCGGGGGGGACCTTGGAGATGGGTGGGTTCCGCTACTCCGCGGGCCGTGTTCCCGATGGCATATTTTCTTTTGAGGTATTTCCGAATTCGATCCATCCCGACTCCCGTGGAGTTACTCTGGAGGTTGGCAAATACCATGAGTTCTGCCACGTCAGCAGTCATGAAGTGAGAATGGCCAGCGAATCGCCGTCCCGACCCGATCGCGGTGATATTGTCATCATAAGCCCTCTTGACTCCGAATACTCTCCACCCGGGTTCTCTGCCCTGCCTTACATTATCCGTTTCCAGCTCTCCGTTACCAATGCTGAGAAGCCGTCCCTGGGGGTCGTGTCCGGCGGATGACCTGATGACGGAAAAAACGGTTAACCCTTCGGATACCTGCTGGGGAAATCCATTGATCTGAAGATAATTGGAGCCATTGAAGCTCGCTGCCGGGAGGCGGTTGAGTTGATTCGCATTCAGCGTTGGTGCGGCCGAGGCATCCGGCTGCGTCAGCGGGTTTATGGAGACAATATTGTCCCACGAGGTGATGGGCTCGCCATCACGATGCGTTTCCGCGAGCCGGTTCGCAGACACCCAGACCTTCAGATCCTCGTCGAGTAACTCGGGGAAGTATTCAAAGATGACCGCAGGGTCCGAGGATGAACCCCTGTCAGGTTGTCCGAAGGACAGATAATAGCCTGATTCATCGAGATGGCTGAATCGATTCATCAGGGGCGAGTCATTGCCGTATCTCACCCAGAGGAGGGTCGCTTCGGAGTTTTTCCCGGACTCAATCCAGTATCTCAGTTCTTTTCCGGTTTCCCAGTGGAGGACCCGCAGATCGGAGCAATCGGAATTCATCCGGTTCTCCTCGATGTGCTCCCTTGTGTTGAAGATCACGGGCACTGGTGCGTGGTTCAGGTCCTCACCGGTTGTATTCTCCATCCTCAGGGGAACGGTCCATTCGCTGGCGCCAAGTCCTCTGCCGGTTATTGTGTGCCGGGTCCCCGCCTGTGGCGTGGTTGTAGAGATATCCAGGCTGTCGAGTGAGAGAGAAGATCCCTGAAGGTTAACGGTGGCACCACTGTTCTGGAAAAGTACTCCGTCGAGGGAGAAATCAACGGGGAGATTCCGGGGTGGTTCTTCGGTTTCGATCTTGAAGTAGGCCTCGCCGCAGTGGGTTTCGGTCGAGTAGACAAGGCGATGATCGCGCAGGATCAGGGTTCCGATCCGCACTGTGAATTCGCGGGCTGGGATCCTGCCCTCGGGCATTCCTGAAACAACGAGGTAGCGCTCTCCATTGGGTTTGGTGAGCAACGCAAATCGCAGGTTGGCGGTGTCCTTGGGGCGGAGAAGGGCGCCAGCGCTCCAGTGTGGGTTGGAGCCCCCCTCATGTTCTAGTGCGCCGGCGTCGGGAGCGTTACCGGAAAAGTCGTCGTTTATACCTGGAATATTTTCCCCGGCGTCGATTGCTGCAGCGGTTTCAAGGAGTTCAAAGTTCCCGGTCGTTGCCGATCTGAAGAGGGACTTATTAGAGGAGTTTCCGGGCCATTCGGATTCAAATTTTCCGATCGTCATGAAGTTATTCCGGACGATGTGGGGATCGATCTCAGCTCCGAATTCTCTCACCTCGGTACAGATATTGTTGCGAATATCGATGCCCCCGATGCTGCCACGGTTTGCGATGTGAATCTGTCCATCGATGGTGTTGTTGTATACACGCTGCATGGAGTTCCGGTAATTGACCTGGTCCGGATCGAGAGCCCATAGGGTTAAGCTTAGATTTGGTGCGGAGATACCCCAGATCAGGTTGTGATGAATAAAGACGTTGGACGGACTGGTATCCATCCGGATACCCCTGCCGCCTCCCCAGACCAACCGCCCGGCACCGTTTTCATCCGTTCTTTCCGGATTGAACCGTGCCACATTACTGTGCACCCAGTTGTAGGCCACCTCCATCCCCTGCAAGTCCCCGTTGTAATTCGAATTCAGACTTGCTGAGTCGGTTACTCGCCTGCCTGCATGATAGCAGTGGTTGTAATTGAACCTTCCTCGGGGAGAATACATGTGGATGTTCTCTCCCTGATTTCCATAGATCGTGTTCTGGTGGACGTGGATGTCGGAACTATCAAAGGAAGCGATGCCATAGAGCATGCAGTCCCGGATCACATTATTCCTGATTTCGGTGAAGGTGCCGAGGGTAATGACCCCACCGCCGTAGGACTCTTCGATCTGACTGTTGAGCAGTGTATGGCCGTTTCCTTTCAGCCAGATTGCGGCCCGCCCGGGTTGCAGTCCGTCGAGGCCTGAGCCTCCGTAGCGAACATGCAGATCGTCCATAAGGATGGAGGAACTCGAAACCGGGCATTGGATTCCTCCCCCTATGAAACTGAGCTGCTTCAAATGAACGTGGCTCGTCCAGTTCAAGTCGAAGGCATATTCCCGGCTCTTGATCTCGATGGTGTGCTGATCTGGAGAGCGGCCTCCGGGTGGGAAGAGGTAGAGCGTGTAAGCGGGACCGCTGACTCCTTCGATGTCGAAAAAATACTCTCCCTCCTCATCGAGTGCATTAAGGTGGTTCCAGAGGAAATAGGGATCTGCTCGGGCCACGTAGGCGCCCGGTTTGCGGAAGGGCCGATAGCGGAAGGTCAGGGAATTTGCGCCCGAACCTGTCACGATGCCGGTATCACGGAAAACTCCGCCGCCCGGGCTGGTATCAATCCGGGCCCCTCGCCAGCTGTCGACCTCGCGGTCTGGAAGTGCAAGGTCGTGGTAGGAAGCGGTAAAAAACGTGCCCTCGTAGGGAGGCTCGGGACCGGCGGAGGAGGGATCGTGGAAGGCTTGCTGAGCGGCCGCCATGTTTTCCCAGTTAAAGTCAAAGGCCTTGGGAGCGTTAGGCCATCGCGCAATTTTCTGGGCCTTCCCGTCGATCAGAATGCTGGATTTTCCTACTCCCAGACCGTATTCTTGGGAGAGTTGGATTTTGAAAATGGAGTCCCGGTGTTGCTCCCAGATGCCTGCCCCGGACACCCCGGGTTCAATGACCTTGAAAGTGGACAGGCTGACTTTGGCGAGGGTTTGCTCACCATCGTAGGGCCGGTAAGTAATCGGCGCATGCGGAGTTCCACTTCGGCGAAACCGGACTGATTCGCGATAGACGCCCTCGTGGAGGAACACGGTGTCGCCTGCCTGAGTCTGGAGCTCCGCGTGGGCGATGGTCGCAAACGGATGGGACAGGGTCCCCGGGTTGGAATCGCTCCCAAGCGGAGGGGGTGCGACATGAAGTTGATTTGCTCCCAGCGCGCTTATGCAGGATGTTCCAAGGAAGAGGAAGGCTTGGAAAGATGCGTTGGGGAGGAGCATTGGAGCGGAAAAAAGGGGGGGCTAATAGTTTTATAAAAATGCTGAAATGTCTAACTATTTTTACATTAAATATAAATAAAATATATAATCCTCGCCTTCAGCGCTATCTTTCAAGACCTGGCCCGTCTGGTCCACCGGGGAAAAGTGGGAGTCCTTGAGTTCAATAAAAATTGAACCTTTGCACGCCATATGCTGGGGTAGGCTCCGTGTCAGGGGCCAAGCCGAGTAGTCTGATCGAGATTGAGCGACAGGTCGTTTCTCTCTTCGCGGATGGAGTGCGGCTCGCGGGCTTACCCAGGTCGATCGGGGAAATTTACGGGCTGCTCTTTATCTCGGCGGAACCCCTCGCCATGGATGATCTCGTGGAGCGTCTCAATATTTCAAAGGGTTCTGCCAGTCAGGGGCTCAAGCTTCTACGGACCCTCGGAGCCATCAGGGAAGTTGAGGGTCCTGATGTCCGGCGGACCTATTTTGAGGGGGATATCGAACTCAAGAAGCTGGTAGGGGGGTTTATCCGGGAGCAAATGAGGCCACACATGGAAAGCGGGAAGGATCGCCTCAAGGCCCTTGAGGAGGAGGTTGCCAAGGAAGAGGACGGCATCAAACAGGAATTCTATGACGAAAGAGTGAAGAAGCTGGAGCGTTGGTTGAAGCAGGCCAAGCTTGTCTTGCCGTTGGTTCAAAGGGTGCTCGGGGAGTAGCGAGGATGACAGACACAGGGGAGCGAGCTTGGTATTGCCTGCGAGCGCAGCCAAAGCGGGAGCATATCGCAGCGGCCTCCCTGAGAGCCTTGGACGGGGTCGAGGTCGTCTGTCCTCGTCTCCGCTATCGGAAAGTAACGCGCCGTGGCAAAATCTGGTGGGTGGAACCCCTTTTCCCGGGGT
This sequence comes from Roseibacillus sp., assembly GCA_002723015.1. Next base: position 21,508 of record PBNG01000095.1, on the reverse strand, counting down.
ATCTCCTCGCTCATTTTGCACTCGCCGAGAAGCAAAGGGCGGTCAGCTATGCTGCAGGTGTCAGCGGAATTCTTCGCTTTGGTGAGAGCGTCCCGACCGTGGCAGCTTGTTTCGTCGAGGAATTGAGAGCCGAGCTGGCGAGGGAAGAGGGTAAGGGAGAAGTTATCACCCTGCAGCCGGTCGCTGAGCCTGGAGACCAGGTAGAATTGGCTGACGGTCCCTTACGGGGAATGACCGGGACGGTTCTCGAAGTTCGACCGGCAGAAGAGCGAGTCCGGATTTTTATCGAGTTTCTGGGTCAAGCTCAGCCGATTGATGTTGATCTTTACTCCCTTCTCCTGCCGAGGAAGGTTTCGCGACCGCCTGGTGACACAAACGCCTAAATTTCAATAAGTTCATTTTTTTCTGAATTAGTTCAAATTTTCTTGAACTTTTTTAGATTGTTGTGTTTCTCCACCGTATCAGGCGGCAGCTGAGAGACTTATTCACACCGCATCATGGATGCCTTGCGGGTCTTGACGGAACATTTCGTCAAATGACCAAGGGCGGTAGCGTTGAGAACGATCTGCCAGAAGCCATCTTATTCACAGGTTACTAACAACGATACCATGAGTGGCCGTCTTGCTCCTTTCCCTGAGGAGCACTTCCCTGAGAGCCATTGTTTATCCAGTAACGAACATTATTTCTGATCGGCCCGGCTGGTCAGCAAAACCACGAAAACAATATGTCGGAAAACCAGACAAAAAAAATTCTCGTAGCAGGCGGTGGAGGCTTCATTGGCGGACACCTTGCAGGCTCACTTCTTGCCCAAGGCCACCAGGTGGTTGTAGCGGATGTTAAAAAACTCGACCAATGGTACCAAGTCCATGAGGGGGCTGAGAACCACGTGGTAAATCTGGAGGAAAAAGATGCCTGCTACCGGGTAATGGAGGGTTGCGACGAGGTGTATAACCTCGCATGCAACATGGGAGGAATGGGCTTTATCGAATTCAATCGTGCCTTGTGCATGATCAGTGTCCTGATCAATACCCACCTCCTGATGGCGGTTCGTGACCTCGGCGTCAATCGCTACTTCTATGCGAGTAGCGCCTGCGTCTACCCAGACTATCGGCAGGACGATACGGACGTGATGGCCTTGAAGGAATCGGACGCCTACCCGGCTCAGCCGGAAGATGGCTACGGATGGGAAAAGCTATTTTCGGAGCGCATGTGCCAGAACTTTCACGAAGATTTTGGGAGCAATGTCAGAGTGTTCCGATTTCACAACGTCTATGGTCCGTTTGGAACCTGGACTGGAGGTCGCGAAAAAGCTCCAGCGGCCCTCTGTCGGAAGGTGATCGAGGCCTTGGATACCGGGGATCATGCGATTGAGATCTGGGGTGATGGGGAGCAGACGAGGTCGTTCATGTATATCGATGACTGTCTCAGCGGGATGGCGAAGTTGATGAGCTCCAGTCACACCGATCCACTGAATCTTGGTCGAGCTGAGCTGGTAAGTATCAATGGGCTCCTGGATATCATTGAGGGTATAGCCGGGATTACCCTCAAGCGTAACTATGACTTGAGCAAGCCGCAGGGAGTCCGGGGCCGTAACTCTGATAACACGTTAATAGAGAGCACTCTTGGCTGGGAGCCCGAGGTTGATCTCGCGACCGGGTTGGAAAAGACCTACCGGTGGATCGAGGAGCAGTATCAGCGACGAAAGCGGGGTGAAGTGGTGATTGATTAAGGAAGGCACTGGCAGAAAAAGACCGTGAGCGAGGCGAGTTCAGATCTGGTTCCGCGTGTCAACGTCCTCGGCGTTGGAATTAGTGCCCTTAACATGGGCACTGCTCTCGAGAAGGTGCTTGAGGGAGCTGACAGGCCGGGCTTTGCCGGCTACGTCACGGTCTCAGGGGTGCACGGTGTGATGGAGTCCTTCCGTGACGAAGAACTGAAACGGATTCATAACCGTTCCTATCTTTCGACCCCTGATGGGATGCCCATGGTGTGGCTTGCGAAATGGCATGGGCAGGCGCAGGTGGCACGGGTCTATGGCCCGGACCTGATGCTGGAGATGGTTTCCGCAACAGCCAGGACCGGGCGAAAGCATTACTTCTGGGGGGGCAACGAAGGAGTCGCAGAGGACCTTGCCGGAAGGATGAAGGAAAGATTCCCGGGGACCGAGGTGGCGGGCATCTGCTGCCCGCCCTTTCGTCCTCTCACTGACGCTGAGGAGAAGGAGCTGGTGGTGCAGCTCAAGGAAAGCCGGCCGCATTTTTTCTGGGTAGGGCTGAGTACGCCGAAGCAGGAACGTTTCATGCATGACCTGTTGAACCGAAATCCCGACCTTTGCGATGGATGGGGTCACGGGCTGATTCTGTTCGGGGTGGGAGCAGCCTTCGACTTTCACACCGGCAGAGTCCGCCAAGCACCCGGAGTCATGCAGCGTTGGGGCCTCGAGTGGCTTTTCCGGCTCGTGTGTGAGCCCCGCCGTCTCTGGCGGCGCTATGCTGTTAACAATACGGCTTTCGTGTTTTCAATTCTCCCACAGCTGATGGGAATCAGTAATTATCCGATGGAGCGATAACTATGGACAGGCAAACTGAAGGGGAATCTCGGCGTCGTAGCCTGCTCAAGGCGGTAAGCTGGCGAGTCCTGGCGACCCTTACAACGATCCTGATCGCTTGGGCCGTTTATCAAGACATCAAGCCAGCTCTGGCAATCGGCGGAATAGAATTTGTGGCCAAATTCCTTGTCTACTATTTCCACGAACGGGCCTGGCAGATGATTCCGCGCTAATAACCTCCTCCATGACGAATGCCCAATACTGATATCCATCCGGAGTTCAACCGTTTCCTGACGAGAGAGGACAAGGAGCGAATGCTGGGGCAGGAGGGAGTCATTCTCTGGTTATACGGGCTTTCAGGTTCAGGGAAGTCAACCATTGCCAACATCGTTGAGCGTGAGTTGAACCGGGCTGGACGTTTCACTGTGATCCTCGATGGCGATAACCTCCGTGCCGGACTGAACTCCAACCTCGGTTTTTCGGACGAAGACCGGGAGGAAAATATTCGACGCAATTCCGAGGTAGCGCGGCTTTTCTGCGGGGCTGGAATCATCACAATAGTCGCAGCGATTACGCCGCGACGGAGTCTGCGCGCCATCGGGAGAAAGATCATCGGGAGTGACTTCGTGGAGGTGTTTGTAAAAGCAGACTATCCGACCTGCGCCTCGAGGGATCCCAAGGGGCTCTACGCAAAGGCTGATGCGGGGGGAATCGCAGATTTTACCGGTAAGGATAGCGGATTCGAGGAGCCCGGGGACGAGGCGGAATTAGTCCTTGATACAAACTCCCTCAGTGCGGAGGACTGTGCGCAGATCCTTCTCACCTACCTCGCTGAGCGTTCAGTGGATGCCACCAAAGAGTCTCATGCCTGACTACCAACTAAGTCACCTCGACCAGCTTGAAGCGGAAGCCATCTTCGTGCTGAGGGAAACGGCGAGCCAGTTTGAAAATCCCGCGCTCCTGTTCTCGGGAGGAAAGGACTCGATCGTCATGGCCCATCTTGCCTGTAAGGCTTTCTGGCCCGCCCGGTTGCCCTTCCCTCTCGTGCACATCGATACCGGTCATAACTTCCCGGAGACTCTCGAGTATCGGGATGCTTTTGTGGAGAAGCTGGGGGCTCGCCTTGTCGTGGGCTCGGTTCAAAGGTCGATCGACGAGGGTAAAGTTGAGGAAGAAAAAACTGCGAATGCGTCGCGGAACAGCCTGCAGATCACGACGCTGCTGGATACGATCGAGGAGAATGGCTTCGATGCGGCACTGGGTGGTGGCAGACGTGATGAGGAGAAGGCACGCGCCAAGGAGCGTTTTTTCTCCCACCGGGATGACTTCGGGCAGTGGGATCCCAAGAATCAGCGGCCTGAGTTGTGGAATCTTTTCAACGGGCGAAAACATGAGGGGGAGCATTTCCGGATCTTCCCCCTTTCGAATTTTACCGAGATGGACGTCTGGATGTACATGCAGAGAGAGGGTATTGAATTACCAAGCCTTTATTACGCGCATGAACGAGAAACCGTCCTGCGGAATGGAACCATTCTTGCCGTTTCTGATTTTGTGCAACCCCGCGAAGGTGAGGTGGTGGAGAACAAAATGATTCGTTTCCGGACCATGGGGGATGCCACCATCACTGGTGCGGTAGAGTCAACCGCCGACACGATGGAGAAGATCATTGAGGAAGTCTCGGCGGCTCGCCAGACAGAGCGAGGGAACCGGGCCGACGACAAAAGGTCCGAGACCGCGATGGAGGACCGTAAGAAAGAGGGTTACTTCTAAGCCCCGGGTCTTCCGGGCCATTGCAACAAAGCGCATGATGCTGTTCCGGTGGAGCAAAACAAAAGCAACGCAACTGATACACAATGGATTTGTTGAGATTCACTACGGCGGGATCAGTGGATGACGGAAAGTCGACCTTGATTGGACGCCTGCTTCACGACTCAAAATCGATCTTTGAGGATCAGCTCGAGGCGATTGAGGAAAGTTCGCGCAAGCGGGGTGACATGCATGTTAATCTGGCGCTCCTGACTGATGGGCTGAGGGCCGAGCGGGAACAGGGCATCACTATTGATGTCGCTTATCGTTATTTCGCGACTCCAAGGCGCAAGTTTATCATCGCGGACACCCCGGGGCATACTCAATACACACGCAACATGGTTACCGGGGCCTCCACCGCCAATGTGGCGATTGTTCTCGTCGACGCTCGGAAGGGAGTCATCGAACAGACCAAGCGGCATTCGTTCATTGCCAATCTCCTTCGTATCCAGCACGTCGTCCTCGCGGTAAACAAAATGGACCTCGTTGACTATTCGCAGGAGGCCTATGAAACCATCGTACGTGAGTATGAGTCATTTGCCTCCCGTCTCGACAGTATCGTGGGAATTCAGGCCATACCGATTTCAGCGCTTGAGGGAACCAATGTGGTCGAGCGTTCCGAGGAGACTCCGTGGTATGAGGGCCCCTCTCTCCTCTATCATCTTGAGAATGTCTATATTGGTGGCGAGGAGAACCACGTGGATGCCCGCTTTCCCGTCCAATGGGTCATCCGGCCGCAGAGTGATCAGTGGCATGATTTCCGGGGATATGCGGGCCGGGTCGCCGGGGGAGTTTTCAAGCCGGGAGACGAAGTCGCGGTTCTGCCGTCCGGTTTTACGACCCGAGTAAAGGGGATTCATTCCGCTGAGGGAGAGAAGAAGGAGGCTTTTGCCCCGCAGTCGGTCTGTCTTACCCTTGAGGACGAGATTGACCTTTCGAGAGGCGACATGATCGCCAAGCCCAATAACCAGCCAGTAGTGGGGCAGGATCTCGATGCCATGGTGTGCTGGTTTTCACAGAAGCCCTTGCGCCAGAGAGGCAAGTATATCCTTCGACACACAACGAGAGAAACCAAGGCCATCGTCGAGGAGATTCGCTACAAGGTGGACATCAATACCCTCCGCAAGCAGGAAGACGTAGATTCCTTTCAGTTGAATGAGATTGGTCGAATCAAGTTGAGATCTGCTGCTCCGCTGTTGCATGATCCCTATCGTCGGAACCGGCACACCGGATCGTTTATCCTGATTGACTCTGGCAGCAATGAGACGGTGGGCGCAGGGATGATCCTCTAGCAATACCATGACACAGGCAGACAAGTTGATTGAGAAAATCGGGGGCCAATCCGCGGTGGTTGGTATCGTTGGTCTGGGGTATGTGGGACTTCCGTTGGTCCTTGGCTTTGTGGATCGAGGGTTCCGCGTCATTGGCCTGGATATCGACGAAGGCAAGGTCAAGGCCCTCCAGGGGGGAGAGAGCTATATCGAGCATATTCCCGGGGAATCGATCCGGGAGGCCGTCGAGGACGGGCGCCTTGAGCCGACATCGGATTTCTCGGAGGCCTCCCGGGCCGATGCCCTTATCATGTGTGTGCCGACACCCCTGGACGATCACAACGAGCCCGACCTGAGCTTTGTCGTGGGGACCATTAAGGGTCTTGTGCCGCATCTCCGGGTGGGGCAGATCGTGAGTCTGGAGAGCACAACGTATCCCGGGACTACCGAAGAAGAATTGCGCCCTCGAATTGAGGGAACAGGATTGACGGTGGGAGAGGATCTCTTTCTTGTCTACTCACCGGAGAGGGAGGACCCGGGAAATCCGAACTTTTCAGCGACCATTATTCCCAAGGTGGTAGGCGGGACGACTGCGAACTGCGCGCGGGTCGGGCAGGCCCTCTATCAGGCGGTTATTTCCCAGGTGGTTCCTGTCCGGTCCACCCGGATTGCCGAATTTTCCAAGTTGCTGGAAAACATCTATCGAGCCGTGAATATAGGACTCGTCAACGAGTTGAAGGTCGCTGCAGACCACATGGGGATCGACATCTGGGAGGTCATCGAGGCGGCCTCCACCAAGCCCTTTGGCTTCAAGGCGTTCTATCCCGGGCCGGGACTTGGGGGGCACTGCATTCCCATCGATCCCTTTTATCTAACCTGGAAGGCGCGGGAGTATGGCGTTCATACCCGGTTCATCGAGCTGGCGGGTGAAATCAATAACAGTATGCCGCAGTGGGTCGTTCAAAGGACCATGGAGGCGCTGAATGACCGAGTTAAATCCGTGAAGGGAAGCCGGATCCTGCTCATGGGCCTCGCCTACAAGGAAGACGTCGATGATATGCGCGAGTCGCCCGCCTTTGACCTGATGGACCAGCTGGCAGAACTCGGAGCAGAGATCAGTTATTATGATCCTCACATTCCGGAGATTCTCCCGACCCGGGAACATGCGCGGTGGACTGGGACCAGATCAGTGACATGGCATCCGGAAACCATTGCCGCCTTTGATTGCATTGTGATCGCGACGAATCACCGGGCCTTCGACCTGGAAGGATTACTTGAACATGCGGATCTGGTGATTGATACGAGGAATGCGATAGCTGGCGCAGGATTGACCCCCGGGAAGGGGCAGGTGGTGAAGGCCTAGAGGGGGCTCTGGTGGCGTTATCTCCCAAAATCGCGCAGGAATCAAATTATGGAACGGCAACCATTTCATAAGCTCATTGATGCGGTAGAGGAGTCCCTCAAGCGTTTTCGAAAATCGGCGGAAGGGGCGGTAAGTCATGCGGCAAACATGATCCTTGAGGGGGCTGGAAAAGTTGTTGTCACGGGGGTTGGTAAATCAGGGATCGTCGGCCACAAGACGGCTGCAACTCTTGCTTCCACGGGGACTCCCGCTGTCTTTCTTAACGCGGCGGAGGCTCTTCATGGAGATATGGGCGTGATCTGTCCCGGAGACATTGTCATCCTTGTTTCTAACAGTGGGGAAACCGAAGAGCTTCTGCGCATGTTGCCGAGCCTGCGGGAAATTGGCGTCCGGACCATCGGGATGCTGGGTAAGCCCGTGGGATCCTTGGGAGGCAATCTGGACCTTGTCATTCCCATCGAGATCGGCGAGGAGGGAGATTCTCTCAACCTTGCTCCGATGTGTAGCGCCACGCTCGCGCTAGTGGCCGGAGATGCTCTGGCAGCCTCCCTGCAGGCGGAGCGGGGATTCAGCGAGGAGGATTTTGCGGTCCTGCATCCCGGGGGGGTCTTGGGCCGTCGGCTCCTCCTCAGGGCCTGTGATGTCATGCAGCCACGGTCCCAGGTCGCCGCTCTTGATAGCAAAGCCAGTCTGGATGAGGTGGTGGCGGCTCTCACAAGATACCCTCTGGGACTGGTCTGCGTCGTGGGCTCTGGGGAAGAGCTCCTCGGGGTGATTACGGATGGGGACATCCGCAGGGCGGTGCTTGAAAAATCCTATGATGCAACCGCCGATGCCATCATGACAGAGACCCCGGTGACGATCGCCGGGGAAGAGCGGCTCTCCCGGGTTTTGGAGGTGATGGAAAATCCTGATCGGAAGGTCTATGCCCTTCCGGTCACGAATGGGGAAGGGATCCTGCAGGGTGTGATCCGCATGCACGATATCGTGGGATCATGACCACGTTTCAGAGATAAGGTGATCCATGAAAGTTGGAGTTATTGGCGCGGGACACTGGGGAAAAAACCTGGTTCGTAACTTTGCGGAGCTGGGGGTTCTGGCTGGAGTTGCCGATCCCGTGGACGAGAATCGTTCCCATGCTTCACAGCAAGCTCCCGGGATAGATATCTTTGATAACGATACAGAATTGCTCGCCGCTGGATACGATGCGGTTGCCATTGCGACTCCCGCGGCAACCCACTTTGGCATTGCCCGGAGGGCACTCGAGGCAGGGATGGATATCTTAGTTGAAAAACCTGTGACTCTTGATTCTGCTGAAGCACTTGCGCTGCATCAACTCGCAGAGCGGGGTGATCGCATCCTGATGGTTGGGCATCTCCTGCTCTACCAGCCAGCTGTGAACTTTATGGGGGACTTCCTGCGTGCCGGAAAACTGGGTCAGGTCTACACACTTCATCAGCGCAGATCGAAGTTGGGGCGGATCCGCAGGGACGAAAACGTAATGTGGAGCTTTGGGGTGCATGACGTAGCAGTCCTCCTTGTCCTTGCGGGGGAGTCTCCAGATCAGATCGAGGCATGGGGACACGCCGCAATTACGCCCGGGGTGGAGGATGATACCTACCTTCACCTTGGCTTCCCGAGTGGGGTGAAGGCGACTCTTCATAATTCATGGCTGTGGCCGCGAATGGAGCGCGAGCTAATCGTAGGAGGGGAGAAGGGGATGCTGGTATTTGATGAAGCCGGCAGCAAGGTTGTCATGCATCACAAGGTGGTTGACCTCGAAGGTAATCATCATGATCGGGGAGAGGAGATCCTGTTTGAAGGAAGCGCCCAGCCGTTGCGCCTGGAGCTGGAACATTTCCTAGAGTGTTGCCGGGAGCGAAAAGGGCCAGTTTCAGATGGGCGAAATGGCTTTGAAACGGTGCGGGTATTGGAAGAAGCTGAAAAGGTGATGCGAAAATGAATTATAAGGCTCACGATAGTGCGATTATCGATGAAGGTGCCCAGATAGGAGAGGGGTGCCGCATCTGGCATTTCAGCCATATCTGTGGGGGAGCGAAGATTGGAGAGAGATGTTCCTTTGGGCAGAATACGATGGTAGCTGATGAGGTAGTGATCGGATCTAACGTCAAGGTCCAGAATGGCGTTTCGATTTATGCCGGGACCACGATTGAGGATGATGTGTTCCTAGGTCCCTCATGTGTCCTCACTAACGTGACCAATCCCCGTTCCGAGGTAAGTCGAAAGACGCTTTACGAATCTACCTTAATCAAGAAAGGGGCATCAGTTGGCGCGAATGCCACTATTGTGTGCGGAGTAACGATTGGGCGCTACGCCTTCATTGCAGCTGGAGCAGTGGTAACTCGAAGTGTTCCGGACTACTCCCTGGTAGTAGGGGTTCCCGGAGCGATCAAGGGGTGGATGTCTCGGCATGGCCATAGACTGGAAAACCCGGACGAGGAGGGCGTTATGGTCTGCCCCGAGAGTGGATTTCGTTATCGGGAGCACGATGAAGGGGGCGTTCGCTGTCTCGATTTGGATGAGGAAGAGCCACTTCCCCAGCGGCTTACAAGGGGAGAGCGAAGTTATCGTGAAATCAGGAACGGAAGACAGCCTTAAGCCCCTTCCTCAACACGATCGGACCGAAAACCATGAAAGTACCACTTCTCGATGTCAACGCACAGAATCTGCCGCTCGAAGAAGAGCTGACCGCTGCATTCGCCGGGGTGCTTCAGTCGGGCCGATTCATCATGGGTCCCGAGGTTGAGGAGTTTGAGAGGGAGATAGCTGGCTTTGTTGGTGCCAGGCATGGGATTGGGGTTTCCTCGGGCACAGATGCCATCCTGCTATCATTGATGGCGCTGGATGTTGGCCCGGGCGATGAAGTGCTCTGCCCGACCTTTACTTTCTTTGCGACTGCTGGGTGCATATCGCGAGTGGGAGCCACACCAGTGTTCGTCGATGCCTGTCCGGTGTGCTTCAACATTGATGTGGAGGATGCGGCGAGGAAGATGACGGAGAAAACCAAGGCGATCATCCCCGTGCATCTCTTTGGACAGTCTGCCGAGATGGATGCGGTCATGGCCCTTGCCGCAGAGCATGGATGTCATGTTATTGAGGATGGCGCGCAGGCCATCGGTGCCCGCTACCGGGACAAGGGATGCGGGGCCATGGGAGACTTTGGAACCTTCAGTTTTTTCCCGTCCAAGAACCTCGGAGGGTTTGGTGATGGCGGTATGGTGGTGTGCAATGATGACGGTCTGGCAGAGCGCGCGCGGATACTCCGTATGCATGGTTCCAAGCCCAAATATTTTCATCGGGAGATAGGGGGTAATTTCCGTCTGGATCCCCTGCAGGCGGCGCTTTTAAGAGTGAAACTTCATCATTATGACGGCTACAGTCAGGCTCGTCAGGAAAATGCGGCCTACTACATTGAGAAACTGTCCGCTCTTGATGGAGTGGTATCTGCGTCTCCGGAGCATTGTGGATGCGCCGCGACTCAGGAAGAGGCTCTTGGCAGGGCGAGGATAGTTCTCCCTGTGCCCTATGAGCACAATAAACACATTTGGAACCAGTTTACCCTGCGGGTCAGGGGAGAGGGGCAGAGGGAGCTTCTCCGGAAGCATCTTGCGGACAGGGAGATAGGGAGCGAGGTCTACTACCCACTCACGATGGATCAGCAGGAGTGCTTTGCCGATCTGCCGGCGGAGAGCCGGCAGGGGAATGGGATCGCGCATCAGTTAGCAGGAGAGGTGCTCAGCATACCTGTCTATCCCGAGCTTGGAACAGAGATGCAGGATTGGGTTGTGAAGGCGGTTGAGGAATTTTTGAAGAGTGAAAGACAATAGAGAGGAATGAATGTGATTTTCTACGATGGCGACTGCAGCTTCTGTGCAGCCATTGTGCAATTCGTCCTAAAAAGGGATGTCAAGGGGCGGTTTCATTTCGCCGCCATTCAGTCTGATGCAGGCAGAGGGTTATTGGCAGAACATGGAGTTACGGAGCCGTCCATGGATACCATGTATTTTATTGAAGATACGCGGTTCTATGAGCGGAGCACGGCGGTTCTCCGGGTCGCAAGGAAGTTGCCGGGATATCGGGTGAGTTCCAGCATATGTCTGTGTATACCCCGACCACTTCGTGATTTATGCTATCGGTTTATCGCGCGAAATCGGCATAAGATTTTGCAGGGTAGAAGTTGCGCCATCCCCAGCGAGAGCCAGAAGGAAAGGTTTCTCGGCTTGTAGAGGAATCTTGGTAATTCCCTTGAACGCCCGGACTACGTATGACACTTAAAACTATGCTGTCCCTGTGATGAAATTCTCCTTCAGCGGTTCTCTTCGGATTGTCCTCGTGAGCATGTGCCTGACGCTGGTCGGGGTCGCTGACGTCGAGGAGACAGTTCAAAAGTACCGAGCCTCTTTCGAAAAGAGGATGAACGCCGAGCTTGATGAGTATGGAAATGCGGCGAGGAAGTTACGCCTCCGTTACATTGACTCATTGAAAAAAGTAAAGGCAGAGCTGGCGAGGGCGGAAAGGCTTAAACCAGCGGCTCAGGTTCTGGATGAGATCGAACTCGTCGAAGCGGGAGATGACCCGGGGCCCCTGCCTCCGGATGTGGATTACCGCCTGAAAAGGGTCCGCGAGACTTGGGAGCGCGGCATTTCTGAAATCCAGACGGCCCGGGCCGGGAAGCTCAAGGCGACCCTGAGCATTTACTTTCGGGCTCTTGATACAGAAAAGCGGAGACTCACACGAATTGGTAAGATTAAGGATGCGCTCGTCGTCGAGGAGGAAGAGCAGCGGGTGAAAGATCTCCCAGAGGTCAAGGCGATGTTGGAAACCTCGGCTGCGGAGGAGGCCTTGAAGGAGAAGCGAGAGGATCTCGCTTCGGCTTCCCGAGGTGCGCGGGCCTGGGGAGCGCGCAGGTCCGAACTGTTGATCGATGGGAGGACAGAATACAACCCGAAGGAGGGGTTCGCTTTTGAGAATTTCCCCTGCAATTTTTCAGTGGATCTCAGGGCTGTCTTTTCCATCGGACAGGTGCGGATTCTTCTCTACGACCTCGACAGGCGAAAGTACAGCTACAGGCTGCTTGTTTCGAATGACGGGGAATCGTGGGAGGTCGTACACAGCGCTGAAAAAGTGGATCCCGGATGGCAGGAGATCGACTTAGAGGACACGAAGGCTCGCTACATTAGAATTAATGGCCTGAAAAACACGGCCAACCTGGGCTTTCATGTGGTGGAGGTAGAGGTTTTCGAGCGGTAGGAGATTAGTTGTCCTCTGGACGCCTCTCGGATTGGTGGCGCTTAAGGATGAGCTTCGCGGCAAGGGGCGGTACAGGTTCCCAGTTTAAAGAAAACAGGGGGAAGTTCGGAAAAGGACTGTGTTCACGAATTGAGCCAATCCCGTACATTAAAGACCATAGCGTTCGCTGGGAGTAAGGGACTCGCGGCCCTCGGAATGCTGGCGATCGCGGCTGTGCTATCACGGGTATTTGACAAGGTTGACTATGCGACCTACCGGCAAACTCTTCTGGTCTATCAGTTTGTCGGGCCGCTTCTGGGACTAGGCCTTCCGGCGGCACTTTTTTATTTTCTTCCTGGGGAGGCAAGCAGGCTCCGGGCGGTCCTGCTGGAAAACCTCATTCTTCTCGGGGCTCTTGGCGGGGCGTTTTCACTATTTCTGGTGCTAGGGGGAAACCGGCTGATTGCCAGTCAGTTCTCCAACCCTGAACTCGAGGAGACCCTGCTGCTCTTTGCTCTCTATCCAGTGCTGTTTCTTCCAACAACCGCGGTCAGTGCGGTGTTGGTCGTACAAGGCAAGGTCAAGTGGTTGTTGGTTCACACTCTCTTTACCAGGCTAGCCCGGGTGGGACTGGTTCTGGGAGTGGTATGGCTGTTTGCGGCTGGGCCAGCAGGCGCGGTAGGAGCCACGACGGTTTCCGGAGCGATCGTGCTCTGCTGCGGCCTGTTTCTCATGCTGCGTGCCGTGCCGGGGGGAGCGGAAAAGCGGCCAACGCTTCAAGGGATGTCGAGCCAGCTGAAATATGCGGTGCCCATTGGACTTGCCCTGATGCTGGAAAAACTGGCGATGGGAGTGGATCAGGTTCTCGTGTCGATGTTGTGCAGCCGGGAGGATTTTGCGGTGTTTTCCAATGGGGCCATGGAAATACCGTTTATTCAGATGATCACTGTGCCTGCAACCGCGATAGTCCTGCCTGAGCTGGTGGCCCTCTACAAAGGTAATGATAAAAAAGAGGCGCTGCTCTTATGGAGAAAAGCGGCACGTAAGGTTGCAGTCGTACTCCTCCCGATTGGCGGAGTTCTCTTTGTGGTCGCGCCAGAGCTAATGACCGTTCTGTATTCGGAGAGTTACGAGAAGAGCGCGGGGCCTCTGCGGATCTATCTTCTGCTGTTGCCCGCACGTCTCGTTTTTTTTGCGGCTATTTTCCAAGCGGCCAGTCGAACGGACCTGATTCTGAAGCGTGCGCTCGGAACGTTTGTTCTCAATATCGTAGTGAGTTACCCTCTGGTTTCCTATCTGGGCTTTCAGGGGGCGGCGTGGGGAACCGTCATCGTATTCTGGGGCTATGTGTTCCCTTATTGCCTGTGTCACTGCAGTCGACTCCTGGAAACGAGGTGGTTCAAGCTCATGCCCTACCGGCAGGTTGGAATCATACTCTTGCTCATTGCGGCTGCTGGGGCCGTGGTAGCGGTGGTCAGGATGTATCTTCCCATGCACAACGCATTTCTCGTTGGAGCTACAACCGCCACGCTCATGTCGATCCTCCTCATTCCTCCTCTCGCGATGCTTTTCCGGAATGACTTGTCAGCATACTGGCAAGCGATTCGGAAAAAAATGAGAGGACTTGATCAGGGGCCTCGTGGGCACCCTTGAGGAACCTTCCCCAGGGCCAGCCATGGACTTTATAGGATAGCATGGTCATTTTTCATCACCCCAAGAGACTCCATGTCGAATCCAACGTTGCGTCGTTGATTCGACCAGCCCGGATGCGCGAGGCGTTCTCCCGGATCGGAGAAGAAGTCCTCGAAATAACCGGGAATGGACCCGAGCGGGAAAAAAAATGGGCAAATCTTGAGGGGCGGATCAGCTCCCTTGCGAACGAGGGAGTGTTTTATTCGGAGTCAGTCAATGTGCCGCCAGCCCTGACCTGGCTTCGAAAGAAACCCCTTAGGATGAACTTCGATTACGACCTGGTTCAGTCTGTGCGGAATGCCGGAATTCCGACAGGCCTTTTCTACCGTGATATCCACTGGGGCTTTGAGCGCTCGGGGGGAGGGGGGCTGCGGCCCTTTATCAAGAACAAGTGTATTCCAGCGTTTGGCCGGCAGGAACTCAGGCGCTACCAGCGATCCCTCGATATCCTCTTTCTTCCGGACGTCCGAATGGTCGACTACCTGCCTCTTCCATTTGCAGAGACGGAAACTCTCTCTCTGCCCCCGGGAGGTGAGGCGCGGGAAAATCCGGTCCGGGATTTCCATCCGGAGAGGGGAATCAACCTTTTGTATGTGGGGAATATTGCTCCACCAATATATGATTTACGCGGGTATTTTGCGGCAGTCACAGAAGAGAAGAATATCAGTCTCAAGGTGATCACGCGTGAGAGAGCGCTGAAACTCTATGGCAACCTCTACAGTTTTAGCGACACTGATGGACCAGAAGTCCTGCACGCGCAGGGCCAGGACCTGGACCAGCATTACGAGGAGGCGGATATCGCGCTCTGCGTCTGGGAAGCTGTGGAGTATCACCGGTTCGTCATGCCGGTGAAGGTCTACGAATCCATTGCGCATGGAGTACCCTTGATTGTCTCCTCAAGTGCAGAGGTACTCGCCAGTTTTGTGGAGAAGGAGGGAATCGGCTGGGTGGTGGACGATGCAGGAGAATTCACAATGCTCCTGCGAAGGTTGGCGGAACATCCACAAGAAGTTGTTGATCGAAGAAAAGCGGTCGAGAGGATTCGGCATCTTCACACTTGGGACCAGCGGGCCCGCGAAGTGGTGAAGGCCTTGGGCGAGATTCGCAAAAGGCGCCATTAAACTGAATAGACTCTGGGAGAGATGATAAAAAAACTACGTCAACTGGTACTCAAGAAAGTTAACTTCAGTCTGCGTAAAAATCTGAACGGACGCTGTTTCCGGATTCCCATGCTGGCGGGGCTTGGAGGAGCGATGCGGCGGCATCACGAGCCTTGGATGCTGGAGAACCTGATACAAATTGCAGGGGAGGCCGGGGGGGCCTTCGTTGATGTAGGAGTGAATCTCGGGCAGACCCTGCTGGCGGTGAAATCGATTGAGGATGACTGGGACTACGTAGGCTTTGAGCCTAATCCCTCGTGCCTCTTTTATGTCATGAACCTGATTCAGCTCAACCAGCTGGAGCGATGTGTCATCTATCCTTTCGGAATCGCCGGATCAACCGGAACAGTGGATCTGCGGTTGAAATCACTGACGGGCGGAGAGGGTAGCATCGTGCCCGGATTTAGGCCCGAGTCGGAATATAAGCGTCGCATAAAGGTGCCCGTGATGGGGCCGGAAGACCTTCCGGCGGAACTGTCCGAAAAAGTAATTGGGGTTCTCAAGGTAGACGTGGAAGGCGGAGAACTGGAGGTCTTTGAAGCGATGCTTCCCCTGATCGAGAAAAACAGGCCTGTCATTATCTCAGAGTTGCTACCCGTCTATGATGCTAGTACCGAGCGAGGCTCATTTCGCAAGAAACGGCAGGACACCCTGATCAGCATGATGGACAATCTCGGGTATTCTATAATTCGACTTCACCCTGATGGAAGGCGTGAGTTGCTGGATGAGATTATGGTCCATGGAGACATGTCCCTGACAAATTATCTTTTTGTTCCCAGAGACCGAGGGGCCTCTTTTCTCTCCGAATGAAGCCTCTCCGAGAAAGACTTCGCAGCGGCTCCCTCGAGGTCCGCTTTCAGATCAGTTGCCGGTGTCATCTGTGGCCGTTGATGATTCCGTTTGCTTGGAAAAGGAGAAGAAGGTTCCAAGCCAGGAGAGAGTCGCTACCGGAGGAAGCAAGCGTTTCGGGAGATCTTGATCTTGTGATCGATGGGTTTCCCGGCTCGGCCAATTCGTTTGCAACCCGGGCGTTCCGGGCCATGCAGGAGAGGAAAATTCTCGTGGGAAACCACTACCATAGCCCGGCAGAGACTGTTCGGGCGGCCCGAATGGGGATTCCGGTGCTGATGACCCTCAGGCAGCCCGCAGATTCCGTGACTTCGATGGTCAGAAGGTGGCCGTTTGTGCCCTTTCAATCTGCCCTGAGATGGTACGTGATGTTTTATGAGGCGATTGAGCCTCACCTCGACCACATGATCCTGAGTGATTTCCCATTGACTACCAAAGATCTTCCGCGGGTTGTGGAAGGGCTCAATTCCAAGTTCGGCACCTCATTTGAAACGCAGCTTGCCCCGGGGCGGATGGCCGAATTTGAACCGCGATTAAGGCAGACGTCAGCGGAACAAGAGGAAGGCGATCGCCAGAAACGGGAAATTTCCGAATCCTACCTGCGTGAAACCACGGCGTGTCGTCGTGAGGACGCGGAAGCAATGTATGAGCGCCTCATGCCCCGCGCCCTACGGGTCTGAATTGTGTGGAACCGGAAAGAAAGGTGTGGGACTCTCTCCCTGCCCCAAATGGCGCGGCCTGAATCGTCAGGGTCGTGCCAGCAGCTCTGACCAACTGATACCGTTTGATGGGAACTATCCGCATAGGACCAATTGTCCTGATGATCTCGATGATGGCCCTTGGCCTGTTCGTGGTCATGACCATCCTGACTGGAACTGGAAACGTCATCGGGACGACCTACCGTTTTCTCTGGATACCGGCCCTGATTCTCGGGTGTGTTGCCCCTCGTGCATCGATCTACGCCTTGGCAGTCTTTGCGGTGTTCCTGGATCTGCCCAAGAAGCTTCTCGTGACAGCCAACGTGCTCCACATGGATTTCCGGGACGTTTATTTCATTCTGGCGATTCCCCCGGTCATGTTGCTGGGCGTGGTCATCCATTATCTTTCCGGATTTGCCCTCCGGGTGCGGCCGATGACGCGCAGGGATACCACGCTTATGAGTGTTGCAATTCTGCTCGTCGGGGTAACCGCCGCTATGGCTCTGGCCCGCTCCGGGATAGGGATGCAGGCCCTCAAGCCACTTGCTAACAGCTCGGCCTACTACGGGCTGATTTTTGTAATACCGCTGGCCTTGCCTGGAGTTGTGGACGTCCAGAAATTCTTCAGATTCGTCCTCATTCTTATGGTGCCAGCAGCGTTCCATGCTCTTGGGCACTTTTTCTTCGGCCTCTTTGATTTCGAGCATGATTACATGCACTCCGGATTTTCCATTAACTTGAAATACCTTCTCTGGGGAGAGGGAATTTTTGGTCCTTTCTCCGCGCAGGGGCCCCTTTCGACCTCGATGTCCATTTGTGCTGCAATCTGTTTGTCCCCGTTCTTATTTCGTGGGCGAGTGCCGCGGGACTACCGACTTTTTCCGATGGTCGTGATGGTGCTTCTCTTCCTGCTCTTTGCAACCACAGCGGTTCTTTCCCTGAAGCGGGGGCCCCTTCTCATCATTCCGGGAGTGATTTTCGGGCTGGTGGTTCTGCGGAGCCGGATCCTGACTCTGGCGACCTATGGTCTCGTAGCGACCGTGCTGGCGCTCCTTGTCGTCATCGGGGATGACATCTCGGATAATCTCCCTGGATGGCAAAGCGCTCTTTACGACCTGTTTGGAAGTTCGGGGGCAAAGGCAGATCTATTGCGGGTTCGCACCTTCCACGTCCGCCTCATGGAATTCCATATGATGTCGGAAGCGGGCAACTGGGCTCCTTTTGGGGCCGACATCGCCCAAGGGGAAGACGGTTACCGGGCGCACGTGCTACCGGTACGTCTCATCCTGCAATATGGCTATGTGCCTATTGGTGCTGCCTTCGCGGTCCTGATCCCATCGTTATTTTTCCTGCATCGTCGTCTAATCCGGATGTCTAAAGGGGCTTCCTATGATGTGTTTCTGCTGCGCCTGGTTGCTTCCCTGGCGTTCTCCATTCTGGGGGCATCAGTTCTTGGGGTTCTTTCACTGGCAGCCTATCCGAACCCCTTCTTCTTCGGGGTTTTCCTCGGTGTGGCGGCACTGGGTCTCACCCGGGAGCGACAGGGCCGCGAGGAGGCGGCCCTGATTTCCGGGAGAGAGTCTGGCCAAGTGACGATTCTCAGCCCCGGTGGTGTTCGGGAGGCCCAACCTCAGTAGAGGCCTCTGCGCTTCCATCCGTTGGTCTCTCCGGGCACCCGCTGCAAATCCTGATGCTCATGTCATCCGTTCTGTGGATTCCCACCCCTCCATCGTTTGGGAGCGTGAGCATGCAGCGCTATTTCGGGGTTCTTAATGCGGTGGTCTGTAAGCAGGCTCTGGAGGAGCTCAGGGGATTCGAGATCACACCTCTGGTTCCATACAAGGGCCTGATGGCCGCTTCCCCTTCCAGGATTGTCCGGGCTCTGGACAAGTGGGCGCTCTACCGCTGGCGTGTCCGTCAGGCAGGGAGTTACGACGTGGTGCATGGGCTCTCTCATGGCCTTGGGCATCTCCTCTGCCACCTCCGGGGTTCCCCGCGGACTGTCGCCACGGTTCACGATCTTATTCCCCTTCGGTTTCCGGGAGAGCTGACCAGAGCCCAGGTGGCCCGCGTCCGCAGACAAACCGATCGACTGAGTCGCTTTGACCTTCTCACCACGGTCTCCGAATTTACCGCGGGGGAAGTGATGGAGCTAACGGGAATCCCGCGGGAAAGGATCCGAGTGGTGGAGAATGGGATCGACCAGGAGATCTTCCGGACTCCCGTTGATCTTCCTGCGGCCTTTGCAAGACTCTCCGACCGGCCCTATGTCCTCAGTGTCGGAAGTGCAATTCCGCGCAAGAATCTTGAGATCCTGCCAGAGGTGTTCGCGGCATTTCTGGCGGAGGAGCCAGATTTTGTTCTGGTGCGGGCCGGGGCGAACCTGCCCCCGGAACTGCGGGAGAGGTTCTGCCGCCTGTGTGGTGAGGACCACCTGATCGAGCTGGGCAGGATTCCGGATGAGATTCTCGTGCCTGCCTATCAACACGCGGCTCTCTTCTTTTTTCCCTCTCTTTACGAGGGTTTTGGATTGCCCGTCATCGAGGCAATGGCGGCCGGGACGCCCGTGGTCTGCAGTAATGCCACAAGCCTTCCCGAGGTTGGGAAAGATGCCGCCTTGTATTTTGATCCGTCCGATCCGGCCGAGGGTGCTGCGGCGCTCCTTGAGGCGCTCTCCCGCGAGGCTGAGCTTGTCAGAAGGGGATTGGAGCACAGTCGCAGTTACAGCTGGGACCGCACCATGAGGGGCCATCTCGCCTGTTACCGGGAGCTTCTTGCCTGAGGGTAATGCCGGGGCACAGGGGCCTGATGGCAGAAAAGCCCTGATGTCAGCTTTGAAAGAGAGAAACACTGGTTGTGAGAAAAGTCTTACAGGTATTCAATCGCTACCGGCAGCGGGGGGGTGAAGAGAAATCGGCAGAGAGGATTTTCCGGCACGCCGGGAAGGCGTTTGAGGTTGACCGGCTATGGTGGGACAGCCGCGACTGGGATGAGCCCGGCGGCCCCGGGAAGCTGGGGCAGGTCCGGAGAATGTTTTGTAATGAGGATACTGCCACAGCCCTGAGAGAACGTATTGAGAAGTTCGAGCCGGATCTTCTGCTTTGTCACAATCTGTATCCGGTTGGCTCCCCTTCGGTCTACCGGGAAGCCTTGGCGGCTGGAGTTCCGGTTCTCCAGTATGTTCATAATTTCCGCCCCTTTTCGGTTGGGGGCAGCTTGTGGACCGGGAGACGGGTTGCAGAGGAGAGCCTGGAGGGGAATTACTGGGCGGAAATCAGGGCAGGCTCATGGCAGGGTTCGATTCTCAAGTCAGGTCTGTTTGCGCTGGCCTTAAAGCGGTTGCATAGAAGTGGCTGGCTGGAGGCTATCAAGGGATGGATAGGAATTTCCGATTTCATGCGCGATGCTCTGCTCCGTGCGGGGCTTCCTGACGAAAAGGTGTTTGCGTTACGGCACTCGTGGGATTGCCGGGAAGAGGAGCCAGAGGATAGGGATGAGGGATACTACCTGTATCTTGCAAGGCTGGTCAGGGAGAAGGGGGTTCGGACCTTGCTGGAATCATGGGAGAGACTGGAGAGAACCATGGGCGACTCTACGCCCGTGTTGAAGATTGGTGGGACCGGGGTTGAGGAGCACATGGTGCGGGCGGCTGCTTCAAGGAGTAAAAAGGTGCAATACCTGGGTTATGTTGATGGAAGTAACAAGGATGATCTGGTGGCAGGATGTCGCGCGATGCTGGCTCCTTCGGTGTGGTGGGAGCCGCTTGGTCTGGTGACCTATGAGGCTTATGATCATGGGAAACCAATGCTCGCATCAGCCTCAGGGGGGTTGACCGAAACCGTTGAACACGGAGTGACCGGGATGCTGTATGAAAGCGCAAATCCTGCTGCGATCGCGGAAGCTGTGGAAACGATGGAGACCATGAGCCGCGGGCAAAGATGCAAGATGGGTCTGGCGGGCCGGGAATGGCTCAAGCGAGAGGCAGACCCCGAGCTTTGGAAGCGGAGTTTTGAGAGCATCGTCAGTCGCTTGGCAGTTCGAAAAGAAGGAGCGTAAACCTAGTATCGTGGTGTCCACAAAAGGGACTTCCCTGAATCATGAGTAAGTCAATTAGCATTTCACGTCGCGCCCGGATCTGGGCCATGAAGCAGTTTCCAGAAACATACGTGAGGCTTTCCCGGGCTTATAACTCCCGGCTCTGGAAGAGTGAGCGACAAGGCCTTGAAGGTGGCATCCGCCCGGAAGGGGCACCGAGTGTGTTATTTTACAGTTATTACCGGTGTGGTTCGATGTTTCTCTCAAGAGCTCTGCGCGACCTCGCTCTGGCCAACGGGTTCCAGCATCTCGATTATTGCAGTTATTTCGTCAAGGTTCATCCAGAGCAAGGGTCGAAGCTGTTCGACAAAGAGATTCTCTCCCGGGCTTTTCACCCCAAGGGATGTTATTATGGAACCCTGCGGAGGGCTTATCCGATACCCTCACATCAACTTTATCGCTCCGTTCTCCTGCTAAGAGATCCCCGGGATTGTCTGGTCTCCCACTATTATTCGGTTCGTGATTCGCACACCCTGAACAACCTTGGAAATCTAACAGCCCGCAGGGAGGCGCTCGAAATTGATATCGACCAGTGGGTCATCCGGCATGCTGGCCAGTACGCGGAGGATTTCCGTCAGTTCCATGATCAGCTTGTCGGGAAGCCCGGAGTCTTGTTTCTTCGCTACGAGGAGATGGTTACAGCCTTTCCGGAATTTATCCTGAAGATTGCTGAACATGCCGGGTTGCATCAGAAAACACAGGTTATTGACCGTATTGTTAAACAGGCGGATTTCGAGGTTTCGGGCGAAAATATCCTTTCGCACAAAAGATCGGTT
>PBNG01000094.1 GCA_002723015.1 Roseibacillus sp. | reverse complement strand
TGAGGAAGCGAGGCTTTTTGCCCGTCTTCGGGTCTGGCGCTGAGGTTGGAAAGGAGAGATCAGATATTGACGCTCCCGGCATGGTTGGGGCCGGATTCCTGTCCGAGAAGGCCGCGAATCTGGGAAACTTCGTCCCGAAGCCCCTCCGAAAGAAAAATCGCGTCAGCCTTGTGAATCAGCAGGTTGGCCCCCATTTCGACGAACTGCACCTGCTTCTCAGGAGCTAGCCAATGATGGATTCCGGCTCCGATTCCAGCGGTTCGGGCCTTGCCAAGGATGAAGGCGCAGGCCTCGAGGAATCGGGGGTGATCATATTGCTCGGGGACTCCGAGGCTGGTGGAAAGATCGTGAGGGCCGATGAGGACACAGTCGAGACCCTGCTGGGAGAGAATCTCATCAATCCTGTCCATGGCGGGCACACTTTCGATGTTGGTGAGGAGAATATGATCCGAGTTATGGTTCTCGATGTAGGACTGGAGTTCGGGTTCAAGTTCCTCTCCATTAAGGGCCCTGCGTGCCCGTTCCCCCTTGAGTGGACGCAGTTTACTTGCGCCTACCATGGAGCGGACCACCTCAGGATCTTCCACATAGGGTATAATGACTCCCGCGGCACCGTCGTCGAGGGCGACGGTCGCGTCATCAGGATCTTGGGTAGGTATCCGGACAAGGGGCGGAATACCCATGGCGGTGTATGTGCGGCACATCCATGAGACGGTCTCACGGTTGAGGGCGATGTGCTCGGTGTCGATAAAGACGAAATCAAGGCCGCAGGATGCGACTAATCCCGGCCACTTGGTCGAGGGAGAAACGACGCACGTTCCCAGAACTGTTCGTTCTCCTTCATGCAGGAGTCTTCTTAACTCATTTGCCTTCATTCGGGTAAGTCGATGGTTTTTCCAGAGTGGGCGCTGTCAAGGGCGGCCTCTACTGTAGCCGCGATATCTCTGGCTCCGGAAGCATCTAGAATGGTACTACTATCTGTTTCGAGCGCCTCGACAAAATTCTGCATGAGCAGATAATTATTCTCGTCAGCAATACGCTGACGTTTGAATTCGGTCGGGGGTTGATTACGTGCGTATATCGCGACCTCGGGACGTGCTTCGCTGATGACGAGTGACCCTTTGCTTCCCAGTAGATGCAGCTTGATTTCCCCGATGTCGGGGTGGGCTGCCGCACCAATCCGACCAATGGAAAGCGACCCCACGCAGCCATTGGCCATTTCGAGGGTAACTGTGGCAAGGTCATCGACTGCATTGTCCACGTTGGCCTGATGGAAATGTGAGGCGGTCCGGGCGAAGACGCGGTTGACCGGGGAAGAGACGAGCATGTGGATATAGGCGAGTGGGTAGATACCCTCGATCTGTAGTTCGCCGAGAGCTCTGGTGCCCACCCCGCCGTCCGAGCCATCAGCATGAGCCTCCAGTTGACGATCCAACCAGTTGATAGGGGGATCGCCCGGTCGCCTCGTCCCTTTTGGAGGGCCGGCGTCCTTTGAGAAATAGAAGTCGCAGTGAATGGCCTGCAGTTCGCCGATAGTGCCGCTGCTGAGGGTCTCTCGCGCCTGTATCAGGGCGGGAAGAAAGTTTCGATTCCAGACCAGGCACTTGACCTGAGACTCCGCTACTGCGGCGACGAGGGCATCGCACTCCGCGAGAGTCGGGGAGAGAGGTTTATCAACCACGATATGCTTTCCGGCCCTCGCAGCCCGGAGGGCAAGGTCACAGTGGCGTTCAGCCTCCGGGCTAACGACGACAAGGTCACAGTCAGCAAGTGCAGCGTCCACATCCTGGCGGTAGGGCAGGCCATGCTGGTCTGCGAAAATCCTGTTTCGCTCATGAGTCCACTCGGGACGGTCGGGATCGTCAGCAACTGCGACCAGCTGAAAACGCGGGTGAGCCGCCACGGCGTTGGGCAAATAGTCGTGCTTGACGACGCTGAGGACGAGGGCCCGGTAGATTTTATCAGGCATCGTTTCCCTCGGTTATGGTTGTGAGCGCATTACGAGTGTCCTCGAGAGTCACATCCCAGGGACGGTCCTCAATGATCCCGTTTGAGAATTCCTCAAGCATGTTCCTGATGGCGATCACCTCATTGGCGGGAGGAATAAGAGATCGAATTCCTTCTCTTCCGAAAAGAAGATGACTATTCTCGTGGTCGTCTGCGTAGGCTGCTCCATGAGATCCGATCAGGTGCATCGAGTAGTAATCACTACTTCCGGAGCGGTTGGTAGCGATGTCGATGAGGCTCATCCCGGATTCCGGATATCCGAGGTGTAGCTGGAGATAGTCGGATCCGGAATGTGCATAGTGTGAGCTGGGCTGTCCCGAGAAGAACCAGTTGGACAGGTCCACTTGATGAAAAGCCATGGAGAAAGGGCTGGTGTCCGCCGTGAGCCAGTGATGAATGCGAAGGAGGCCCGGCTCTCCCAGTTGACCGCTTGACCGACTATCCTGCACCGGAATGATATTCGGGGCGTAACGCCATTGGTGCGCAGGCATCAGAGGTGTCCGCTCGAGCTCGCGCAACTGATCGATCCTGATTTCGTGGGGACCATCAAGCAGGGTGGGAAGTGAATTATCTGTCGGACTACCAGTGACAAGCGCATCCGCATTCTCTTCGACGGCCTCGACGCCCTGCAGCCGGGTGATCGCCTCAAGATAGAGGCGTCGCCGGGGGGAGGGGAGGTTGACTTGTATCTTTAGCATGACCTTCGTTTAAGAGGCGCCTGATTACGTTAGCAGTTGGCTTCCTAGTAGAAACCCTCCGTGCTGAGCGCAAGGATACAATCAAGGATCGACCGGAAGGGAAGCTTCGGCTAAAGGCATGGCGATGGCGGATTGTCTCTTCAAGGTGGGTGTGCTGGGCGCTACGGGCTTTATTGGATCCCCGTATCGTGCGGAGGTCAGGGAATGTGAAGAGGCCGAGATCGTGGCGGTCTGTGCCCGGCGGCAGGACCTGCTCGACGAGGCTGCCCGGGAGGATCAGGCCCGCTTCGCTACGCAGGACTGGAGGGAAGTGGTCGGGCATCCAGACGTAAATTTTATCATCGTTGGAACTCCTGATGCCCTGCATCACGAGGCAGTTGTGGCCTGCGCGAGGCATGGGAAACACCTGCTTTGTGAAAAACCGGTGGGCATGAACAAAACGGAAGCCGAGGAGATGTGGGGGCTCTATCGTGACGCGGAGCCCGCGCTGGCGCACTTTGTGCCTTTCTGGACACGGATGGTGGGCGTTTTTGAGACCGCGAGGGAGATCGTGGCCTCGGGAGACCTGGGCGAAATAGTGTCAACAGTATTTCGCTGGCAGAATCCGCGACCTGCCTCCATGCCGCTCACATGGAGGGATGATCCAGAGTTGTCATCTGCGGGTACGATTGCAGATGTCGGATCCCATGCCTATGACGTGGTGCGGTGGATCATTGGGGCGGAAGCTTCCAGCGTCCTCGCTCATGGAGAAACCCTGACGCCTTCCAAGACGGATCTTGGCGCGATCAACCTCGAAGAGGCGCTTGAGTGGGGAACGGATGAAATGCCTGAGGGAGAAAATACGCGGAAGGGAGGAACGGTGGATTACGCCAGTCTCTCCTGCCGGTATGCGAATGGAGCAGTGGGAAGCTATCTTCTTTCGCACGCCACGTTTCTGCGCAAGCATCTCGCACCTGAACTTGAACTTCATGGCACGACCGCCTCTCTCAGCGTTGATCGCTGGTCGGGAGAAGTCGCCCTGGTCTCACGTGATCAGAAAAGAAAAATCGTGAAACATCAACCCGACGAGGGTTTCGGTAACCGGTTTCATAAATGGGTGTTTCCCTCACTCGCTCCGATTGTCAGGGGAGAGGCGCGAACCGGTAATCACCCTGATCTTGAGGATGGGTGGATTGCGCAAAAGTTCACTGACGCGGCTGCAAAGTCGGTGGAAGGTGGCTGCTGGGTAAAGCTTTGAGGGTTCCACGGCTCTGATCGGGGGTATCTGTTCCGGGGATTATGGAATTTGGGTGTTTAGGCTTTATCTTCAGCGGTTGCACGCGACGATCCATGCGATGCTAAGGATCGCTCTCGATGAGAAGTAATTGCTGTTCCCCCACTCGCCTTGCCCTCCTGGTCTCAGTTGGTCTGGTTCTCTGTTCGATCGCTGAGGAAAACTGGCCGCAGTTTCGAGGTCCCGGAGGGATGGGACACTCCGTCGCCGGGGATGCTCCACTGAAGTGGCCTCCTGAGTCAGTGGTCTGGAAAGTGTCCCTGAAGGGCAAAGGGCAGTCCTCGCCGATTAACTGGGGAAACAGGATCTTCCTGACCGGAGGCTCTGATAATGGTCGTGAGCGGTATCTCTCTTGTCTGGACAGTCGGAGCGGGAAGCTTCTGTGGAGCAGGACTGTCGGGTGCGACTCACCCGAGAGGCCTCACCGGATGAACAGTTACGCCACTCCGACCTGCGTGACAGATGGCACACGGGTAGTCGCCTTTTTCGGTCCGGCTGGCCTGCATTGCTACGATCTTGATGGAGAGAAGATCTGGTCAAGGAAGGTAGGCGATTTCCCTGGTCCATGGGGTGTCGCAGCCTCCCCGGTTATCGTAGACGGGATGGTAATTCAGAATTGTGACGCGGAGGGGGCCTCATCTCTCATCGCTCTGGATGTGAGTAGCGGTGATCTTCTCTGGAAGACCGCTCGGAAAAATAAACCACGGGGAGGCTGGAGTACACCTGTGCTCATCGAGGCGAACGGAAAAAGAGAGCTGGTGCTGAACGGAGAATTTGGGGTCAGATCCTATGATCCCGTCAAGGGCAGGGAGCTGTGGTTCTGTCAGGGTTTCAATGGCCGGGGCTCCCCGATCCCTGACTTTGCGAACGGTCTCCTCTACGTCGTCAATGGGAAACCGGGAGACACCTATGCTGTGAAGCCGGGTGGCTCGGGAGATGTTACAGAATCGCGTATGGCGTGGCATGCGCCTCGCAAGGGGGGGAGGGACCTTCCCTCGCCTGCGGTTGTTGGCGAATTCCTTGTGGTAGTGTCCATGTCAGGGTTGGCCACCTGCTACGATGCGGAGAGTGGGAAGATTCACTGGCAGGAGCATCTCGGTCTGAGAGGAGAGTATGCTCCAGCCCCCATTGTGATCGACGGGCATGTGCTTATTCAGTCGGTTTATGGTGGGAAAACAGTGGTCATCAAACCGGGCAGGCGCTTTGACGTGCGGGGGATCAACGACCTTGGGGGGGACGTCGATGAAATCTTCCGTTCCTGCCTCGCGCCCATTCAGGGGAACATCTATGCGCGGTCCCTTTCAAAGCTGTATTGTGTCGGGCCGTGACACACACGATTGCTTGTGGCCGGGATGGCACTGTTTCGGTGGTGAGCCGTCTGGTGTGCGGGCATCTCCCTGCTTCACGATGCTTTCACAAAGCTGCTCTATTCCAGTGTGAGCCTTTCGATCGGAGAGTGCGCGAATACGGAGGGAGCTCATGATCCCAAGGGCTTCGGGGGAGAAGTTCCCTTCGGAATCAGCATCATACTGATGATAGCGATTTTAGCGCTGGGGCCACTGGTGATATCTCTTGGATTCCGTCAGCGAGGGATGGGCCTCGGCCGGCGCTCTATGGATCGCTTTGAGTCTTCTTGTTATTCAGCCTTACCCCTTGGTTGGGCAGCTAAATCGGTGATTGAAAGCCCGGTTGGAGGTGCCGGTTACGGGCTTCAGGACGGCTTTTACCTGCAGACCAGAAGGTAAGCTACCAGATCGGCAAGGTCCCGGTCGCTGAGGACACCATCCAGTCCATCCGGCATGATGGAGGTCGTCGAACGGGTGAGACTTACCACTTCTTTGCGGGGTATCCGGGCGATCCGCTGATTCGCTTGCCGGAGGTAGATCGCGTCGATGGTTTCCCGATGGATAAGCCCGGTGTGAGTCCTGTCCCTGCTGTCTGAAATGAGGTAGGATTCAAAGCCATTCACCACGGTAGCACTGGGGAAGACGATGGCCTCCAAGAGATCCTTTGCGCTTCCGATGGCTCCGATCCGGCTGAGGTTGGGCCCCAGAGTTCCTCCCTCATCACCAACGCGGTGACAGATTGAACAAGTGGAGCGGTTGGCATGAAATAGCACTCGCCCCCGTGATGCGTTACCCTCTTCTAGTCCCTTGCTAAGCACTGTAAGCCGCTGTTCCCTCTCCGCGAAGCCGGACCTGTTGGAGCTTCTGAGATCTGTCAGAGCGCGATGAGATTCCGGATAGGCTTTGGTAAACCTACGGGTGAGAATGACGAGATCCTTTTCTCCAAGGCTCTTGCTGCCGGGGCTCGTCTGGAGCGCCCTGGCAAGAGTGGAGCCGAGGGCATCGATTTCCGCGGCCGGCCACAGGGTGGGTTCGAGGCGCTGGAAGGGATCAAGAAGAAGACGAAGATAAAAGGGGGTAGCTGTAGCAATAAGTTCGATCAAAGCCGTGACCTGAGGATGGGTTTTCCTGGTAAGCTCAAGGTGACTGAGGGCCCGGGCAGCCTGTTGCTGGACCTCTGGGTTGCTCCCGGGGTCATCCAGAAGGCCTTTCGCCACTGCGAATTGGCTTTCGGAAAGCTTTTGGGAGTGCCTCGCAAGGCCCTCGAGAGCGGTGGCACGAATTAGGGGGTCTTCCCCTGAAGTGCCTGCGATGGAATCCAACAGGCTGAGGAACTCGGAGGAGGAGTTGAATTTGACGATGATTCGGATGGCTTCGGCGCGTAGCCTGCGAGAGGGGTTCTTAAGAAGGGATCCCACCGCGGAAGTTGTTTTGGGAGGAAGCACGTCGAGGTAGCTCAGGTAGGAGAGAAGAAGGTAGCGGGAAGACTCGGTGGAGGATGCAGCGGTAAGAAGGTGGGCGAGCATCTGGTGGAATTCCTCGTCCGAGGAGAATCCCATTATGATTTCCTCTGCCAGCTGCGATGACGAGGAATTCTGTTTTTCGGTAGAGAGAAGCTCTTGGAAGAGCCGGAAGACGGGCTCCCTCCATTCAGTGCGGCCCGCTACGATCCGTCTGGCCTCGTCGCGTAACAGGGGGAGCACGGACCGCAGGAAGGGAACCACGTCTTCAATCCCGAGGGAATTGGGATCGATCTGCTCCATGACACGGAGAGCGGTCGCCTGATGGTGAGGGGTAGGACCCTGAAGCCACGGGAGGCACCCCTTGGCATCACCAATTTCGATGAGAGCAAGGCGTACGGCGTGCTGAAAGGCTGGCTGGGAGTCCGCCTGCAGCGAAAGAAAAAGTGGTTCGATGGCCTTTCGGTTCCCGATTCGTCCCAGGGCGGTGGCTGCCAGTCGTCGAAGGAGCAGATCCTCGTCTTTCAGGGCTTTGGAAAGTTCCGGGATAGCTTCACCAAGCCGTAGTTCCCCGAGAGAGCGGGCAGCTGCACGTCGTACTTCAGCGGCGGGATCCTGTAGCGACGACCGAAGCTCCGAGCCGACACCCGGGTGCTTGATCTGTGATATCGTAAAGACCGCTCTTCGGCGGACAGCGGCATCCGCCGTAATGTCTGGAAGACGAAGATGGGCCAGGGGCTGAAAGGCCTCGTCCCCCATGGCGATCAAATGAGACTGGGCCCGATCACGTACGGCAGGGCGGGAGTCTGCCAGCAAGCGTGCGAGAGGCGTGGGTGTCTGTCGCGTCCATGGCGTTGTCATTCCCCGGGGATCTGATGGAGATGCACCGCCATGCCTGCGGATTCGGTAGATGGCTCCAAGAATCTCGGGTTTGGCAGCTTTGGAATGAGGGCAGCCCCAGCTGAGCCATCCTCCCGTGTCCAGCAGGAGGAGGCTTCCGTCGGCATCCTCAACGATATCGGCCGGGGGAAAGTCCTGGCTGGTAGAGGAAAGAAACTCGGTGTCTTTCGCGGTGAAGGTTGCTCCGTCCGGGCTCAGTCGAATATGGCGTATTTGGTTGGAATTGAAGTGACAGGCAAAGAGGGAGTCTTGGTAATCATCTCCCAGATGTGTTCCCCGGTAGCGGAGCATCCCGGCGGGGGCAACCTGTCCCCACCGGATGGTTGCGGGGACGCGGTGTCCGGTCCGGGGTAGTAAAGGCTCGCCATAGAGTCTCTGGGTGAGCCCGCGCGGGAACCAGTGGATCAGGGCATCATGACGCCGGCCTCCAAAACTGTCGTAGATGGCTGCTGTGGAGAGAACTTCGCCGCTCGTCGTGAAGACCACATCGACGGGGTTGATAGGTCCCTGCCCATCAATGCGAACATCACTTCCGTCTGGAAGGCATGAGAAGATTCCACCGGCGCGGCTTTTCCCAGTCCTAGTTCCATCAATACCAGTAAACTGATAACCGAAGTGGCCTCCACTGAAGTAAAGTCGCCCATTGGGACAAAGATACGGGCCGTGTTGATTCGCACGACCGTCGAACTCCATCTCCCCGATAATTTTTTCACGCTTGTCTGCCCTGCCGTCATTGTCAGTATCCTCCAGCCTCCAGAGATAGGGTGCGGAGACGATATAGAGAGCTCCGTCATGCCAGAGGCCTCCCTCGGGCATGGTCATCTTGTCGGCAAAGATCGTGCTCCGGTCAAAAATACCGTCTCCGTCGGTGTCGGTGAGGCGGCGAATGAAACGAGGGAGTTCGTTCTCTATTTCTTCGCGGGTCGTGAGATTGCGCCCATCACTCTCCGCCACGTAGAGGTTACCCATGTCATCCAGGCAGGCCATCATGGGATATTTCAGAAGCGGAGGGGCGGCCGCGAGAGTGATCTCAAAACCATCCCTGACCTTGAAAGGTGGAGGTTGAAACGGAGTATCCGCGAGAAGGGGAACGATGGGTGCTCCGAGGAAGATTGAGATCGTTGCGAGGGCGCCCCGAGATATGGGTTTCTTCCGCTTGCCTGCAGGCTGGACGAGTGGTAGGGCCTTCATGGATGGGAGCAGGCGAACACTGCAATGGGGATCGTGCTCCTTGTCAACCTACCAAGCTATCATGCATACACACACCTTTGAAAAGATGGTCCGCGGTCTGATTCTTACTACCCTTTGTGGTTGGGGTCTCACTGGCGGGGGGCTGGCGGAGGACGGAGCCACTGCCACAGGCTTGCCCGCCGAGGGCAAGATCGAAGCTCATCTTGGTAAGCCCACCATGGAACTGGCCCAGGTATTCCAGAGGGAGCGTTTCCCCAACATTGTGGTTGCTCTTGATGGCACGGTGGTAGCTACCTTCGGGACCAGTAGTGTAAAGGCTCGCCTCAGCAGCGATGCCGGTAAGACCTGGGGCGAAGAGATCATGATCTCCAAGCCGGGATTCCAGTGCGGAGGCCTCACTGTTGATGAGGGCACTGGAGCAATTTTTGCGTTCGTTGAGGAGCGGCACCCTCCGGCGCCAATCCATGTCTTCAAGAGTCTGGATCATGGGAAGAGCTGGAAAAAGGCAGAGGTAGTGATCAAGCCAGACTCCAAGGGAAACCTTCCGTCGATGCACATGAATGATCATGGAATCACCCTTCGCCATGGGAAGCATGCTGGTCGAATTATCAGGCCCTCCCGCTGGTATGCCGGGGCGAACGCGCATGAGAAGTGGCCGGAGCACTATACCAATGCGGTCTACAGCGATGACGGAGGAAAAACTTGGGAGACCAGCGAGCCCTTTCCTGCCAATGGAACTGGGGAGGCAAGCATTGCCGAGCTGAGTGATGGAACAGTGTATTACAATTCCCGCCGGCATTGGGCCCAGGAGGGAGCGGACCCACGGCGGCGCTGGACGGCGATCAGCCCTGATGGCGGAAAGACCTGGAAGGACCTGACGTTCTGCAAGATTCTTCCCGATGGTCCACAAAATACCAATTATGGATGTATGGCGGGTTTGACCCGGCTCAATGTGAAAGGTCGTGACGTACTTCTCTACAGTAACTGTGACAGTCCCGGTGGACGGAGGCTTGGCACGGTATGGGCGAGTTTTGACGGGGGTAAGACGTGGCCACTCAAGCGGCTGGTCTTCAAGGGAGCATTTGCCTATTCGGCGATGACCTCTGGTAGGCCTGGGACAGGCACCGAGGGGCTTGTGCTTCTTCATTTCGAGGGTGGACCGAAAGGAGGGTCCACGGTGTCACGTTTCAATTTGAGCTGGGTTCTCGGCGGGGAGAAGACCGGAGATGGTTCGGTCCCGGACTGGGCTCACGCCGACGCGAAATAATCGAGTCTTAGTCCGGATCAGGATGTAGCGCCATTAAGCAAAGACAGGACGATTGTGCCGCTCTATGAATGTTCGAATAATTGGCCTTCTTGTGCTCTCGGCCACGATTGCCTGCAAAGGAGATCCCGGATCCCAGCCTTATCAACCTAAGCTGGAGAACAGCAAGAGAGGAGATCATCACGATTTTCCTCTTGGTGTGCTTTCCGCGACCGGGCGCCTGATTGATGGGGAGAGTGAAATCCTGATCAGGGATGTCGGGAAAGGCGGGGCGGCGGAACAAGCTGGGTTGCGCGTCGGCGATCGCATCATCTCAGCAGCAGGACACAAGCCCGCCCGTTTTTCAAAGGAGACCGGAACAGGGTTGAAGGGTCCGCAGGAAGCCCTCGCGAATGCTTTCGATGCGGCCTACGCTGCGGATCCGGCGGTTCTGACTGTTGAGGTCCGGCGCGGGGGCACCCGTTTGCCGTTGACCGTGAACCTTCCCGGCGGACGCCTTAAGGCGGCAGAGTTACTGGCGGGAATTGCAACATACCTGAATGCCAGCCAGCAGAAAAATGGGCGATGGCAACCGGGGGTAGGGGGAGATGCCGACGTCTACATGTCCGCTTTCTGCGGCATGGCTCTCTTGGCTGCGGATCAAGAGCGGTTCCTGCCGGCCATCAAAGCGGCCATCCGTTTCATCAACGAGAAGAGTACAGCATTGATCGATCCGGAAAATCCCCGGGTTGGCCCGAAGAGCTGGCAGGCGGCCAGCAGTGCTATTCTCATGGGTGAATACCAACTCGCGACGGGTGATCCTTCCTTTTTTAGATTTCTTGAGGCGAATTGTGATCTTCTTGCTGCACGGGTGACGACCGATGGAAAAATGGGGCACCACTTTGATATTCCCTATAACGGGGGAGGACTGGTCATCATTAATGTCCAGGCGCATCTGGCGTGGGCGCTTGCGGAGAAGTGTGGATACGAGATCAATAAGGGTGTCTGGGAGCGGTCTTACAGGGAGGTGAAGGCCTCTGTAGATGGCAATACCGGGGCGCTGGGCTATTCGTCGCGGGCTCCGCGAAGTCCGGACATATCAGCGCGGACTGGCGCGATGGCATCGGCGCTAGTGGTGGCAGGCAGAGAGAATGAAATGGCGCGCCGATTG
Source organism: Roseibacillus sp. (assembly GCA_002723015.1). The sequence continues at coordinate 4,546 of PBNG01000094.1, read as the reverse complement.
GCGGGAGCTCTGGTGGAACATCAGGGGCGGATGAGGCATGCACATGCGATGTCCTCGATCGGGTTGATTTATGGATTTGCCGGACTCAGGGGGGCACTGCCGGAAGGACATGAGAAAGTCATGAGGAAATGGCGGCCCTTCCTTGAGCTTAGTCGCAATGCTGCTGGCTCAGTATCCTATTTTGGTGGAAAGCGTAATATCGGAGGTGACCAATATCTCGGCCTGGCCCCGATAGGAAACGCCATGGTCGCACTGATGATTGCCAGTGGTGAAGGCAAGCTCCATATGCATGGAGGCACCCGCAAAGTCTGGTTTGGGGGATCGAGGTGAAGAACCCAGTCGGGTTTTCGCTCGCGAAGTAAAAGCGCTCCTCCCCGTCTGGAGGAAGCGCTTCAAAAACCTTCAGAATCGGAGTCTTATGGCCTCGGGAGCTCGTTCCGGCTCTGCTCGGAGAGCTTGGAAATATCGTACCAGACGGTCTTTCCATTTGGCATCAGGAAAAGCACCTTGCCATTCTCGACCTTCGACACTGCCGCATGAATGGATTTTCCTGCGATATTGGTCCAATCAATGAACTCGGGAAGATCAGCGGGGGAGGGTTCTTCAGTTCTATGAGCCTTCGCAAGAGGCTTCCCTCCCAGAACGTCCGTCTCTTTCAGAGAGGCCCGTAGCGTCCTAATCGACTTACGCATGTTACTTCTCAGGCTGGCGTAGGGAATGGCGTCGATGCCCTTTGCTCCGTTAGCAGTTGTCACGAGGACCATGGGGGTGGAGTTTCCTCCCTTGGCCCTAACCTCCATTGCTCCCGCAGGGAGTAGTCCCGATTCAGTTCGGGAGTTGGCAAAGACCACTACACCGACGCTACGAAATGACTTGAAGGCCTCCGAACTGGTGGCCAGACAAGGTCCTCATGTAGTGCCCGGGTCGGTGTAGACGAAGATAAGAGGCTTCTCGCTTTCGATGGCCTCAGTCTTGGCGGATTCGAGTTCTGACATTTTGAAAACGGAACGAGGAACCTTGAGACCGGCCCCTCCGACGTGGATCAAAGCCGCGGTCGCGAGCGTGAATATAATAAAGTGTTTCATGGTGACATTCTATGGGTTCCTTTGCGGCTGTCCAGAGAGCTCTGGGAGAGAGTCGGTAGCAGGTGTAAGGTAGCATGATAGAGGGGTCAGGGCCACATGGTCACAGTGGGTCATTGACGGAAGGTCAGATCGATGGTCAGCATGCAGTAGTGAAAAGTTCGAGAGATTATTCCTCATGGAGAATCGGGATAGTAGTGGCGATTCTTGCGGGACCTGTTGCTGCGAACGACGGCGATTTCGGAGAGGTTTCCTACCGCAGCGAGGTAGATGATTCGATGCAGTCTGCCATGTTCTATGATCCGAAACCGGCTGAAGAGGTCCCCCTGGTAGTTGCGCTTCACACCTGGTCCGGTGATTTCAGGCAGCGGCACCACAGGCCGATCCGCGAGTGGTGCATAAAAAAGGGTTGGGCATACATCCATCCAGATTTCCGCGGACCGGCGAGGCGGCCTGAAGCCACGGGGTCTGAACTGGTGATCGGAGATATCGTCAGCGCAGTGGCTTACGCCCGCAAAGTTACGAGGATTGATCCGAGGGCAGTCTTTCTGGTGGGCACTTCAGGAGGTGGGTATCATTGCCTTGTCATGGCGGGAAAGCATCCAGATTTGTTTGCCGGGGTTTCAGCATGGGCCTCTATTTCCGATCTCAAGGCGTGGTATCACGACAACATCAAGAGCGGACGGCGTTACTCCAATGATATCGTGCAGTCATGCGGAGGTAGACCCGGAGCCAGCGCCGCGGTCGATGAGCAGTATCGCAGGCGCTCGCCCGTGCATTATTTGAAGAACGCGAAAGGAAGAGTTCCTCTGCAGATTGCGACCGGTATCACCGACGGACACACGGGGAGTGTTCCGATCAGTCATTCGTTGCTCGCCTTTAATGAAGTGGCGGAGCGCAAGGACATGGTGGGATTGGCAGAAATTGAGTTCATGACCCGCGAGGCGCGTTTGCCTGATGGTCTCCCGGCTGCTGCTCCCAATCCATCCTTTGGAGTAAAAAAGCCTCTCTTCTCTCGCTCGTCGGCGAGTGCCACGGTCATTATCTTCGATGGTGGTCATGAGCTCGTCCCGCCAGCAGCCATCGCCTGGATTGAGCGTATTCATGAAGGACGGAATTAATTCTGCATTACCTGTTCTTGCCAGAGAATAGCTGAGCTGTTGCAGTGACACGATGAAGGTGATGCTTTGCGTGGGATTGCTGTTCGGAGGTCTCATCGCCACCGGGCAGGAAGGTCAGCCTTTCGTGGACTACCCGGAGAAGACGCTGAAGTACCTCGAGCGGATTCAGAAGGGTGAGCAGCGCCATGCCTTCCAGAAGGGCAGGGCGGTTGCGGAATGGCAGACGAAGGCCCGTGCTGCATTGGTGGAATTGACGGGCTTGGCACGCATGCGTCGGGACCTCTCCTCATTCCGCCCGAAGGTGACGCAGGGCAAGGCGGTGGAGATTGACGGATCCTATTACCGCAGCTTTTGCGAGATCGAGACGGAACCGGGGATCTCGGTCCCTTTCTATCTCCTGGTGCCCAAGGCAGATGACAAGAATCAGTGTTTTCCATTGTTCCTGTGTCCGCACGGGCATGACCCGCTAGGCCTTCATTCCTATGCCGGAGCCTACCATGATGCTGTTCATCGGAAAAAGATTGAGGGGCGGCAGGGCAATATTGGGGAGCAGGCAGCTCGTCGAGGCTTCATGGCTCTGGTGCCTGCGACCAGAGGCTTGGCCGACGAAGTGCTGGTTCCTGATCCCAAGGGGCGTCATGGCAATCGTCCCTGCAGGGCGCAGCTCATGCATTGCCTTGTTGCCGGAAGGACCCCGATTGCAGAGAGAGTGTGGGACATGCAATGCCTTCTGGACTGGGCAGAATCTCACCCAGCGGTCGATAAGGCACGGATCATCATGAGTGGTAATTCCGGGGGAGGGGTTGTTACAGCCTACACGGCAGCAATAGATGACCGAGTCCGGGTAGCCATCCCCGGATGCTCCTTCACCTCAGTAGTGAGCCAGGAGGAGTTTATTTTTCATTGTGATTGTTGCATGGTGCCCGGCTTGAGGGACTGGGGGGACTGGTCCGACCTCGGGGGGCTCATCGTGCCCCGGAGTCTTCTCTTGGTGCACGGTGTAAAGGATGGTCTACATAGCAGGCGGGCGGTGGAGGCCACTGCGGCCCAGGTGGCAGACATCTTCGCAGGAGCGGGTGTACCGGGCCATTTTGACCTGCGTTGGGGACCTGAGGGACATCGGTTCTACCCCGAATTGATGTGGTCCTTTATCGAGGATGCGATCAAGCCCTGAGCACTGATTTTACGGCCAGGGAAGTTGCCCCGGGAGCTATTCCTTTACGATCGAGATCGGGGTTCCTCTCTCAATCCATTCGTAGAAGAAACGAGCCGGGTTACCATCGGTCAGGTAGGGTAGACGAATACAGCCGGCGGATGCCGGGTATCGTGGAACGCTGCTGAATCCGTGGATGAAGATGTTGCCGGTGACTTGCACGCTGAAGGGCATGAAGGCGTTGTTGTAACGACTGGAATAGTGCCGGCGAGCCTTGTAAGGGCCTGCTTCAAATTCACCGCATGGTGTGGAACGGCCTCTTCCGGAGCTGATTCTGGAGTCAAGGACGAGACGGGATCCCTGCCATGCCTGGAGACGTTGTTCGGCGAGATTGATCCTTGCGCTTTTACTGGCACGGGTGACCTTGAAGGAGCGGATGCCGAAGGAAAGCTTGAGGGGATCGCCATCCTTTCCGGCTCGTAGCTTGGCGCCAGCGCTGGTGAGGTCTTCAATGCTGACGAGAAGTCTCCCATCTACGAAGGATCTCATCTTTTCCGTGGAGAATATTTTCTTGTTCAATGTGACGGTGGCCTTCTTCTCATCAATACGAGGTTTCCACCCCAGTCGCTTCGCCGCTTCAAGCATCGGAAGAAATGGGCCTTTGGACCCAAGGGCAAAGCTGACAGTCTCGAGTGCAGGGCCAGCAAGGGAACCCGGGACAGAGTTCAGTAGGAGGAGAAAGGCCAGAAAAGGGATCTTCATTGGCGACGTTGGAGCAGTGCCGTGACTAGAATTGCCACCTTCGACTCCGCATACAAGTGGAATTCGGATTGGGCATTGGGTTGGTGCAGGATAGTCAATGATCCTCCGCCTCCATGACTCTCGTCCAGAGGCGGGTGCGGAGGTGCATCCGAATCGATCGGTCACGAGGTAATCAGCGGTGCTGAGAGGAGGGCTCACAAGAACGGGATCAAGCCCTGATCCCGAAGAAATGGCCAATTCCTGTCAGGATCATTTTAATAGCGATCGCGGTAAGAACCATGCCCATCAGTCTTTCAATGGCGATCAGTCCCCGCTTTTTGATAAGACGGGCAAGGGAGGAGGAGAAGAGCAGGACCGTTGCAGTCATCGCCCAGGCAATCAGGACAGCGGCGAGCCAGTGAGGCCAGCGCGGATGGTCCGGCAAGAAG
>PBNG01000093.1 GCA_002723015.1 Roseibacillus sp. | reverse complement strand
CTGGTTCTCGGAAAATGATGAGGGGTCGAGCGAGGCTCTGTCCCTACTACTTCGTTGACGATGAAGGAGGCATTAAACTGGGGGGCTGCCTTGCAGCCATCGTTCCTGCTGACAAGAAGAAGATCCACGGAATGCGGGACGCCATCCTAACCGTCTGCGAGGCGGGAGAATGAAAGAGCCCCTTGAGGAAGCGTATTGTCCCTGGAGGGAAGTGGGCCAGATGGCTCCTTACTTGATTAATCCAGCCTTCTTGAGGGTGGAGTAGGCGCCATTCTTGTTGATGGTCTTGAAGGCCTTGCAACTGGCCTTGACCTTGATGTGGCGCCCAAGTTCAGGGACCCAGACTCTCTTGGTTTTCAGGTTTGGAGAAACCGGGCGCTTGACGGTCTTCGTGACGTGACGACCGATACCACCCTTTTTCTTTGCCAATCCGGAACGGTGGATTCTACGCCCCATTCGGACGCGGGAACCTCTGATGCTGCAGACTCGTGACATTGTTTAGATGGATCTGGGTTGCGGGGCGGGGAGGAAAGCGGTGATTCGCCACCCGGTCAAGGAATTTCGGCCCCCCCGGATGGGCAAAACCCTTCAAATTGAGTCCGAGGGAGAGCTCGCCCCGGTTGTAAAGGCTCGGGGAGTGGAGGCGAGGCAGAGTCATGGGGTTTCCCCAGCTGGTCTCCCGGGACGGGGGGGGCTTCGGGCCGGACGGCCCAGAGTGAGGAGTTCCACCGGGGTTCAGTTGTGAGAGCCTCCCGTCGTTCGCGAAGGGAATGCAGAATTTTCTCGTGAGTCGAAGGAACAGGCTCTAATCGTGCGCCATGCTCGATCGGAGAGTCGCATGGATCACGGGGTGCTCACGCGGCCTGGGGCGGGCAATGGCTCGGGGCCTTGCGCAACGAGGCTGGGGTGTTGCAGGGCTGGCGCGCAGTGGTGCAGCAGTAAAGGAGATGGCCGGTTGCCTCGGGCCGAATCACTTTCTGGCCTCTGTAGATGTGGTTGAAGAAGACGAGGTAGAGGCGTTCTGTGCGGCCGCTTTGCGGGAGGTAGGGCCGCCGAGTCTCCTCCTGAATAATGCAGCTCTCATCAATGAGCCTGCTCCGCTCTGGGAGATTGGGAGTGAGGAATTCGGGGAGGTGATCGATGTCAACATCAAGGGGGTGGCCAATGTCTTGCGACACACGATTCCGATCATGATCGAGCAGGATGAGGGGGTAATCGTGAATTTCAGTTCCGGTTGGGGTCGATCCACCTCCCCAGACGTGGCCCCTTACTGCGCTACCAAGTGGGCCATTGAGGGAATGACTCAGGCACTTTCCAGCGAGTTGCCTGAGAATCTGGCAGCCGTCGCCTTGAACCCTGGCGTCATCGATACTGATATGCTGCGAACGGTTTGGGGAGATGGAGCGTCAGATTGTCCTGACCCGGAACAGTGGGCAAAGAGCGCCCTGCCAATTCTTGAGAAGCTTGGCCCGGGGGATAATGGCAGTTCCCTCTCGGTGTGAGAGATCTTCGAGAAAGGCCCTTTGTGAGATTTGAAGCCTGCTCCTTTTTCAAATGAACCTGCGTCTTCCCGGTCGGACCCTGAATTTCCCGAGGCGCCCGCTGTTGATGGGGATCGTCAACGTGAACGATGATTCCTTTTCCGGGGATGGCACTCTCGATGCAGGAGAGGCCCTCGAGCAGGCCTGCGCTCAGGTCGAAGCAGGAGCTGATATCGTGGATATCGGAGCGGAGAGCGCTCGGACCAACCGGGCGGCGATCACCGTCGAGGAGGAATGCTCCCGACTCCGGGCTGTTCTTCAAAGATGGGGGGAGGTCCTCTTGAGAGTGAAGCCGCGGGATCCTGAGCAAGTTTGGCCACCTGTTCTTTCTATAAATACCTGGAGATCCGGGGTTGTCGCTGACGCTTTGGATCTCGGAGGAGAATTGATCAACGATATGAGCGGACTGCCCGACGACAGTAACGCTCGGCTGGTGGCGGGCAGTGGAGCCGCCCTGCTGGTGATGCACACCGCCGGCCCTCCCAAGGTTGAGCGCACCAGTCAGCAATGGGACGATGTCATGGGAGAACTGGAGCGATTCTTCGGGGAGAAGATCAACCTGGCAGAGTCCGCGGGCCTTTCCCCGGACCATCTTCTTCTCGATCCGGGAATTGATTTCGCCAAGCAACAGAAAGATAATTTGCTCCTCATCCGTGAGCTGGACCGCCTCCATCAGTTTGAGCGCCCGATTTTATTGCCGGTCTCGCGAAAGACAGTGATTGGAGATGTCCTGGGTATTGCAGACCCCGCTGCCCGGGATGCCGGGACTATCGGGATTCTGGCTGCAGGGATGGCAGGTGGAGCCCAGATCTTTCGTGTTCACAATGTCGATGCCGCTTGGCAGGCGGTAAAGATTCTCGCGGCGGTGGAGAATGCAGGATAAGGCTACGCTCTACGCGAGAAGTCCAGACGTCAGCGGAGGGGCCCCGGAATTAGATCGCGCTGTTGTCATGCTAAGCTTACGGTAAGGCTATGGTTGGAGACGAGGAAGTTGTCATGATTGCTGTTTTTCAGATTCCGTTCCTGGTGGTTGCGATCCTGTTGGTGCGGGCCGTTAGGAATTGGGCAACAATCACGCTTTTGGTGGGTACGTGCTGTCTGGTTCTTGCCGCCGTAATGATCGCAGTGATAGCGAACGTGATACCTTCCGGGCCGCGATATGAGGGACTCTATTATTCTCTCGCAGGAGCGGGGCTGGCGGGGTTGGGCTATCTAGCATGCCTCGTTGGTGCGTGCGGGGCGGCCCTTAAATATGCCGCAACAGCACGAAGGGCGGAAGAAGTGGAAGGTCTTCTCCGGACGCTCCAAGATCGGATGGGTTCCGGCCCTACGCTGATGGAGGCAGGCTCCACGCCCTCGATTATCGGGATGGCTCGAACGAAGGAAGGGGGCTGATGGGGTTGGCTGGCAATGGGAATTGCCGGGCGAGAATGCCGGGTGCGAGTTCGTTGTTGGCTTCATAGGCCATGGTCAGCATTTCGTATTTTGCGTCAAGGTTGTCGATATAGTGGAGAGCGAAGGCCTCAGGTGTGGAGGGCAGGGTCGGGGACCCGAACTCCCGGGTGCCGTGGTGGCTCGCGATGAGGTGCAGCAGGTGAATCCGAACGAGGTCGCTGGGGGGGGACAGTGTGGCCCACGCGCTGGCTCTTGACGATCCCGAGAGGTCCCGCCAGAGCTTGTTGACCAGCTCAATCCCAAGCGGGATATGCCCCATCATCTCACCATGCAGGTTGAGGTTTTGAGCAAAGCCTGTTTCCGGATAGTTGTTTTCCCAGAGCTTGCCGCAATCGTGGAAAAGGACTCCGGAGAGAAGCAGGTCCTCGTTGAGGTCCGGGTAAGCGTCGCAGATCGCAGAAGCCGTACGCATCATCTGAGACACGTGCTCGACGAGGCCACCCCGACGTGCGTGGTGGTTGCGCCGGGCCGCGGCGGCGCGACGGAAGCGTTCGCCGAAGTCTTCGAGAAACTTGTTTGCGAGAGCGTGCAGGCGGGGGTCCGTCAGGGCGGCACAGGAATTGACGATGTGATCCCAGTCTTGCTGCTGTTTGCGGGCTGTGGCTGGATCGCCGCGGAGGAAGTCCTCGGTTTCCGAGTCGTTGAGACCGCGCATTTGCCAGTCCGCGCCGTCGATTCCGTATTGATTCTGACTCCAGCGGCCTTCCGCCCTGACACAGGATCCGCTGGGAAGTTCACTGAGCTCAGCGAATTGAGAATGGTTGCTCCACACTTTGAGGCTGAAGTTGCTGGTGGCATCCGCAAGGGTAAGCTCAAGGTAGGGGGATCCACTTTTTGTTTTCTTTTCCGAGCAGTCTTGGAGCTGAGCATAGAAAAACGCCTCGCGGGGCGTTTCATTGGCAGTCTGCTTGAGCTGCGCGATGGTGATGAATTCCACAGGTCCAGTTAGCAGGGAACTTCCCACCCTTACCAGCATGACCTCCGTCTTTCTTGCGTCGGGAGCCCGGAGAATAATAGGGATGCCAAAAGGCCCCCATGCCGTTTGATGGAATGCCCTTTCAAATACGTCCACAGTTCCTCCGGGAGGCCCGGGTCAATTCCGGAGGTTTCGTTTCTTGGGTTTTCGGGGGGCCTTCCTAAGATCGGAGGATGATCGAGCCATTCGAGGGCCACTGGCCACAAATCGAGGAGAGCGTCTTCGTGGCGGCCAGTGCGGACCTCATCGGGAGGGTGACGATCGGGGAGGAGTCCAGCGTTTGGTACAATACCACCCTTCGGGGAGATATTAATGAAATTGTTGTTGGCCCTCGATCCAACATACAGGACGGCGCTGTCCTCCACGTCGAAAGTAACCGGGGCTGTTATATCGGGGAGCTGGCCACTGTCGGTCATGGCGCCATCGTCCACGCTTGTCATGTTGGGGATGAGGTCCTCGTAGGGATGGGAGCGACCGTGCTGGATGGTGCCATTATCGGGGAGCGGAGCATCATCGGGGCCAACACGCTTGTCACAATGAATACAGAAATCCCGCCAGGCTCTCTCGTTCTTGGCTCTCCGGGGAAAGTGGTGCGATCCTTGAGTGAGGACGAGCAGGCCGGGGTGAAGGTTTGGGCCGAGAAATATGTGGAAAACAGGCGGAAGTTCCTCGCTCGCAACTTGGATCGTTCGTAACTTTGCGCCATGCCTGATCTGGTTCAAGTAGACCCTGTTGCTCTTCTGCCCACGCAGGCAGGGTGCGCGGTGTTCCTCGGTGACGGGCAGAAGTCGATTGTGTTTTATATCGAACCGGCGATTGGAGCGTCCATCAATGATGCGCTCTCTGACCGGAAGCCTCCGAGGCCTCTGACTCATGATCTGTTCAATGATGCACTCAGGGCATTTGGCGCTGCGGTACAGCGGGTCGTCATAGTAAGGGTTGAGAGTGATGTGTTTTTCGCGCGCCTCTTTATCGAGGCGGAGAATGAAGTCAGTGAAAAGCTGATCGTCGAACTTGATGCCCGCCCGAGTGACTCCATCGCCCTGGCGGTTCGCCAGCAGGCACCAATTTACGTCGTAAAGGAGGTCTGGGACGTCCTCAAGGATATGACCAGTGTTCTTGAGGAGCTCAGGGACAAGGGGATGGAGATGGATGGAACTGATTCCTGAGGGGGGCGGTAGTTTTGGCCCTGTTCTTCTCTTGCCCGGTCGGAGAATGCCCTTAGGGTGCGGTAATATGCAGTCCTTGACCCGTTCGCTCCCCTCCTACCTCAATGAGGTTGTCCTGCAGGACCCCTCCAGAAGGAAGTTTCCTCCGTTTGACCCAGCGCGACTTCTATCCACGGTGTTCGAGCCTACCGAGGGGTGCAGGGTTTGCATCCTCACGGATTTTCAAGAGCCCTTGGAGCTGATCAGAGATTTCTCCTTTCTAGATGAGGATGGGTTTGAGGTTCAAAAAAATGCCTATAAGTATTTTTATGAAACGCTGAATGGCGGGGTCATGGATCAACTGGGGATGACTGGGGGCGAAATGTTTGCCTACCGCTGCACCAAGGGGTCCAATCTTGATCTTGATGACGAGGTCTGGAGCACCACCGGCGAAGAGCTTTCCCTCGATCGGGACATCTATCCGCACTACGACCTGATCCTGTGTGTGTCCACCTACTCGGCGACCGCGCCCCTGACCGCCAAGTGTAAGCAATACGGGTTTCGTGGCGCAACCATGCACGGGATGAACGAAATCATCCTCGGATCCGGTCTGGCGGTTGATTACGATGAGGTCTCGGCGGATGCCGAGCGCATTCGCCTCGCGATGACTGGCGCTGACAAGGTGGAGATTGATTTTGGCCTTGAGGACGGGCGGCTTCTCGAAGCTTCCTTGGAGCTTGGGGGGCAAGAGGCCCAGAAGTCACACGGGCTGTGTAAGGGGAGAACCCCGGATATTGCCAATTTGCCGGCGGGCGAGGTCTACTTCGTTCCCCAGGATGCCTCCGGTCAATTCCCCATGAAGTATGAAGACGGAACCCTTGGAATCCTCGATGTAGTTAACCGGGACGTGGTCAAAGCGTCCCTCATCGAGGGAAGCGAGGCAACGATCGCTGCTCACAACCGGCGCCTCGCGGATGATCCTATGACCGGGACCCTCGGGGAGCTGGGTTTCGGGACCCAGGTCCTGCCGGTTTCCTATCAGGATATTCAGGACGAGAAGGTTCTTGGGACCTGCCACCTCGCAACTGGAAGGGACGACCACCTGGGAGGCGATATTGTTCCGGACATGTTCAAAAAGCATGAAAATAGTACCCACGACGACATTCTTTTTGCTCCCCACAAGACTCCCAACTTCAACCTCAAGCAGGTCCGGATGAAGCGTGCCGGAAAATGGCACTTGATCATCGAGGATTTCAGGCCAAGCAGGTACATCATGGAAGCCCTGGCGGACAGTTGATGGGGATGAAACGATACGAGGAAGTCAATTTCGGGGGTCTTTCAGAAGAGGAATGCAACTGTGGGGTCGTGAGGAGGGCCTTTGCTGATTCTGACCGAGGCCCGGCCTCGGTCCACTTGCTGGACCTCGCGGAAGAACCGACGTGTCACTACCATCGGAAGACAACCGAAATTTACGTCATTCTCGAGGGAGAGGGACACCTTGAGTTGGACGGGCAACTGGTGCCGGTCAAACCCTTCTCCGCAGTGATGATCAAGCCGGGATGCCGGCACCGCGGAATCGGTAAGCTGAGGCTGTTCAATATATCGGTGCCGAAATATGATCCTGAAGATTTCTACTACGATGAGGGTGAGGTTGCGGAGGGGGATGATGCTCCGGTTCATTAAGCTTCAAACGAAGACACCAGCCTGATCGGAAGATAATGGAGAATGTCTACGAGTCGGAGCGTCTCAGGGATGAGTACCTGCTTTTTCATTACGGGGCACCTGACCAGATCCATGGTTGGGCTGGGGGCCCCGCCGGGGCTTTCGATTTCCCGAGTCGGATCGTCCAACGGTTTACGCCCGGATTGGTCGAGAGGGCTCTTGATCTCGGCTGCGCGGTGGGGCGATCTGCTTTCGAAATGTCGCGAAATGCCGACGAGGTGGTGGCCATCGACTACTCGCATTCCTTTGTTGAAGCGGGGAGAAAAATGCAGGAGGAAGGGGAGTGTCAGGTATCCCGGTTGACGGAAGGAAATCTCACGGAGGTCGCCTCCGTAGTGGTTCCGGACAATGTCCGGCCTAAGGTGATCAGTTTCGAGCAGGGCGACGCATTGGACCTCAGGACAGATCTCGGATTGTTCGACCGGGTTCTGGCCGCGAATCTTCTTTGCCGGCTGAGTGACCCTTCTCGCCTGCTGATCCGGCTCCCGGAGCTTGTCAAAATGGGCGGAGAGCTGGTGCTGACCACGCCGTGTACGTGGCTAGATGAGTTTACCCCCCGATGTAACTGGCCTGTAGGATCGACCAGGGACTGGCTGAAAAAGGAACTGGCCCCTTCATTCGAGCTATTGGAGGAACATGACGAACCTTTTCTGATCAGGGAGACTGCGCGGAAATTCCAGTGGACCGTGGCACTCCTGACGAAGTGGCGCCGAATCGAGGGGTCGGGCGAAGTTAGCTCCCGGCAGTGAATGAGCTCCACGTCTCCTCAACCTTGGCGCCCTCGAAACTCCCTTCGTGAAGGAGGAGCAGGTAGCGCTGTGTCAGGAACTCACCCTTCTTGAGTTGGAAGTCGCCGCTTCCCTTCACGGCTTTGTCCCGGAAGGCCCGGACACCAAAGGGATTTGCAGTCAGGAGGCCATAGTTCCGGGCATGCCACCAGGTGGGATGGCGCAGGTTACTGCTGTGATCAAGAATGGCAATCACCTGGGGTGTGCCTGCAGAATCAGGCCCATGGTAGGCAACCCAACGAGCTCTCTTTCCCCACGCGTCGTTATCCTTCAAACCCTCGCTGTTGTTGATTTTGCCTTTGGCGACTTCACCCACAAGACGCAGGGACGGAGCGGTCCGGATAGCGAAACTGCCTTCCTTGGTGTCCCCGAAGGTGACCATGTCCCCGGCGGGCCTAAGGGTAGAGGTAACGCCGATGTGCCGGGTTGCTCCTGCGAGCGTGATTTTGTATTCGCGTTTCTCCAGGATGATGGGGTTTCCCTTGGCTTCCCAGGCAAGTTCGGCGGCAAAGTGTATGATCGCCTGATCGTTGTTCTGAGTTACCTTTGTCTCGCCGAGGGCACGCGTCACAATTTTGCAATCATCCTTGTGCCAGAAGTCATGTCCGTTGACGTTTCCGTGGGTGAACCAGAAGCCGGTATGGTGAGGGTGATCCGATTTTTCCCCAGCTACCCCCTTGACGAAGGGATATTGCCTCGTGAGGTGGGTGCCAGACGAGCTCATTAGCGGGTAAAGGCAGGGAACACGGGTATCTCCGTGGTATTCGGTGAAGAGTTTCCCGTCGACGAGCACCTTCAGATTCATCTTCTCCTGTTTGAGATCGATCTTGATCCCGGCGGAAAGAGAAACGGCCGAGAGAAGTGAAAGTGCGAGAGTAAGGTTGAGAGAGCGCATGGTTTCAGGGCAGAAGTGAAGCAGGGAGATCTGTCGGGGGGAAGAAGTAATGCAGATTGCTTCCCGGCACTATCCGGGTCAACTTGTCTCTCTAAAGAGCGTTAAAAGACTCTGATTTTTTGTATTTACGGCCAATCGCAGAATGTCGAAAAGGGGGAGCCCCGGTGATTTGGAGCAGCAAAAAGTCAAAGCCTGAAGAAGCATGACCCATTTCGAGGAACTCGTCGACGTCTACAACCGGCCGTTATACCGGTTTGCGCTGTCGCTGGTCCGGGATCTGGACCGGGCGATGGATCTGGTAGCACGCACGTTCGTCATCTGGAGCCGTCAGCCGGAGGAATCGTCCAAATGCGATAAAGCGAATACCGGGCTCTTCTCAACTCTTTACCGCGAGCATCTCGGGCGATTTGGCTCAGAGTGGGGCAGGAGTGGACGGCCCACTCCGTCAGCCGCTGCAGGGACCGGGGTCCCGGGAGAATTGGTCGAGCCACTTGGCTCTCTAGATCTGGACCTGCTGCCAACGCTGACCCTGTTTTACCTGCAAAAACACGACTACAGAGAGATAGCCACAATCCTCGACCTTCCCGTCGGGACCGTTATGTCTCGAATCTCCAGCGGTAAGGAACAGCTTCAGGGCAGAAATGCCGCGGAGAACGATGGATAGGGAACAGGCACGGTTTATTCTTCAAAGCCTTCGTCCTGATGGATTGGATGAAGAGAGTGCCGATTTCGAGGAGGCTCTGTCAGTGGCAGGAGAGGACTCTGTCCTGAAAGCATGGCTTTCGGATGAGAGAAAGCGGGACGCAGCAATTGCAGCAGCTTTTCAAGATGTTCCAGTTCCTCCAGTCCTGAAGGAGAAGATCATGAGTGCGATGGAGGCCGATGGAGAAGCAGAAGCTTCTCTTGGAGGCGGAGACATCGAAGAAAAGCAGTCGGGCGCGGAGGCTCCGTCCCTCGCAGCAACATCGGAAGAGAGGGAGATGACCGTGCTGAAGGTTGAGATCGCAGGTGGTGTGAACTCGCTGGCGAGTCCTGCAGGGGACGCTTCCGGGAATGCCTCCGGAAAGACAGGAGAGGGCATGCTGAGGGGGGTTCTCCTCGCGGGCGTTCTTGTCGTGGGCGCCTTTGCATCCTTTGAGCTGACTTCCAATAACTCTGGGCCCGCTGCCAATGGAGAGCAGACAGTCAGCATGCGGGACGTGGGGCGCGGAGCAGTAGCGCTGGTTGAAAGCGACCTGCCTTTTGAGCTCGAGGGTAATGACCTGTATGATTATCAGGACTGGCTGGAGGCGGGTGGAGGTCCCCAGCTTGATTTCGATGGAATTCCGGAAGGGATTTCTGAAGGGAAACTGGTGGGCTGTCGATTATCCAGGATCGGAGGGCTTTGTGCTTCACACCTCTGTTTCGAGGTCGAGGACAGCTCCGTTCATGTCCTCCTTGTCGGGACCATGCCGATCATTGAGGCGCCTCGAGGCTGGCGGGTGGCGACGGACCGCTGGACGTGCCCTGATTCGGGGGTCGCGGTGGTCGCTGAGAGATATGACAGCAGGATATGGTTTTTCCTGAGCAAACTTGATGAGCAGAAGCTGGTAGATCTGACGACCAGGCGTTGAGAATGACTGTTCGGACTGCAGGCTCAACGCGGGCTTTCGGGCCGGGAGACATGCCATTTTCCTCTGGGAGAGATTTGAACGCTTAGGTCAGCGATTGAGGCTGAGCATTCGCCTTCACCCGAGACCAAGGTGGCGATTTCCGGAGGAACGCCATCGGCCGGATAAGGGGTAAAAATACTCAGAAAGTGAGCGGGGGTTCCCGGGGTGACTGGACGGTAGCAGTAAGTAGTGACGTTTGGATTCAGATCCTGGGAGGCCTTCTGACGTATCTGACCGAATTTGAGATCTTTTGCGGGATGCAGGGATAGTCGAACCCTCTGAGGAGAGATCTGCCACCAGGTGTGCTCGAACGCAGGGGCGTCGAACCACGATTCCGACCTGGGCCCATCGGCTTGGCCTTCCTCGCGTGCGAGGTGCCATACCGGACCCGCGAGGTAGCCGGGTCCAACTGCGGGGGAAGCGCTGTAAGAGTCTGAAACAATCAGAAATCCTTCCTTTGTCAGGACCGTACGGCGAATCCACCTGCTCCCCGTCCCGTAATAGTTCTCCCACCCTACCTGACCATAGGAGTCTCCGTCTGCATTGCTGGCCACCTTCAGGACCGAGGGTATAAGCTGGATAGCTCCCTTTCGAATGAAGTCGCCTTCTTCTGCCCGGTCAGGGTGAAGCGGGAAGGGGTTTTTGCCCTGCATAACGAGGAGCACGTCGAGGCTTTCTTCTCCGGTTCCGCCGCCTTTTCCCAGCATACTGTATTTCCCGGAACTATGCAGAAACTTGGCCCCATTGGCGACATATTCGTAGAGCTGCCCCGAGAGGCTATCCAAGTGCTGGTCTTTCTTCGGATAGAGAAAATAGGAGGCGAAGGGGGTTCCCGCGTTGCGATTAGCTCCGAGGTAAAGACGCTCGGGAATTTTATTTTTGAGGGAGCTGAGAAGTCCGATACGGGCTTTGTCCTCCGGGGTCTCGGGAATTATGCCCCTCTTTTGAAACCATGCAAAGCGCCTGGCCCATGCTGCCTTGAATGCCGGGCCCGCAGGCGACTCTGGAGGCTCCCCGCCGAAAACACTTTGCGTGGCCGCCCAGAGATAGTTGGGATTGCGATAATGCTGAGCAAGGCGATACCAGAAATGGCCGTCACGGCCCGGGGTCTCAACCTGATAGTTACCAAGGTTCCACGGATCGCGGTATAAGGCGGCGCGGTCGGTAAAGACCGTGCTGCCGCAGTTGGGACCACCACGCAGCCCTCCTCCATGGATGAAGCCCAGAACGCGTTTCCCTACTGCATGTATCAGTTCGGCTTCCGATTCGATCCAGCCCATGGCTTCCGCGATATCGATCATCCCGTGGAGGAAAATCGGGCCGTAGGGAAAGTAGTTCCACTCCGTCCAGTCTCCGAAATCTGCAAGATGCTTCCAGATCCGACCGATCCAGGCACGCGCTTCCCCGGACTGGGGGGCTTCCGGGAAAAGCTTCAGCGTCATTGCGATGCCTCCGGCGTTCCCAAATGAGTGGTTATCCGCAGATTGTGAGCCCTTGGTGAAGTCAAGGAAGCGGCTGCTCATGCTCTGGTAAACGATCTCCCGGAAGCGGGCCTGCTCCTCCAGGGTGAGCATTTTCTGCCGGACGAGTTCCTCGTAGATACGCATTCTGGCGCCACCGCCCCAGCCACCGTGATACCCACCTCCGTGGTAGTCCCTCTTCAGGGCTGCTCCGTCTGGCAGTTTTCGCTCCACCTTGCTGCCCGGAGCGGTGGTGACGAAGAAGATAAACATGAGGTCTTCCTCTCCCTTCTTCTCCAGTTTTGCGTGCCAGTCGAGAATGAGAGCGCGGAATACGGCCTGCAGAATCAGTAGTTCCTTCTGGTCGCGGCGTCCTCCGTCTACGTAGCGCGCCCGAAGGCGATCCCAGATCCACCACCCCCGGGAGAAGGAATATCCCTTTCGCAGAGACAGCTCCCGGCGGAGGGCATCCGCCATCGTCTTGATGTCGATCACCTCTTGGTAGGTGGGGCGGGGATGTCCCGATGCCAATTCGAGCTCTTCCTCCGTGAGAGGGGAGCCTTGGGTAGTGAATGGAATACAAAGGAGGGCTATCAGGATCAATCCGGCGGCTTTCATAGAGCGGTGGCAGACTGTAAGCTGTCGTAAGGTCGGGGAATAAAAATCCACGGAAGAAAGAATTTTCATGTCGTGAACCCTTGGTGGGCTGCGCCATCGTCCTGGCCTGAAGCCGCTTCGCTTGAGAAATAAGAACAGGAGTGGTATGAAAGAAGGGTCAAATGGGATATGCCGATAGAGAGTATTTCAGGGAGGGGGAGGGACGCCCCCCGGGGCGTCTCGCTGGCGCTCCGGTCATCAAGTGGCTTCTGATCCTGAACGTTGGAATATTCATTATTTCGCTTTTCCTTGATCTCAGAACCACCATTGAGGCCGTGGGATCCTTTACGGTGGAACAAGGGATCAGAGGCCTGCAGATCTGGCGTTTTATTACGTTCCAGTTTCTGCACGCAGACTTTGGGCACCTTTTCTTCAACTCGATAGCCCTTTACTTTTTCGGGACCTTTGTAGAGCAGCAGCTTCGCAGTCGAGCCTTCCTCATCTTTTACCTGCTATGTGGGGTGGCGGGTGCCCTCGCAGCTAGTTTGCTCGGGCTGGTCAACAAGGGAGACTACTCCTGGCAGCTAGTTGGAGCGTCGGCAGGAATATTCGGGATTCTGGCGGTCGCGGCGCTGGTTGCCCCTGAAATGCGTGTTCGTCTTCTGTTTCCTCCAGTGACCCTTACGATGCGGCTTCTCGCAATTATCTTGCTCGCCTTCGGAGTTCTGGTCGTGCTCTCCAGTGGACGGAATGCCGGGGGAGAAGCAGGGCATCTGGGGGGCGCGTTGGCTGGGTTTCTCATGTGGAAAATCCCCATGCTCCGTGAGCTTCTGATGGGGGCTGGACGCTCCCGGAAAAAGACCCCGAGGAAGGGGCGTGGGTTCCGTGTCCGAATCACAAGAGAGAAAAAGAGCTATAAGCGGAAGTTGAGTCCTAGGATCAATGATGCCGGGGGACAGCCTACAGAGGTGGACCGGATTCTCGATAAGATCAATGAGCATGGGCTTCAGTCACTCACCGAAGAAGAGAGAAAACTTCTTAGTGACTCCGGGAAAAAATAAGGCGCTAGAGGAGCCGAGGGCATGGGGCAACTCGCTGGATGTGGGCAGTATTTTTAAGGCTCCCTTTTCTGCCTCGTTTCGCCTTCACTCCTTGCGTGACCGACGAGGAGATGATCAGTTGCTCGGCTCCTGAGCGCCAGATGGAGCGGCTGCGAGCCATCATGCACCGACTTCGTGGGCCGGGTGGATGCCCCTGGGATGCAGAGCAGTCTCATTCCAGCCTCATATCAAATTTAATTGAGGAGACGTATGAAACCGTCGACGCGATACGGCGAGAAGACTGGGTGCATCTGGAGGAGGAGCTTGGAGACCTGCTTCTACAGGTGGTGTTTCACGGAGAGCTGGCAGAGGAGGCGGGGAGATACAACCTTGATGATATCGCCCGGGGGATCTGCGATAAGCTGGTGAGGCGCCATCCTCATGTCTATTCCGATGGTCATGCCAAGGATACCACCGCGGTGCTGAACCGTTGGGAAGAAATCAAACGCGAGGAAAAAGGGCATGAGGAGCAGCCCTACCTCCATGGGGTCGGCAAGGGTCTTCCTGCGGCTCTGCGGGCGGGGAAACTGCAGAAAAAGGCGGGCAAGGTGGGATTCGACTGGCCGGACCTCGCAGGGGTCCTGTCGAAAATCGAAGAGGAATTCCAGGAGGTGAAAGACGAGTTGCCTCCGGTTGGCGCCGGGGCGACGCCAGCTCTCGAGGCAGAGGTAGGTGATCTCCTGTTCTCCGTTGTAAATCTGGCCCGTAAACTGGGGATCGACCCCGAAGCGGCTCTCGAGGGGGCAAACGTAAAATTTGCGGACCGGTTCGCCGCGATGGAGAAGGGACTGCTGGAGGAAGGGCGCTCACTTGAGGAAGCCAGCCTGGGTGAGATGGAGCACGGGTGGGAGCGGGCCAAGGCGTCCGTTCCAGGTGGGAGCCCTTAGGATCAGGGCCCGGGGTCTTTTTCCCGGAAGGATTGAATGATGGAAAGAGCGTCTTTCTGGAGTGCTGCGGTGAGTGGACTGGGGAGGGCCGCCTGCATCAAGATGACAGAGTCCTTCGCGTCGATGAGGACGAGGTAGTATGTGAATCTGACAGCTTCGCCTTGTGCGGTTGCCTTGACGGGGACGACTCCGAATATTGCAGGTTTACCGTCGAAGTTATCCTGCTTTTGCGATTGAACCTTGGCACTGAGCTTCAGGCCAGCCTTCTCAAAAGCGTGGACCCTTGCGGCGAGGGTTCCCTCCAGATCCGCTTTTCGGCCTTTCTTTACCCGAAGCTTGTAGGTGGAAAAGGAGCCCTCTCCCGAGGGGGCATCGTATTGAAGGACGGAGGCAGGATCGCTCTTGCTTGGGGACTTCTTCCATCCGGGGGGGATCTCGATTGAGAATCGGTTATCAGCAAAGGAGACCTTCTCAGCTTTCTGGGCAGACGCGCTGGCGACCCAGAGCAGAAGAACAAGGTGTGGGAACAGCACTTTGAATGTCACATCTAAGCGCCTAAGCGTGCAGGGAAGAGAATGCCAGAAATATTTGGCTGCGAGAAGGGCCTCGTGTTGCTGCCAAAAAAACAAAAAACCTCACGCGGAGGCGCGAGGTTTGAGGAATCCCTTCAGTTCTTACCGGGCCCTACTCTCCGAGGGCGTAGCGAACAAACCGTCGGATTGAGAGGGTATCGTTGAGGCCTTTTCCGGTTGTTTCCAGAAGCGCACCTACCGAAACATCAGGGTCCTTGACAAAGGCTTGCTCCAGCAGGCAGCGCTCGGCGTAGAACTTGCCAAGTTTTCCCTGGGCGGCCCCATCGATTCGTTCTGCTGGAACTCCGCGTGCCTCGAGTTCCTTGCGCGCGATTTCCTTCTCCGATTCCACGAGGTCGGCGGGGATGTCATCGCGGTCTATCCCTGCAGGCGACAGAGCGGCAATGTGGAGGGTCAGGTCCTTCACGAGGGAGCGGAAGTCGTCGTTGGATGTGGTGCCATGATTTTCGCAGCCTACTTCGAGCATGACTCCGACCTTTCCCCCAAGGTGGATGTAAGATGCGACGAGTCCTGAGCCCTCCATGACGTAGCGTGTCAGCCGCCTGAACTGAAGGTTCTCCCCGAGTTCTATCACCTTGGCCTTGACAAAGTCGTCGATACTGCCGTCCCCATGGGGAAGGGAGTGGGCAGCCTCCGCGTCGGTGGCTTCAGATGCCGCAACCGCACTGACGAGCTCCGATACAAATGCCTGGAAGTTGTCGTTCTTGGCAACAAAGTCTGTCTCGCAATTGATCTCTGCCAGAATGCCATGTTTGGCATCAGGCTCAATCTGTGCGGCAACAACGCCTTCCTTGGCAGAGCGATCAGCTTTCTTGGCGGCCTTGATAGCCCCGGCTTCACGCAACTTTTTGATGGCAGCCTCGATGTCTCCGTCGGTTTCCTGAAGTGCCTTCTTGCACTCCATCATTCCTGCATTGGTGCGGTCGCGGAGTTCCTTAACTTGAGATGCGGTAATAGACATTGGGAAGTGAACTTTGGGGTTGTCTGGTAAGCTCGGCAATTGCGGGCCAGATGGGGGGCTTTTCGTGGGAGCGCTCTATCACTTGGAAGCAACCACGATGGAATCGACAAGGTTCTGCAGGATGATCCGGACTGATCGGATTGAGTCATCGTTGGCAGGAATAGGGTAATCGATGATGCTGGGATCTCCGTTCGTATCGATTATCCCGACAATGGGAATCTCGAGGCGCCGCGCTTCAGCAACGGCGATGGATTCCTTGGCGGTGTCGACGATAACGAGGGCCTGGGGGGGCTTGTCCATCTCGCGAACGCCCTGCAGGTTACGCAGAAGTTTGTTTTTCTCCCGGTTCAAGGCGGCAAGCTCCTTCTTGGACATGGCTTTGTATTCCGGGGCCTTTTCGATTCCTTCGAGGTACTTGAGCCGTTCTACGGATTGCCGGATGGTTGCCAAGTTCGTAAGGGTGCCCCCCAGCCAGCGGTGGTTGACGTAGAACTGCCCAGCGGCCTGAGCTGCCTCGCTGACCGCTTGCTGGGCCTGCTGTTTACAGCCGACAAAGAGGATCTTCCTCTTCTTGGCCGCCAGCCCGGAGATAAAGTCCGAGGCCTTGTCGAGACAACGGACGGTCTCCTCCAGATCGATGATGTGGATGCCGCCCTTGTCTTTCATCAGGTAGGGACGCATTCCCGGGTTCCACTTGCGGGTCTGGTGTCCGTAATGGACTCCCGCCTCCACCATTTCCTTAATTAAGTCGTTGATCATATTGCTGTCTTCCGTTGATTCACAGAAGCTCTCTTGTGAGGAGGCCCGCCGCGTGCTTGTTCCCTTCGGCTCTCCATTGTTCTGCGGCGGCGCGAGGAAGGGGCGGGGGAAGTAGGCAATTGAGCCCAGCTTGGCAAGGAATTTCACGGAAATAGTAGCTAAGTCCCGACGAAAAGGCATTGTGGCGCCTCAGCAGTCCCTGCTGGTTTGAATCTCACTCGTCACCGGTGTAGGCTCCCCTCGTGAGTGGAGAGGGCGCGGCTGCCAATTCCCATGGGGCGACAGGGCCTCTGTCGGGGCGGGCGTCCGGCTATCCCGGCTCCCTGCG
>PBNG01000092.1 GCA_002723015.1 Roseibacillus sp. | reverse complement strand
GAAGGGCAGCAACCTGGTCAGGGTGGAGACCAAGCCGATCCGGAACTCGCTGAACTTGCGGAGCGACAAGCCGACATTGCGGAGGCTTTGGAATCCCTGGAGGCGGGCGACATCGATCAGGCCCTGCAAGCAGTTCAGGAGTTACAGGCAGAGGAAGCTGCTGCTCTTGCGGAGGCGATTGAGAGTTTACCCCAGCTGAACGGTCAGTCCGGTCAGATGTCCCGGGCCAGCGAGCAGGCTCAGCAGGGGAGTGAGCAGGCCTCACAGGCTGCTCAGTCCGCAGAGCAGGGGCAGGCTCAGGAGGCCGCCCAGCAGCACGAACAGGCCTCGGAAAACTTTGGGAATGCCGCCGAAGCTCTAGAGCGAGCTGCCCAGCAGTTTGCCCAGCAGGCTCAGCAGGCAGCCTCCCAACCGCCTCGTCCCAATCAATTGCCCGGGACCGCAGAGTCTCTCGCGGAGGCGATGGAGGCCGCCTCCCAGGCCTCTCGGGCGCAAACCGCTGGGGAGCAGGCAGAAGCTTCGCAGCAGGCGGCAGAGGCTCTGTCGCAAGCTGCCCAGCAAGCAATGCAGGCGATGCAGGGTGGCCAGCAACCCGGTCAGCAGCCGGGACAGCAACCTGGTCAGCAACCTGGTCAGGAGGGCCAGCCATCCCCGGAACCCGGGCAGAAGCCGGAGGAAGGTGTTCGGCAGGCACAAGGAGACCCGGGCGTTCCGCCCGAACTGGCCAAGCTGGGTGTCAGCGCCAAGGACTGGGAAAAGCTCAAGGAAATCCTTCGGTCAGATGTGGGGGGCACTGGTGCCGTAGGTGTCCCTGAAGACTATCGTGGCCTTGTTAAGCGTTACTTCCAGGAGGTCGCCCGCGGTGGAAAATAGTGGCACAGATGGAAAGTTGTTCATGGAGATTGTAATCAGAATGAGAGTGATTTTTGCCACAACGATCTGTGGTTTTCTTTTGTTGGTCTGTGGTGCCCACGCCCAGCAGATTCCCAGGACGGTTTTCTCGGAATGGAAAAGCAAGGTGGACCCAGCCGTTGAGCGGGGTTTACAGTTTCTTGCCGAGTCTCAGGAGCGAAACGGCAGTTTTCCTGAGAACTATGGAACCTCTACCGGCATTCCATCGCTGGTAGGGATGGCCTTTCTTTCGAAAGGCCACATGCCTACGGAAGGGCCCTATGCAGCGAACATAAACCGCTGCATTGATTATGTTCTTCAGCACCAGCAGCGCTCGGGCCTTTTCGTCGCCGGTCATGCGGGAAGTGGCCCGATGTATGCCCACAATATCAGCACTCTATTTCTCTCGGAGGTTTCGGGTATGGTGGACCCGGAGCGACAGAAGCGGGTCAAGAGCTCCCTCGCCCGTGCGCTCCAGTTAATTCTCAGGGCACAGCGTGTACCCAAGTCGGAGAAGCATCAGGGTGGATGGAGGTATCATCCACAATCCCGCGATAGTGATACTTCCTGCAGTGGCTGGGCTCTGATGGCTCTCCGATCGGCGAAGCTGAATGGAGCCGCCGTGCCCGATCGTGCGATTGAAGATGCTGTCGAATATCTCTACCGCCACTACGATGACCGTCTGGGAAGCTTCGGGTATTCTGACCGCACGAGCCATAAGGAGTCTCTCACGGGAATGGGTCTGCTCTGCCTCGAGCTCTGTGGAGAGCATGGAAAGCCTGCGACCATCAAGGCCGGAGAATTTGTCCTGAGGAATCACCGGCGGCTAAGGAATTACCAGTTCGAGTACTATGGGAATTACTACTCTGCCCAGGGTATGTTTCAGCTGGGAGGCAAGTATTGGGAAACATATGCGAACTGGATGTATGAATCCTACCTCCCTAAGCAGCAGCAGGATGGTTCGTGGTACAGCCGTGAGGCAGGACGGATCTATGGAACGGCCACTATGGTTCTAGCTTTTACCGTGCCCTATCGGCAACTGCCCATCTACCAGAGAGACGAAACAGTGGATGAAGAGTGAACGCCCGACCTCCCTCTGTTGGACCCGCTAGTTCCAGCCGGGATTCAGGTAGTGGATCAGGGATCCACCGGCTGATCCCGATTCAGATTCTCGATGACTCGCTCGGTAATATCAGTTGCGTTGCGGATGTAAACGAGGGAGGGAAGCTGGGAGCTGGTTGCCCCACTGGTCTCAAACACATGGTCGAAACCTTCCTTCTTGGCGATTTTCTGCACGACGAGACGTATGTCCTTGAGTAGCTTGCGGCTTGTTACGACCATGCTTTCATTGAGCAGCTTGAGCTTCTCGGCATTGTCTCGCGCATGTTCGCGCTTGAGCGTGGAGTACTCGTGATGTTTCACGAGGAAACGCCGGTAATCCTCCTGGCGCTGTTTTTCCTCACGGATGGGGTTCTGGATCCGGACCTTGAGATCATCCAATTCGATCTCCAGGAGCTTGAGGGATTCGGGACGAGGATCCTCCTTCAGGGTCTCGCGGGCATCGCGCACTCGTTTCCGTTCCAGCGTAGTGAGGTGGTAAGCGTCGAATGCCTTTGCCATGTCAATGGTCGCGAGAGCTGGTTTGCCAGCTTTCAGAGGCGAGCAGAGCGTGCACGCAA
Organism: Roseibacillus sp.; assembly: GCA_002723015.1. Next base: position 21,832 of record PBNG01000092.1, on the reverse strand, counting down.
TGATCGTGAGGACACAGGTTCTCTGGCCAGGAATCACCATTTTGATAGGGTAGCCTTATATTACGGTTTTTGGAAAAGAAGTAAAGGACCTGGTCAAAGTCCACGAGGCAGAGAGCGAGGTCCTTGGCTTTTTGACCGTTACGGAGCTACAATACGGCTGTGAGCGAGCGAGTGATCATCGTTGGAGGTGGGGTGATCGGGCTTTGTTGTGCCTACTACCTTTCGCAGGAGGGCCGGGAGGTCCTTGTTCTCGAGCGTGAGGAAGAGCGCGGGGACAATTGCTCGCGCGAAAACGCAGGGATGGTGGTTCCGAGTCACTTTACTCCGCTGGCAGCGCCCGGAGTCGTCACCCAGGGTCTCAAATGGTTGCTGGATGCCGAGAGCCCATTCTATGTCCGTCCCCGGTTAAGCCTCGATCTGGTACGCTGGGGATTGTCATTCATTGGATGCGCCAACGCCCGGCATGTGAAATCTAGCGCAGGTCTTCTGCGTGACCTCCAACTTGCCAGCCGCGAACTCTTCAAGGATCTTGCGGATGATTTTGACTTTGGGTTGCAGCGTCGTGGTCTTCTTATGCTCTGCGAATCCGATGATTTGCTAGAGGAGGAGGTGGAACTGGCTGAAAAAGCGAGGGAGCTCGGTCTTCGTATCGAAGTTTGTGATCTGGACCGGTTGCATGAGCTCGATCCGGGAGTCGAGATGAAAGCACGGGGAGGGATCTGGTATGAGCAGGACTGCCATCTGAATCCGGGGGAGTTCCTCCGTTGCCTCCGGGAGAGCCTGCTCGCTGGAGGTGCAGAGTTCAGGTATGGCTGCGAGGTACGACGTATCGGGGACGGGACCGTGGAGCTTGAGGGGGGAGAAATGCTGGGTGGAGCGGAGGTTGTTGTCGCTGGCGGAGCATGGAGTGGTGGCCTTGCAAGGTCTCTGGGAACCCGGGTTCCCCTGCAGGGAGGCAAGGGCTATTCCATGACCCTTGAAAATCCGGGAGCTCTACCTCAGCTGTGCTCGCTCCTAGGCGAGGCAAAGGTCGCGATCACTCCAATCGGAAAGGCTCTGAGGGTTGCTGGGACCATGGAGATTTGTGGAGAGGATCTGTCGGTCAATGAGCGCAGGGTTCGGGGCATTATCAAGGCGGCTTGCCGGGTCTTTCCCGGGTTGCGACCCGGCGAGTTCGAGGGGGGTCGACGCTGGGCTGGCCTACGCCCCTGTTCCCCGGATGGACTTCCATATCTTGGCCGGGTCGAAGGAACAGAGCGGGTTTTGGTAGCAAGTGGACACGCGATGCTGGGGCTAAGCCTTGGCCCCATCACGGGGAAGCTGATAGCTGAGATCGTTTCTGGACGACCTGCGACGGTTCCAGTTGAGCAGCTTGCGGTGGATCGTTTCGCGTAAGTCAGGAAAAATCGATGGGATGATTCTTCTCTGAGGCATCCGTGGATTTGACTCTCTCCTAAAGATCAATCAAATACCTTTCATGGCTGGTTTCACAAAGCTGCAGGTAATAGACTCCCATACTGCGGGAGAGCCTACCCGGGTGATCGTCAGCGGTGGACCCGAACTGGGAGGAGGGACCGTGGCGGCCCAGCGGATGCGACTGGCTGAAGAGCATGATTGGCTGCGAACATCCTGTGTCAGCGAGCCACGCGGCCACGATGCCCTGGTTGGGGCATTACTTTGCGAGCCAAGCGAACCTGGATGTGTCGCAGGAGTAATTTTTTTCAACAATGTCGGGCTTCTGCATGGTTGTGTTCATGGAACCATGGGAGTAGCGGTCACTCTTGCCCATCTCGGGCGCATAGGTCAGGGAAGTCACCGGATTGAAACGCCTGTCGGGGTCGTGGAGGTGACCCTCGGTGAGGATGGGTGGGTGTCTGTAGAGAATGTTCCTAGTTTTCGGCATGGAGATGAAGTAGTGGTCGATGTCGCGGGGTGGGGTCAAATATCCGGTGAGGTAGCCTGGGGAGGGAACTGGTTTTTTCTGATCGAAGAGCAGGGCCCCGCTGTAGAGATCGCAAACATTGACAAGCTCACGGCTTTCACGTGGGAGGTAAGAAATGCCCTCAAGCGTAATGGAATTACGGGACAGGACGGCGGTGAGATCGACCACATCGAAGTCTTTGGTCCGCCCTTTGACCCCTTGGTAGCGGATAGTCGTAATTTTGTCCTGTGCCCGGGGAAGGAATATGATCGTTCCCCGTGCGGGACGGGGACGAGTGCCAAGTTGGCCTGCCTCCATGCTGCTGGGAAGCTTGAGGAAGGCCAGACATGGCGGCAGGCCAGTATCCTAAACACCGTATTTGAAGGCTCCGTGACACTACGGGACGACCAGACCGTGATTCCCCGGATTCGAGGAAAAGCATGGGTCAACGGGGAGTCGACCCTGATCCTCGACCCGGCTGATCCGTTCTGTTTCGGGGTCTAATTTCGGGGGACTTTATGGTGTCTCGAAGCGGGAACTTGACGCAGGGCTGAGGGATCGGTTCTATCCCGTCTCATGCCACTGCAAGTAGATTGGACCGGCGTTTTCCCGGCGGTTCCCACCCAGTTTCACGATGATTTTTCATTAAACCTCCCGGGAACTCAGGATCACGTCGACGCCCTGATCAAGGAGGGAGTGCATGGGTTGATCATGCTCGGAACGATCGGCGAAAACTGCTCTCTTTCGCTTGAGGAAAAAGTGAGGGTGCTGGAGGCTGCGGTAGAGGTAGCGGATGGGCGCGTCCCTGTCTTGAACGGAGTCGCAGAGTTCACAACGCAGAATGCCTGTGATACCTCAAGGGCCGCAGAGGCAGCTGGGGTAGATGGTCTCATGGTCATGCCTGGGATGGTCTATAACTCGGACGGTCGGGAAACCGTCCACCATTTCCGGTCCGTGGCAGCCTCCACCAGTTTGCCAATCATGTGCTACAACAATCCTCCGGTCTATCGGGTTGATATTACTCCGGAGATGTTCAAGCAGATGGAGGATGTAGAAAACATCGTTTGCATCAAGGAAGCCTCAGGTGATGTCCGTCGGATCACAGATCTCTTCAACGCTCTGGGAGACCGCTACCTAGTCTTTGCCGGTCTCGACGATGTGGCACTTGAAAGTTTCATGCTGGGGTGCACCGGGTGGATTTCCGGTTTGGTGGATGCGTTCCCCCGCGAGAATCGTTTGCTTTGGGATGCATTTCAGGAGGGGAATTATACGAAGGCGCTCGAGGTTTACCGCTGGTATATGCCGATGCTGCATTTCGATAGCCATCCGAAGCTGGTTCAGTACATCAAGCTCACCTGTGCCACGCTTGGTTATGGAACCGAGACCGTTCGGGCGCCCCGTCTGCCGCTAGTTGGCGAGGAGAGGAAACGGATCCTGTCGATTGTCGAGGAATGTGTGGCCACCCGACCTGAGTAGCAGAATACAGGGAAAAGGGCGCTATCAGTGGGATCAGGCTAAGCATTTGGTTCCTAGGACTGGCTGGAGACCTTGTAAGCCAGTCCTGCGCCTACGAGGTCGCTGATTCCCATGCCGATGGACTTGAAGAGGGTAATCTCTTCCTCACTCTGGCGGAGAGGCGCAGTTCCGTCACACATTTCGGACAGATCGGCCACCACATCCTCCTTGTGGAAGACGCCTTCCGAGATGGGGACGAGGATTTCTCCGGCCTCCTTGAAGCAGTTTGCGTAACTGTCTGCGTAGACCCTGGACTTGAGCACGAGGGAGGTGTCACATTCCCTCTTATCAGCATGATGATTTCCAATGAAGTCGGTATGAGTGCCTTCGCTGATCCAGTCTCCCATGACGAGCGGTTCATGCGAGGCAGTGGCGCTGACAATGATGTCAGCCTGCCCGCAGGCACTCTCGAGGTCTGTTGCCACAGTTACTTCCACTCCCTCCAGTTCGGGGCTCATCTCAGCCACGACCTGCTCGGCATTGGAAGGTGTGCGTCCCCATACCATCACTCGTTTGAGAGGCCTCACGCTGGCATTTGCCCGAATGATGTATTTTGAGAGATTGCCAGTGCCAAGCAGGAGGAGGCTCTCCGCATCCTCACGAGCGAGAAGACGGGTTGCCAGCCCGGAGATTCCCGCAGTTCTCCAGAAAGTGACAGTCGTTCCATCGACAAGGGCCAGAGGTTCACCATGGGCTCTGTCAAAGAGAAGGATCTTCGAGTAGAGTGATTTATACGGTGTCGAGTTGACTGGAAAGTAGGTGAAGGCCTTGACCCCGATCAGGTCGGTATTCCATGAGGGCAGGACCGCGAAGGCGTCATGCGACTCCGAATCCTCATCAAGGAGGAAGACATTGCGCGGAGGCATGTTGAATTCACCGGAAAAGGTTTCCTGCAGGGAGTCAACGAGAGCTGGATAGCTGAGAGCGGAGTGAACTTCTTCGGGACCGATTATTTTCATGGGGAGCAAGGGAGGGTCATCCTCCTGATCTGTGGATGGTATAATTGAACCGGAGTGGCGGGTCAATCCACCGCAGGATTCCCACGATTTGCTTTGGCTGCGGGGAGTGAGCCGGGTAGAAAGTCTGGACCATGGACTTGCAAGGAACGTCATTTATCGGAGCGGGCCGGGGATCGGGAGGCGCTGGGGAGTACCACGCGGTCAACCCGGTTTCCGGGGAGGAGATCGATCCTGCTTACCTTGCTGAGGGAGAGGAAAGCGTTGGGGCGGCATGCAAGTTGGCTGAAGAAGCCTTTGTGGATTTTCGCGCAAGAAGCGGACTCGAGAGAGCGGAATTCCTGAAGGCTATTGCTGATGAAATTGATGCAGCAGAGGAAGAAATCGTTGATCGGATGACGAGGGAGACAGCCCTGCCAGAGGCGCGTTGCCGGATGGAAAAGGGGAGAACCTGTGGGCAGTTACGACTTTTTGCAGATCTTCTTGAAGAAGGGTCATGGGTGGATGCGCGAATTGATCATGCGGACTCCGGCCGTAGTCCGGTGCCAAAGCCAGACTGTCGCTCGATGTGGAGGCCCATGGGACCTGTGTTAGTCTTTTGTGCCAGCAATTTCCCCCTAGCCTATTCGGTGGCGGGTGGAGACACCGCGAGTGCACTGGCATCAGGTTGTCCGGTGATCGTCAAGGCGCATGGCTCTCATCCCGGGACCGCAGAGATCGTTGCAACCGCAGTTCGCAAAGCAGTGAAGACATGTGGGTTGCATGATGGAGTCTTTTCAGTCCTTTTCGGCAGTGGGAGAACCATCGGACAGGCGCTGGTAAGGAATCCCGCGATCAAGGCGGTGGGATTCACGGGATCGAGGACGGGGGGCAGGGCGCTCATGGATGCTGCCGCGGCGCGACCGGAGCCGATACCCGTCTGGGCGGAGATGAGTGCGATCAATCCTGTGTTCATACTGCCGGGTGCGCTCAGGGAGAGGGGCGATGCCATTGCGGAAGGCTTTGTTGGATCGCTTACGCTAGGGGTAGGTCAGTTCTGTACTAACCCTGGGCTGGTGATCCTGGGGGGAGAGGGTCGGAGCCAATTCGCGGAGCGCATCGCTTCGTTGGCGGGAAACGCTGCCCCTGCTGCCATGTTGCACAAGGGGATTGCCGAAGCATATCATGGTGGGTTGGAGCGAATGACCTCTAAGGAAGGCGTTGAGACCCTCGCCCAGGTGGCGGTTGAGGAAGGGAGCGGAGAGGCGGGGGCCGCCGTCCTTGGCACTGATGCGACCGCATTTCTGTCCGACCAGTCCATGGCTGAGGAAATGTTTGGCCCTGCCACCCTAATGGTTTCAGCTGATGAGGAAGCCTCCATGCTCAAGGTTGCTGAAAGTCTGGAGGGCCAGCTGACGGCCACGGTGCATGCAACCGAGGAGGATCTTGAGAGGTTTGGCAGCCTGATTTCCGTGCTGGAGTGCAAGGCGGGCAGGTTGGTCTACAATGGATTCCCCACTGGAGTGGAGGTATGTCACGGGATGGTTCATGGGGGACCTGCGCCTGCCACCTCTGATGGCCGTTCGACGTCGGTAGGCCCTCGTGCGATCACCCGCTTCACAAGGCTTGTATGCTGGCAGGATTTTCCTGATCACCTCCTGCCGCCCGAATTGCAGGAAGATAATCCGTTGAAGATTTCACGGATTGTAGATGGGGCGCGATCCTGACAGGTGGCCGCTGAAGCAACTCCTGTTTACTAGTCCGGAGGTGTCGCTTCGAGATTGAAATCCAGAATGACTTCTTCATTGAGGATATTCTCTCCAACTCCCTTGAAGTTGATGTCCCACTGGTAGCGCTTGAGATCAAACTTGGCCCTGATTGCTGCAGTCGTTTCGGACTGCAGTACGCTGGCAGAAAAGGTAACACTGTTGGTCTTGCCTCTCATCGTCAGGTTACCCGTAATCTCATACTCGCCCTCTGCAGTTTTTGTAATGGAGGTTACATCATAGCTGGAGACCGGGTGTGAAGGGACATCAAAGAAGTCTTCGTTCTTAAGATGCGCCGTGAGTTTCTCCTTCTCTGTGGTGATGGCATCCATATTGATTGTGACCTCGTGGTCGTTTCCTACGGGTTCCCCATCCATAATCGTGAAGTGGCCCGAAATGTTGGTGAAACGTCCGACCTGTGTCCCTCCATTGACCTTTGATCCTGTAAATTCGATGTAAGAGTTTTCCGTGAAGGTCCACTTCGATGCTCCACCGGGTCCGGAGTCGATTTTTTTCTCAAGGGCCGGTCCTACCTTGGCGTCTTCAGTCTGGTCAGCTGGATTGTTACAGGACACAGCAGCAGCGCAGAGGAAACAGACTACGGGCAGGGAGAAAAATTTCATTACAGATAAGAGGATGAACTGACAGCCTATTTATATGGAGTCAGAAGGCGAGTCTGGAGCGAACATTTATCGACGGATGAGAAGTTGACCCGGTGGCCCCATGGTTTGATCTTGGTGGCAGATGGCAATCCAGAAAAGGTATCATGGGAACAGGCTTACCATCGAGGAACATGGATGTATCCTGTCGGAATTACCCTGTTACCCGGGGCCCACTCATAGTGTCTGGGACGTTATGGCCTCAGCGGTTGCGCTTTGTGCACGGGGGCCGCGGTTGGCTATGCTTGGGTTTTCGGGAGGAGGAATGGTAGGAGCTCTGCGGGCGCTTGGTTGTGATCAAGAGATTGCGGGAGTGGACGTCTGGAGCGAGGGGTTTGGTTTGTTCGAGAGCATAGCGACGGAGTGGTGTGGTCCCGTTCGCTTTTATCGGGAGGATGCAGTCGACTGGCTGAGACAACAGCGGGTCCTCTATGATGTCATTGTGGAGGACCTCTCTGTTTCCGAGAATGGTGATGTCGTCAAACCAGATGCTTCCATCTCGCTGCTGCCAGACCTCATGCAAAAAAAAATTACAGGAGAAGGGATTATTATCAGCAACCTCCTGCCAACTCCGGGGTTCTCCTGGCCGCGGCTGATTTCTATGGTCCGGACCGGTCCGGGGATCCTCGTAGAGTTTGAGAGCTACCATAATCGGGTCCTGATTCAGGGAAGTAGCGTGGGGGAGGTACGTTGGGCTGGTCGGTTTCTGCGTAGAAACATGCGGGTTTTGGGAAGTGCATTGGCTGGAGAGATCCGGCTACGTACTCTCTAATCCCCGCATTGAGAAAGATACACCGTACTCCTCGACTCGGTTCCCTGGAGTGGATTGGGAAAGGTGACAACCCGGCTTTGGGTAGAGGGAAAGACGACCTGAAGAAGGTTTTCAAAATCGTGGTCTGGAGGATCGTCTGACCACATTGCGAAAATTCCTCCAGGGTTGAGGAAGGATCGGAGCTTCCTGAGACCCGACAATGAATAGAAGTTCCGATGGCGCTCGTGAATCAGGTTTCGGGGAGAATGGTCAATATCGAGGAGGATGGCGTCGAAGCAGCGTCCGGGCTTCCCGGGATCGAACCCGTCTCCTTCTGCAAGAGAGAAAAAGTCTCCCTCCACGAGGCGACACCGGGGATCAGTTGTTATTTCTTTCCCCAGTGGCACGAGTTTCTGCCGGTGCCACCCGATCACGGCAGGTAGTGCTTCCACGACCAGAAGTTGTGAGACTCTTGAATCCCGCAGAGCTGCCTGCGCGGTATATCCGAGCCCTAATCCACCCACCGCAACAGAGAGCGCCCCAGGTTTCTCCTTCAAGAGATCAAGAGCAAGGTCCGCGAGTGCGATTTCCACCGTCGTGAAGAGGCTCGACATGAGATATCCTGTTCCGAGAATGATTTCGTAGACCTCGAGGTCATCAAGGGAGCGCATCCGGCGTCGACGGAGGATCAGAGGCCCGAGAGGAGTGTCCTGATAGTCGATTTCTTCAAAGTCGGAAGACATTGGCCGCACCAAGATGGTCGGCCCGAGGCTCTCCTGCCAGCAGGATCTCACCGATCAACAGCATTGCGCGACGTGATGTGTAATCTGAGAATGGTTCCATGATCGAAATATCATTGTGGCGCCTTGGATTCGCCCTGATTCCAATTCTTATGGTAGGCTGGATTTCGTTGCGGTGGGGCGGAGGCGCGGGAAGCCTCTGGGTGGCAACAGGAAGGATGGTGCTCCAGTTGTTCGCCATAGGCTATGTCCTCAGCTTCCTCTTCGGGATTCGGAGCCCATGGGTGACCCTTGGCGTGGTCACCTTCATGATCGTGATCTCCTCCTGGATCTCCATTCGTACGGTCAGGGAACAGCGGTGGGCCTCCTATCGCGATGCCCTCCTTGCCATCGGGTTGGGAGGTGGACTGGTATATATCCTTGTGATTTTTGGAGTGATTGCTGTCGAACCCTGGTATGAGCCCAAATATGCGATCAGTCTTTCCGGCATGGTCTTTGCCAACGCGATGACCGCGGTGACCCTCAGTGCCGAGCGATTCGACGCGGAACGTAGGAGTGGAAAGAATGTGATTCACGCGCGGAACACTGCCTGGAATGCTGCATTGATTCCCCAGATCAATGCTTTTCTTGCAGTGGGGCTGGTGTCTTTGCCTGGGATCATGACGGGCCAGGTCATCGCGGGAGCTGACCCCATGGAAGCGGTCCGTTACCAGATCATGGTAATGTCCATGGTCATGGGCTCAGCTGGATTCGCAGTCGCTATCTTCCTGTTGCGCAGGACGCAAAGTGCGGCGGTCGCCCTTCAGACAAATCGGGGACCCGGGTAAAGTTCCCTTATTGTTTTCCGGGAGTAGCTCGGGATTTTTTATAATCGGAAGGAAGACATGCGTATTTGGGCTTCTTGCAGTCCGGACAGGTTTCGAGATCCAGGTTGAGTCGGATGATTACTGGCTTTTTTCCGGAACCCTTTCCGATTTGCACGACGGTGGGTATCTTTTTCCCGGTGGGTAAGGATTGTCCGGACAAAAAAGCGTAACCCCTGCGGTTGAATTGCATCCGGGTAGGGCGTGTTCGTTTGCCACAGATTGCCTTGACCGTATGCTGTCCCGGGGGGACTGCCTTGCCAGTCTCGCTCAGGAAGGTGATCTGAAGTTTGCGGTCTCTGGTAACGAAGAGTTCTGCGTGAGGATGAACTTCATAAAGTACCTTACCTCCATTCGGGCCCGCCATCGAGGCATGGTCGTGGTCCTTGTGATGGTCATGATGCTTATGGTCATGATGCTTATGGTCATCTGGTGCTGCGACGAGTGGTTGCAACAGGACAGTAATGCATACGCTAGCCAAGCATCCGGCGAAGGATTTATTTCGTGAACTCTGGAGGATCTTCATGGCGGTGTCTGAGGCCGGGGAGGCTCTTAATTTCTCACGAAAGGACCAGTAAATCGATCCGGATTTTCGCGGGATCTATTTCCGGAGATCTCTTTTGCTGCCACCGCCGAGGGCCCTGACTAGTGCGAGGTGGTCTCTCAGGAGGGCATGTCGGATCGCAAGTTCCTGCCGCTTTCCCTCAAGACTGCGACGCTCACTTTCAAGAAGCTCAATCTGGGAAACGAGTCCATTCTCAAAGGTTGCCGTCGTATTCCTGCGGGCCTTTTCGAGGAATACCACTTCGCGTTTCGCGGCCTCAAGCTGATGGTGCCGGTTCCCAAGATTGAGGTAGGAGGACTCGACTTCCCTGAAGGCGATAAGAGCTTTTTTCCGGTAGAGGGCTGCAGCCTCGTCAGTTACTGCTCGTCCCGCAGTCACCCCTGCCATGCGGGAGGGGGCGTAGATGGGAACGTCTAGACTTGGTCCAGCATGGACAATCCATTGGCGGAAATCGGACAGGAGGGAGGGACCCCGGGACATTGTATTTGCACCCAGGGAGAGAGAGGGAAGGAGGCCAAGTCGCATGGACTCCTCGATTTCAAAGGCCGACCGCACTCGTGCCTCGGCCGCCAGCATATCGGGACGTTGTGCTAGAACCGCTGAACTGGTCCGGGCGGGAAGGGGAGGAGTTTGACAGGCGGAAAGATGACGGTCGGGGGAGGAGAGAGGCTCTCCCCCGCAGAGAGTTTCTAGTTGCAGGAGGGCAAGTCCACGCAGGCGATCAAGGTCGAGAAGTGAGCGAGCAAGATTCTCGTGCTCGGCCTCTTGGCGCAGGATGGAGGTTTCTGAAAGAAGTCCCGCTTCTTCCCGTGCCTGCAGAAAGGTGAGAATCTCTTTGTTTGCAGAGACAGAACCTGCGACCAGCGTGCGCTCTTCATTGAGGCGGAGAATACGGAAATAGGCATCTGCAACTGCGGCCGCGGTGAGAAGCCGGCCGGCGTGAAGATCCCAGAGAGCGGCCCGTTCTGCTTCCCGGGCGGCCCGGGTTCCGGCCTTGATTTGGCCAAAGAGATCCAATTCCCAGGAGACGGATCCGTGATTCGCCCACGGCTCGAGATCCAATGGGGACCACTGCGTTGCGCGGCTCTGCTCACGGCCGGGAAGAAATCCGCTGTTGAGGTTGATGGTGGGCCATGCGGTGGCCCGGGCCTGCCGAGACTGAGCCCGGGAACGTTCTAATCGTTTTCGAAGGACTCCCAGGTCAGGATTTTGAGAGAGAGCAGTAGTAATGAGCGAATCGAGGTCAGAATCCTCGAAGCCTGTCCACCAGTCCTGCTGCAGGGCTGCACGCGCCCAGGCCGGGGCATGCCTCCAGCCAGACCGCTGTGGCAGGGCTTCCCGGGGCTCTGTCCTTGGGAGGAATTGCGAGCAGGAAGTCAGTAGCGTCCACAGAAGGACGAGGATGAGGGGGAGGCGAATCACTTTTTGGTGGTATTACTTCCGGCCGCCTTGGAGGCGATGACGTGAATCCCCGTTGCATTAACGAGAAAGTTATCTGCATTAGACCCTTGGGCTACTTCGCCCACCACGATCAGATTACTGAGTTCCTGCAGTCCCCCTACTCCTCTTAACCCTGCTTTGACGGGTTTTCCGTGTTCGTCGAGGACTTGAATTGTCGCGATGCTGGCACGGACGACATCCGGATCGGCACAGCAGACATCCCATGGAGTCGGACACTCATCCCCGGGTTTGAGGTCGCAGGAGTCAATCCTGGTAGGATCCCCGAGAGTCAGGAGGGCTCGGGACTGGATGATCGGATTGTCGTTTCCCATCACCTTGCCGGAAACAGTGACCTTGGTTCCCGGGGTTGGTTTCTTACGAGCCTCCGTGATCGTGATCGCTCCTTCTGGTGCTTTGAGAAGAAGTAGAGACGCAAGGGCGTCGGAAGCGGAGGAAACGGGGCCTTGGTTGCTTGACTCCCCATCATCCCCACCTCCACATGAAGTGACTGCGAAACAGAGAGCGATCGTGAAAAGGGTTCTGAAGTGATTTATCATTATGGGTCGGGGTGGTTCTTGGAAATACTAGAAGGGAAGTGGTTGGTTGAGAATCAAGGCAACGAGCAGGATCTGCGGAGAAGCCAGAAGGGGAAGGGCGAAGGCCAGCTTCCAGGATCTGGTGGCCTCACGGAGAGCGAGAACCTCGGTATAATCCGTTGCAGCTCCTGCCATGAGGAAGGCGAATCCATTTCCTGGTGCTTCCGCCCTGCTGAGGAAGTCGGAGGCCAGCGGGCTGGAACCCTCCGAGCAGACCTCGATAAAGGTAGCGGCGAGAAACGTGAGGAGGAGTCCGGCCACCGTAGGGCCAAACCATTGGGCAAAGGTTGAGGGATCCATGATCGCTCGGAGGGTCGCAAGAAGAACAATGCCCAGAAGGATCCAGCGGAGGATCATGCGTGACTCCACAAAAGCACGCCTCGCGTGTTTAAGGAAAAAGCCCCCATCAAAGGATGCATTTTTGTAATGATCTCTCGCTGAGGCCCAGAAGCGAAAACCAGAGGGCAGGTCCCTCTGGTTGGGATTGGCTGCGAGAAATCCGGTTCGCACCAGAAACTCCGTAATCAGTCCGGTGGTCACACCGATGACTGCGGAGAGTAGAACGATCGTCAGGGTCCACTTGAGACCGATCAGGCTGATGAGAATGAGTGTCGTGGAGAGCGAATTCCACGGACTGGCAATCAGGAAGGCAAAGACCTGACCGAGAGAGGCTCCTCTCTCGTACAGTTTCGTGGCCACCAGCAGGATGCCGTGGTTGCAGAGATCCAGAAGCAGGCCTGCTCCGCACGCGCGAAGGATGCCGCTGAATCGTCCTCCCGGGCCAAGAATGGCAGTGATAAACTGCCGCGGGATCATTCCGATAACACCTACCGCTACGATTCCCAGAAGAATGCCCCACCACATTCTCGTTGTCATCTCGAGGGCTCCATGGGCAAAGGCACCAGTTCTGCTTCCTGCGAGAGAGTCTCGGAAGAGCAGGTCAACAAGGCACGCGATTCCAACCGCAGCAAGGCAGAACCAGAAGAGCCAGTCAACCTTGCGCCCCGGGGAGCAGCAGGGAGACTGGTCTGATGGTTCGGGTGTGGTGTTAGAGCAGCAGGAGGACATCTTTGAAAAATTCAGGCTGAGCGGAGGGCAACAGGAAGGGAGGGCTGGAGGCAGCGCAGGGCCGGAGGAAGTGTCCCCAGCGTCCCGAGGCCAATGGCCGTTGCCAGCCCGGTGAGAACGATGGCAGGGGTGAGCTCTACCGTGAAAGTACCAAGCGAAAAGGGAATATTGACTCCGTCGAGGAAAACGAGAGCAAGGGTAAAGGCAAGGAGACATCCGCTCAGGGTCGCCAGGAGAGACTCCTGGATGAGAGAGAGGAGAAGGGCCCGGCGGGTATATCCGATGCATTGCAGGCTCGCCATCTCTCGAACGCGCGACGCGAAGGCTGCGTAAAGGGTATTGAGCCCTCCAAAGAGGGCTCCCGCCGCCACCAGAGCGGCAGTAATCCAGATCATGACTCGGATCGGCGCATAAAAACCACTGAGCTTTTCATAATACTGGTCTTCCCGGATTGCCGACAGCTCGAGGTCATTGCGTTGGAGGGTAAAGACGTGGACATCGTCAAATTCCGCGTCATCGAGGCGGAGATAGATCGCGGAGAGAGAGTCTCGCTGGGTGATGGCGGCTAGGTCGTTGCGATCGAACCATGCTTCGGACTCAAGCACGGTTCCGGAGGCTTCAAAGACACCCGAAACACGAAATTCGTCTCTCCCGAAGAGAAGTCGTTTTCCCGGGGCTAGCTCGTCCGGGGAGACTCCAAAGCTACGGTGCATGAGGCTTCCTACCATCACTTCGCCAGCGCCCGGGAAGGAACCCGTAAGGATTCGGACACGCTGGTGAACCAAGAGGGCCTTCTCGGTGACCCCCCTCAGAAGAGCTGGCTTTTCTGGACCTCCAACGATTTGAAGGGGCGCCATATAAACAATTTCACCGGAGGCAGCAGTGTTTCCGAGGGGACTCGCGAGGCCCGGCACCGCTGTGGCAGCAGCGGCCTCGGCTTCGATGCGAACCTCGGAGCGTTCCACGCTCTCCTCGCTACCGCTTCCAACAAGAATGACATTGGCGCTAGACCCTGAAGTTTTCAAAACTCGCTCCATCCCGTGATTGAGTGCTGTCGCAGCGATTACCAGGAGCACCACCAAGGCGCTGCCTCCAACCGTCTGGAGGAGGCGGCCAGGATCGCGGAAGAGATTCCTGATCGCGTAGGTAATGGGAAGCATGGGGTCTAGGGTGCGGGTTCTGGCCTTCAGGAAGCGTTGAGCGATTCGACGAGAGATTGGCGCGATGCTCGCCACGCGGGATAGAGGGAGGCAGAGAAACCGAGGACGAGAGCAACCAGCAATCCGTTGAACAGGACTCCAGCATCCGGGGTGATAGCAAGGGTCAGACCCTCATTGCCGAGTGTGAAAGACTGCCAGTGGAGAAAAAGAACGGCGGAAACAACCCCAAGAGCCCCTCCGAGAAGTCCAAGTAGGAGGCCTTCACAAGTGACCAAGGTGGCAACGCGGAAGCGGGAAAAACCGAGGGTCTGGAGGACTGCCGTTTCCTTCGTGCGACCTCGCACGATGAGCAGGACCGCATTGGCCACCAAGCCCAGGACTGCCGCCACAGCCCCCAGTCCGAGCCAGTGAGTGAATCCGATGAGCTCAATCAACTGCTTGGCGGTTTCTGCAAAGAAGGCTTTCTCGGGACGTGTCACTGTTGGCTGGGAATCAGACCGGAAGGTGCTATCGATTTCCCGGGCTACCGGGTCGAGGAGTTCTGCGGACTGAACCTTGACGTTGAACTGAGTGACCGTTCCGAGTCCTATCTTGGAAGCCTGTTGGAGGAAGGGAAGGTGGACGTAGGCGACATTGTTGTCTTGCGCTTCAAGAGACCTGATAATGCCGGCGACGTAAACGTTGATACCAACCGCTTCAAACTGGTCTCCTGTCCGGAGGCCTCGCCTTTGCGCGAAGGCCTGCCCCACAAGAGCAGCGTCGGAGCGACTCATCCATTTTTCAAATGACCCTGAGATGACATCGAGGTCGGGGTTATACTTGAGCAGATTCTCCGGGGGAACTCCACGGAAGGTAATAACATCAAGACTTGCGCCACAGTTATTGACTGCGATCTGAATGGGGATGGCACTACTGACACCTTCGATCTTTTCGATCGAAGGGAGGTAGTATTCGGGTAGACGGGAAGTTGACGGACAAAATCGATTTTCGCGGTAGACCACAAGAGTAGTGTCATCGGCACCGGATCTCGTAACCCGTGCGAGGGAATCCTGCATGGTCTCCACCGCGGTGAACAAAAACATGCCGGTAGCTACTCCCGCCATTGTTAAAAAGGAGCGGAGTCGATACCGGAAAATATTCTTGAGGGCGAGCGAGAGCATGGCGATCGGATGAGGATTGGAATTTTATGCTGCAGGGGCCACCAGTTGTCCCTTGTCGAGATGGAGAGCGCGGTCGGCAACGGCAGCCGCTCTCGGGTCGTGGGTCACCATCACAATGGTCTTCTGGTGATCACGGGAAAGGGAAGAGAGTAGCTCCAGGACGGCTCCTGCAGATTCCCCATCGAGGTCTCCGGTGGGCTCGTCGGCCACGAGTAGTCCGGGGTCGTGAACGATGGCTCTTGCGATGGCGACCCGCTGCTCCTGCCCACCTGAGAGCTCGGACGGACGATGGTGGATCCGGTCAGAGAGACCCACGAGGTCAAGAGCTGCTTCCACCCGGTTCTTGCGTTCAGCTCGACTCAAAGGCTGCAGCAGAAGGGGTAGTTCGACGTTTTCGTAAGCGGAGAGGATGGGCACGAGATGGTAGAGCTGGAAGATGTACCCAACATTTTCGGAACGCCACTTCGTCAACTTGCCCCGGGAGAGGGTGCTTAGCTCCTGAGAGTCGATGATCAGGTCGCCACTGCTCGGGCCATCAATGCCGGCGATCAGGTTGAGCAGGGTGGTTTTTCCAGATCCGGATGGACCCATCAGGGCAAGGAACTCACCTCTCGAGACTTCGAGGCTCAGGTTTTCCAGAGGGGTGATGACATTGCTGCCCTTTCGAAAGGACTTGGTCAGGTTACGAATCTGGATGAGGCTGGTGGACATTGGGTCGGGTGCTTGGTGAGGGCCTTGGGAGGCTGCTCAGGGATTCGGGGTCAGTTTAACTCGTTGGTTCTCTTCCAGACTGTTGAATGGAGGGAGGACTACTTGGTCCCCCGGTCGCAGACCGTCGATGACTCGGATGTGCCCCTCGCGTTGGTCCTTGCCAAGGGTAAGGGACCGCTGACGGGCTCGATCCTTCTCCACGACCCAGACCTGGGCTGATTTCTTCGACTCTTCAAAGAGAGCTTCGACTGGAACGAAAAGGGCAAGATTCTGACCACCTGAGCCGGTGTTTGTGTTTTCTGATGGTGCTGTCTGACCAGGATGAAAGGCAGCGCGGACCAGCATGGCAGGACGGAGGCGGCTGTCGGGCTCATCCAGACGCACCTTAGCCTGGAGTGTGTTGCGCTGCAGGTCGGCTTCACCTGCGATGCGAGTCACTTCTCCCGTGAACTTGGTGTCTGGTAGCAGGTCAGTGGTCAGGGTAACCGGCTGCCCAATCTGCAGCGATGCTGCCTCGGAGAGAGGAACATCAATACGGGCCTGCAATTTTTCCGGATCATAAATCTCGACGATGACCGCACTTTTTGGGTTGTCGCTTGCAAGCATCCGCTTTTTTCCCGGTTCTGCATGGAGATGTAGAACACGACCGTCGACCGGAGATCTGATGATCGTTCGTTCCAGCGCAAGTTTCTTGCGGGCAAGATCAGTCTGTGCCGCGCTGATCTGGGCGTTCACGGAAAGCTCCTCGAGGTTAACCTTATTGATTCCGGCAATGACGCCAGCCAATTCAGCGGTTGCCTCATCAATCACCGCTTTCTGAGCGTCCACCCTGAGTTGTGCCTGCCGGACTTCCCTGGCAGAGACTGAGCCAGCAGGAACTGAGGCAAGCCGTGTTGCGACATCAAGGAGCTCGGCATGCACGGCTCTGGCAGATTCGATTTTTTTCTGAAGAGCCTGCATTTCGGCATTGAGAACCGGAATCTGGGCACAGTGGGCGATCTTGGTAGCGTTAAGGGTGGCAATGGACTGGGTCGCATGCTGGACATCGAGTTGGGCATCCTCATCGATGAGGGTGGCCAGAAGATCCCCCTTTTTGACTTTCTGCCCTTCAAGAATGAAGACGTCCTTGATCACTCCGCTGACGAGAGCTGGGACACTGACGGCATAGGGATCCGGTTCCACCCATCCGGAGGACTGAAAGAGGAGCGTAGTGCGGTCGGCCATGGTCGAGGGGGACGATCCCGGCTCCGATGCGTCGTTCTTCCCGGGCTCAACTCGGAGAGCAACAATGGTTGCGGTGGCTACTTCGGTGGCAGGAACAAGCCGCGAACCAAACATCAGCACGAAGATCACAATAAAGGCGATCAGCAAACCCACGGGCAGTAGAAAAGCAGGCACAGTTCTGCGTCCGGAAGAGTGGGAGTCCGGGTGAGAGTCCTGGAGGGAATTAAGTTTCTCTAGATTCATGGAAGGCCCCTGATTGGGGGATGGGAAATGGCCAGCAAGAAGGCTGGCCGGTTGACACGGCTACGACTCTCCAAGGAGCGGCGAGAGCCGGGATCGCGACAGCTGAAGTGCTGCCGGTTATGACGCGCTACTCAAAGCTTGAGGATGCCCGTCCGCCTGAGGACGGATAGCGGAATCACGGGCGGAGAGCCGCGGATGGAACCCTTGAGAGAAAGGGTCGGATTTCCGGGCTGGAGGAAGCTTTGAATACCACGTGAGAGCGTGGCCGGAATGTCCCTGACATTCTGAACGTGGAATTGAGCCCCAGACCAGTTGAAGTCGCCCAGATCAAGTGACAGAGGAATGACGCAGTCACGGCACACACTGGAGTCTCCAGCCGGCTCGCTGGAGCAGCAATCGGGATTCTCCCTCTCAAGGCACGCTCCCTGCTGGCAGCAGATTCCATTATTGAGGGTGAGATCCTGCTCGCATAGGCAGAATCCAAAGGCCGGTATGCGCAGGGCGATGAGAACTATCATCGCCAGTATCAGGCCAGATCCTGTCGCATTTCGGAGCACGACGGCAGTCTACCACGGCTCAGAGGCAGGTCACCACCCCCCAGAATCCCAGCGAGACATGTCTCCTGGCTCTCGGGGGGGTGCGTCCAATTCAGGAGGAAGAGCAAATTGGCGGTTGATCAAAGCTCAATATTTGATAATTCCATAAATATGGAAATAAGTAAGGCGGTGCAGGCTCTGATGTCGCTGGCGCATCCCTCGCGTCTTGAGGTCTTTCGTTTGCTGGTCCGGTCGGAAAGGCTCTGTGCCGGGGATTTGGCTGAGATCATGGCAGTTCCCAAGCCGACTCTCTCGTTCCACCTCAAGGAATTGAGCCGGGCGGGCCTGATCGAATCGGAACGGAATGGCCGAACAATCCATTATGGGGTGTGTGTGGCTGGTTTCCGGCAACTGGTGGACTTCCTCTCCGAAGATTGTTGCCAAGGTCGACCAGAGCTTTGTTTTCCGACCCCGGCTCGGGTGGAGAAGGCAGAGTCTTGTTGCTGAAGAAACTCTGGAGCGCTGAAAAAGAATGAGTATTCGAGTAGGAATCACCGGATTTGGAAGAATCGGCCGCCTTGGATTTCGGGCTGGATGGGACGATGACAGTATCGAGATTGTCCACGTCAATGAAATCAAGGGCGGGTGCAAGCTGGCGGCGCACCTTCTCGAGTATGACACTGTACATGGTCGCTGGGATCGCGACATTGTTGCTGAGGAAGACCGGTTTCTAGTGGGGGGGCGGGAAGTGACTTTCAGCGACAAGGCCACGCCGGGCGAGGTGGACTGGGCCGGGATGGGAATCGACCTGGTAGTGGAGAGTACAGGGGCCTTTCGAACAAGGGAGGTGCTGCAGCCCTACCTTGACGGCGGTGTGCGCAAGGTTGTGGTGGCAGCTCCGGTCAAGGAGATGCTGAATATTGTGATGGGTTGCAATGACCATCTCTATGACCCTGAGGGGCATGACGTGGTTACGGCGGCCTCCTGTACAACCAATTGCATTGCGCCAGTCGTGAAGGTGATTAAGGAGAAGCTGGGAATCGTACATGGGCTGATCACGACCTTGCACGATGTGACTAACACGCAAGTAGTCGTGGACGCTCCTCACAAGGATTTCCGGAGAGCGCGTTCAGCGCTGAATTCACTGATACCCACCACTACAGGTTCTGCCACGGCCATTACCATGATCTATCCTGAATTACAGGGGAAGCTGAACGGCCTGGCGGTTCGCCTCCCACTTCTCAATGCCAGCCTGACAGATTGTGTCTTTGAGCTCGCTCGACCAACTACAGCCGAGGAGGTGAATCAATACTTGAAAGAGGCGGCAGGTGGAGATCTGAGCGGGATACTAGGCTTTGAGGAAAAGCCCCTGGTATCGACGGATTTCGTGAATGATTCGAGATCGGGAATCGTGGATGGCCCCTCCACTATGGTCAACGATGGAACGCAGTTGAAGGTTCTTGTCTGGTACGATAACGAGTTTGGATATGCGTGCCGGATGATGGAGCTTGTGGCGAAGGTCGGGGGATCCCTCGGTTGATTCCCTCTGTTCGTTCGAGAGAGCCAGGAGCATGGAAAAACGCAGTTACACGATCGTTACGGCGTCCTACTGGGGCTTCACTCTCACGGATGGAGCCTTGCGTATGCTCGTGCTCCTCCACTTTCACTCGCTGGGCTATTCCTCGGTTCAACTGGCATTTCTTTTTCTGCTCTACGAGGCCTGCGGGATCGTCACCAACCTTTTCGGCGGATGGATTGGCTCCAGGGTTGGTCTTAAAGTAACGCTGTTTTCAGGACTCGCTACCCAAGTGGTTGCCCTTCTTGCGCTTTCACTGGTTCAGCAGGGTTGGATGGAACTCCTCTCCGTGGTCTATGTCATGGGTGCGCAGGCCCTCTCGGGAGTTGCCAAGGATCTTACCAAGATGAGCTCCAAGAGTGCGGTCAAGTTGTTGGTTCCTGCTCTTGCAAACAAGGAGGTGGAGAACCGTGCGCTCTTTAAATGGGTGGCGGTCCTCACTGGTTCGAAGAATGCGCTCAAGGGGGTAGGGTTCCTGTTGGGGGGCGTGCTACTTGGCTGGTTTGGTTTCCAATGGGCGCTCTGGCTCATGGCCGGAGCGCTTACGGTCATCCTGTTGGTGGGCATGTTCACCATGAGGCAGGATCTGGGCAGGTCGAAGGCGAAGGTGAAATTCACCCAGCTGTTTTCCAAGAGCCGGGAGATTAATTACCTGTCGTTTGCCCGCTTTTTCCTATTTGGATCGCGCGATATCTGGTTCGTGGTGGGCTTACCGGTATTTCTCAAGGAAACCCTGAACTGGAGCTTTGCGGCGGTGGGGGCTTTCATGGCTGCGTGGGTGATCGGTTACGGCCTGATACAGGCAGGGGCGCCTGCCTTCCTTCGCAACGGAGGAGCTGGCGCGGCCTTGAGATGGGCAGGAATTCTTACTGCAGTGACAGGATCTCTGGCTCTGGTGGTTGAGCTTGAATTCCAGCTGGGACTGGCGGTGCTGGTGGGTCTGGCCGTCTTCGGAATGGTCTTTGCGGTGAACTCAGCAGTCCACTCCTATCTGATCCTGGCCTACACCAGTTCTGACGAGGTAGCCCTGAACGTCGGGTTTTACTATATGGCGAACGCGGGAGGTCGCCTGATTGGAACCCTGCTTTCTGGCGTCGTTTACTTTATCCACGGCCTTCCGGGCTGTCTCTGGGTCAGCACTGGCTTTGTGGCAGTGGCGACGGCCCTGACTGCGTTTCTCCCAAGGCAGCCACAGGCTTCAGCCACGGGGACATGATGGGGGGGGTGCAGCAGGCTCGCTCCACCACCCCTTGAGAGGAAGCGCTCTGGCTAGTTGGCGCTAATACTGACGTTGTCGATCGATATCCCACTGAAGGCATCCGCGCTACTGTCACTCTGGAAATTAAATTCGATTAGGATCGTCTCCCCGATTGCTGCGGGATCGACCGGAATCTCGATGGAGGTCCATTCGGTGTCAAAAACCGTCATGTCGATACTGGCTGGATCTCCCAGAACGGTTTGGTCATCGGCCCGGAGGAATCTCACAAAGGCGACATCTCCGAATCCGTCCGCGTCGCGGAAGACATCAAGATTCAACAGCGCCCCGGGTAAAGCAGAGAGATCGATGGCGGGAGACCGTAGCGCGATGTTGGAATCAGGACCGTAGTCCCCGATATTCGTGCTCCATGCGTTCGCGGAGTCATCGGCTCCCGCGATGGGACCCGTGGATGCCAACGGAGTCCCCAGTTCCCAGACAGTGTCTCCGTTCTCGTCATTGATCAGGGTTGTCCAGCCCGCAGCTCCCGACTCGAAGTCATCCGAGAACAGGGAAGGAACTGGAGAAGTCAGAAGATGGTAGAACCGGGCTGCGTCAGCCGGTCTGGCAATACTGTGCTGATTGAGCGGTAGGCTTGCAGCGAGATCCTGCAGCCCCTCCACAGGTGCCCAGCTCGCGGGGGGACCATCATTTTCGGGGTCAGCTGAGCTCACTACGGTATAGATCTCGGATGCGAAGCTATTCCACTCGAAGTCGATGGTCTGGCCTCCATCGCCGCTGGTGACTGAAAAATTGTGCAGGTCCTCTGTTTCGATGAAAGCCCCTATTGGATTGACGGGGGGGCTCCCATTTTCGGTGTCACCAAGCGCTACGATGCCATTGATGCCAGGGCCACTGATGCCTACGTCATACCAGTCTCCGCCACCCTGCTCGCCAAACACGTTGTCGAACGGGAAGATCCCTGGAATGGTAATGGTGAAGGCGGTCGCCTGGTTCTCCGGGCAGCAGTTGTGCGACGCCAGCACCTGTCCGTCCGCGGTGTCCATGATGAAGTAGTTGGTATCATCAGCTCCGAGGTGGATGTTGTAGGTGCCCGGGACAAAGTTGGACATATCGAGATATCCATTAATTCTTACGGTGAAATTGTCACCGCCTCCATCTAGGAAAGGAGTGTTGCGCTGGGAAAT
>PBNG01000091.1 GCA_002723015.1 Roseibacillus sp. | reverse complement strand
CTCAACCTCCATCCAGTTCTCTCCGCTCCCGGTAAGGTGGTAGGCTGGTTGGACCGGAACCACGTCCTTTGCGAATTCCGTGAACCGCTCTCCCTTGCGGACAATCCAGTCTGGATCAAGCCGGTGTAATCCGTGGGCAAAAAAACGCAGGATCTCATCGGGGTTACGCATCACGAACCTTCCCCCGGAAGCAGGCCCCTCAAATCCCCACTGCCGAAGGGAATCTTCCGCCAGCCTCTCCAGCGCCGTACTCGCAAGGACACTCTCTCCATCCTCGGTCGTGAGGAGAGCTTCTTCGAGTTGACCTGCTGAGCGACGGTTTGCTCCATATTGAAAGGTCATTTTCCCCTCCATATGATTGAAGGATCCATCGAACATGACCTCGACGACCGGCGATGCCGTCTGCGGTAAAGACGCACGGACACCCTGCTCAATATCGAACCAGCCGCCAAGTGCGCTAACCAATGCCGGCCCTTCGAGGGGACCGGGGCGTATACCATTATCAAGCACCTCCCTCAACGCGTCCGGCAGTCCGGAAGCGATCGGGTAAAAAGCCTGATTCTCAGTATCGAGCCCCCATGCTTCTCGTCCCTCGACCAGGGGCTGTATTCCATCCGGCCATTGAGCTCGCAGAAACCCTCTTTCACATCCTACGGAAAGGCGAAGAGGGTGGCAGGAAATAGCAGCCCCCTGCTTCTTGCCAAAAGAAACCCGGGAATGACCCGCCAGAGCCTCAAGCACCTCGAGAAATTGCTGGCGGCCAAGATTAACCGCACCCGGGGGCCTCTCTGGAAAAAGGCGACGCAGGACGAGAAGAAGTCGGCTGTCATACTCCCCTGCTTGCAGGACATAGTCTTCGCCCCAGGAACCCAGAAGATGCTCTTCGCCCTCGTAGTCCGTGGCAAAGACCACCATTAGCTGACCCCTGCTCCACGACTCCTCGATCCTGAGGGGTAACATGACCCGGCATTGTATTGGATAGGCCTCCTCCTCATACCGCTCCGTGATAACCGGCCAACACGAGTTCACCTCTTCGTTCTCCGTCTCCGGGTTCGCACCCTCTTCAGGCAGGGTTGGCTCAATCACCTCGAGGCCAATGGCTATGGCATGCGCGCAAACCCGGCCCTCCCGGCGGGCCGTCAGGCAGGTGCACTTGTTCTCCATCTCGGTTCGCGAAACGACCTGCATCCTCACCTTCTTTTCTTTTCCCCCCATGAGGACAATGCCCTCCAACCATCCGTTCTCATACGCGGCCGCACGGACGAGGCGACCACGATGCATCTCCCGGGCCGCCTTCATTTCCTTCCAACCGCCCGCATCCATCAGGAGGTCCCTTGTCAGCTCCACCCCCGTCATTGACACATCATGATATTCCCCGGGACAATGACCAATCGGCGTTCTCCGGGTTCCGACGGGAAAGTGGGGCTCTTCATCATCATCGGTTTTTGTCCCCGAAGAAAAGATAAGGGGCCATCCTTGCCACTGTCTGCTTCCCGATTCCCGTAACACGCCTGAGATCCGAGGGCATGCGGTAAGCCTCTTCTTCCCTCCCCTCAATGATCCTGATTGCAAGCACCTCACCGATCCCGGGGAGACGCATGAGCTCGAGCTTTGAGGCCGTATTGGGATTCAACGATGCTTTTTCGGGAGACGATGACAACAACCGCTCCTCCTCCTCCCGGACCCGCTCCACCCGCCGCTCCTCCGGTAGGGATTCCCAGTTGGTGAGCTTCCACGCTCCAACCCTCCGGGAGGCAGCGGAGAGCTCTTCATCACCAAGCCGGTCCCTGTACTCCTCCTGATTCACGCCCACCCGGCGCGCCCGGGCAACCCCGAAGGCCCTCGCGAGACCTTCCCTGACAAGTAGCCTGCCGAGATTTCCCCCCGCAGCCTCGGTAATAAACGCATAGTAACGCTTGTGTCGGGGATGTCCCCGGCCATCGGCCCAGGCCGTATGCACTGTGAAAGGCTTTGATAACAACTCTCCCACCCGCTTCTTGGCCGCGCCTCCGAGCATGATGGCAGCTTTGATGGAGGAGCGCTCATCGCCCCCGGACCCAGCAATTCCGAAGTAGGCACGCTGCGAGCGAAGCCTCCGCCGGTCCGTGGGATGCCGTTCCGAGGTTTCAAAACAATCGACTCCGTAGAGGCGCAGGGTATGGGTCGATCCATCCGGAAAAAGGACTCCAAAGCTATCTCCATCATTCCATTGCGCCGGAACGAGACGGCAGTTCGTGAACGTTCCAAGGCCCGTTCCCTCGTCCACCACACCCTGGGGAAGAGGGGCCGCTCTCAGGGAGCACAGACCCACTAGCAATCCCATCAGAATGACGTGCACCCGGGAACCCTACCGGCTCCCGGGGGCTATCGGAACCTGAAAATACTGTCGCAGGTTCCCTCGGGAGCAGGCTAATAACAATACCCACCTCTCCTGTAGTGATTTGCCCCGTAACCACGATTCCCATGATAGCCGTGGTAGGACCCACGACGGTGATGCCCATGGGACCTGGCCCGGTAAGGCTCCTCGTCAGCAAGGGCATAACCAACCACTCCGGCCGCCACCACCGCGAGAGCTGCTCCTTCAGGGGTAAGGACATCTACCGGACGGCCGGTTGAATCATACATGGTGGTGCAACTGGTAGAGAGGGCTGCGGCAAGCACCGCAATCAGCGAGAGAAGAAGGGGACCTTTCATCATACCCCTTGGACCAACGAAGGGCCCGGAGTATTCAGTAAAAATGTTTTCCGGCTACAGGCCGCCTAGGAAACAGGAGCTCATTGCCCCTGCTCGAAGATCCACTCGTGGACTTTCTCGTCGTCATACACCCTGTCTGCAACACCGTGACCAGCGCCTGCAAATTCGGTATATTTTACCCCTGAGCGAACCTCTTTGAGAGCTTCCACCATCACCTGACTCTGGCTCACAGGAACCACCTTATCCTCTGCCCCGTGAAATACCCAGATAGGCACCTTGCGATACTCCCTGACCGCTCCCGGGTTCCCACCACCTGCTACCGGAACGGCCGCTGCCCACATGCGAGGCTCCTGAGAAAGCAGCTGGAAGGTCCCATATCCCCCCATTGAATAGCCCGTAAGATATACCCGTTTCGGATCTATGGGGAGCTTCTTCAGCAACTCCTTAACTATTTCAATCACCCCATCGGCCTTGGCCCCGATCCACCCTCGCTGGTCCGGATTCTGGGGAGAAATGACGAAACATGTCCGACTCCGGTAATTATCATCCCGGGTGAACGCT
The DNA here is from genome assembly GCA_002723015.1 of Roseibacillus sp. Next base: position 36,385 of record PBNG01000091.1, on the reverse strand, counting down.
CGGGCTCCCCAGGGCTCCTCGGGCGTCATGACATCACCACCCCTGCCGTGAAGATAAACCACCAGCGGATACCCTGCTCCCTTTCCTCTCCTTAATTTTCTCGCTCCAAAGATCCGGTATTTCAACCCATGACCCTCAGTGCGTTCCCAATCTCCGGTAATAAGCTTAGCGAATTCTCCATCCGCATCTCCTGCTTCCGCAGGATCACCCCCATCCGGGTTTTCCTCACGCATTCTGACGTATTCCCGGTCTTTTTCGGAGAGGGAGGACAGATCGAGGGTAAAGGTCCGGCGATCTCTTTTCCTCCGGATCGTCACCCTGCCCTCGCTGGAACGCACATATTCCGCCACCAGTGTCTTCGATTCATCTGCTGTCTTCCATTCGCGCATTTCGGCCTGAGCCAGCGATGATGCAAGGGCGAGCAGGATAATAGAGAACAGACCTTTCATGGCAGCGCCAAGGGTGACCGCATAACCGTAGTCATGCAACGAAATTGGATTTCCAGAAAGAACGGGTTCAGAGATTCCGAAATCATCAGCACCCGAAGTCAGGTAACAACCGCTTAACGCCCACCACCGGATAGATCCCAGCAGCGGACTTCCTTGTCATTGCGGCAGTAAACTCGACCCCCGGCCAGGGCTGGATGGGACCACACCAGGAGCCTGCCAGCCACGGTGTGGGTTGGTTCAATGATTGTCGTCCGTGCGACCTCGCGGTATCCCTCCGGTGAAAGGATCGAGCTGATCATTTCACCGTGGTCGTTGAAGATCAGAGTGTATCCTGAGGGCTCATGATGCACGGTGAAGGCATGAGGCCAGGGACCACGACCCGAGCCGTCCGCCTTGAGCAGAGGCCGGGGCGTTTCCCAGACCCGTTCTCCTGTTTCCATCATCACACAACGAAAGAGCCCCCGCTGGCCCCCCGAATAAATATATCCGCCACTGGTCCACGCCGTATTCATGACCCCGGCCACCCCCTTGCGCAGGTTACGGCCCCAAGCCAGTCGCGCCGACTTTCCATCAGGAGCCACCCTGATCGCCCCCGACTTGTTGTTGTAGCCCATGACGAAAACGAGATCCTTCCACACCCGGGGAGCACCAATAGCCATCCCGAACTGCGGCTTGAATGGCACGCTCCAGAATACCTTTCCGGTTTCCGGGTCCAACCCGTTGAGGTTTTCCGCATCCCATACGAGAAGCTGCCGGTGCCCATTGATCGTTTCAATCACCGGGGTGCCATACCCCGACTTCGTCACCTCCAAGGCCCTCCAGCGCTCCTTGCCAGTCCTGCGGTCAAAAGCAACCACCGTGCTCCCGCTACCACCCACCGGACAGATCAGTAGGTCCCCCTCAACAACAGGATGGCCGGCAGTACCCCAGAGCGGAGTTTCCAAATTGTACTCCTTCAGGATGTTCCGGTGCCACACCAGCTTGCCCTCTTCTGCTGTATAAGCCCGCAGGTGGCCCTCCGCTCCCAGCGTGTAGACCACCCCCTCGTGCACCAGAGGCGTCGTTCGGGGTCCAATTGCGTAAGGGAAGACTGAGGAGTAGTCGGCCTCGTAGGCATGCTCCCAGAGAACCTCTCCGTTACTCTCTCTGAGACAGCGAACCCTCTCCTTACCGGGGATCCGGGCTCGCACAAAATTCACATTAGTACCGGGCTTCAGCTTCCCGGCGACATAGGGTTCGGCAAGTCGGTCCATGACATAGACCCTGCCTTCGGCCACCGAGGGACCGGCGTAGCCGCCGCCCGTTGGAACCGACCAGAGTAACTGCGGAGGTCGCTTGGCAAAATCAAGCTCGACTTCGCTCTCCCTCCAGACTGCATCCCTGCCTGGGCCGAGATACTGAGGCCAGTCCTCGGCATAAAGGCAGGAGGCTGGGATCAGAAGTGTATACAAGATCTTCATCCACCTCTGGTTCCGGTAAATCACAGTCCGTGTCAAGTGGCGACCTCTGAGGCCTTCCCTCGCAGGCCCACCGACCACCAAGGATCTAGTTCACGGGCCCCGATACAGTTACCGTGATCACCCTGGTTCCAGCCCACTCATCACCGAGCCGCAACAAGGGGACAAATTTTTGATCAGTTTCAATTGCAGACCCACACTTCCGGCACAGCCCTTCGATTCCACGATGTCGAGAGGCCCTTACTGTCAGGACGACCCACTCGACGACAACAAACAGGGGAATAAAAAACACCACGTTGCGAAAAATAAGCCCGTCCCATTTTCCTTCCAATTCCTTGCCATCCCGGGCAACGGTCCGAAGACACATGGCCTTCTTGCCAATACTCTGCCCGTTAAAGAAGGAGCATTCCCGGAAGGTGCCCCAAAGTGATGCAGTGAACCAGAACCATATGCCAAACCATGTTCCAACCCACGCAGCACCAAGAGCTATGATAAAGTCTATCATTCCGGCCACGACCCGGTCACTGTGACGCGCATCTTGGTCAAGACCCGCGGGTCCATTCGCGCCCGCAGAAACAGCCTGACCACCCGAGGACGCCGCAGCGCCTTCTTCTGGCCCCTCTTCTTCCGGCACTTCCGGAAAAAGAAATTCTACCGGCTCAGATCCGTCATCCGAAGCTGAATACCCTCGAACTTCGCTTTTCTCGAGTCCCGAAACCTCGCTTTCCTTGTCCCCACAGGACCGGTCAGGGACCTTCTCGTCCTCGTCAGTTGCCCCTTCAAGTTGAGCTTCCGATTCGGGGAGGTCCTTGTCTTTGCAAGGGGCGGATCCCCTCCTCTCGCCAGCCCCGGGATTTGCTGCCGTTGACAAGTCTGCGTCGTCCGAAACGAGAACTTCCGGCTCATCTGGCGAGTCAGGACCTGAAAAATCAGAGACCTGACCAGCCTCAATCCACTCCCCTTGCTCACCCCAGGCCACCAGATCGGTTGATGAGATTTCCCCTGTGATGATCATGCTGCGAAGGCGGTCCCCATTGATCGGGCCTTCTCGCTCACTCTCTTTCGAAATATACCAAGCCATGATCCAGAACTAATGCACCTCATCCTTCATCGTCAGTAAACCAGATAACTCGTTTTTATGGACTAGGTTTTAGGGACGAAGAGCCGAGACGCCGCGAAATCGAGGCTCATTCCGGTCTCCGGGCACACTCCGTAAAAGGAATTCTGTGGAACATGACGTCCAATTTCCTCAAATCGAGGCTTCTAACAAGAGCCCATTCAGAGTAAGGCCTCCTCCCCTTACAGATAGTAACATGAGGCTTCATCCTTCCCTTCGCTTCAGCGCCCTTCCGCTTGCCCTCTTCCTGACAATCTCGGCAACAGGAGAGGTCCCCGACGAAGAACCGTCTTCCAACGATAACCCCCCGGGGAATTCCACCTCACCTGAGAAGGCTGGAAACCCCGCTGCTGGATCACACTCTGCAAGGGAGAAAAAGCGCAAAAAGAAAAAGCAGCCTCAGCGCAAACCCATTGTTCCCCGGGATTACGCCCGGTGGGAGAGCCTGAACATGGGGAACCGGAAAATGTCGCATGATGGCCAGTGGCTCACTTTCGACATCAGGCGGGTCGATGGGAAGAGCTCACTTCATCTCCACAAGATAGAGAAGGGAAAGAGTGAAGAGCAACAGGTCTTTTCCCAGGGGGAGCGCCCGCTGTTCTCCAGAGACAGCAAATGGCTGTCCGTCACTATGGGCAAGACCCCTGAGGAGAAGAAAAAAGCAAAGGACTCCAAAAAGCCTGCCACCCCCGGCGCTACCATTCATCTTCGCTCTCTCCGCGATGGAGAGACCACAGAATTCAAAGGCGTAGGTTCGCTGGTCTTCAGCTTTGATAGCCGCTTCGCAGCTATCGAAGTGATTGGCAAACCCGCTGCCCCTCGTCCAGGCGTGGCTCCCTCGCCTCCCGCGCGGGCCCTGCTCGTTCGTCATCTCGCGACCGGCAAGGACACTACTTTCGGGAACGTTACCAAATTCGCATGGAGCAAGAAGGGATCTCTCCTCGCCCTCGTCGTCGACTCACCCAGCATCAGTAATGCCCTGCAGCTCTTCGACCCCGTTAGCGAGATCCTACGAACCCTTGAGTCCAGCGATCAGGACTACACAGCCCTTCTCTGGCGCAAGGATTCCTTTGACCTTGCCGCAGCCCGGCAGATGAAGTTCGGGGACAAAGAAGATATCTCCCACACCCTGCTTACTTTTCGAAAACTGGATAATCCGGACAGCCCCACCGGTGAGCAAGCTATTTACGACCACAGCAAGGACGCTTCCTTTTCTCCGGATCACTATCTTACGGCCAGCCTGAACTGGGACAAGGAGGGCAGGGCACTCCATTGCTCGCTCAAGAAATGGGAGAATAAACCCAAGGACTTCCCCGCACCTAGGAAGAATCCGGAAAAACAGGGGCCCGGGAAGAAGGGCAAGAAGGACAGCAACAGCGATAAGGAACGCTCTCCAGCTGCCTCAGACGACCAGAAGGATTCATCTACAGTCAGAGAGGGCAACGACACCTCGGAGACCAAGAGCCCGCCGGAGATGCCCTCAAAGACTCTCCGGGAAACCATGACGACTCCCTCAAACGTAGAGGTCTGGCACTCGAGAGATGTAACCATCATGCCTCGACAGAAAAAGGAGGCTTCAAACCGGAAAAATCCCGCACGCAAGGCAGTCTGGTGGCTCTCAGAAAACAAGCTGATTCAACTCGAGACCGAGCTCACGGAACGTGTAACCATCATGAAGGATGGTCTCCGGGCCATTGGAATGGACTCCTCTCCCCACGAACGAGCCGCCATGTTTGGACCGCGGCTTCATGACGTCTACGCCATCAGCACCCAGAGCGGAAAACGAAACCGCATCCTCAAGGCAGTCAAGTTCACCCTCTCCACAAGTCCCAATGGACGCTTCCTTCTCTTCGTGCGTGGGGGCCACATCTGGAGCCACGATCTCAGAACCGGAAAACAGAGGAATATCACCTCAAGACTGAAGACCTCTTTTACCGACGAGAAGGACGATACCCTCGCGGAGGAGAAGCGACCTTTCGGCAACGGAATCTGGCTCACTGACAGCTCCGGCGTCCTTCTCTACGACCGTTACGACATCTGGTTGCTTGATCCCTTGGGAGAGCAGGCTAGAAAGTTGACGAACGGCCGGAAGAAACAGATTCGACACCGTATTTCTCAGGCAAGTTATCGCGAGGAGAATGATGGTAATATTGCTCGAAAGGATCGCATCTATGTAGGCCTGTTCGGGGAGCGGACCAAGAAGTCGGGATATGGAAGCCTGACTCTCGCAAACAGGAAAAACCCGGCGAGCAGCTTTCAAACCCACCTCCTCGAGGATGCGCTTATGCCGTTCCTTGAGCGGGCCCGGGATGCCGAGATCTTAACCTTCACACGTGAACGCAGTGACCAATCCCGCGACCTTTACCTGGGAGGTCCCGCGCTTGAGAACGCGCATCAGGTTACCGGGACCAATCCCTTCCAGAAAAACTTCCGATGGGGTCGCTCTGAACTCGTCAACTTTCGTAACAAGCAGGGTATTGCTCTACAGGGCATGCTCACTTATCCTGCCGGATACAGGACGGGGAAGAAGTATCCCATGATCGTCTATATTTACGAAAAACGCTCACAGGACCTTCACCGCTACTACACTCCCAGTGAGAAGCACCCCTACAACCCTTGCGTCTTTTCCGCGGAGGGCTATTTCGTATTTCAACCCGACATCGTTTATCGACCCCAGCAACCTGGCATCTCAGCCGTGGAGTGTGTGGTCCCAGCAGTCGAAAAGGTCCTTGAGACCGGAATGGTTGATCCCCGGAGGGTCGGGCTGATGGGGCATTCCTGGGGCGCTTATCAGACCTCCTTCATCGTCACCAGGACCGATCTCTTTTCGGCCGCGGTAGCCGGGGCACCCCTCACCGACCTGATGAGCATGTCCGTAAGCGTTTACTGGAATTCCGGTGGCACCAACGCCCGCATCTTCGCGCAATCGCAGGGGCGCATGAACAAGCCCTTCTGGCGGGATGCAGATAATTATGCCCGTAATTCTCCCATTCACGGACTGGACACCCTCAATACTCCCCTCCTCATCGCTTTTGGCGACAAGGATGGGGCTGTTGACTGGGACCAGGGTATCGAGATGTACAATGCTGCCCGCTGGGCTGGAAAGGACGATGTCGTCCTTCTCGTGTATCCCGGAGAGAATCATGGTCTGCGCAAGGAGGAGAACATGGTCGACTACCACTACCGCGTCAGGGAGTGGATGGCGCACTTCCTGAAGAACGAAACCGGCAACAAGTGGATCACCGAGGGAAAATCATTCCTGGAGCGCGAAAAGGAAAAGGAAGAGATCAAGAAAAAGAACAACTCAAAACCTGCTCCTGGCAAAACGCAAACGGAAGCGGGCAAGTAACCGCAACCCGGGACACTGCGAGCGCAGGAGGGCTAGGACTGAGATCTCCCCTGGGAAATCAGCGGCTTCCTCGTAAAATTAAATCCATGGATTCACCCGGCGGCGTCTGTCCCAGAACTGATAGGTCCAAGTGAGTGTTCTATAGTAGGATGCTCTAGGTCTACCTGTCCTGCCTGTTGGCTGTCAGCGGAGCCTCTGCCCTCAGTCAAAGAGGCCGGGCCCCTCTCCCGCAGATTGCTCCTCTACCAGAAAGCCTTCATCGGGAGGCAGGTCGTCTCCGTCTGCAGCAGCCACCGCAAGGAAATCGCAACGTTCGTTTTCGGCGTGGCCCGCGTGACCTTTGACCCACTCCCACTGCAGTTCGTGCTGCCCGCATGCCGCGTCGAGGCGTTTCCAAAGATCCTCGTTCCGTAGCCGCTGCCCCGGACCGCGCCGCCATCCCAATCGCTTCCACTTCCTCAGCCAGCCACGAGTCATTGCATTAATGAGATACTTTGAATCTGAGGAAAGGCGTACGCGGCAGGGCTTTTTGAGCCCTTCCAGTCCGGCAATCGCGGCCCGGAGCTCCATGCGATTATTGGTGGTCCGGGCGAAGCCCCCACTCAGCTCTCTGCGATGGGAACCTGACGTCAGAACCACCCCATAGCCTCCGGGACCAGGATTCCCGCGGCAGGCGCCATCAGTAAAAATCTCCCCCTTTTTCAATACCCGACACTTTCGCCGGATCAGTTAGCGAGTCGAGTAATTTGCCTGACCCCATCGACAAGGGGAACGCGAGGTGGCAGACTAACCTGAATGGCACTCGAGGAGATCACCCTGCAGCTCAATGACAACGCGCTACCCCCCGACGTTGCTGCTCTGATCGAAGATGCGGACAGAAGGCTCGATCAACTCTTCGCATCCAATCGCAACCGCCGGGTCCCACGCTTCCTCCCCAGCGACCCTGTCCTTCTTTACCGGGTATTGAGGTTCCTCACCGAGGAGGGTGTTCCGCTTGGGCACACGTTCTGCGAGTGGGGAAGTGGTTTTGGTGTGGGGACCTGCCTTGCCTCCCTTTTGGGCTACCGCTCCTACGGTTTGGAGATCGAAGAAGATCTGGTAAAACTCGCCCAGCTGCTGGCGAACGATCACGCGATCAAAGTTGACTACCTGTGCACCAGTTACTTTCCAGAGGGGTTCGGCTCCTACCCCGGCCACGGCGGCGCTGAACTATTGACTCCCGAGCCGGAGTCTCACTGGGGAGATTCCACCGTCGTCATCCCGGCCTACGAGGGCATGGAGTGCGAAGTAGACGAGATCGACCTTTTTTATGTTTACCCATGGCCGGGGGAGCAGGAGCTCATGCATGCCCTCTTTGAGACCGTAGCAGCCGAAGGAGCCATCCTCGTCGCCTATTACGGAGATAAGGATATCGCTGCCTACCGCAAGGTTTCAGGGGAAGATGAATGGGAACAGTAGCATGATAGGGAACCTTGCCGCCCTGCCCTTCCCTGAAAGGTCCTTTCAACCCGCTTGATCAGGCCTTGATATCATCCAGAGCAGGAAACTCCCGCCGCCACGTGATGAGCTCGTTATAATCCAGCTCACAACACAGGACGGATTCCGAGTCGCCTGCCTCTTCCTGCACTACTCCATTGTGGTTCAATATGCGTGATCCTCCCTGGTAGCGAAAGCGCGGATCGCTCCCTACCCTGTTGACTCCGACCACACATGACAGATTCTCGATTGCCCGAGCCTCAAGAAGAGCCTTCCAGTGACGCGATCGGGAGTCCGGCCAGTTGGCGCTGATCGTGAACAGGTTGGCCCCATCCCGCACAGCCCTCCGGAAAAGCTCTGGGAACCGGAGATCATAACAGATCACAGGACACACCGTAAAGTCGTGCCATCGAAACATAGCCAATCCGTCGCCCGCAACATAGTGGCTGGATTCATCCGCGTAAGAAAACGTGTAGTTCTTCTGGTAGAGGGCGACCGGGCGCCCAGAGGGATCGTATACCGCTACCTCATTGCGCCCGAGGGCTGATGAGGAATCCTTGCTTACAAGTCCGCCAACTACGTGGCTCTCGTATTGCCATGCAAGAGACGAGAGAAATTTTTCAGTCTCACTGTCCTTCGCCTCCGCCACTTGGGAGACATTCATGCTGAATCCCGTAGAGAACATTTCCGGAAGCACGATAAGCGACCCCGGTGACACTGCTGCTCCAGTCAGGAGCCGCCGAACGGTATCGAAATTGGCCGCCCGGTTTTCCCAGGCTATATCATATTGGAGGGCGACGACGTGCATATGGATTTTCTGCCAGTTGAGGACAGCGGATTCTGTCCCGGAATCCGATTAACTCTTAGATCGCGGCACCACGGCCTCCGAGAACCCCATCAATGCCTGAACCATTGAGTCTCACCCATTACCACATCTGCCTTCCCTATCCTCAAAAAGAGAACCGCGCCCCTGTTCGAGGCGCGGTTCCTAAGGAATTGACCTTTAACCCGCTGATCAGGCGACCATGTCTTTCAGGTTCTTGAGAGGCCGCACCTTAACGACCCTGCGAGCCGGCTTGGCTGAGACTTCCATCATTTCACCGGGCTTGAACGGATTCGGGCGGGTTGTCGCCTCCGTAGCCGGCTTGTCTTGCACGACGATCTTGCAGAGACCTGGAATTGTAAACTGTCCGGGTCCTCCTCTGCTCACACCCTTATTGATCTCACCACTCAGCGCATCGAGTACTGAAGCCACTTGCTTACGGTTGAAGCCGGTTGCTTCGGCAATGTTGTTGAGGATCTCCGTCTTGGTTGCTGCTTTTTGAGCCATGAATTTTAGTTCTTTGTTGGTTATGTTCGAATGAAACTTCGGCCTTCAAACCATAAATTTAAGAGGTTTCCGTCAAGCATTTCGCCTCAGTCTCGGTGAATAAGTTTTTATTGGGTCGTCCCAAAGGTGGGTGTTGGCACCTCGGGGAGGGCTTCCACGCACCCTTCCTATTGCAGACGAGGCCTATTTCCTCGGTGAATACATCAAAACCCCGCCGGCAGTCATCCGCTCTACTCCACCTTCCCGCAAGCGGCCAACAAAGAGTCCACGATTTCGAACCGCGGGCAGAAAAAACTCTGAAACCTCTTAAAAAAAGGCATTAGAAGGAACGATACGATCAGACGGCGCGACCACTGCATCGCCCCGGATAGAACCCCGGAACTCCCTCATGCGCTTTTTCTAGGCTGCCAGCGCGCCCGGGACTCCCCAAGACGGGCGGCAAACGCTTTCTCTGCGCTCCAAGTTACTCCCCCTCAAATAATTTTAAAATTTCAGCCGGGTCCCACTTCTTACGATCAGGAAAAAAGTAGTCTCCGGTCGAGGTTCCGCCCCCCGATGAACCCCGAAAACCTCCATATTTGCAGGTTTTACCCAATGACAGCAGTTCACGAGAGGGCTCCTCTTACTAAAATCTTACGGCCAGAGCGCTGACCAACTGCAGGTCATGCCGGCCACTGTTGGCAGCGGGGTCGGTGTCATATGTACCACGCCCCACGAGTTGAAGACTCAGTCTCTCTGAAAGGGCGTGTTCGACTCTAAGCTCGGAAGTGAGGAGGTGGCTCTCGAAATCCGCCGCTTTTCCAAGCCATGAGAGTTCTCCCGATAGCCGGGTCCTCTCACCCAGCCGATGCTCGGCCTTCAAGGCGGCGTAGGTTGCGATAAACGCATTCTCTTGGCTACCTTTCCGTTCTGCCACCACCGACGGACCACCTTCGACAGTGATTTGGCTCATCCCTGTTTCAAGCAACGCCCACCCAAAATACGGTGCCAAGGCAACGCGCCAGTCCAAGCCAGCCAGAGCGTCGTGATCACAATCCAGCCTCATACCGCCAAACGCCTTCTTCCCGGTAATTCGCTGGTAATGCATATCCCCGGAGAAGCTTTCGGCACTCATCGTTCCGCCCTGCTCCCCATGCACACCAAAGATACCAGCCACGAACTCACCCTCATCCCAGCTCCGTTTCAACCTGAGGCCACTGCTCAGCGAACGGGCTTCGCTGTTCCCCCGCGAAACACTACCACCCAGAAGAGCGGTGAGAGCCCAGTCTCCTGATTGCGATTTTAATTTACTTATTCCGGACTCCAAAACGCCCTCACTGTGGTCCGCGGGCTGGAGGTTATAGCCAAACCCTGCAGTTATCAGAAGGTCTTCACCCGCGCCGCGGCGGGGCTCTCCATGGAACACTGCCTTTCCGGCCAGACGCAGCGCCCAGCTGCCCCCCAGCTGCGATTCCAGACCGGCATCTGCATTCAGCGTATAGTTCGCCGGGTCTCCTGCCTCGAAAAGAGCTGTAAGCGTTTGAAATAAGCGCACTCCCTTTGTCAACTGTAGGCCCAGCCGCTCACGAAAACGAATCGAGCTGAACCCACGGGTCACGGACTCACGATCCTCCCACGTGAGGCCAGGCCCTGCTTCCAGATCAAGTTCGAGCCGTTTCCCATCAAGAGCCCGCCAACCGACGACCGGCGTTACTACTGCCCTCCAGTCGATCGCAGCCGGCTGGTCATGAAGAAACTCCCCGTTCAGACCCGCGTAGAAACTGCTTTTCTGCCCATGGTTGACCTGGAAAGAACCCTCTATCCGCTCGCCGGAGCTCACCCCATTATCCCTCCCATAAAGCAACGAGGCTCCCGCCTGGAGCTCCCACTCTCCGAACCCCCGGGATAGTGCAAGCCCCGCTGTCCCACGAAGAGATTCCCCATTTCCTCCGCTCAAGGTGATTCCAGCGTCTCCCTTTCCTTGCCAGACACCACGACCCTCTTCTCCCGGACTCCCATGAGCACTCAGGAGTAACATTACCAAGATAATTCGTCTCAACCGCACACCACCTCCTTAGATGGCCCCATCTTTCCGGTCAAGAGGCAGGCCGGATAACCACCAGCGGAGCGGCGAGCGTCTATTCACAGAAACGCTTCTGGCTCATTTCTCCTTCTTGCTGCCTCGCCCGCCATCATTATACCATTGCGTCCATGAGGATACGCTGAAGGAGCACAGCGGTTTCCAGACACTTTTTAATCAGACCATGAAGATCGTTCCTGCCCAATGGCTGTTTGCGCGATCAATGATCTGTGCGATCTGGGAATCTAAAAAAATATCCTTTGATGAAGCCGAGGGAAAGAGGGGCCGCTACGTTTCACAAAAGATCGTCGTTATCCGAAGCGCTGACGTGAACCGCCTTCAGGTGGCCTACCAAACCGCCGTCAGGCAATTAGAGTCCTACCGAATCTTCCCTCCCTCTCGAATGCGCGCGAAAATCTGTTCGCCCACCGGAAAAATTCAACACGGCGCGACTATCATCCAGCAAATTGCGGTAGGCCTGATCGGCTTTGAGGCCGCGGTCCGAGTGATCGGCACTCACACCGAAAAGAAAGGAGAGAAGAAGTACGGATTCGACTACGCAACTCTGGACAACCACCCGGAACGAGGTATTGCCCGGTTCACCGTTTACGCTGAGGGGGATTCTCCTTCCAAGATCATATTCAAAATCGAGAGTTGGTCTATTCCAGGGCACTGGCTCTCCACGCTCGTCAAACCGTTTTCCATCTGGATGCAGCGGCGAGCCACCTGCCAGGCACTCTCCTTTTTCAAGAGCGAAGTCCTTTCTACCATCCAAAAAGCAAGGTCGCCGCAAAGTGACGGTTGAGCTGATTCAGGAGTGGGGGGGAACTCTCCCATCCCAGTAGCGTGTTTCTCGTCATCTTTCCCTTCAGGAAAAAAGGGCTTCCTGATTCCGAATTGCGGGGAACCAGATTGCGGACTATTTGTCCTCTTGACCGCGACTTAGCGTAATGTTCCCTTCCTGCGTCGAGCGGCAGGGTCAGGAGAATGCCGTGTAAGCAGATATCGAGTGCTTACATGAGAAGTTCCTACTGACTTCCGAACCGGGGATTACGGCACAGTCAGCGCCGGCCCTAGAACCTTCGTCATCTTGAATAAACGTCTTGTGATCTGTGTGTTACCGGGCGTTCCCCCTAGGCGATCCGGTTGAACCGCTCGACTGTGTGAGTCTTTCTAGAATGATTTTGTAGAAATCGCTCGTTCGTGTTCGTATTGGCTCCGTGATCCCCCACCACTTTTTTCTGCTGACAGCACTGCTCGGAAGTGCTTTCCCGATCCTCGCGGAGGAAACACCCGAGGACGAGGGAGAGCAGAAGCCCAAGGCCGGCCACTCGCATCAGGGAGAAGCGTTCAACCAGGGACCCCGGCACTCCGCCCGGCCGATTAAGGGGACAGGTGATATCTCCTTCTCGATTCAATGCGGATGGGAAGATGGCCAACAGTTTTTCAACCAGGGTATCGGGCAGCTGCATGGCTTCTGGTATTATGAGGCAGAACGCACATTTCGTCAGATCGCCGCAAAAGACCCCGACTGCGCAATGGCCTACTGGGGCATGGCAATGGCCAACTGGGAAAATGAAAAGCGGGCCAAGGCATTCATCAAGAAGGCAACCGGTCTTCAGGAGAAAGCCTCGGAACGGAACCAACGCTACATCGCAGCACAAGCCAACTATCTTGATGGCGACCCGAAGGATGCAAAGAAGCGCAAGCAGGAGCTCATCGACGACCTGGAGGGGATCATTCAGGATTACCCTTCAGACCTTGAGGCACGGGCTTTCCTTTGTGTTCGCCTCTGGCAATTCGGACGCAGTGGCCTCCCGATTCACAGCCATCAGGCGGTCGATGCCATCCTCCAGCAGATTTTTGCCGTCAACCCGATGCATCCGGCACACCACTATCGGATTCACCTCTGGGATGGCAAGAAAGCCAAGGTCGCTCTCGATTCCGCTGCCAAACTTGGTCAAACCGCCCCGGGTATTGCCCACATGTGGCACATGCCTGGTCATATTTACTCCAAGCTGAAAAGGTGGGAAGACTCCGCCTTTGCACAGGAAGCCTCCGCCAGGACGGACCATCAATACATGATCACGCGGCGGGTGCTTCCCGATCGCATTCATAACTACGCCCACAACAACGAATGGCTCTGCCGGAATTGGATGACTCTTGGACGGGCCCACGATGCCCTGGGCATGGCGCAGAGCCTCCTTGCTAATCCAAGGCATCCTAAGCTGAACACGCTCAGTCGAGGTGGTCGCAGCGCCAGTTATGGCCGGAGTCGGATGTTTGAGGTGCTCCGGCGCTTCGAGCTCTGGGACGAGACGATCCGACTGGCAGATACCCCCTACCTTGAGCCAACGGACAAGCGCGAGGAACAGCTCAAACGCCTCCGCCTTCTTGGGCGTGCCCACCACGGCAGGAAGTCGCTGGACGGGTTGACCTCCGTGGACGCCGATTTGTCCGAACTCCTGAAGGTTGCCCTTCAGGAAGCCGAAAAGGCCGAGACTGATGCGAGGGATAAGGCTGCTAAGGAAGAAAAGAACGAGAAAGACACGGAAAAAATCGTCAAGGAAGCCACCAAAAAGCCCAAGGAATGGATCAAGAAGGTCGAGAAAGCCCAGAAGGCGGTCTCCTGTTTTGTAGCATTGCTCGAAAACAAGTTGGAGGAAGCTAAGTCACATCTCGGGGCGGTCGAGGACGACAAATATAATCTCGCCAAGCTTCATCTCCGGGCCGGTGACGAGGAGAAAGCGCTTTCAATGAGTGAGGAAGCCGTGAAGTCCGGCGAAAAACGGGTTCTGCCGCTCCTCGCCCGCATCGAGATCCTGCATGCGGCCGGCAAGGACGAAGAAACCCGCGACGCCTTCAAACTCCTGCAACCCATCTCGGCCTATCTCGACCCAAAGGCACCTCCGGTCGCACGAGTAATGGAAATCGCCCGGGAACTCGACCTTGGTGAATGGCAGGCAAAACCAACTCCTCAGGATGAAACCGGAACCCGTCCGCCCCTCGACTCTCTGGGTCCGGTTTCATGGGCACCACCTGAAGCCCGTAATTTCACCCTTCCCGACGATACCGGTGGATCAATCTCCCGCGGCGACTATGAGGGGAAGCCCGTTGTTCTGATTTTTTACCTTGGTCATGGGTGCCTCCATTGTGCTGAGCAACTGGAGAAGTTTGCAGGCAATGCAAGTCTTTTCAAAGAGGCTGGTTTTGAGGTGCTCGCGATCAGTACTGACAGCGAATCAGATCTCATTAAGTCACGGGAAAAATGGGAAAAGGACGGCAAAAGTTTTCCCTTTCCTCTGGTTGCGGACCCGGCACTGAGCGTATTCAGGGAATGGAGTGCTTATGATGACTTCGAGAAAGAACCACTCCACGGCACTTTTGTCATCTCCCCATCAGGCAAGGTCCTCTGGCAGGACATCAGTTCTGACCCATTCATGGATTGCGACTTCCTCATTAAGGAAGGGCAGCGCCTGGTCCAGCTGCACGGGCAAGACCTGTAAATTCACTCCGTCTCAGAAAAATTTATTCTCTTAGATCCTGAGACGCTGCCCGATCTACTGAGCCGGCCCCCACACCTCCTTGAGAGCGTCGTGCAAAGTGGGATCGTGCTTCTTGAGCTCCGCTCGGACAAAAGGATAAAAATCGTTGTGATAGAAGTAGGCCTCGGTTCCTTCGGCAAAATACTCCTTATGATTGGTGGCACCATAGTGCCTCACGGTCCGTCCCGTGTAGAGAAGAACCTTCTCATAGGTTCCCTCCTTCATGGCCTGGTCATAGGAATCCACGACAGGCTTGTATTCGAAACCAAGAACCTGATCGTGATACGCATGGGCGAGCTCGTGGAGGACAACTGCCGGATGCTTGAGCAACTGTCCCCGCGAGATCAATGCCTCGGCCTGCGGAATATGGACCTTTTTTGTAAGTCGAGGATCATGCCCATGACGTCGTAACCATCCCTCTCCGGGATGATATTGCATCGCTCCAAGAGAGGGGTGCTTATGCTCAATCCATATTTCACACTTCTGCAGCCTCTTCAGGACGTCTCCCTGAACAAGGAGGGAAATCCGATTAAGGTGATCCGCAAGCATCCGAAGACACTTGCCGCCCGTTTCTGCATGCTCTCCCCCGAGCAGGGCTGGATCAATATGCACGGTCCATCCCTCCATGTTACGCACTACCGGATCAAAACGAACGCCCTTCTCCACCAACTTGGGCTTTTGTCTTGGGAGACGGTCACCCTGCGCGAAAACGATCGCCCCAAGCACTGCAGCGAGGAGCAGGGGAAGGATCAGAACTTTCATTTTCATGTCCTCAGAATAATGAAGAGCTCCAAGGGCGCAAGGGCAGCAAACACGAAGTTCAATTCAGGAGACTTCCGGATCCAGCACTCAGTCGTCCAAACCTGTCTCTCACGAGCTGGATCTCCTGTCGGGTGGTCTGACGTTTCGCAGCCCGCCCATGCTCGATCAGAACCTTCACCCCCAGAGGGTCGACTTTGAGGCGAATGAGACGAAAAACCGGCTCGCGACGCAGACGAAAGAAACAGTGCAGCGGAACATCAGGGTGAGCGGCATTCCACAGCAGGTCAGCAGGAGGAAAGTTGTCAATATCCGCCAACGCGCCAAGAACCATCCGGATGATTTTCTCACCATGTCTTCGCTCCAGCCGCCTGGCCGCAAATCGACTTAATCTCTCGTCCAGAGACGAGCGCACCGGATATTTTCTGGCCTCGGCAATTTCTACGAGAAGACGCTGCTGGTGAACGGTCATTGCCGCCTGCAACTGAGCCCTCGTGATCCCTCCGCTCTCGAAAAGAGCCACGAGTCGATGGGGCGGTAGTAGTAATCGCGACATGAATTTGACGGAGGCGGCTAATGACAAGGCCCCCCGGGCGACTTCGCTTAGTCTCTCAACACCAGATCCACATGCATACTGATTGAGATTTCTTCCACGGCCTAGCGGCGCCCGAGACCCAGCTCCTTCCGGCAGTAGGCGATACTCTTTGCGATATCCTCTCTCTGGTCCACCGGACCCGCCTTTCTTGGCTTACCCTTTCTCGCAAGAGTAAGAAACTTCTCGTAGCCCTTGGGCTTCCCTTTAGGCCACGCTTTCCAGTAGTCATCTTTCTTGACCTGCAACTCGCGATTAAACCCGGAGATGGTCTCGATGTTCACCGCCACATCAGGACAGAGCTCCGCAAATCGTGCGAAGAAGGTCCTGAGATCAGTATCTCCATCTCCCATCGCCGTCCATTGCACGGTGACACCATTTTCGCTCTCCCAAACTGCCGAGTCTCGCAGGCTGGTGGTAAGCACATATTCCCCGATATTCTCTAGAGCCTGAACAGGGTCCTCCAGTGTCCACACTGCATTGCCAGAGTCGAAGTTAGCCCCGACGAAATCCGGGCCCGCTTCCTCAATCAGGCCTCGCAGCTCCAGAGTATGCATGTCTCCCGCATGGTTCTCCATGGCAACCTTGATGCCCGAGTCCAGACAGCGGGTGCGATTCCTCTTGAGCACCTTTACCGTATCCGCAATCCGTGCCTCTATTCCTCCGGGTGTCTTACGGTCATCCCCTGCACCAAGAATCACGCGGAAGGCCGGTGATCCGAGCGCTGCCGCAGCCCTGATTCCCAGTTGCAGATGCTCGTCCGCGCTGCCCCAAGTATCCCGGAATTTCACAGAGGAGGGACAGATACTCCAGCTTCCCAGGAGGATGCGTATTCCCGCATCCTCTCCCTGTTTTCGTATGTCCCTGAGATAGGAATCGCTCATCTTTTCGAGGGGACCGAAATCCGTAATGAACAGAGTATCACACTTGAGCTCGGCGGCATACTTGATGAGTTCCGGGGCCTTCCATTTCATCGCGCGCACCGCAAAGTTGTCGTAGCCGAGCGCCAACTTTACTTCTACTCCGCTCTCCTTGGCCCATGCCCCTCGAGACCCTGCTACCGACGAAACCGCCGCTCCCTTTACAAATGTGCGCCTGTGCATGCCCCATCCAACTCTAAAAGGGGCCTGTCGATCAAGCGTTCAGGTTGGTCAGAAATGGATGGTTCCTCCCTATCACTCCCGCAAAAGCGGATTCCTCAGACCGTGACAAATACCCCCGGATTGCTACCCCTTCACCGCATGCAGGCCTCCAGAGATCACTTTGGCGGTTGAAAGCGGGAGCCAGCTCACCCATTAATGCCCTGACCCATGCGAATTCCAGCTGTTTTTCTGTGCCTGCTGGCTGCTGGTTCGGCCTGTGCCCAGCATGAGGGATGGACCCCGGCCCGGGTTCCCCACGCGGAAGGATGGAAGGGCGTGCCGGGGTTCGCATGGTATCGTGCCTACGTCAGAGTTCCCCGTGAATGGCAGGGAAGCCGTCTGCTCCTCGTTGTCGATACCATCAGCGATGTCGATGAAGCATTCTTCAACGGAAACAAGATTGGGGCCAACGGATCCATGCCTCCCCTGTTTGGCAAACCCTCGAGCAGCATACGGCGTCCATTCGTGATTGAGCCGGACCAGATTCGTTTCGGTGAAGCGAATCTCATCGCATGGCGGGTCTTTAACAGGGAAGGAAAGGGTGGGATTCTGAAGGGGCCGCTACACCTGACCAGAGTAGACGACGCCATTGACCTGACAGGACAATGGCTTTTTAAGCGTGGCGATGTTCCCTCATGGGCGAAATGGGGAAAGAATCCTGAAACAGAGGCAGCTTCGTTTCTCAGATTGGCAGGTAAAGACCACGCCGGACATCGTGGTGTCATCTCCGCAGACAAGGAGTGGCGCCGCCGGTCACTATCAGCGGTCTCTCGGCACTTTGAAGACAACAGAAACCCGTATGCCCGCGCGGATGACAAGGGTCAAGCCTCCTCCCCGCAAGAGGCCCTTGCCTCGTTCAGGACCGGCACCGGTCTGACTGTAGAAACGGTTCTCAGTGAACCACAGGTCCGGCAACCTCTCTTCATGGACTTCGACGAACGAGGACGGCTCTGGGTCGTGCAATATATCCAGTATCCTAATCCCGCAGGACTCAAAGTTCTCACATGGGACAAACACCTCCGCAAAGTCTTCGACCAGGTGCCTCCACCTCCGCCATTTACAGCTCCAGAACACCGCAAATTCAAGGGGCAGGATAAGATCACCATCCATGAAGATACCAACGGAGATGGCAAATATGACCTCCACAAGACCTTTCTTGAAGGGCTCAACATGGTCACCTCTCTCGCCCACGGAGATGGTGGCGTGTGGGTCCTCCACCCTCCCTACCTTCTCTTCTATCCGGACCGGAACCAGGACGACATCCCCGACCGCAGACCCATCGTTCACCTCTCAGGATTTAACCTTGAGGACACCCATTCCATCTCCAACAGCTTGAAATTCGGGCCCGACGGATGGCTCTACGGATGCACGGGAAGCACGGTGACCGCAAGGGTGCGGGTCCACTTGGACGAGACCGCGCCACGCTATCCTTTTCTGGGGCAGAATATCTGGCGATACCACCCTGATCGCCACAAATTCGAACTTTTTGCAGAGGGAGGATGGAACAACTTTGGCGTGGATTTTGATCGGGCAGGACGCCTCTACTCGGGAACGAACGGAACTCAGCAGGCCGTCCACTTCGTTCAGGGTGGATATTACCAGAAGGGGTTCGGCAAACACGGACCACACACCAATCCATATACCTTCGGACATTTCTTCGGAATGCCTATCCAGGGACAAAAGATCCGCCTCGTTCACCAATGGATCCGCTACAGCAGCGGGGCGATTCCACAGCTAGAGGGTCGCCTCGTCGGGCCAAATTCACTCGGAAACAGAATCCACGCTCTCCGGATGGAATCCCGTGGCAGTAGTTTCTCAACCACAGAGGAAGAGAATCCTCTCCAGACCAGGGATCAGTGGTTCCGGCCGGTGCATTGTACGATCGGCCCAGATGGAGCAATCTACGTGGCCGACTTTTACGATGCCCGCATCACCCACGTGGACCCACGGGACAACTGGGACCGGAGTAACGGAAGAATCCATCGTATCCGAACTGGCGACAGGGGGACCGGAAGGCCTCTCAACCTCGGAAACTTTTCCTCCTCCCAGCTGTTAGCAATTCTCCTCGAGAAAAACCAATGGGCAAGGCGCCATGCCCGCCGACTCCTGAGTGCACGGAATGATGGACCCTCACTCATGGAGCTGAGCAGGATGCTGACGGACTACACCGCTGATAATGAGAGTTCGAGACAGCGTGCGCTGGAGGCCTTATGGATTCTTCAGGGAACATCCCTGCCGGACACCAACCCCTCCAAGATGAGGGACATCTTGCTTGCCGCCTTGCGGATACCCTGTCCGAATCTTCAAAGGTGGGCCATTCGAATCGCTGCTGATCATACCATTGATCTTGGCTCATCTCTGGTTGAAATCGCTAATAGCACGAAAAATGCAGAGGTAATTTCCCAGCTTGCCTCTACCGCCCAGGCTCTCGGAGACCGCCCTCTGATTGAAGCACTGGCAAGACGAGGAGACTTCGCTGAGGATCCCTTCATCCCTCTTCAGCTCTGGTGGGCCTTGGAGGGCCTGATCAGCAATCACCCCGCTCGGGCACGTGAGCTTCTCTCTTACGCGGGATTCTGGGATGCCCCCCTCTTCGAAACGGCCCTGAGCGAACGTATTGGACGGCGCTACATGGCGGAGCGAAGCCCTGAAAGTCTCCAGATGTGCGCCCTGCTGCTGCTCCGGGCAAAGGGAACCCGGCATCTCAATCCCCTGGTCCGTGGGATGGTCCTCGCTCTTGAAGGCACTTCCCTGAATCCCGTTCCCCCGGATCTCGATGCCGCCCTGGCCCAACTCTGGAAGCCCACAGGAACCCCCCGGGAGATCATCCGCCTCTCTCTCCGGCTGAGAAGCCCACAGGCTCTCGCAGAAGCACGCCCTCTCCTGCGGGAATCCGCAACTCCTCTGGGCCAGCGCGTCGATCTGATCAAGGCTCTGAGTGAACTGGGTGACGCGCCTTCCGAGGGGATCTTTCTCTCATTGCTCCAAAGCGATGAGACGGAACCTACCGTCCGAATGGCCGCCCTGACCGCTCTGAGAAGATATTCAGGAACAGGTATTCCCGCGACCCTCCTGAGCCTCTATCCAGACTTGAACGGCGATCTTCGCCAAGTATCCCTTTCCCTTCTTGCCAGCAGACCCATGTGGGCCCGGCAGCTGCTTGCCGCAGTGAGCAGCGGCATCATCGACAAGGCCGCAATCAGTCAGGACAGCGTTCTTCTGATGAAAAGCTACCGGGACCCTCAGATCCAGAGTCTGCTGAACAAGCACTTCAACTCTCCGCAGCTCTCAAACAGCCAGAAGGCCAAACGAATCATGGACATCAAGACCCTCCTCTCCTCCGGGGGGTCGGGAGCCAAGGCTTCCAAGGGATCCCAGATTTTTGCCCAGCACTGTGCCCAGTGCCACAAATTCAAGGATCAAGGCCGGGACATCGGACCTGACCTGACAGGCTACGAGATGAAGAATTTAGACTATCTTGTCCCTGCCATAATCGATCCGAATCTCGGGATAAGGGAGGGCTTTGAACTCGCCACCATCACCCTCCGCCCCGTCGGCGATGCTCCCCCTGTCATCCTAACTGGCTTCATCACGGACGCAGGTAATCTTACCGTGACCATCAGGGACTTGTCCGGCATCCGGACCGTGATCGCCCGCAAGGACCTCGCTCAGTTGACCCGGGCGCCCATCTCCATCATGCCGGAAGGACTACTGGACCAATTGACGGACCAGCAGATTCGCGACCTGATCGCCTATCTTCAATCAGGCACCTGATGAAGATAGCGAATCAGGACATCAGGATAAGGCGGAAGCCGACAACCATGAGGAATGCATCCACAATCAAGTGACTGAGCCAGCAGCCCAGAACAGTTCCTTGGCGCTGATACATCCGGGTCCAGATGAGGCCTCCGAGGCCAACCAGAAGGGAAAGAAAAAGCGCAAGTGAAAGAGGGAAAAGGACACTCATGAGAACAAGGTGGTGGCCGGTGAAGGCCAGGGCAGCGAGGAGGTGCCCCGACCAGTGCCCAACCATCTGGCGCAAATGCCCGTAGACGAACCAGCGCCAGTAATACTCCTCCATGGCTGAGTGGAGAACCGTTATAAAAATCGCAACCATCAGGAAACGCTCTTTGGTGGCGAACCCCAGCCCCTCGGCCTTCTCAATGAGATTGGGGCTGTTATCCCTCACGATTTGCCCGATCGGGGTCAGGACCATGAGCCATCCCACGAGCACGATCCCCAGGCCGCTCAGGACTCCCGTGAAAATGACGGCTCTCCACGAGGGCCAGTTCACGGCCCGGCTTTCCCTCCGAACGAGACCACCAAGCCCGATCAGCCCGAAAAAGAACAGAGGGTAGGCGAGAACCCAGATCTTAGTTGCGAACCATGCACCCCGTCCCGCGTTCCCGTGAGGAATCCAGACCACGTAGACCAGTGCACACAGAAGCGGCACGACAAGAGCCGCCACCATTGATGGCCAGCTCATGCGACTGCCTTCTCTTTCTCCGGGCACACCAGAATGGTAAATCAATCAGGATGGCGCTTGTCGATAACATCAGCTGGGACAAGGACTTATTTTTCCACTCGTGATTAATTATCCCATCGTCAGCAGCTGATACCCGATCACCATCAGCATGATATCCACAAAAAGGTGACTGAGCCAGCAACCAACGAGAGTTCCCTGCCGCTCGTACATCATCGACCAGATCACACCTCCGACAATGACACAGGCAGTCAAGGCGAGGGCAAGTAGCACAGGAAAGAACTGAAGGGTTACAACGAGGTGGTGGCCCCCGAATGCTCCAGCGCCCAGCAGGTGAGCACGCCAGCGGGAAGTCTTACCCCGCAGCTGACCATAGACGAACCAACGCCAGTAAAACTCCTCAAGACCGGAGTGAATGACCGAGACAAAAATGGCAAACAACAGAAAATGATCCTTGAATCCAAGCCCCTCCGCCCGTTCCGCGACCCGCGGGGCCGCTTCCCAGATCATCCCGCCTACTGGTGTCCACATAAGGATGAATCCGATGGAGGCAATTGACACCCCGCTCAGGAACCCCACCCACCACACGGATCGCCACTCCGGCCACTGGATACCACGTTCCCTGCCGATAATTCCACGGGGCCCAGCCCTCCAGAGTAAGAGCAGCGGATAGCAGAGGATAAAAATCTTGGTGAGGGTATAAGCCGATTTGCCGACCGCCCCATCCGGAAAGAGCATGAAGTAAAAAAGGGCCCCTACCGTTGGAACAATGAGGGCCGGAAGGAGCAGGCCCCAGCTCAGCTGATAGCGCGATACGTTCATCCGGTCTTCATCATGAACGGAAACCACACGGACGGAGAGTGCATAATTTCGATTGTTCCATTGATTGGAATGATGGGTGCTCCGACCCCCGCCGGTCCATCCTTGCGCCACTGCGCGGCAGCGATTAAAAACAACATCGCCATGCGCCCATCAATCCTTCTCCTCTGGCCACTTGCGGTGATGGCGAATGAGGGTCCGGATTTCGGGCGTGAAATCAGGCCCATCCTTGCAGAAAACTGCTATCACTGTCACGGCCCCGATGAGAAGGCCCGGGAGGCCAGGCTTCGACTGGACACCTTTGAGGGTGCCACCGTGGGAGGGCAGTCCGGTCCCGCAATCGTACCCGGAAACCCGAAGGAGAGCGAATTGGTGATCCGGATCTTCTCTTCGGATGTTGATGACCACATGCCGCCTCAAAGCTCAAAACGACTCCTCACGGCTAGCCAGAAATCGCTCCTGAAGGAGTGGATTGAAGCAGGTGCGAAGTACGAGGAGCACTGGGCATGGGAAAAGCCCCGGAGACCCGGTGTTCCTCCGGTTCGCAACTCCTCCCTGGTTCGAAACCCGGTAGACTCTTTCCTGTTGCACAAGCTTGAGCAGGAGGGCCTGGCCTACTCCTCTACCATTGATCCCGCCCCACTGCTGCGGCGACTCTCCCTCGACCTAGTGGGGCTCCCTCCAACGCTTGAGGATATTCGAAGCTTTGAGGAAGCATGGTCAGAACCCGGGGCCCGGGAGCAGGTCTACACCGGTGCTGTTGATCGGCTCCTTTCCTCTCCCCGCTTCGGCGAACGCTGGGGACGTCCGTGGCTCGACCTCGCCCGTTATGCTGACTCCAATGGATTTCAGGCAGACCAGTTACGCCCATCCTGGAGCTATCGGGACTGGGTCATCAGGGCCCTCAATACCAACATGCCATTTGATCAGTTCACCATAGAGCAGATTGCAGGCGACCTTCTCCCCAACGCCACGCTCGACCAGAAGATTGCGACCGGTTTTCACCGGACGGTCACCTGCAATGTTGAAGCAGGTGTCAGCCCGGAGGGCAATCGGGTGGATCAAGTGATTGATCGGGTCAACACCACCGCCACGGTCTGGCTCGGAGTGACTCTCGAATGTGCTCAGTGCCACGACCACAAGTACGATCCTTTTACCATGAAGGATTACTATTCGTTCTTTGATTTCTTCAACCACACGCCGCTCGAGGTCCAGCTTCCCAGTAACAAGACGGATGTTTCCCACGATTTTGTTGGTCCCTATCTCGATATTCCTCTCACCTCTCTTGAAAAGGAGACAGCGGAATCACTTGAGCAGCAGATTGCAGCAGCAGATGAAAGGGCGAATGAAATCCTTTCTCACCCTACCGCTGGTTTCAGTCCATGGGAAACTGAGATGCGGAGCGATCAGAGTGCTAGGGACACGTTACCAGGCGAGATCCGGAAACTTGTCCTTATCCCTGTGGAGAAGCAAAACAAGGACCAGAAGAGCAAGCTGCAAAACTACTTCCGTTCCAAAAACGCCGCTCTGCAGAAACTCGACAGGGAAATTGCCGCCCTGCAGAAGAGGCGTAAGGACATCAAGCCCACCCGGACCCTGGTGATGGTCGAAATGGAAGAACGGCGGGCTACTCATATTCTCAACCGCGGAGAGTTTCTCTCCCCCGGGAAACAGGTTCGCGCAGAGACACCCGCCATTCTCTCCCCGGCCCGTCAATCGGGTAAAAACGATGAAAGGTTGGACCGTCTCGCACTGGCTCAATGGCTGGTGGACCGTGACAACCCCCTTACCGCACGGGTCGCTGTCAACCGGTGGTGGGCTGAGCTTTTCGGAAACGGAATAGTAGCGACTCTTGAGGACTTCGGCACCCAGTCGGAGGCGCCAAGCCACCCGGATCTTCTGGACTGGCTTGCTGTAGAGTTCATGCAATCCGGTTGGGATATGAAGCATCTTCTCAGGCTAATGGTAAGCTCTCAGGCCTATCGACAATCTTCAGTGGTGACCCCCTTCCTTCTCGAAAAGGATCCCCGCAACATCCTGCTTGGGCGGGCACCTCGCTTCCGGCTGAATGCAGAACGTATTCGTGACAACGCCCTCGCAATCTCAGGCCTTCTCTCCAAAAGAATGTTTGGTGAACCGGTGATGCCCTATCAGCCCCCGGGCCTTTGGCGCCAGACAGGACGCAATGAGCCAAAGTGGCGGGAGGAAAAAGATGAGAACCGCTGGCGCCGGGGTATCTATATCGTCTATCGCAGGGCAGCCCCATATCCGAGCATGGTGAATTTTGACGCCCCGGACCGGGCTGCTTGCAGCGTCGCGCGCGCCCGCACCAATACACCAAATCAGGCCCTCACCCTGCTGAACGACCCCGCCTTCGTGGAGATGGCGCTCGCCCTCGCTGATCGAGTCCTTCAGGAATCCAGTTCCCCGGGAACGAGAATCCGGCACGCCTTTCGCCTGGCAGTCTCCCGCCTGCCTGACAGCCGTGAGGCCGGGATCCTTGACCTGCTTCTGCGTGAGAGGCTTGAACACTTTGAAGCACACCCACGGGAGGCGGAGGATCTCCTGGGAAACCCCCAGTTTGTGTATCGGCCCAGAACCAAGAACCGGCGGGAATTGGCTGCCTGGTTTTATGTAGCGAGTGCTCTCCTGAATCTCGACGAGACAATTACGAGAAATTAAAGAAGACTACAGGAGACCTCGCTCTGCACGATACCCCTGTCCCGACCCATGATTCCCAGCCCCCTCCAGACCGAGACTCGTCGCCTCTTTCTGCAACAGACAGGGTATGGCCTGGGCGCTGCGGCTCTCTCCTCCCTCGTCAACGCCGATTCCCCGGAAGCCGTTAATGAAACACCGGAACTATCCGGGCTGCATCACGCGCCCAGGGCAAAACAGGTAATCTATATTCATCTAGTCGGATCCCCATCGCATCTCGATCTCTTCGACTACAAGCCTGAGTTACAGAAGCGGACAGGCCAATTATGCCCTGACGAATTCTTTGACACGAACAAACTGGCCTTTATTCGTGAGCAACCGAATCTCCTCGGGACCCCGAAAGAAGATCAGTTCGCTTTTCGCAAATGTGGAGCCTCCGGCATCGAGCTATCCAACCTTCTTCCTCACCTACAAGGAGTCGCGGATGAACTCTGCCTCATCAAGACCCTGCACACTGACCAGTTCAACCACGCACCTTCCCAGATGTTTCTCCTCACGGGATTCGAGCGGTTCGGGCGCCCAAGCATGGGCTCATGGATCAGCTATGGCCTCGGCAGCGAGAATCAGAATCTGCCGGGATTTGTTGTCCTGGTCACCGGGCAGGTCCTCGGGGCGGGCAACAGCGCATTCGGAAGCGGGTTCCTGCCAACGGTCCACCAGGGAGTGGAATTTCGCTCCCAGGGCGACCCGGTTCTCTATCTGTCAAACCCGAAAGGAGTATCTCCCCGGGAACGCAAGATGGTTGTGGATGCGGTCAATGACCTCAACAGGGTTGCCCTTGCTGACGTAGGAGATCCGGAGATTTCTACCAGGATCAGTCAATACGAAATGGCCTACCGGATGCAGACCAGCGTGCCAGAGTTAATGGATATTACCAGCGAGCCTCAGAAAGTACACGAGATGTATGGCACGCAACCTGGCAAAACCTCCTTTGCGAATAATTGCCTCCTCGCGAGAAGACTGGTGGAGCGCGGGGTTCGCTTTGTCCAACTTTTCGATCAGGGTTGGGACCATCACGGAAGTGTGTTCAATAGCCTTCCCGGCAAGACCCGGCAGGTCGACAAACCCATCGCGGCTCTCATCCGGGATCTGCGGGAAAAAGGTCTTCTGGACGAAACCCTCGTCATATGGAGCGCCGAATTCGGAAGAACACCGATGGCACAGGGAGCAGTGGGTAACGGCACCCGGAAGACCAAGGCTGGTCGCGATCATCACAAGGACGCTTACAGCGTGTGGATGGCTGGCGGAGGTTGCAGGGCAGGTCACGTGCACGGAGCTACCGACGAACTCGGACATTCCATTGCGCGTGATCCCGTTCATGTTCACGACTTCAACGCCACCATCCTTCACCTGCTGGGAATCGATCATGAGCGTCTTACCTTCCGCTATCAGGGACGGCAGTTCCGCCTCACCGATGTTCATGGAGGAGTGGTAAAGAAAATCCTCGCCTGAAAGCGTGCCCCCTCCCGTCTGGAGACTGAGTCCTCAACTGCTCGTCGCACTACCCGATCTGCAATATTTCGTCAATGAAGGACAGGATCTCCCTCCTGCCCTCTCCAGTCTTCGTCGATGTGAGGAAGGCCCGGGGCTCTCCATCGCTCCACTCCCTCATGGCCTCCCGGAAGAGAGTGATATTCTTCTCGAGGAGGCTTCGCTTGTTCTTGTCGGTCTTGGTAAAGACCAGCGTGAAAGGAACCTCTCCTGCGACAAGCCACTCCACGAATTCGAGGTCAACCCTTTGGGGAGGATGGCGGGAGTCAATCAGGACGAAGGCGCAGAGCAAGTTCTCACGCCCCATCAGGTAATCAGAGATAAATTCCTGAAATTTTGCCCGCTCGGCCTTGGATATCTTGGCGTATCCATACCCAGGGAGATCTACAAGGCTCCACGCCTCATTAATCACAAAAAAGTTGATCTCACGCGTACGACCGGGACTACCAGACACGCGAGCCAGCCCCTCCGATCCGGTCACAAGATTTATGAGGGACGATTTGCCAACATTGGAACGCCCTATAAAGGCAAACTCCGGCAATGCAGATTCGGGGCAGCTTTCAAGGCTGACTGCACTGCGTTCAAATCTGGCGGAGTGAATCTTCACGCTTATCAGAACGCTACATCACGGAGCAGAACTGTCCAACAGTCCCCTCCCACATTTATACCCAGGCCGCTCGAAGCAACTCCTTCAGGCGCTCTTTCTCGGTAGCCGAGGTCTTTGCTACGAATCCCCGGGCATGCGCAAAATGCACATCATCCTCTGCCCCGATCCGGGTGAACTCCATTCGTGGGTGATCATTGTGACGGGAGAGCCCATAGCCGCTACCCCGACGGTCCGGATAGACCAGACCCGCCACATCCTCCGCCTCACCAATCGAATCGAGATAGCGCCCCAATCCCATCGAGGGCTCGTCCGGTAGCGGACTCGTCCGGGGCATGAACAGGACCTTGAAGGAATCCTCAGCGTTGGCTTCCAGCGTCCAGAGTTCAGCATGCTCCTCAATGTAGGTGAGCCGCTCACGCAAGGTCCTCAAGTAGTCCAGAAGATCCTCTCCCACCCATCGCATCATCTCATAAAGCAAATCGCCTGGATTGAGACGCCCTGCTTGTGCAAAACGTCGCAACAGAGTCACATCCATCGGCGAGTTGAGCTTGCTCATGATGTCCCGGTCAACGCCCAGCCACTTGGCCGTCCCGCCTGCTCCCCGGGTGTCAAACCACTCCGCGGGCTCGAGCCAGTCACAGAACATTTTTGCGTCCTCGTAGAGCCCGAGGTCCTGTAACACGAGAGAGAGCGCACAGATGGGATCGTGATCGCGCGGGAACTGGTGATGATCAAAATTCCCCCGGTCGGGCTCATGCTCTCCACCCACATCGACCACCAACACCGATGAGTCGTCCAGATCATCCTGCTCCGGCTCACGCCGCTCGATCGGAGCGCCATGCTGCGCGACCAGCAAACTGCAGGCCAGATAGTCGTCTTTATGCGCACCACCCGGGTGCGTGAGAATCAGTTCGATGGACATGAGAGGCGGGACGGTAGGGAGTTGCGGACGGAGAGCAAGCCCTTGCACCGGTCGAGGTGGTAACGCCAGAGCTTATCGGCCCTCCCGGAGGGGACCCAAATGGTTTTCGGCCTGGCCCAAACCACGTCCGGTCTCCCTTCCCGTAACAAGTGCCTTCGTCCTCGTCCTTCACCCTACATTCGTTTCAGGGTTAGCAGGCGAAACTCCATTGCTTCCACTCCGGGAATCTCAGTAGCGCGGAGAGCAAGTTCGCCCTGCCCCTTCTCGAGCACAATCTTCCCGATCGTCAACGCCTTGAAATCCTTGACGTAGGACTCCATTCGCGGGTGACGGTCATCCTGAGCGCCCAACTCGGGCACGTCGTGTGCCTCTAGCAGCTCAAACGGAAGTTTCGACCCCTTAAAGGAGACCTCAAACTTTCCCCCTGCGTCCCGGGCCGCATAGTAAAGAACAAGCTCATAGGTCCCGGAGGCGGCAACCTCTACATCAAAACTGATCCAGTCCTCGGTGCTGGTCCAGTTCTTGAAATACGAACAATTGGGAAATCTGTTAGATCTCTTGATGGAGCCATGAGACCGGGCATCCCGGGCCGGCAGCTGGGAGTAGCGGGATCCCGGGTGGGCAATAACGAAGGGCCGTTTGTCATCATAGTATCCCTTCATGAAACTTTTACGATGAGATGCGGCCGCCTCACCCAGTTTTGCGGCAATCTCGGGATATCGAGATAGCACATCGGTTTTCTGAGCGGGGTCCAGAACCATGTCGTAGAGCCTTCCTTTGTCATCCAACCGGAAACGTTGACTTCGGGCGCTTATCCGCTCCTTCCAATGATTAATCAAAACACGATCAGGCCAGGGGTTATCCGATGAAACGCTCTTCATCAATAGCGGCTTGAGGCTAACTCCATCAAGGGGCTTAGGCCCCGTCACTGGAACACCAGCAAGGTCACAGAGGGTGGGCATAAGATCCCGCACACTTACGATCTCAGGAACAACCTCTCCTGCCCGGAGATGACCCGGCCAGCGCACATAGAGTGGGCTGCGAACACCCCCCTCGTCCGTCGACCCCTTCCTTCCCCGCATACCTCCATTCCAACGCACCCCATTCGGTCCATTGTCATGAAACCAGATGACGATAGTTTCCCCTGTTACTCCCTGCCTCTCAAGGCATGAAAGAACGCGCCCGACATTCCAGTCTATATTCTCGCACATCGCGAGAGCGCTTCGCTTGTGAGTCTCGATCTCACGTTGTGGGCTTTGCTGATTCCGCATCTTGAGCCTTCGGTCGGAGAAGCGCTTCCAGAATAAATCGGGAACCTGCATCGGGGAATGAGGCGTGTTGTAGGGCAGGTAGGCAAAAAAGGGTTTTCCAGACCCCACTGCTTCCTCAATGAACGTAATCGCCTTGCTCGTGAAGTCATCGATACAGAACCCCTGCCCCTTCACCGGGAGCCCATTCAGTTCAAGGAGCGGACTATAGTAGTTGCCCCAGTGACCGCTGCAAAACCCGTAGAATTCCTCAAAGCCCCTTCCGTTGGGGTGGTAGGGGAATTGCATCCCGTTATGCCATTTTCCAAATGCACCCGTCCGGTAGCCCGCTGCTCTGAACAAATCGGCCACAGTCACCTCCCCGAGGTCAATACGCTCTCCTCCTGCCGAGGTGGAATACACTCCCGATCGAGCATGATGTCTGCCGGTAAGAAACTCGGCCCTCGTAGGAGAGCAGACCGGACACACATAAAAACGATCAAAGCTCGTGCCGTCCCGTTGCAGAGAATCAACATGCGGGGTGCGGAGATCGACATTCCCGGAGCTGGAGAGGTCTCCCCATCCCTGGTCATCCGTGAGGAACACCAGAACATTTGGCGAAGAACCCATGGCAGGGAGAAATGCCATTCCGGTGAGCACTGACAGAATCGACCTGACATTCATCTGCGGCAGCTATGGTGCAGGGGAAGCTCCGCGCCTTGAAGTAAAATCATATCTGCTAGAGGCTCCTACCGGGCGGACTACTGCCATCTGGAGGACACACATTCTGTTGACCATTGCCTTTCTCTAACGTAAACGCCCCACCCTCTTCCCTCCGCTGAAAATGTCCTCACCTACGATCATTTACACGATTACCGACGAGGCTCCGGCACTTGCAACGCGATCCTTTCTACCCATCATTCAGCGGTTCACCAGTTCGTCGGGAATCGAGGTCGAGACCCGGGATATTTCCCTGGCTGGCCGGATCCTTGCAAACTTCCCTGATTTTCTCCCCGAAAATCAACGAGTTTCCGACGCGCTGGCCGAACTGGGTGCACTCGCGAAGACCCCTCAGGCTAATATCATCAAGCTGCCCAACATCAGTGCCTCAGTTCCCCAGCTCAAGGCCGCGATCAAGGAATTGCAGGAGAAGGGATATCCGTTACCGAACTACCCCGAACACCCATCTACCCCGGAAGAAAATGATATCAAGAACCGCTACGACCGGGTCAAGGGTAGCGCGGTAAATCCAGTTCTGAGGGAAGGAAATTCCGATCGCCGGGCTCCAAGGGCCGTGAAGGAGTATGCCCGCAGCAACCCTCACTCAATGGGTGCATGGGCGAAAGACTCCAAGACGAACGTCGCAACCATGGCGGCAGGAGATTTCCGCTACAGGGAAAAGTCCCTCACAGCAGAAAACGCTGGGACATTTCAGATCGAGTTTGTCGATCCCCATGGTAGCACGGGCGTCCTGAAGCCCGCGGCACCACTTCTGGCTGGCGAGGTTCTTGATGCCAGCGTGATGAGCTTGAAAGCCCTTTCACTTTTTCTCGATCATCAGATCTCTCAAGCAAAGGAAGAAGATCTCCTCTTCTCCCTGCACATGAAAGCTACCATGATGAAGGTTTCCGATCCGGTCATCTTTGGCCAGTGCGTTCGGGCCTACTTCAAGGATCTGATCGCGAGACATGAGCACCTCTTGGATGAGCTCGGGGTCGATTTCAACAATGGAGTCGGCGACCTTGTCGACAAGGTCGAGACTCTGCCTCAGGAACTATGTAATGAAATCAAAGCCGACCTCCAGTCCTGCTACGATAACGGGCCTGGGCTGGCCATGGTGAACTCCGACAAGGGCATCACAAACCTCCACGTTCCCAGTGATGTGATCATTGACGCCTCAATGCCGGCCATGATTCGCGACTCCGGGAAGATGTGGAATGCGCAGGGACAACGTCAGGACACCCTTGCAGTCATTCCCGACAGCTCCTATGCGGGCATCTATCAGGCAGCCATCGAATTCTGCCGTGAACATGGCGCTTTCGATCCTACTACCATGGGAACCGTTCCCAATGTTGGCCTGATGGCTCAGAAGGCAGAGGAGTATGGATCTCACGACAAGACCTTTCAAGCGCCCGGCGATGGCACGATCCGTATCGTGGATGGCGATGGAAACGTCCTCATTGAACACAGCGTTGAGAAAGGAGACCTCTGGCGGGCCTGCCAGACAAAAGATGCTCCTATCCGTGACTGGGTGAAACTAGCGGTCGACCGTGCCCGCGCGACCGATTCCCCGGCGGTCTTCTGGCTCGACGAAAATCGGGGGCATGACTCACAGATCATCAGCAAGGTGCAGGCGAACCTCGCAGAGCACGACATCGAATCACTCGATATTCGCATTCTGCCTCCGGTCGACGCATGTCGCTTTACACTCGAACGACTCAAGGTGGGGCAGGATACCATCTCCGTAACCGGCAATGTCCTGAGAGACTACCTTACCGATCTCTTTCCCATTCTCGAGGTAGGCACCAGCGCGAAGATGCTCTCCATTGTTCCTCTCATGAATGGGGGAGGACTGTTCGAGACCGGGGCGGGAGGATCGGCGCCGAAACACGTCCAGCAGTTTACCGCGGAGAATCATCTTCGGTGGGATTCCCTTGGCGAATTTCTCGCTCTCGCCGTCTCTCTTGAGCATGTTTCAGGCAGATTTAGCAATAAAAAGGCACGCATCCTCAGTGAAACTCTCGACGAGGCCAGCACTCAATACCTCCTCAATGACCGGGCGCCCTCCCGGAAATGTGGTGAGTTAGACAACCGTGGCACTCACTTTTACCTGGCCCTTTACTGGGCACGTGCCCTCGCGTCCCAGGATGAAGACTCGGAACTCGCCGAAGAGTTCTCCCAACTTGCTAATCAACTGGATAAGGCAGAGGAGACGATCTTGGAAGAGCTGACGATCATCCAGGGAAAAGACGTTGAAATCGGAGGCTACTACCTTCCTGACGGAGCCATGGCGGATGCTGCTATGAGGGCAAGCGAGACGCTGAATTCCATCATCGCAGGTTGAGCTCTCCGAAGGCAGGCTCTCCCCCGGAGAAAATTATCGCTAGTCTCCCGGGGCCATTTGACTGTAGTCTCTGGCGTGCCTCGAAAAGTTTCTCTGTTTTCCCTGTTCCCCCGCCTCCCCATTCTCGGCACTAGCTTCTGGATCGCAGGTGCGCTTCTGTGCCCTGCAAACCCTGTGATTAAGTCCATTGGGCACACGCCCGGAGGCAAAATATCCTTCCAGATAGGTCCAGATCCGGGTGGATACCACGTCCTGCGGCGCTCTGCGGACTTATCCGACGTGGGCAGCGGGCGTCCGGTAGCTATTGTGAGAAGTAATTCCAGCCCGGTGACCTTGGCTGACTCCTCCCGCCCCAAGACCAGGGCCTTTTATCAACTATCTCACTTCAGGGCCGCACAAGCCGGAGACATCGACAATGATGGCCTTTCGGACTGGCTCGAAATGGCAAGGCCAGGCTACTACAATCCTCTCAATCCAGCGCCTCCCGTGCATCGGCTCCACGGATCCCTGATGCTCACGGATCGGGCCCACTATGAAAGAATGGCAGGTCGGGACGGGCGACCAGGGGCACCAGAAATCCGCGAGGTAAAGTTTCTCGTCTACAACGTCCACACTCCTACCCCCATTCTCTATTTCGCAGATACTACTCGTTATCAGTATCACTACGACTTCACCAACCAGGCTGTGAATCGATATAGCAGCGTCAGCCTTTTTCAGAGTCACACCTACTTCAACAATTCAATCCGGAGGAACCTTGCGGGAAGCCTTATCGCTCACGATAATTACGTTGACGAGAAGGGCCAGCGAGGACTCTACACCGTGGAATTCTGGCCTACGGACCCCGTCGCCTTCCGGTTTGTGGAAAAGGGATACGAGCTGATCGCGGCCTCCATGCCCTTCGTCGATGGAAACATTGCGTATCATCCTGCAAGTGAAACTCAGCGGAGAATCTATGAAGACGAGCAGGAAGCTTTTGAGAATTCCTACGTCAACGTGATTCAGACCGACGAACTCTACCGGAACGTTGTCTTTACGGGGCTTAATCCGGGCGAAGGATATGGCCGTCTCCGGGTAGTAAATGGATCCGAAACCCTTTCAGTCCGGGATGTCGTGATCTT
Organism: Roseibacillus sp.; assembly: GCA_002723015.1. The sequence goes on along the minus strand of PBNG01000091.1, from coordinate 2,641 downwards.
CCGTAACATCCCCAATGATCTCACTCATGTTGCCGGGATCATTACCGAGATTCCCCAGACCCCACTTTCTCACGTCAATCTCAAGGCGATGCAGAATAATACCCCGAATGCCTACATCAGGGATGCCTCCTCGCACCCCGACATCGCACCATTCCTAGGAGAGAATGTCTATTACCGGGTTGATCGGGATGGCTTCGAAATTCGTGCCGCCACAGACGAAGAAGTCGACACATGGTTTGAAGCGATCCGGCCATCACAGCCTCAGACTCCCGTGCGGAATCTCAGTATTACCGAAATCCGGCCTCTCTCGCAGATTCGCTTCGGATCCTCCAATGCCTTCGGAGCAAAAACGGCAAATGTCGCCGAGCTGCGCAGGGTGATTCCTCGGAATGCGCCGGATGGATATGCCATCCCCTTTTACTTCTATGATGAGTTCATGAAGTTCAACGGACTTTATGATCAGGCTCGCGATATGATGGAGCAGCCCCTTTTCCAGAACTCTCCTCTCTTCAGGGATGCTCTGCTGAGACGCTTCCAGGACACGATTGAGGACTCTCCGCTACCTGCTTGGATGACCGAGGACGTGAACCGGCTGAGAGCCTCATGGAGGCGCAACGTCACCCTGAGACTGCGATCCAGTACGAACAATGAAGACCTCGAAGGCTTCAACGGGGCCGGACTATACAGCTCCTACACCCACGGCCTCGACGAGGGGCCGCTGGAGAAAAGTGTGAAACAGGTCTGGGCCAGCCTCTGGAACTACCGTGCCTTCGAGGAGCGTGAATTCTGGCGGATTGATCATTTCTCCGCCGCCATGGGGGTTCTGGTTCATCCTAACTATACCGACGAGCAGGCTAATGGAGTCGGGGTCACCACCAACATATTCGATCCCGCGTGGGATGGGCACTATGTCAATGTGCAGGTCGGTGAAAATCTGGTCACTAATCCCGAAGCTGGGACAACCCCTGAGGAATACCTCATCGCTCAGCTCTTCGGAGGTTCTGACGAAATCCAATACATCCGTTTCTCGAATCTACTTCCACGTGGGGAGACCATCCTCACCCGAAGCCAGGCCCTTGATCTCAAAGTGAAGATGGACCTGATCCATAGTCACTTCCGGACCCTGTATCAGCCCTCCAACTGGTCCTCATGGGCAATGGAAGTGGAGTTCAAGATTACCGAAGGCGGAGCCCTCCTCATCAAGCAGGCGCGCCCCTGGGTGTTCTAGGCACTGCCGGGACAGATAAAGACCCCGGGGAAAGAACGGTCTTCGACCCCGGCATACCTCGAACAGGTAGGAAAGGGTATTAAGAGTCTGTTAAGACCGTAAAGCACCGGTAAAGCCCATGGTGCCGGCGCGCAGATTGTGGTTCATGATTATTCATGAAAAACCTTCGAAGCAGCATTCATCTCTTCCATCTGCTGGTAACCCTTGCCGTGATAGACCCTGCCGCCGCCCAGGCCCCGGCAGATTCACGAGTCAATTTTTCTCCTGCAGCAGGAAATGGATTCATGCGGGTCTCTGTCCTGGACCCGGGCAATCACACATGGAACCTGCAAATCTCTAATGATCTTACTTCGTGGTATGACTTTCAGACCATCAAGGTTCACAACGGAAGCTTCGCCACGAATCTGCACATTCTCGAAAACACTCCTCGATCCTTCTACCGCCTTACCTTCGACCCGGCCCTTCAGACGGGAGCAGGCAGTACAAATCAGGCCCTGCTATTGCCGGTCACCCCGGACAACTATGCTCTTCCCTCTCTGCCAGCACATTTCCTTACCCCGCAAGTGCGCGCACAGGACAATACCCCTCCCAATAATCCAGTCACAGACCGGGGCGCGACGCTGGGGCGCGTTCTTTTCTACGACAAGCGCCTCTCCGCGAATCACACGACCTCCTGCGCATCCTGCCACCAGCAGGCGCATGGATTTTCGGATCCCCGAAGGTTCAGCATCGGATTTCTCGGGGGCGAGACCGGCCGCAATTCCATGGGCCTGACCAACGCGAAATACTACCAGCGAGGGCATTTTTTCTGGGACGAACGTTCGCTAACCCTCGAGGAGCAGGTCCTCGAACCTATTCAGAATGAGGTGGAAATGGGGCTCACACTTGCCGAACTCGTGACAAAGATTTCTGCGGAGCACTACTATGCAGAACTTTTCACGTTGGCATTCGGGGATGCCCTCGTGACCACGGACCGCATCTCCAGAGCTCTGGCGCAGTTTATCCGCAGCATCATCTCAACTGAATCCAAGTTCGATATTGGAAGGGCAGAAAACTTCTCAAACTTCACACCCGAAGAGAACCAGGGAAGGCAGATCTTTAACGGTCAGGGACGGTGCGCCACCTGCCACGGGACTGACAACTTTGTCCCTGATAATGTTTTTAATAACGGTTTGGAAAACCCTTATACCGACCCCGGAGTAGGAGCAATCACCGGCCGGCAACAGGATCTGGGTAAATTCAAGGTTCCCTCTCTCAGGAACATCGCCCTCACTGGACCTTACATGCATGATGGCCGGTTGGAGACCCTGGAGGATGTGGTCGAATTCTACGACTCCGAAGTAGTTAACCACCCCAACCTTGCCCCCCAGCTCCGCAACAATAATCGACCTCGTCGACTGAATCTCAGCGAGG
>PBNG01000090.1 GCA_002723015.1 Roseibacillus sp. | reverse complement strand
GGAACCGATTAAGGGACCTCGCAGCCCGTCAGTGAAACCCCTGGGAGCCTCCCTCAGGCACCTGGCCATGTATCCGAGAGCCTGTAACCTCCAGGCCATGGATCATCCGTCTGAAGGGTATGAGTTGTCGTTCCAGTGATCCACGCCCGGCCTGAGATCGTTGGTAAAATGGCGGGGATATCACCTACGGTCGAGACCGCATCAATGGTGCAAAGAAATTCCGACCCGATCAGGGAGCGGGCGCAATAGGTGTCCTGCAAGGTCATGAGTCCCTTCCGGTGGAGGACGGCCATGCGGGCTGAGCAGCCCGTCCCAGTTGGGCAGCGGTCGATTTTACCAGGCCGGATCGCAACGGCGTTGGAACCTTTCAGGATATGACCCTCCCGGAGCAGCGGCCCGGCAAATTGACAGAACGAGAGATGCTGCCACCCAGGGTTACCCGGGTGATGAAACCCTAGCTGCTCGTTTGCAGCAGTGACTATTCTCATCCCCAGTTCCGTGAGCTCTCTCGCCTCACCGGGTTCCAGCCGGAACCCAAGGGTCTCCGAATCAGCGATCACGAAGCTGTCCCCGCCGTAGGCTGTATCCACTTCGAGCGTTCCCAGCCCCGGCACTTCAAGCGGCACCTGCAGGTGAGCGGCAAAGGAAGGCACATTGGTAATGGTAACCCGTTCGACCCGGCCTTGGCGACAACGAGCGCGAACCCGGACCAAGCCCCCGGGTGCCTCCAGAACGATCTGAGTCTCCGGCTCCTGCATCGGAAGAATTCCCTGTTCCAGCAGGACTGTCGCAACACAGATGGAGTTTGACCCGGACATTGGCGGGGTGTCGGCAGGCTCCATGATGAGAAACCCCATGTCGGCTTCAGGGTGGTGGGCCGGGACAAGAAGATTGACGTGGCGAAAAACCCCACCCCTCGGTTCATTGAGGACGAAGTCGCGGAGTGACCGGTCACGCTCAAGGAAGTCACGCTGTTCCCAGAGGGTCTTCCCCGGAGGAGGATCGACCCCACCCACGATAACATCACCCACTTCTCCCTCCGTGTGGCAGTTGATGATCTCGATAGTTTCCGGAACAGACATCTTCCGACAGGGAGTGGCGAGAAATGATGCGACGCTAAGGGCCGGGGCGGATATCAGGATCTGAATCGGTGGACGCCTTGCCGGGGGTTTGCTCAAACCCTCCGGTGGGCCAGAGCTCCAGGCGGCGGATGAAGCATTCGGCCCACTCGTTCTGGATGCCGATAAACCCGGCCGCCGGGCTCGCCTCTCGGCCTTCGTTCACGAGAATCCCATTGAGCAGGATCCGATAGGACGTGCCGTCGCAGATGACTTCCATGCGGTTCCATTCCCCCACCGGGTTGTCGACATCCCGGCGGCCGCGAAACCCCTTCACGTCCTTCCAGTCCGGATCCCGGTCCTTCCACCGGATGCTGGCCACAGATTTTCCTGTTGGAGGGAAGGTGACAGGTGTGCCTCCTTTTTTCCAACGGTGGCCCCCGGTGGTCTTCTCGACCTCACAGGTCAGGCTGGTGGGGATCAGTTTGCCTTCCTTCGTCTTGCCCCGGAGAACATTGATATCCCCCATCGAACCTTCCAGCATCTGGGCTTGAATACAGGAGATCCAGGCACCCCCGAAGGAACCGTCAGGGCCGTGGCTGTGCAGCAATAACCCGCAATCACGCGCGCGATCGGCACGCTTCGACCAGGTCTTCTGCCCCCATTTGTATTCAAGGACGAGGTGATAATCGCGGTAGGCCTCCCTCGTCCGGAAGTAGCCAAATCCCTTTCCAGTTACCTGAAGTACTCCTTTGTTGATGACCGCAACCTCCTCCCTCCTGGTGCTGACAGAGTTTTTCTCACTCAGGTGAAAAATCCAGTTCTGGAAGGAAGGGTCGGCCAGAAGATCTATTTTACGATCAGGTGCCGTAGTGGCAGGAAGTGAAAATGCTGTTATCAGCAGTGTGGCAATGGTGGTGAGAGGAATGCAGAGAGACATGATGGATGGATAGTTAGGGCCACGGTCGAGATGAGGGCACCAAAGATCTAGGGAAGTAACGGAGACAGGGCAAGCGTGAGGCCCTGCACGCGGAAGATTCCCCCTGACAAGATGCAGGCAGTCCTTTAGCAAGGAACCATGAACCTACCAAACGCCTTCGTCGTAGTGGCGGCCGCGCTGATCTCCTGCATGGCCGTGGCTGAAGAGCGCCATCTCTTCATTCTGTCGGGCCAGAGCAACATGCAGGGCCTGAATGAGAAGACCTCCGTCCTGCCGGAATTGAAGAAGCTGCTCCCCGGCGCGGATATTCAACACGTCAAATACGCCCGCGGAGGACAACCCATCCGGAAGTGGGTGAAAACGTGGGACCAAATCGCCCGCAGGCACAAGCTTGGGCAACAGTTCAGGGACCCGTCGGAATTTTATGACATCGTCCTCAAACAGGCCAGGTCGAAGATCGCCGAGGGGAAGTTCAATAGCGTCACCTTTCTATGGATGCAGGGTGAGCGGGATGCCAAGACGGGGCTTGCCGCGGCTTACGAGGAAAGCATGAGGACCCTCATTACGAGCCTGCGAACAGACCTCGGAATTCCGACGATGAACTTCGTGATCGGCCGCCTTTGTGACCACCTCAATCATGACCAGTGGAATGCGGTGCGCGATGCGCAGGTCAAGGTGGCTAACGATGACCCACGAGGGGCATGGGCCGACACGGATGACACCAATGACAAGGAACGGGATGGCCGGAAATGGAACGATCTCCACTACACGAAGGAGGGCTACGATCTTTTCGGCCGACGCCTTGCCCGTCAGGCAGTGAGACTCATTAAAGGCGAGAAGCCCGACACCGGAGGAAGGCCGGAATAGGCCGATGCCAGATGAAACCCGCAACAGGCGACTGGGTGCTTCCTTCCGCCAGACAAGCCGCGAGACGGTTGTTATCCTAGTAGCCTGGCTGGCGTTTCTTTCGTGGACCGGGCTGGTATGCGGCCTCGCGGGCCGTCTGGAGGCTGGCAAGACTGTGGAGACCCTCTACGGGATGCCTCGCTGGGCCTTCTTCGGAGTGGTGCTGCCATGGATTGCCGCCTGCGGCTTCACCTTCTGGTTCTCGATATTCGGGATGAAGGACACAACCCTGGACCCGGACAGGAGTGCCCCTTCGGCGGATTCCGGACCTGAGCTGCCATGAGAAGCCCTTATCTGGCCGCTACCGAAACGGGCAGCTCGAGTTCGGCCCTGATTTGCTTCCTTGGTTACATGGGAGTGGTTTTCGTCATTGCCTGGCTGGCCGGACAATCCCGGAAGGGGAAGTCTTTCGTGGGGGAATATTATCTGGGAGGGCGCAACCTTGGGATGTGGGCCTTTGCCCTGACCTACGCAGCCACGGCGGCCAGTGGCGGAAGTTTCATGGGATTCCCAGCTCTGATCTACACGCATGGCTGGTCACTGGCATGGTGGATCTGCGGCTATATGGTCGTTCCCCTGGTAGCCCTCAGCCTCATTGCAAAGCGCATCAATCAGGTAGGCCGAATAGCGGGAGCAATTACCATTCCAGAGCTCCTCCGGAAGCGCTTTTGCAATAACGGAGTTGGTAATGTTGCCACGGTTCTGGTGGTGCTCTTCACCTTCTTCTACATCCTCGCCCAGTTCAAGGCGGGGGCCGCCATCATGGCTTCGCTGTTTGGGGACATTCCCCTCTACCAGACGTTGGTGACGGCTGTTGAGCGGACCATTGAGGGTTGGTTCTGGATCGGCAGCACGGATGGGGATTATCTGGTATGCCTGTGTTTTTTCGCGCTCGCGGTAATTGCCTACACGGCTTATGGAGGATTCCGGGCAGTGGTCTGGACCGACGTCATGCAGGGTCTTGTCATGCTGGTCGGAGTCCTGATCCTGCTGGGCCTTACTCTTTCTCAGGTAGGCGGCCTCGACAATGCGACCCGCCAGCTGCAAAAGCAGACGCCTCCTGAATTTGGAACCGCAATCTTCCTTGGTACCCCGCAAAGCAAGGGAAGCTCTATCCCGAAGGGAACGTGGCTTGCCTCGGAGAAAGGAGAAATCGTGAGAGTCAGAGAAGCCGGAATCATCTCACAAACGATGACGCCGCTCGAAGTCCTGATTGTGACTTCCACTGACGAATCAGAGCGGCTTGCCGGTCAAGTAAGACGGGATGTCATTGCCCGGATCATAGAGCGTGAACCGTACAAGCATGGGGCTGGACAGGCGGGCGTCTACCTGACCGCCCCTGGGCCGCACCGGACCAAGCCGGAGGGTTTTCTGCCGGTGATGCTGGCGCTAAGCTTCTTCGCCTTCTGGAATTTTTCGGGGGCAGGCCAGCCCAGTTACATGATACGGCAGATGGCTTTCCGGAACACGGTAGTGCTACGGCGATCAGTTCTCTTCGTGGGCGTGTTCTTTACCCTCATCTACCTTCCTCTCATCTTCATCTTTACGAGTGCACGGGTTCTCCTGCCCGGCATGGAGATTGACCCGGACCGGATCATGCCTGAGATCGCAAGCCTCGTGACCAGCAACGCCGGAATTCCGTGGCTGGCAGGAATCCTGGTAGCCGCTCCCTTTGCCGCCGTTATGTCGAGCGTGGACAGCTTTCTTCTCCTTGTTTCCTCCGGGGTGGTCCGGGATATTTACCAGCAGAATTCAAAGCGGGAGGTCCCGGAAAAAACGCTCGCAAGGCTGAGCTACATGACAACCCTGTGTGTCGGCATTTTAGCTGTCATCTTTGTCCTGAATCCTCCCGAATTTCTCCAGACCCTGATTGTTTTCGCCTCGGGTGGTTTAGGAGCGTGTTTTCTTGTCCCGGTCGTTCTTGCACTCTACTGGCGGAGAATGACGGCCCGTGCAGCGGTGGCCGGGATGATGATCGGGGGGCTCCTGATGCTGCTTCTCTATCTCATCGGGTGGAAAGTGAATGGAGAGTTCAGTGCCTTCAGCCCCCTGCAAATCCATCCGTTCATCTGGGCCTCCGTGGCTAATCTGCTGTTCATTGTCGTCATCAGCTTCACCGGCCGCAAGCCAGACAGGGAAATCGTGGAGCGTTACTTTGGTGTCTGATCGCCAGCCGCTCATGAATTTCGAGTCGCGCACCTTATCTCAATTGCTAACCTGCGCCCTCAAGAATGAGCGCTGAAGAAAAAATCAACGAACTGAATCTCGAATTGCCCAACGCTCCAAAGCCGATGGGCGTCTATAAGCCTATCGTCTTTGATGGCCATCTTGCCTATCTCTCCGGTCATGGCCCCCTGAGACCCGACGGCACTCTGGTGACAGGCAGGATCGGGGAGAATATGGGCCTGCAGGATGGTTATGATGCTGCCCGCCAGACCGGACTTGCCATGCTTTCCACCCTTCGTAGTGCTCTCGGCAGCCTCGACCGAGTCAAGCGGGTGGTTAAAACGCTTGGATTTGTGAATTCTGCGAACGACTTTCTTGATCAGCCCAAGGTCATCAACGGGTGCAGTGAACTGTTTGCCGACGTCTTCGGAATGGACAACGGCGTGGGGGCCCGAAGCGCTCTGCCTTCCAACACGCTCCCCGGAGGAATTGCCGTTGAGATCGAGATGATCGTGGAGACCTATCCCGAATGAAGGCGCTCTCCGCGCGGGGGGTGAGTCACCTCGAAAATGTTTCTTCGCCCGCCCTGCTGGTTTGGCCCGAGCAGGTGCAGGCCAATATCGACCACATGGTCAAATTGTGTGGAGGGGCACAACGACTGCGGCCCCACGTCAAGACCCACAAGATGGACGCGGTAGTGCGGCTCCAGATGACAGCAGGGATCACCCGCTTCAAGGCTTCAACAATCGCGGAGTTGGATATGTGCCTCGCAGCTGGGGTCAGGGACGTCCTTCTGGCCTACCCGGTGGTCGGGCCTAATCGGGATCGACTCGTCAAGTTGGCCAGATCCTATCCGGATGCGCGAATGGCTTTCATCGCGGACAGCACCATTGATTTTCCAGCAATCAGCACACTCTGCATTGCTGCGAACGTGGAGCTGGGAGTGTTTGTTGACTGGGATTGCGGAATGACCCGCACGGGTACGAGCTCGGTGAGCAAAGCGCTCGAGCTGGCAAAGACCGCCTCAACGACCTCCGGACTACATTTTGCCGGAGTCCATGTCTACGATGGTCATATACGTCACTCTAAAGTGCCCTCGCGAAGGGGAGAGTGGTCAGCGGCAATGGCTTCCGTGGAGGTAGTGCTTGATTCTCTCGCAGAGCACGGAATCGCAGTTGGGGAGGTGGTTGGAGGAGGGTCTCCCACTTTCGGATTTCACGCCGGGGACCGGGGCTGGCACTGCAGTCCGGGAACTGTCCTGTTCTGGGACCACGGCTACGGAAGTGCCTTTCCGGATCTCCCCTTCGAGACCGCAGCAATGGTTCTCACTCGTATCGTCAGCAAACCAGGAACCAATCGTCTTTGCCTCGACCTCGGGCACAAGGCCATTGCTTCGGAGGGTCCCCTCGACGGCCGGGTCCATCTGCCGGGGCTGGAGTCTGCAAGAGTCGTGGGCCACAGCGAGGAACATCTTGTGCTCGAGATCGCAGAGAAGGAGAGCTACGCGGTCGGCGATACTCTCCTCGGCGTGCCTCACCACATCTGTCCCACGGTCGCGCTCCATGAGGAAGCTATTCTCGTACGCGATGGGGCCGTGACCGGCGAGAGCTGGAAGGTAACCGCTCGCAACCGAAAGTTGACGGTTTAACAGCCTCGCAATGAAACTCATTTTCGACGCCCATCTCGATCTTTCGCTTTGTGCCATCGATTATAACCGGGATCTGCGAAGGGAACTCGATGAAATCCGGGAAGAGGAAAAGGGTCTCAATGACCTTGGCGGCCGCGGCGCTGGAGTCGTGTGCTTCCCGGAAATGCGACGGGGGGGAATTGGCCTTTGTGTGGCAACCCTCCTCGGCGGCTGCATGAAGCCGGGAGCGGCAGCATCGGGATGGAACTCTCCCGAGATCGCCTGGGGCCAGACGCAGGGACAGCTCGCATGGTATCACGCCATGGAGGAGCTGGGGGAACTAGAGAAAATTGATAACCAAGCCTCGCTGCGACGGGCTGTGGAACGGTGGAGGGAGGGAAGAACAGATGGCTCGATCGGCTACGTCCTGAGCTTGGAGGGGGCGGATTCCATCCGAACGCCAAGTCATCTGGAACAGTCCTGGGAGCAGGGCCTGAGAGCTCTGGGCCCCGCCCACTACGGATTGGGTCGCTACGCCCCGGGTCATGACCAGAAAGGGCCCCTTCCTGGACAAGGGCGCGAATTGCTGCGCGAGATGGACCGGCTCGGCATGATTCTCGATGCCTCGCATCTGTGCGATGAGGCCTTCCATGATGCGCTCGACCTCTACACCGGACCGGTATGGGCTAGCCACTCGAACTGTCGCGCCATTGTAGACGATCCCAGACAGATCTCAGACGAGCAGATAATTCGACTGATCGACAGAGGCGCGGTGATCGGAGGAGCCCTCGATGCGTGGATGATGGTGACGGGTTGGCAGAGGGGAATCACCACTCCCCGGGAAGCCGGGTTACGGCTTGAGCATCTGCTGGACCACACGGATCATATCTGCCAGCTAGCCGGCAATGCTGATCATGCAGGGATCGGATCCGACCTCGATGGCGCATTTGGAATGGAACAGACCCCTCAGGACGTTCAGTCCATTTCCGCCCTGCAGCATCTGGGAGACCTGCTTGAGAAACGGGGCTACGCCTCTGAGGACATCGACAAGATCCTGCACGGTAACTTCATCCGTTTTCTGGCCAAGAGCCTCCCGGCCTAGTCACGACTTAAAGTGACCCCGCCGCCATACCGGGTGAAATCTCTGCATGACGAATCCGCGAGAGGAGCTTCTCGAACATCTACCACGCGAGTTTCCCTGGAAGATACTCCTCGATCAGATCCTCGTAGAAGGGCCGCAGAGCGGCAACGTCCACCCGCTTGCTGCACTTGGTATACAAATCATATGGGTTGAAGGCATCAACCCACCTGAACATCGCGCGATCATGGTCACTCATGAGGTACTGGTATTCCCCCTCCTTGTGAAGCGGGTAACAGGAATGATAGCGAATCATATAAAGGGCTTCCTCAGGGAGGTGATTTTTGACTACATGGTAGAGATATTCGTCGTGACCCCAGGACATGATTACGCGGCCAAGGCCACACCCCTCCTCATAAATCCCAAGAGGGGTTGAGTACTCCGGACGCCGTGAATCCGGATTCTCCGAGAAATATTCGTAGTACACGATTTTCTCTGAAAAACGGCACCCAAGGGGAAAGGTGTCACCCACAACAGCCCACTGAGGCTCTCCAAAGAGACAGAGGATCTTCCCCAGATCGTGGATCAGCCCGGTCAGGATGAACCAGCGGGGTTGTCCATCATGACGGATCGCCTCGGCCGTTTGCATGAGGTGCTCAATCTGAGGCAGGTCGATATCCGGATCACTGTCGTCGACCAGGGTATTAAGAAATTCCAGCGCCTCCCATACGGTCATCTGTCGCTTGTCGAGAGGGAGGTATTCCGCTCGCTTCTGCTGCACAAAATCCATGGTCTGGTTCCGATGGTTGAGACGATAGAATTCCCGAACGCCGGGCCGCGCCTCTGCGTCGTAGGCACGAAATTCCCGATCCTCATTCTCATGCTCGGGATAACGCCTGAGAAGGTCGTCCTCCCACTCATCGAGGTCCCGAAGGAGTAGCGTCTCTGGGGTCTGGGCAGGGTCCATGGTCCCGGGCAGCGTAGCCCCTGTTTTTCAAATGACGAGAATTCGGGACGAAAAGGAGGCTTTTCCGACCAGCTTGAAAAAATTTGGAAACGAGGGGGGGATTTCCCGGTGAGGAGAGCAGAGACCCCACTGTCCTCTCACCACCCGAACCCCCCAGCTTTCTCGATGAAAACAGCACTGTTCATAACCACTCTGGCAATTCTGGCCTTTCTTTCCTCCTGCTCCAGTTCGACCCATCGCACCTCGCTCGTGAAAACCGACGTGGTCAACGGCAAGAGCTTTTCTACCGGGAAACAACAGGCTCGCTACTCCTACTGGTCAGATAGAACCGCCAGCATTCCCCTGCGAGTTACCATCGATCTGAGTGAGCAGACCGCCTACTTCTACCGCGGGGAGGAAAAAGTTGGGCAGTCCAGGGTGGCAACCGGCAAAGAAGGACACTCCACCCCAACAGGATCCTTCACGATTTCCGAAAAGGTAGTGGCCAAGCGCTCAACTCTCTACGGCCGGATCTACGATGCCGACGGCAATCTCAAGGTCTCCGATGCGGATACCCGGCGCCATGCGGTGCCCAGAGGCGGGAAATTCGTCGGGTGCCCGATGCCTTACTGGATGCGCCTGACTGGCTCAGGCATCGGGATGCATGTTGGACCAATCCCAAATCCTGGTTCCCCTGCCTCTCACGGCTGTGTTCGGATGCCGCGTGAAATGGCCCGGAGCCTCTTCGAAAAAGCTCCGGTCGGCACAAGGGTTACCATCGTGCACTGAAGCGACAATGAAGGGTCATCCAAGAGCTCCGTCTGTTCATTCCCCTTCGAGGCATCCTATTACTCCCTCGGCCATGCGAGATGCCCCGGGTCTTTCACCGGGATACTCCAGAGCTTGTGCCCGGCTGTTACATAAAGCGTTCGGAGATCCTTCCCCCCAAAAGTGCAGTTAGTCACCATATCCGCTGGGACCGGGATAGTCTGCAGAAGCTGTCCCTCAGGGGAGAAGACATACACCCCGGCGCCGTATTTAATGCTGGTTTCAACCGGGGGCTTGGGAAAATTAAAGCCTGCGGTCGCATAGATACGGCCCATTGAATCCAAGGCCAGACCATCGGGACCACGATCACTACCCCAGTCGAAGAGAAGTTTACGGCTGGCAGGAACCACCGAGCCGTCTGCCCGGAGGTCGAAACGCCAAAGTTTACGGTTTCCGCCGAGTCCCTCAGCGGGGCCATCGTTCACGTTATCCGCCACGAAAAGGAACTTATCATCTGCAGAGATCAGGATGCCGTTGGGTCGATGCACTTCATGGGTGATGATTCGAGAAAGTTTCCCGGGACCATCAATCCGGTAGACTCCTTCAATTTCCCGTCCCTGCTCGTCAAACTGTTCTACGTCATCCCGGTTACCATAGCGGGGATCCGTGAAGTAGATCCGCCCTCTGGAATCCACCGCAAGATCATTGGGAGAATTGAGTCTTTTCCCCTCGTAGTGACTGGCAAGGACCATGATCGTCCCATCCTTGCCGGTTCGCGTCACGCGGCGATTCCCTCCCTCCCCACCGCCCTCGCAGGCCATCAGGTTTCCCTTATGATCAAAGAGAAGCCCATTCGCCCGCCCCGAGGGAATACGGAAGACCTGCATAACCCCCGAAGGGTCACGGCGCATGATACGGTTATTTGCAATGTCGGTGAAATAGACATTTCCAGAGGGATGCCACGCCGGCCCCTCCGTGAAAGCAACCGCGCCCTCAAGTTTAAGCTGTGCAGCATCCGAGACCTGAGCCTCAAGAGCGGGCAGACATAAGGAAAAAAAGGCAGTCAGAAGGCCATTAAATTTCATATCCGGACCCTATTGAGCAGGGTGGAGAACCGCAAGGCGTCGTGGGAGATTTTGAAGACGATGTGTGCGGAATGCCACACGTATTAGATCGCACAATGGCAGCCTTTGACGGAAACAGAACGGCAGCCGATCCTTTGCCATAATTGCGAGGAGTCTTTCTTCTCGTTGCCTTCGATTCTGCTTGAGCCGGCCCTGCTCGGAGTCGCGAGAGGGAGCCTGGGGATCATCCTCGCCTTCGTCGCGCGCCAAGGCCTCTATCTCTTCCCTTCCATCGGGAGCGCGATTCAAATTGAAATTGCCACCGAGACGGTGATTTTCACTATCGTCTTTGCAACTGTTGTCGGCACGGTCAGTGGCCTTTACCCCGCTATCAGGGCCTCACGAATGAAGCCTACGGCAGCATTTCGCCCCAAGTAACCGCTGACAACCACTCATTGCAACCTCGGCGCCAGCGAGCTTAACTGTCCACTCCAGCCAAACCCGATACAATCAAGCCATGAAATCATTTTTCGCTCTCCTTCTCATCGTCTCAGCCCTCTCCCTCCCCCTGAGGGCTGCCGATCATCCCAACCTGATAGTGATCCTCGTCGATGACATGGGTTGGATGGACCTGTCCTGCCAGGGAAGTGACTACTACCGCACCCCTGCCATCGACCGCCTTGCTACCGAAGGCGTGCGCTTCACCAACGGCTACGCGGCCTGCGCCGTGTGCTCCCCGACGCGCGCCGCTCTCCAGACCGGCCGATACCCCCACAGGATAGGAGTAACTGACTGGATCCGGTCCCGTTTCCAAAGAGGCCGCATCGGCACCCCAGACCAAAATCCAACGCAATACGTTGGCGGTAAGAATCGCCAGTTCCTTTGTCCCCCGAATCCTTATTGGATGGAGCACGAGGAAATTTCCATTGCTGAGATACTGAAAGAGCAGGGCTACCGCAGTGGCTACATCGGCAAGTGGCACCTTGGCGATCCCGCGTGGTTTCCACCCGGGCAAGGGTATGACGAAAACAAGGGTGGCTGCGACTACGGGCAACCTCCCAGCTACTTCGACCCCTATAACCAGCCCAGGGGCCGGCACGAGACCCTCCGGCAGGGGATCCACAATCTGCCCGGCCGCAAGAAGGGTGAATACCTCACTCACCGCGAAGCTGATGAGGCAGAGGCCCTCATCCGAGGATGGCACAAGGAAAAGAAACCCTTCTTCCTGATGGTTGGCCACTACGCAGTCCATACCCCGATCCAGGCCCTTGCCGAGGTCGCTGCCAGATACCAGCGCGACCAGAAACCGAATAACGCCAAGTATGCGGCCATGGTCGAATCCATTGACGATTCCACCCGGCAAATCCTGGCCACGCTCAAGGAACTCGATATCGACGGGAACACCCTGATCATCTTTACCAGTGACAACGGCGGCCTGGACCGCAATGGCTCGCCAACCGACAACGCTCCCCTGCGGAGTGGCAAAGGCTACGCCTACGAGGGAGGGATTCGGGTGCCCTTCCTCGCGCGCTGGCCCGGAAGAATCCCCGCCGGAAAAATCAGCGACCTACCGGTATGCTCAATCGACATCTTCCCCACGGTCGTGGAAGCAGCGGGAGCCAAGCTCCCTGGTGACCGGGCCATCGACGGGCTCTCCCTGATGACTCACCTTGAGTCCGGGGGAATAACCAAGCTCAATCGGGACGAACTCCTCTGGCATTTTCCTCACTATCGGCATGCCCCGGGCCCATACAGCATCATTCGGCAGGGCGATCATAAGCTCATCAAGTTCTGGGGCGGCCCTTTTGAGCTCTATGATCTGAAGGAGGACCTCGGGGAGGCAAGGAATCTTGCCGCCGATATGCCCAAGAGAGTCAGCGAACTCGACACCCTCCTTATCAAGCGCCTCAAGGAAACCGAGGCCAAGCTTCCACGCGAAAACCCGGACTTCACCAAGAAGTAATACTCCTGCGAAAATCTCCGACTCCATGGCCGAATACGGACTAAAGACACCACCTGGACTTCTGATTGGAATACTTATCCCAATCATTGCGGCAATCCCGCCTTGGACCGGCCGATATTGCTACATTAACTTCAGTGGTAATTGCATTCAGGTGAATGCCTATGAGCTGTTTTTCTGGGCTCCATTTTTTACCTCGTTGGCGCTCCTGCTCATTGGCACAGTATTATCCAAAAAGGGTCACAGCGGTCTGCTCACAAGTACGAAGATCACTCTGCCAATGTCTCTTGTTTATGCCGTGCTGACCCACGTTATGTTCCTCATCTCCTTAGGCTCAATCTAGGCTTCGTGTCGAAGCACAACCCCTCGATTCCATTCTGAAGCGGGCATATTGTTTCTGACCCCCTACTTCAGGACTCTGGCCAGCCAGCTTCTCAATTCCCTCCGCACCGGAGAGGGCCTCAGAAGCCAGGCGTCACTGTGATTACGAAACCCGGTGCCACGGAAGGTGAAATTTCCCTTCACCCCGGCCTCAGCGAGGAATCTGGCCGTCTCCTTGAACTGGCTCCCTCCCGAACACACGAATTGCGGTCTGGGCCCAAGCCGCCGCAACCGCCCAAGAGCTGCGGCACGATCCGAACCGGGATACCCCCACCTGCGGACTCCGTCATAGTGGCTGTAGGGAACGAAGGCCTTCCAGAGGCTGGCAACCTGGTCGTCATGAAGCCCGATAAAGTTGCAGGCAATCGCGCCCCGCGAAAACCCACAGAGCACCAGGCGCTCCTGGTCACCACCAAACTCGGAACAGATGTGCTTCACCGCCTGACGACAGTAGTTGACTGTGGGCTGCGGATCATGCTCCGGTTTGCTCCCCCACCACCGGCGAACGTTGGCCCTTCCCTCCCCATCGAGATATGGCAAGCACAACCAGATGTAGCGCTCTCCCCCCGAGATTCCATAGCCCATGCGGCTTCCCTCCACTCGACCACTACTGACGTCCCGGTTTCGATCCCGATAGGGACCATTGCCAGCATACTCCACCAGCACCGGGTAACGCCGCCCCGGGAGCCAGTCCGAGGGGAGATAGAGTAGGTGGTAGACCCCAGTTCCCTCGTAGCCGGGCAGAACGGCCTTCACCCGCCTCCCTGCACCGGGCGGCTTCTCACTCAGGTCCGGCACGGCGAGGTCCGGCTTCACCGTCGAAATGTCCGGAAGCTCCGCCCAGACCGGGTTGGAAATGACCAGGGCGGCCATGATAATTATCCGCAGCACAAGGAACCTTAGAAGGCCCCCGGCCGAAGATCCAGCACTCTACCCTCCTCAATCGCGCCGATATCCTATTCAATGGAATCGCTTCATGCAGGAATTCCTTCCAGAACATCGCCCCCTGTTTTCCCTCGCTCCCATGCAGGACGTGACCGACCTGCCCTTTATGCGGGTCATGGAACGATTCGGCGGTCCCGACGTCTACGTCACAGAGTATTTCCGGGTTTATGCGAACTCGCGGCTGAAACCCTACATCCTGCGCAGTATCGATGAAAACCCGACTGGCAAGCCCGTCTTCGCCCAGATGATCGGCCAGGATATTCCCTCGTTACTGCGCAGCGCCCAGGAACTGGAGGAGCACCCGGTGGCCGGAATTGATCTCAACCTTGGATGCCCTGCCCCGGTGGTTTGCCGCAAGGATGCCGGGGGCGGACTGCTACGCAAACCCGCAAAGGTAGACCGTATTCTCGGGGAACTACGCCAGACCATCAGGGGGCGCTTCACTGTCAAGACCCGGGTAGGCTACGAAACGCCCGATGAGTTTGACACCTTGTTGCAAGTATTTCAGCGGCACCAGATCGATGCCCTTGCTATTCATGGGCGAACGGTGAGGGAGCGCTACCAGACTCCGGTCCACCCGGGCTGCATCCGTAAGGCGGTCGAAACCCTTTCCTGTCCCGTGATCGCCAATGGAAATATCGTCGATGTGGACACCGCCCGGGCAGTAGAGGCCCAGACCGGGGCAGCAGGCCTCATGCTGGGCCGGGGAGCGATCCGCAATCCCTGGATCTTCGACCAGTTGCGGTCCACCTTCGGGGGCGGAAAGAGCCCCCACCCAACCGGAAAGGACCTTCTCTCCTACATTACACAACTCTGGGAGGAGACCGCCCGCGAACAGATCAAGGCCTACCGGGGTGACAGGCAGGTTCAGAAAATGAAGCGCTATCTCGCCTACATTACCCAGGGGCTCGATCCGGGATTCGACCATGAGATCCTGCGTGCCAGCGAGGAAGATGAGTTCTTTCGCATCTGCCGTCGTTACCTCTCCCACGACCATCCCCTTCCCGGGTTGCCCCAGGAAACCTCCCGCCGCTTCTGCGGCTTCTCGGACTTACTCTCCGGCGCCAGCTCCCGGGCCACGTTCCTCAATCTGCCCTCCTCATCATGATCATGCCCTCCCTCCGGTTTCTCCTTCTGCTCCTGCTCCCTGTTACCGTTCACGCCGCTCCCAAGGTTGAGAATGTCCTCTTTATCATCTCTGATGATCTCAAGGCCAGCGTACTTGGGTGCTACGGGGACAAGGTCTGCAAGACCCCCAATATCGACAAGCTGGCGGCCCGCGCGATGGTCTTCGACCGGGCCTACTGCCAGGGACTGGCCTGTGCCCCGTCCCGGACCTCCTTCATGCACAGCCGTTACCATGGGGCCAAGGGGCGGGTCAACCTGGGCCAGCACTTCAAGGCCAACGGCTTCTACAGCGCCCGGGTGGGCAAGATCTACCACATGCGGGTTCCCGGGGACATCATCGCCGGGACAGATGGACTCGATATCCCGTCTTCGTGGACCGAGAAGTTCAACTCCCCCGGACAGGAGGCCCACACCCCGGGCGACTACGCATGCCTGAACCTGAACATCTTCACCAAGGAGCTGGAGGGGCGCCAGTCCACCCGCATGCCCCACCGGATGTTCGTTTCCGTGAGTTACGAGGGTGACGGCTCCGACCAGCCTGACCACAAGACCGCCAGCAAGACCATCGAGCTTCTCAGGAAGCACAAGAAAAAGCGCTTCCTGCTCGCCGCCGGGTTGGTTCGTCCCCACTACCCGATGGTCCAGCCGAAGCAATACTTCGACCCCTACCCGTGGCAGAAGATGGCCCTTCCCAGGTCCGTCCCCAACGACCTGGAAGATATGCCCAGACTCGCCATCACCCGCAGCCGCTCGGAACTGAATGGGATTGCTAAATTTCCCGACAACCAGAAGCGGATGTGGTCCGCCTATTACGCCTCGGTAACCTTCATGGACGAGCAGGTCGGGCGCATCCTCGGTGAGCTCGACCGCCTCGGCCTGCGCGAGAAGACCGCCATTGTCTTCACCAGCGACCACGGCTACCACCTCGGGGAGCACACCTTCTGGCAGAAGAGCAACCTCCATGAGGAAGTGACCCGGGTGCCCCTGGTCATCTCGATGCCGGGCCTCAACCCCGGCCGCAGCAGCTCCCTGGTCGAACTGGTCGACCTCTTTCCCACCCTCTCGGCCGCAGCAGGCCTGCAGGCTCCCGGGGACCTGCACGGCACGAGCCTTCTTCCCATCCTCAAGGACCCGAGCGCCAGGGTGAAGGAAAGCGCCCTCTCTATCCATGGCAGTGGCACCTCGATGCGCACCGCACAATGGACTTATACCCGTTACAAGGATGGCAGCGAGGAGCTCTACGACATGGAGAACGATCCTGGCCAGTTCACCAACCGGGCTCGCGTCAAGGAATCCGAACAGGCTCTCGCGATACACCGGAGGGCTTTCGACAAACGACTGCGGGCCGCAGGCCTCAACCCCACCAAGGTGCGCTAGTAGCTCCGCCCTCTGAATGTGAACCCGGAAGAAGCTTTGGAGATAGCAACAAAAGTGGCGCGGGTTCCCACCCACGCCACTTAAAGAAGAACTGTCGTCTATCAGGCAGACTACTTCACCTTCATCACACCCCGCATGAGGATGTGATGGCCAGGGAACGTGCAGACGAACTCATAGTTGCCTCCCTGCTTGGGAGCGGTGAACTCGATCACCTCGGTCTTGCCAAAGTCGATCAACTTGGAATGGGCGATGACTCCGTCGTGCTCGGGAATCCACTGGGCCTTGAAACCCGATTCTCCCAGCTTGATCGCAGCCTCTCCCACCCCGTTGGCAGCTCCCGGCTTCACGATCACCAGATTGTGCGGCACGTAATCGGAGTTCTTGAAGTGGATCCGGATCTTCTTGCCAGCCTTCACCTCGAAGTCCTTGATGTCGAACTTGAGCTGCTCAAGCAGGGTTCCAACCCGAACATCCGTAGCCTCGTCGGTGTCCTTGAAGACCCCGGGAGGATCGTTTTTGGTCACCTTCACCTCTTCAACTGCGGCGGATCCCTTGGTCGGGTCAGCGGTATACCACAGATGCTGAACGGTCCTGGCCGCTACCCGGGCGTGGGACACCGGGGAGTTCAGGACCTTGCCCAGAAGTTCCCCATCGCGCACGTTGTGCTGCTGGTGTACCCAAAGGGCCTCGAGAATGTGATGGGCGTGCTCTTTGTTGGCAGGATCCCACTTGCTGGCCCACTTCTTGCAGGCGGCAATCACGTCCTTGGTATTGCGCTCACTGAGCTCGATCCGGGTCCGGTAACGTACTCCGTCAACTGGATGCTCAAGGTTCTTCATGAGCTGGTCGAGGGAAGCACCGTCGACCTTCACGTCCTTCTGGAGAGGCTTGCCCTTGTGGATCACCCGGTAGATTCGGCCGTGGGTGTGATCACGGGAGGGATCCCGGATATTATGCTGCATGTGCCCGATGATGACGTTGTGCCAGTCAGAAACATAAAGCGCACCGTCGGAACCGAATTCCACGTCCGAAGGACGGAAGTTCTTGTCGGAACTTTTGATGAGGTCCTGACGGGGTTCTCCCCACATGTGATCCTCCTCATTCTTGGGCTCAAGGTCATACTGCTTGACCCCGAGAAACCCGATGGTGTTCGCAAGGATGTAATCACCCTGCCAATCGTCCGGGAAGTTTGCGCTGGAGACTACTCCGGATCCGGCCACCGGCCGCACTTCCTTTTTGACAAGGCCATGCATCTTAAAGCCCTTGCCCTCGGGTCGCACCTGATAGGACCGACCCCCAGTTCCATCATTGGCGTAGTGTCGGCCCCAGTAGTCAAAGCAGACTCCGTGTGGGTTCGGGCTGTTACCCGCATGCACCGTCACGGTATACTGGCGGGGGTCAAAGCGGAACATGGCTGACGCGCCGCTGTGGAGTGGCGGGCCCCACGGGTGCTCGTGGGCGTTGTGGAAGAAAACTCCGCTCTGCCAGTAAAATGCCCCATCAGGGCCCATTGCAAAGGCATTGGCAGCATGGTGGGTATCGGCTGACCCGATCCCTTGCAGGAGGCGAATCCGCACGTCAGCAACGTCATCCCCATCGGTATCCTTCAGGAACAGGATATCCGGCTGGGAAGCCACCAAGACCCCCCCATTCCAGAATTCAAACCCGGTCGGGTTGTGCACCTTGGCGAAGGTAATGCACTTGTCTGCCACTCCATCACGGTTTTCGTCGGGGAAGATCAGGAGCCGGTCATCCATCTTTTTCAGGGGCTCCCACTTGGGATAGGTCGGCCAAGCCGCGGCCCAGAGACGCCCCTTGGTGTCCACCGCCATCTGGACGGGGTTGATCAATTCCGGAAACATCTTCTCGTCGGCGAAAAGGTTGACCTCCATGTCCTTGGGCACCGTCAACTTGGCGAGCCCTTCCTTGCCGGTGTTATAGCCCGCGAGATTACCCTCTTTACCGGCATTGGAACTTCGACTCTTGCCTCCCACGTTCGACTTCACTGCAACCGGCGCAGGAACATTGCTGTCATCAATCTCATGCTTGTGGTTCCCAGCGGCGGCCCAGACCGCCATATCCCTGTTAGCAACCATGACATCAATCATGGAGAGCTCGTGCCAGAGAACATCCTTGTTGCTCTGGCCGTCCACAAACCTCAACCCGGAGCGTCCACCCCAGACGTCATTGCCATCAGTCGCGCGGTAGCGGTTATGCCAGTGCCAGTTCTTATCCAGAATTGCCTTCCGTATCTTCTCAAGGCTCGGTGAGGCGGGGATATTCTTCCCAAGCATATTCTTGGCGATGACCTCCGCAAGTCGACGGTTGCCTTCCGGATTCAAATGGATTCCGTTGATCGTGAGAGGAACGTTGGAAGCCCGGAAGAGCTCTGCCGAAGTGGCGAACAAGTCGACGAACTCCACCTTCTTGGCTTCTGCCACCTCCTTGGTAGCCGCGGAGTAGATCGCAAGGCGCGCATTGTTCGCCTTGCCGTCCGGAAGGTTCGGGTTGCCGAGGTCCTCGTGAGCGATCGGGGAAAAGAGGACAATCCGGGGAGCTCCCTTCCCGTTAGGCTTCATGTTCCGGTAGTTCTCCACCAGTTTGCCAAGCTCATCGCGATACTTGCCCAAGCCCCCCTCGCCACCAAAGGACTCATTGTATCCAAACATGATGAAGATCACGTCGGCTTTGATATCTTTCAAGTACTGGTCCTGGGAGGGAAACCCCCGGTTCCGGGGACGGCTCCAGACCGTATCACCGGTATAGCCCATGTTCCGGATGGTCAGGTAATGCTTCGGATAGGCGGAATGGAGAACTGTCTCCAACCAGCCATCATGTTGCATGCGGTCCGCCAGGCCACTTCCGATGATGCAGATGCGATCTTGCTTCTCGAGAGTGAGGGCGGCTGGGGCAGATTGAACATTCGCAAATCCGAGAAGGATGGCGAGCGGGGCAATCCGCAGGGCGAGTAACGAGCGGGTCATCATGAATTTCAGAGTTCTGAGGCGAGAGAACTAGGGCAAAATCCCTCGCGCCTCACGCCTTTCCTTCGAAAGTTTCAAATTCGGGCCTCCATACAGCGGAAGATAGCACTTTCGAGTGACGCCGCTGATCCTTCAAGACTTCAAATCTTTCCCAACCCTCTTTTTCCCCCTCAGGGCAGCTTGGGATCTTCTCTCCCTACTTTTTCTGCCAGGGAACGGCCCCACCCCGTTGGATATGAACCCGCATCGCAGCTCCAAGTTCGCGGAATTTGCGGCGGTTTGTGCCAGCCAGATCGGTCGTTTCTCCCGGATCCTTGGCGAGGTCAAACAGCTCCCACTTCCCCATGGGCGAGTTCTTCACCAGTTTCCAGCTCCCCCGCCGCATGGCCCAGATGCACTCACCCATGAAGCGCTCGCCTCCCTCCCGCCGGGTGAAGAAAAGGTCCCTGTCAAAGTCTGGCTGGTCTTCCTCCAGCAGGAGCGGAAGGAAGGAACGCCCGTCGATGGGGTGTTCAATCTTCACCCCGGCTGCCGCCGCCACGGTGGGGAAGATATCCATGGTGGCTGCCATGAGATTACTGCGGCCACCCGCCCTGATTCTGCCAGGCCATACTGCACAAGCCGGGACTCGCAATCCACCCTCATACATCTCCTGTTTCTCTCCGCGCAGGGCTCCATTGCTGGCACCCACGTTCGCCTGTCCTCCATTGTCCGAGACAAAAATTACCAGCGTGTTTTTCGCCAGGTCAGTCTCATGCAGCTTGTCCATGACCTTTCCAATACCGTGATCCATATGCTCGATCAGAGCAACCAGCTTGGCTCGTTGGCTGCTGATTCCTGCTTCCCGCTTCTTCACCTTCTCGTACCAATCGGCAGGTGGCTGGATCGGCGTGTGCGGCGCGTTGTAGGAGAGATAGAGGAAAAAGGGTTCCTTCTTCTCAGCCCTTCCAGAAAGATACTCAACCGCCCACTGGCTGAAGATGTCCGTCGCATGACCCTTGGGATGAACCGGCTCTTCATTGCGTCGCATGTAGTGGTTCCCGTGGCGCCGATGCTTGTAATAGTCGTCCATCATGTCGCCGAGAAATCCATGGAAAAAATCAAAGCCCCTCCGGGTAGGCTGGTTCTCTGCTTCCAAGCCCAGATGCCACTTCCCGATGATCGCGGAGTGGTATCCCCGGTGCTTCAGGACCTGCGGGAGCATGATGGCATCCTGCGCAAGGTAGCCCCAGTTATTGGGCGCATGGGTCCGCACCACTCCGGGTACTCCAACGAGCTCCTGGTAACGGCCGCTCAGGAGGGCCGCCCGGGTCGGAGAGCACACGGGGCAATTGGCGTAGAAAGAGTCGAAGCGCATCCCCGCCTCCATCAGACTGTCGATGTGGGGCGTCTGGAGGTCCCTGGCCCCGTAGGAAGAAAGGTCCCCGTAACCAAGATCATCCACAATGATCACAACAACGTTCGGTCTGGCCTTCACTTCTGCCCCCAAGCACCCGATGAAAAGAAACGCGAAAATCCGGACCAGGAGCGAGTGCCTCATTCCGCGATCCTATGAGCCTCTCCCCGCGGTGCCAGCGTAATTCATGGTCGGTCCTCTTCTCGATTCCCGGGCGGCTTTCCCTCCGATGGTACACCCTCTCACCAAGCCAGGCTGGAGAAGGAACACAGGCTGCCCCCTTAGTCTGGCACGAATGGCCAG
>PBNG01000097.1 GCA_002723015.1 Roseibacillus sp. | reverse complement strand
TTTTGCGACCTCTCCCGGGAGATCATTTCGCGGTTGAGGTTACTGTCGATTTCACTCCAAGGAAGGAATATGAGCAGGCAGGCTTGATCATCTACCTCGATGACGACAATTACCTCATGTTCGATCGTGAGCTGTTCGCTGGACAGTCGTGTACGCTCGTTCTCGAGAGCGGAGCCAAGCCAAAAGTAGTCAAGAAGACCCCTTTTCGTGAAGGCCCCCTCCGGCTCCGCCTCGAGATAGGCGAAGGCAGGGTAAGAGCTTTCGTAAAGACTCCGGAAGAAACGCAATGGACAGCACACGGTGAGACCCAATTGCCGGGTTTGGTGGACAAGCTCAAGCTGGGTTTGTTCGCTCTGGGGGGTGATGCCAATGCTCCGCGGTGGGCGAGGTTCACCGATTTTTCCATGAGCCGAGACGAATAGACCGGCCTGTTTTCCAAGAGGCCGCTCCTCTCTTGCCGACTGAGCCCGGGGGCTGGTATTGCTTGAGAATTCAGAGTGGGGTGTCTCCCTCGCTTTTTTCTGCTGATCCTGCTCTCCATTTCTTTTGCGATCGCGGGAGGACTTTTTTGGCGCGAAGAAGGAACCCGCTCTGCAAATGGTGGTGAGGGGAGTCAGCGCCGGGCTACTTTTTCCTGTAAAGACCTTGGCTCCCGGCCTCTCCTGTGGATCTTGAGGGAAATCATGAGATCTTGCTTCCTGTCTTTTGTTTTCTCCGGTCTCTTTTGTTGGTTTCCAGCGATGTCGCTGACGGCTCAGGAAAATGATGATGAAACGACAATGCGGGTTTTCGTCTTCGCGGGGCAGTCAAACATGGTGGGGTCTGACTCCAATGTGAGAGACATCAAGCGTTTTCCTCCGTATTCGGGCCTGGAGAGACCACAGGAGAAGGTGCTTTTTACCTATTGTATCGGCCGGGAGAGCAAAAAGCGCTCAGACGGATGGGTTGCACTGCAGCATGTCGACGAGGTGGTGGGTCCGGAATTGAGTTTTGCGCGGAAAGTAACAAGGCACGTGAAGGCTCCGATCGGTATTATCAAGGTTGCCGCCGGGGGTACTCACCTTGGAGGAGACTGGAACCCGGATAACCCCATTGGCTTCAAGATGTACCCTCTCGCTCTGGAGACGATCCGAAACGCTCTGGCCGGGCTGCAGCAGCGGGGCATTAAATACCGCCTTGAAGGATTCATGTGGCACCAGGGAGAGAACGATATGTTCAACGGGGATTACATGGATTCCTACGGCCGGAATCTGAAGAACTTTCTGGGGAGCTGGAGGAGGGACCTTGAGGCCCCTGATCTCAAGTTTTACATCGGGGAGCTTTGCACAAAGACGATCTGGGGAATGGATCTTCGTCCCCGTATGTATGCGATCAGCCGTGGCCAGCGGGAGGTTACCTCGACCGATCAACGCGCAGAGTATGTAGCTACTTCCCATGTGGGTGCAGAGATCGGTCGGCCAGTCGGCCTGCACTATCACTATGGCACCCTTGGTCAGCTGCAACATGGAGAGAACTATGCCAATGCCTACCTGCAGACCGTTGGATTGAAGCTCAGGGAGTCGCGACCCATGACCGAATGGCCTTATGCAAAGGGAAGTGAGGTCAAACTCTTTGTTCTTGCCGGTCACCGCAATATGGAAGGGGAGCGTGCCTTCGTGCAGGAACTGAAGGCGCTCAAGGGAGGCGCAGTCCTGCTCAAAGACAATCCGAGGATCGCTTACAAATACGATCTCGGTGGAGGATACCACCGGTCACGGGGGTGGGAGCCGCTCGGGCTCACCGGCTATTATGATACCTTCGGTCCCGAGCTGAGTTTTGCCCGGAGGCTTGCGGGAACCATCAGAGAGAACATTGCCATCGCCAAGTTCACCCACAGCGGTTCACAGATCATCGACTGGACCCCGGAGGGCAGCATGGCAAAGAGCCGGCACCTTTATCCGAAGTTCATCCAATTTGTGGAAGAGTCAGTCAGAGAGCTTTCATCAAAGGGGCACAAGGTCGAAGTAGCAGGGATCTTTTACCATATGGGTGAAAACGACATGTCCTTCCACCCCTACCGGAAGGAGGCGGCAGACCGGGTTCAGGCCATCGTCACCCAAAGCCGCAGGGATCTGAAGGAGCCTGGACTGAGGTGGTTTGTAAGCCAGCAGCTACCGACTGATGTTGAGAACCTCAACAAGCTTGATGTGGTAGGTGACGTGGCTGCAGTCGCGGCTTCAGATCCCAAGCTCGTCCACCTGAAGGCCTTCAACCTGCCACCTCAGGAAAAGATGCTCGTAATTACCACGGACGGCATCGTTCAGCTGGGGGAATTTCTGGCTCAGTCCTACCTGGGAAGCCGGTAGCACAGGGACGAAGAGATTACGCTGTAGCTGCATTGTTGTGGGTGGAGGAAACGCCATGTGATCTGGGTGGAAGATGAAAATAGAATCCAGCGTCAACTACAGAGCATCAGAAGAGGCCTTAGCTGGTCACAGGGGAGCGGCTGCCCGATCATGTCAAGACTTCCCCGGGTTACTTCTCACCTTACCTGAGGCGACAATTATCGCTCCTTTCCGAGATCGTCTTTCCACGGATGCATCTCCTTGCTCCCATCGGCAAGCTTATGCAGGCGAACTGCATCATAGAGTTCTCCATTGGCCATGAAGGCTCGGTAGGTCAGCCAGTCATCCTCAACATCAATAACCTGAAAGAACGGGGTCTTGACTGCCTTCCGGGCGAGGAGGACTCCTTCAGGCTTGTAAGTGTTCCACCCGTCCTTTCGAAAGTCATACATCTTCGGTCCGCTGACCGAGTTCACATAAAGTGACTTGATCTTGCTGCTTTTGGTATCGCTCATGCGCACCGGGGTATGCCCGCGGGCATAGGTGTGATCGTGGCCTTGGAGGAGAAGGTCTACCTTGTATTTGTCGATGACAGGCTTGAGCACCTTCCGGTTGTTGGCATTGTCTCTCCCGGCCCCTGACGAGAACATCGGATGGTGCATCGTCACGATGGTCCACTTGCTGGTGTTTTTGGAGAGAACCTGTTCAAGCCACTTGGCTTGAGTTTCAATGTCCCGGTTGGAGTTCAGCGCAATGATTCGCGCTCCCTGGTAAGTGAGGGTATATACGGTTTCTGCCAGAGAATCGGGCAGATCACCTGCAGGTGGAAGAGAGAATTGCGACCGCCACTGGATGGCGAGTTGCTTTCCCTTGTCGACCCCGTCGATCTTGAGATTGGTGTACTCATGATTTCCCGAAACGGGGATCGAGGGCACCGACGAGTGAATCCATCCTCCCGCCTTGAACCATTCAGCCCATTCCCGATCCTTGTGAGCGGTATTGACAAGATCTCCCGCATGGATCGAGAAAGCGGCATGGGGGGCCTTCTTGTAGGCGGCCCTTATGATTCGTGACCAGAAGGACAAAATCGAGTTCTGGGCATCTCCAAAGTAGAGAAAGGAGAAGGGTGCCGCCTGAGCCTTGGCGGTGCGAAACTGAATCCACTCGCTCCACCGGTCGCCGCTGCCAACCCTGTAAGCGTAGAGGGTGTCGGGTTTCAGGTCTGAGAATTCAACGGAGTGGTAGTGGACGACTACCTTGGCGGGGTCGACAAGTTCGAGCTTCTCGGTCCGTGCCTTGTAGCTCTTTGCACCTTCGTCAAACCGTGCCTTGGGCAGAGCAAGCGCGATTTCCGCTGAGGCCTCCTTGACGGAAGTGTCGGTGCGCCAGGTCACGGATTGGCTGGTCGCGGTGCTTCCTGCCCACGTCAGGATGATTCGGTCGGGATCAGGGCTGGCCTGCTCCCAGTGACGTAACTTGTGCTCGGGGTGGGCGACCAGCTGGCAGGACAGAAGGGGCAGAAGGGGCAGAAGGGGCAGGAGGGAGAAAATTTGGAGTTTCATGGGGAGTATACCGGCAACAACAGACTAAATGCATGAGCTCGTCTACCTTTTAACGGCTTTCGGGTGCCTGTTCGTTGGTTACTCTTCAGGTCCGCTGAAGAGCTTCTGGAGATGAGCCTCGGGGAGGGGCTGTGAAAATTTTGATACCAGGAAGGTTGCGGCGAGGGAGACAGCCTCCCCGATTGCGGCGCAGGAGTGGGGATTGGGCCCTTCATCATGAATCCATGTCGCCACAGAATAAATGCTCCCACTCTGACCGAACCATTCCGGATCAATCCACTGGGAGTGCAGGACAACGAAGACAGTAAAGCCGGATGCAAGTCCGGCATAGGCGCCGGCCCTTGTTACGCCTTTCCAGAGGGCTCCCATGACAAGCGGTCCGGCGAAAGCAGCCATCAGGCCGCCGATACCAATCCAAATGATGAGGGCAATATTGGTATCCATCAGGCCCCACGCCATCACCATTGTCAGCAGCAGCACGATGATTGTGGTTACCCTGCTGATCTTGAGCACCTGCCCGTCGAGGCGTGTCCCAGTGGGAGGATTTCTGAGGCGGGGAGAGATGGTGAGGCGGTAGAGATCATTCGCCACGATTTGTGACGTGGACACCACCAACCCATCAGCCGTCGACATGATGGCAGCAAGTACGCCCATGCCGATGAGGGCTGCCAACCATGTGGGGAAGACCTCGATGAAGAGAAGGGGAAGAGCCTGATTGGTCGTGGCATCTTCCTCGAGAAGGGCTCCGCCGAGGAGTCCGCGGGCAAGGAGCCCACCAACCACCATCATGCCAAGAACCATCCCGAAACTGAAGGCTAGTTTGAGGAACGTCCCCTGCTTGCTGAGATCCCGGAGAGCCCAGAGCTTGTTCCCGAGGTGAGGCAGGAGACCGAGAGGAATACATGCAAAAATGATGGCGATGATTGACCACCAGGAATGGGTGAGTGCGGAGCTGGGGTTCATGGCCTCGACAAGGCTGGGTTCCTGTGCCGTGAGGTTGCTCCACAGTTCGGAAAAGCCCCCATCGAGCCCTGCTCCGAATGCGACCAGTAGAATGACGGTCGTGGCAACGAGGAGCATCATCATGCCTTGAATCCCATCGGTGAGGATATCCGCGTGCGCCCCGCCCATGACAACGTAGAACAGCAATACTACGGTTGTGATGATCAGGGCCCAGAACGGGCTGAGCCCGAGCATAGTCTCGAACATCACGAGCCCGGAAACAAGCTGCCCGGCCAGGTAGAAAAAAAGGACCAGGGAAAAGAGTGAGACCATGATCCGGATGCCATCTGATTGGTATCGCTGTCCCAGATATTCAGCGATGGAACGGCACCCGAGCCGGTTTCCAGACTTTGCGATCAGGCGCATTGAGATCAGAACTCCAAAATAGACTCCGATCGGATAAAGGAAGCCGCCCCAGACACTGGCGAGACCCAGTTCGTAGGCAAGGCCGGGACCTCCGAGGAAAGTCGCGCCGCTGGCGGTGGTGGCGGCAAAGGCGAAAGCGAGAAATACCGGTCCATATCCGCCACGAGCGGTGGCGAAGTCGTCGGCATTACGGACCCGGCGGGACCCGAGGACTCCAATCGCCAGCATCAGCGCGATGTAAAGGAAGAGGAAAATCCACGACCATGTGATGATATTCACGGAGTATTTTCAGGGTTCACATCGGGACAGGCCCAGCATTCATCTGTCAGAGAGAGAACCAACACCAAGGATATCAGGTAGCTACGGAGGTCAGCATTGCCTGGAGTGCCTTGGCAGAAGCCTTGAGTGCCTGCTCCTCCTTGGGCCACAGCTTCAATTCGAGGTGTTTCTCGACCCCGGCTCGACCCACCACGGAGGGAACACTGAGGCAAACGTCCTTGAGTCCGTAGGCTCCGTCCTGAAGAGAGGCAACGGGAAGGAGCTGTTTCCGGTCAAGAGCGATTGCGTGAATGACCTCGGCCATGGTTGCGCCGACCGCCCATCCGGCACCTCCCTTGCGGCTTATCACTTCCGCGCCACTTTTCTTGGTTCGCTCAAAGATGGTGCGTTGAAAATTCGCGTCGCAGCCTTTGACTTCCGTCAGCGGTAGTCCTCCGACCGTAGCCGACGACCACAAGGGCAGCATAGTGTCGCCATGCTCACCAAGAATGAGAGCTTTGACCTGCGTCGGAGCAAGATCAAGGTCGGAAGCGATCAGTGAGCGGAAGCGGGCGGTGTCCAGCATTGTGCCCAGTCCGATAACCTGTCCGGGAGGGAGATCCAGGAAACTGACAGCGAGATGAGTCAGGATGTCAACCGGGTTTGAGACCACAAAGACGATGGCATCATCCTTCATGCCGGCCGCCTTGATGCTTCCAATGACCTCGGAGAAGAGACCGACATTCCGGTTGATGAGATCGAGACGGCTCTCGTCCGGTTTCCGTCGCAGGCCGGCTGTGATTACAAAGATGTCGGAGTCCTTGGCGCGGTCATAATCACCCTCGTAAATACGCTGGTCCGCAAGCGACGATGCGCCATGGAGCAGATCCAGTGCTTCACCCTCAGCCATTTTCTGGTTGGCATCGAGAAGCTGAATTTCGGATACGATTCCCGCACATTGCAGGCAGAATGCGGCGTTAGATCCAACCCGTCCGCCTCCCCCGAGGATAGTAACTTTCATGGTTAAGTCTTGTTGTAAGGCATCGGGGTCACTCCTCAAGTGCCGAGATCCACTTTTCTGTAAGGAATCATGGGCAGAGAAGTAGCTAAACTGGATGAGGTCCCAGCAAGTTTCCGGTAAATTTCCGGGTAAGATGATCTACTGTTTCAACTTCTTTCCCAGTCGGGCGCCGTATTCATTGGTGGGATCACGATACATGGAGTGCAGGTGATTGTGAGGGTCTCCTCCGAGATCCTGACCTGCATATTCGATAATCACGCTGGGCCCCTGAAGGCGGTAGGAAAAATCACCGCCCTTTTCCCCGGGTCCCCACCAGGCAAAATTCATCTGGTCCACCTCGGCTTGAAGTTCTCCCATTCGGAATTTGGCCTGAGTCGCTGGCAGATCGCCTACATATGACCTGAGGAGATCCATGAGGATCACGCGCTGGTTCTCCTTAAGAGTCTTGCAGGACAGGCCGAGGGGGTCTGGAACAAACCCATCCCTGCCCGCAGCCGCGACGAGATTAGCCCGTCTTGGGCGGATAGTCGCCTGTTTTTTCTGGGATGGGGTGAGGCACTCGAAAAGCGCCAGACCGGTCGGAGCCTCCGTGGCCATTGGGACGATCGTCTTCCCCGCGAGCAGAAACTCCCGCGGTTGGGTTCCGATAAAGGTTGGTGACATCGACATCCGTTTTCCGTGGAAGGCTAGATTTATGGCGATGTGGTGCCCATCGAATTGGAGGGCCCACGGTTTGTCAGGGGATGGCTCTCCGAAGATCGCCAGCCAGTAGTCCTCTGCGCCGAACCCAGGACGGCGTTGGCCGTTCCGGAGAAGGCGGTCGTCGGCGAGAGGAATGTTGCGAGCTTTGCCGTAGCCCTGCGGGCTGAGGACTGTAGCGAGGAGGTCGCAAGCCCGCTGCAATTGCTTCTCGTTGAGATCGCCGAAGCGCACGCCTCCCTGAGGCCCTCTGGGAGGGATATTTGTCCACTTTGACTTCTCGGGGCTGTCGGAGGCGAGAGCTGCCTGGGCGCGGAGTTTCTTGCTGAGGGACGAAAGGAAGGCATTGGCCTGTTCCGCCATTTTCTCCGGACCGGCGGCCTCAACGAGTGCGGGCGTGTAATTGGAAAGGACCTTGCTTGGAAGGGAGGGGTAATTTCCCACCGGGGCGGCAACCGAAATAGACAAGGAGAGAAGCAGGGTGGAGGCAGTGCAAACCAGACATTTCATGATTTGGGGATCATGTGCAGCGCTGGAGGAATGTAAACCCACAATCTCAAAGCTACTGATTTCCAAGCAGGGACGTCGAATTTTTCCTACCGTTGGTCGTTGATATGGACCAGAGTGAGGCCGGGGAACCCTCTGCGAAAATAACAAAAGTGAGACACTTAAAAACCGACAGTCCTCTCGTGTTACTGCTGCGCCTTGGAACCTTCCTCTGCCTCATTGGTTGGACCTGGGTGCATTTTTATTGGGAGTCGCCCTACGGGATCCTGCTGTGGCAGGAATCCACCTTTACGCTCGCTGGACGGCTGGGAATCAGCTGGGACGAATTTGTAGGTTCGGGAGCTAATGATGGCGTGGTCCAAAAATGGATGACCCAGGCAGGGTGGCTTTTTCTCGCCTGTGCCGTGCTGGCAATCACAGCGCGTAGAAAGGCACAGATCCAAATGGGGGGCTTGATCGCAGGCTCTTTGCTACTGATTCTGTTAGCTTATGCGCGTTTCCTTAAGTCTCAGCGCGAGCTCCCAATGTTCGTGGAGCACGGGGGACAAATTCTCATTCCCGTTCTTCTCGTCATGGCTCTCTCCCTTGGCGTGCGCCATCGCGTAACTGTTATGACAGCCATGGTCGCCTTGATTGCCACCTTTGCCGGGCATGGGTGTTATGCTGTCGGTTTTGATCCTTGGCCCGTCCCCGACAATTTCCTGAACATGACTTCGGACATTCTCAGGGTAGAGAATGAAACAGCCCGCATAATTCTTCTGGTAGCCGGGATTTTGGACTTCGTGGTCTGCATTGGAATCTGGGTGCCGGCCCTGCGTTGTGCTTGTGCCCTCTATGCTGGAGTATGGGGCCTGCTGACAGCCCTTGCGCGTCCGGTTGCAGGCATGTCATCGGACCTTAATTACTGGGGGGCTGACTTGTTTCTTCATGAGGTAGTGCTTCGTGCTCCCCATTTCCTGATTCCTCTTTATCTGTTTCTTGTCTGGCGTCGACCCGGCCAGATTGAGACGGTAATAGCAGATTCTGATACTGAGACTGTGCTGAGTGAGGCTCTAGATAGTGAGGCTGACAACAAGGACCAGCTCACCGATTAACTAAAATTCCATATACGCCCAGATGAAGTTCATAAAATGGTTCACGCTTCCGGTCCTCCTGCTCCTGATTGCCGGAGTTGCAGTCTCCCAGCAGAAAAATCAGAAACGCAAAGGGAGAGCCACCCTCTCAATACCCGAGGTCGAAAAAAAGGATCTTATCTGTTTCGCGCTCTACACTGTTCATAACAATACCCTGAAGCTCACGGCGCAGCTTTATCCGCTTGCGGATACTGACAGCAGAACGGTGGGTCTCGAGATCATGAGGGATGGTAAGTGGGTTGAGGTCGCCCGGACCGAGGCGATTGAGCGTGGATGGACAGCGCCATTCAGGGTCGAAAAATGGGACGATTCTGAAGCCCGTGAATATCGAGTGGTCCACGATTCCGGTTCCACCTACAGGGGGACGATCCGAAAAAACCCGGTGGACAAGGGTGAGGTCGTAATGGCGGCCTTTACCGGTAATTCGATTCATCCGGTCCATGGAGGCGATATTTCGAGGGAAGATATCATTAAGAACGTGAAAAAGATTGATGCCGACGTCCTCTTTTTCGCCGGGGATCAGGTCTACGATCACTTCAAGCATTACGCTGGATGGCTGAAGTTCGGTCGTGATTTTGGTGAGATTATCAAAGACCGGCCGACTCTATGCCTGCCGGACGATCATGACGCAGGTCAGCCCAACCTGTGGGGAGAAAGTGGCAAGGTGTCGACGCTCGGGGGTGCCTCTGACGGGGGCTATGCCAGACCCGGGGCTTACGTCCAGGAGGTTGAGAGGGCGCAGACAAGTCATTTTCCTGATCCGGTAGATCCTCACAAGATCGGGCAGGGGATCGGAGTCTGGTTCACTAACCTCAACTGGGGGAATGTCGATTTTGCCATCCTCGAGGATCGGAAGTTTAAGACCGGCCCCNCGGGCCGAGTGCCGAAGCAAGGCCCCCGGCCGGATCATATCCGCAATCCGGAATATGATCCCGCAAGCGTTGATGTGGACGGGGCCATTCTACTGGGTCAGCGTCAGTTGAAGTTCCTCGACCAGTGGTCGCAGGACTGGACCAAGNCTCAGATGAAGGTTGCTCTCTCAGCGACAATTTTCTGCGGAGGAGCGCATATTCATGGAGGTGCCAACGGGCGTCTTCATGCCGACATGGACTCGAATGGATGGCCTCAGGCAGGGCGAAGTCGAGCCCTCTCTGCGCTGCGGAAGGGATTCGCGTTTCACTGTGCCGGGGATCAGCATCTGGCGACAATTTTCCATCACGGACTGGAAAATCATCGTGATGCCATCTGGTCGTTCTGTGTCCCTTCAATCGCAAATCTCTACCTCCGATGGTGGGAACCTCTCGAGCCCGGGGCCAACCGGGAGGCTGGGTCTCCNGGTTACACCGGCGACCACCTTGATGGATTCGATAACAAGGTGACTAACTATGCCGCTGCTAATCCGGAGAAAAAACCGGCCGGGAATGTNCTGAATACCCGCTCTGCTGGCTTTGGTGTTGTCAGGCTGAATACGGGCAAGAGGGAAATCACGATGGAGTGCTGGCCCAGGAATGTCGACATCACCAATCCAAGTGCAAAGCAATACGATGGATGGCCCCGGACAATCTCTCAGTTCGACAATTATGATCCTCCTTCATGGGG
Organism: Roseibacillus sp.; assembly: GCA_002723015.1. Next base: position 3,748 of record PBNG01000097.1, on the reverse strand, counting down.
AAAGCTCGGTAAGATGACTTTTGACGTCGAGAATCCCGTGGTTCAACTCATTGATGAAAATTCGGGGGAGATTCTCTATACTGTGAGAGCTCATGGGAAGGCTTTCAACCCGGGCGCACCGAGAGGGAGGTCCTTTACGGTCAAGGCCGGAAGAGACCGCGCGTCTGATGTNATTTTAGAGAAGGCCAAGGCCGGCGGAAGTGCCCGTGAAATACGGCTCAAGTGACCAGACCCCGATATNAGGACGACGACGGCTGGACTGAGATCTCCACGGCCTTACTNGTNGGAGNGTTGGATTCACGGGCCGTGGAATCGATCGGAATGAGAGGGTTTGCCTCNGGGAAATAGGCGGCGGCACTGCCACGGGGGATCTCGTACGGTATGGCGTAAAAGGATCGAAGCGTCCGCTTCTGCTCCTGCCAGTGACTGGTGATATCAACCAGNGCCACGGGTGCAATTCCCCGTTCCTTCATGTCGTCTGGGCTCATGAANAGAACCCGCCGCCCGAGACCAACTCCCCGGTAGCGATCATTAAGNCCGTAAACGGTGGTGTTGAACTGATCATGGCTGCGCAGGGTCTGGAGGATGAGGTGGCCCTNTGGGACCTCGAATTGATCGAAAGGCGCCGCCGAGAAAGAGGCTCTTCCGTCGGGGGTGTCCCAGCGCCGCTCTTTGGCAGCGTTGGGCAGGTAGAAGCCTCCGTCCTCTCGGGCCCGCTCGTTGTAGCTCTCGAATCCGGGGACCACNCGCTCAATGGTGTTCCGGATCTCGTCATAATTTTCACGAAACCGTTGCCATTCCACGGTGGTTTGCTTCCCGAGGGTAGCCTCCGCCAGGCGGGAAATGATATNCGTCTCGGATCGCAGTGCGGGCGAGGCGGGNTCAAGGTTTCCCCGGGATCTTTGGACAACGCCCATTGAATTTTCGCAGGTGACGAACTGAGGGCCGGATTTTTGCTCGTCATGCTCGGAGCGGCCCAGGCANGGAAGGATCAGGCCGATCCTTCCCGTATGAAGGTGCGAGCGATTGAGCTTGGTAGCAATATGAGCGGTCAGGCGACAATTTTCGAGAGCGGNGGCGGTGAAATCCGTGTCGGGTGCTGCTTGCAGGAAATTCCCACCAAGGGCNACGAACACCTGTCCGGATTTCTGGTGCATGGAAAGGATCGCGTTGACGGTATCATGGCCATGATCCCTTGGGCANGTGATGCCAAATTCCCTGTCGAGGGCGGCGAGGAATGCCTCAGGCATCTTTTCGAAAATCCCCATGGTGCGATCCCCNTGTACNTTGGAGTGGCCCCGAACGGGACAGAGGCCGGCACCTGGTCTGCCGATGGCACCGAGTAACAGGTGAAGGTTGGCAATTTCCCGGATCGTTGCTACCGCGTTGCGGTGCTGGGTCAGTCCCATTGCCCAGCAGGTGATAAGCCTCCTCTTGCCGCGCAGGATGGTATCCACCAGTTCCCCGATCTCTTCCCGGGAAATGGAGCATTTGTCAGTCAGTTCTTTCCAGGNNGAGACTTCNCAGATCGCGCGGTAGGCTTCGAAATCCCNGGTGTTCNGCGTGATGAATCTTGTATCGATCACAGTTCCAGGCTTGGCCTTCTCGCGGTGAAAGAGTTCCTTTCCTAGAGCCCGGAGCAGGGCGAAATCACCGTTGATTTTCACCTGAAGGTATTGAGAGGCGAGTGGGGTCGCCTTGTTCAGAAGGCCGCTAATTTTCTGAGGGTGGGCAAAGCCGAGAAGGCCAGCCTCCCTGAGCGGGTTGACGGCAACGATCCGGGCCCCGTTTTTGACGGCCGTCTCCAGAGCCGACAACATCCGGGGATGATTGGTTCCGGGATTCTGGCCAATACAGAGAATGGTTTCTGCCTCNTAAAAATCGTCGAGGGATACGGTTCCCTTACCAATGCCGATGGAGGCCTTCAGTGCNGCCCCGGAGGACTCATGGCACATGTTCGAGCAGTCTGGCAGGTTGTTTGTGCCGAAATGCCGGACAAAAAGTTGNTANAGGAACGCCGCTTCATTACTGGCACGCCCNGATGTGTAAAAAATGCCCTCGTCAGGCGAAGGCAGGGAATTGAGTTCTCCAGCGATGAGNGCGAAGGCCTGATCCCATGAGANCGGCTCGTAGTGAGTTGCCCCCTCCCGGAGGANGAAAGGCTCGGTGAGGCGCCCCCGCTGGTCGTGCCAGTAGTCCGATTTCTCCCGTAGCTCAGCTACCGAGTATTGAGAAAAAAATTGCCGGTCAACCCGGCGAAGGGTGGCTTCGGAGGCAATGGCCTTTGCTCCATTCTCGCAAAATTCAGTTGCGGCGCGATGCCCATCCGGGTCGGGCCACGCGCAGGAAGGGCAGTCGAAACCATCAACTTGATTGAGGNCGAGGAGAGCTTTGGTCCCCTGTGCGGCCCCGGCGGAGCGAAATACGTGGTTGAGAGAGGAAGCGACAGCGGCTGCTCCTGCCGCCTGTTCCTTGGGNCGCGAAACCCTTGGTGGTCGTTCGGAGGCCATTCTTTGTCAGGCTCTGCTCACAACGTCCGNCCTGCAGNTGCTCGAAGGGTTTGCGACCTGCTCCCGGAATTGCTGAGGCATTAAATCGGANCTTCCTCGACTGGTGGGAGGANAGGACGGGAGAGCGAANCTCTGNNTNAATGNTTATGGCCCCNAGNCTCGTGTCTTNCGTCACTCAACCGGAGCCNNNNGGNGCNGGNNNACCCTNTCCCGGTNGNGCACNCCGGTGCTAACGGCGACTTGNGATTGTGTGACTNCCACTTGTCNCCCCAAGNTCCGTGCGNGAGCAAGGGNNNCGAGGATGCCGNNTGCTTACTCGGAGACCTCGTTGGTCTTGCCCGGGACCTTGGCGTTGCCTTCGATCTGGGGAAGNANACCTGCNNCNAGNGCTTTNTTNAGTGAGTCNTCGGGCTTCCGNCTCCANCGGCGGACTGCGGCCTTGCTGAAGAGGTAAACCGTCTTNCCCTGGNCCTCAACNGTNGGGGATTCNGGNGTGACNACTCGNTCNGGGTAGACNGGNCANAANTTCTGNGGGAGNANCTTGANCTCNTCCAANCCNAGTTCNTTNTCCATCCCNTTGAANTGNGGNAGNANNTCNCCCATTACCTTGATGTAATANTTNGGNGANTGNTTCCACANTTTGACNCANGTNCCNCAGCAGAANNGNACCNTCTTNCCNTCANACTCNNCGACNTCNTCCTNATCAGNCCTCATCTTCGATCATGATGGGGCATAACTTATTTTCGGAGAGGGCCAAGGGGCTCAGGCCGAGAGACGCAAGGGCGAGGAGGCTGAGGAATTTTTCTTTCATCGGTTGGTGGTGAATTAGTGTGTTGGGAAAACAAGCCTGTAGAGGCTCGCTACATTGTTATACGTATAGCAATGAGCACTTATTCGGTCAAATGCCGATCTGAGCCCCTTTTTTGACTTTTTCTTACTCAAAAAAAGAGACAATAAATGACAAAATTCCGCTAAAAGCGTACAACCTGAAAGCAGCCGATTCGCTGATTTGTGCCATTATTTACCCATGGAAAAAATTGTCTTCCCCCTACTTGTTGGCTTAGGTCTCCCTTTTGCATCGTGCAAACAGAGCGCGACCGGAACTGATTCGGCTGTGTCGGTCGATGTGACCGAAGCAGCCGAATCAGCCGAAGCAGGTGCAGCCGACTCGACGGCAAGCGGAGAGGCCTCGATGCAGAGCAAGGTCGTTGAACATTACGCTACTCTTGTCTCAACCA
>PBNG01000003.1 GCA_002723015.1 Roseibacillus sp. | reverse complement strand
ATCGATGGCCAGCGGTCCGGCGACGATCCGCTCGGCCTCAGCCTCGTCGCGGCCCTGAGCGCGGCGCAAGATAGCGCGGATACGCAGCACCAGTTCGCGCGGCGAGAAGGGTTTGACCAGATAGTCGTCGGCGCCCAACTCTAGACCAACGATTCGATCGACCTCCTCGGTCCGCGCTGTCAGCATCAAAACTGGCACGTCCTTGTTGCGTATTCTCTGCTTGATCAGACGACAGACCTCTAGCCCGTCGATGCCGGGTAACATCAGGTCGAGAACAACTAAATTGACCACCTCTTCCTCGAGGATGGCCAGCGCTTTCTCGCCGTCCTCGGCCTGCAGGGCTACGAAGCCGGCTTGGCGCAGATTGTATGTTACTAGATCGAGGATATCGGGTTCGTCTTCGACAATTAGAACAGTATTGTTCACAATCTACTCCAGTTGAAATACCCACTATTCAGGTTTTTTTGCCCTCTTCCCACCATTCCTCTTTCTGGTGGCGAACGATGCGTCCCTCAACCAGATAGGCTACGTTTTCGGCGATATTCGAGGCGTGATCCCCCACCCGCTCCAGATGGCGTACTACTAAAATTAGGTAGATGCCGCGGTCGATGGTTTCGGGTCCGGTCGCATCGGCATACATGCAAGTCAAGAGCTCACGGAATATATGATCATATAGCAGGTCGAGATCTTCGTCGCGCCTACCCACGTCGCGGGCTAGGTCTACGTCACGCCGTACGAAGGCATCGAGCGCGTCCTTGACCATACCCTGCGCCAATTCCGACATCCGCGGGATATCGATCAGCGGCATCAACGGCGGCATAGTGTTGAGTATCTCGGCACGCTGGGCGATATTGATGGCTTGATCATTGATCCGCTCGAGGTCGTAGTTTACTTTCATCATGCACGCCAAAAGCCGCAGGTCGTTGGCTACCGGCCCCTGTGTTGCCAGCATTTTCAGGCAGGTCTCCTCGATGGTGATTTCCCAGTCGTCAATTTTCTTGCCTCCCCCCAGTACTACCTTGATTAGTTCGTCGTCGCGGCCCACCAGCGACTGGACCGCCTGTGCGATCGACTCCTCTACTGCTCCGCCCATCCTGAGCAGTTGCTGCTTTAGGTCGTCTAACTGCTGATCGAATCTACGTTCCATAGTAAACCTCGCTGCGCTTAGCCAAAACGACCGGTGACATAGTCCTCTGTTTGCTTTATCCGCGGATTGGTAAACATGCCGTCGGTCTCGTTGAATTCGATCAGCTTGCCCAGATAGTAAAAGGCCGTGTACGTCGAGATGCGCGCAGCCTGCTGCAGGTTGTGGGTAACGATAATGATAGTGTAGTCCTTTTTCAGTTCGCTGATCGTTTCCTCGATCCGCGCGGTGGCGATCGGATCGAGCGCCGAACAAGGCTCGTCCATCAGCACTACCTGCGGTTCCACTGCTAAGGTGCGGGCGATGCACAGGCGCTGCTGCTGACCACCGGACAGACCCATCGCACTGTCCTTAAGACGGTCCTTGACCTCTTCCCACAACGCCGCAGATCTGAGGCTTTTTTCTACTGCCTCATCCAATACTGAACGTCGGTTCTCCCCAGCGATCCTGAGGCCATAGGCGACGTTATCATAAATCGACTTGGGAAAAGGATTGGACTTTTGGAACACCATACCGACGCGGCGGCGCAGATCAATAACGTCATGTTCAGGGATATAGACATTCTTACCTTCGACCCGTACTTCCCCCTCAATTCGCGCCGACTCGATGAGATCGTTGAGCCGATTGATGCAACGCAGCAATGTCGACTTACCGCAACCCGACGGCCCGATAAAGGCGGTGACTTCGCGCTCGGGGATCTGCAGATCGATATCGAAAAGCGCCTTAGTCTCGCCGTAATACATATTGAGTTTTACGATCTCAACGATAGGCTTTTCTATGTGTGTTTCGAAGGGTTCAGCTCCTTCTACAGAAATGGGTTCGGTCATTATATTTTCCTAAAAAGCCGATGTCGCGTATTTCTTGCGCAACTGGTTGCGGACCACGATTGCGGTCAGGTTGAGGACTAAGACAATAGCCAGCAGTAACAAGGCGGTGGTGTAGACCATGGGCCGGGCCGCTTCGACGTTGGGGGACTGGAAGCCTACATCGTAGATATGGAAGCCCAGATGCATGAACTTCCGCTCTAAGTGAAAGAAGGGAGCGAAGGCATCCAGAGGTAAGTCAGGCGCAAGCTTGACCACTCCAGTAATCATCAGCGGCGCTACTTCTCCAGCCCCGCGCGCTATAGCTAAGATGACTCCAGTGAGAATACCCGGGAGGGCACTGGGCAGCACCACGGTCCATATCATCTGAAACTTGGTCGAGCCCAGAGCTAGCGCCCCCTCGCGCATCTCGCGCGGAACCGCGGCTAACGCTTCCTCGGTCGCCACGATCACTACCGGTACGGTTAGAAGCGCCAGGGTCAGTGAAGCCCAGAGGATACCTCCCGTACCGTAGGTTGGCGTCGGCAGGGCATCGGCATAGAATAACTGGTCGATACTACCGCCGACTCCATAGACGAAAAATCCTAAGCCAAACATCCCAAAGACGATTGAGGGCACGCCGGCGAGATTATTGACAGCGATGCGTACCAGCCGTACTAGAAAACCCTGCCTCGCGTATTCACGCAAATAGAGTGCGGCGAGTACACCGAAGGGGACGGCGGCGAGACTCATCAGCATGACCATCATTACCGTGCCGAAAAGCGCAGGGAAAATACCGCCTTCAGTATTGGATTCGCGTGGCTCGCCGGCGACAAACTCCCAAGCCTTAGCCAGATACGCGCCCGTCTTGGCACCCATTCCCATGGCATTGGGTCGATAGGCGCGGACGATATCGGCGACCCGTACAGAGCGCTCTTCCCCGTCGGCTAACACCAACGCCACCGACCAGCGCTCGCTCTGGCGTCGCAATTGCTCTAACCGCTCCGACAGAATATCATACCTATTCCATAGCGAATCGTTTGCGGCTTTGTTAACCGTCAGCGCATCTGTTTCAGTTCCTTCCCTTTCAAAGCGCCGGCGCTCGAGACGCAACGCCTCCATTTCGCGGTTCAAGACCCCGATCTCGTCGCGCTCCAGCGCGTGGATCTGCCCAGCGTACTCGGACGTCTGGTCCATTAGCGACTGCAGTATTTGCCAACCGCGCTCTTTGCCAGCGGCTATTTGGTGTCCATCCTCATATACACCGACGATAAAGCCATAGGCGTCTCCCCATTCCATTCGTTCAAGGACCACTACATCAAGCGGTTTCTCGCGCGCTTCAATCCGCGCTTCATCCACCCAGCGAAAATCAAGACCATATGCATCGCGATTTCCGACTTTGAGCTGCAGGCGATATTGCCCTTGAGACTCGACAATCTCTTGGCGATCGATGATCGTACCCATTACCCGGCTACCATCATCGAGACGCAGAAGAGTCAGCTCCTGAGGCCAAAACACGCCGATGCCGTTATAGAGAATAACTCCCACCAGCCCGATAATCATCGCTAGACATAGCGCTAATGCGCTACCCGTAAGCCAGATAAAGGGGTTACCCCCGCGCCAGAATTTCATCATAGCCGGTTGTATTTGTCTCGCAGGCGCTGGCGTACAACCTCGGCCAGCGAATTGATGCAGAAGGTCGCGATAAAAAGTAGCAATCCACTGAGGAATAACACGCGGTAAAGCGTACCTTGGTGCGGCGCCTCAGGCAGTTCTACCGCAATATTAGCCGAGATGGTACGCATCCCGTTGAAGATGTTCCACTCCATGATCGGCGTATTACCCGTGGCCATTAGCACAATCATTGTCTCGCCAATAGCGCGACCGAAGCCGATCATCGCCGCCGAAAAGATTCCCGGCAGTGCCATCGGCAATACGACCTTGGTCGCGGTCTGCCACGCCGTCGCTCCCAGCGCCAGCGAGCCAGCACGCAAACTACCTGGCACACTGGCCAACGAATCTTCACAGATGGTGAATACCAGAGGAATTACCGCGAAACCCATGGCGAAACCTACGACTAAACAATTGCGTTGGTCGTAGCTTATCGCCGCGTCCTGGCGCAGCCACTGCAGAAACTGCCCACCGAAACTCATACGCTCAAAATCCGGTCCCAAAGCATAGGCTACCCAGGCACCGATCAGAGTGACAGCGCACAGCAAGTAGATCTCCCCCAGCCTCGCGACGCCGCGTATTATCGACCTCGGCGCGTATTGCCAGGCCCAAGCACTGGCGATGACTACTGCACCCACCACCGGCACCAGCATCAAAGTGCCGATCATGTGCGATTCCAGTAGCGGCGCCAGCCACAGTCCGGCAAGAAAACCGAGAATTACGCTCGGCAATGAGGCCATAACCTCAACCGTCGGTTTGACTAGCCCGCGCACTCTCGGTGTGGCGAATTCAGATGTATAAATCGCCGCCAGCACGGCTAGCGGCAGGGCGAAGATCATAGCGTAGAACGTGCCCTTCGCGGTCCCGAAGATGAGGGGGATCAGACTAAGTTTGGACTCGAATTCATCCGTGCCGCCCGTCGACTGCCAGACATACTCCGGCCCCGGATAGCCTTCATACCAGACCTGGCCGAAAAGCACCGCACCACTTATTTCGGGATGGGGATTATCCAGAATGTACCGCCGTAATTGGCCGTCTGTCCCCAGCGTAAATATGCCGTCGGCCTTGGGCGCGAAGGCCAGCCCAGCTACAGTACCGCTCGTCTCAATCTGTAATTCTGTCTGCTCCGAAGTCATGTGATGCAACGCGACTCTTCCCGCGGCATCTGCCGCGAGGAATTGCTTGTCGCGCTGAGAAGCCACAATCTGGGTGATAGCGCTGCCTGAACCTTTAAAGGCATGCACCTTACGATAGGAGCGCCGCCCGTCGTCCTCGATCTTGAACCAGGTATGGATGCCGCCCGTCGCGTCACCCACCGCTACTGATACCTCGCCCAAAATATAGCCCAGAGCCGTAATCGCTCCATCGGCTGCCGATAGTCGCCCGACTAAGACCGGCCGCTCTTCTACCCCATACAAGCGCCACTCATACAGTGATCCAGCGGTCGTGCCGACCAGCAACTGGCGGATACGGCCGTCTAACAGCACCTGGGTCGGTCGTTCGCCACCGAGATCGGCGCTGAGTTCGTATTGTCGCTCTATCACTGCGCCTGGTCCTAGCAATCCTCGCTGTTGTTCTCGGATGACTATGACCAGACGACCTGATTCGGTAACCGCCGCTGCAGCGGATAGCCCGCTACCGTCTTCGCGAAAGGTTACCTGCGTTAGCGCTTCCCCCTGCGGATCGACCGTAATTCGCCCCCCAGTAATTATTTGGGGCACGACTTTCCGGGTCCCGGTAGAATAATCTAGATTGAAATCGATTCGCACGACGTCAATTTCACCTTCGGCGGTTCCCAAGGCTAATACGTCGGCGTTTTGCATTGCCGCAGTTGGAGCAAGAGCGGCCATTTCATCGCTCCATTCGCCGGAGAGCAGCGCTCCATCTTCCAACCGTAACAAATCGACTCCTGCGACTCCTGCGACATAGGCAATCTGATGGTAGGGATCGACGCCGATGGCGAAGCGACCGGGGGTCGGATACTGCTGGGCCGGAGTATGGACCGGTTCACGGAACAACGGCCAGGCTTCGGAGAGGATGAATACGAAAATTCCTAGCACGGCAGCAATGATGCCGATGCCACCAACCGAGATAAGGTGCCGACCGAGCCAGTCGAGAGCCCTAGCTCGGTTCGTCACTCCGCGTATGGTCATACTTTTGGTAAAGATAGCTGTTTAATCGGTTAGCTTGGCTAGTTCGGCCGCGGCGACCTCGAAAGGCACGGGCATATAGCCATCTTTGATGACGATTTCCTGCCCTTCTTTCGAGAAGATGAACTTGCAGAATTCACGCACCAATGGATTCATCGGTTTACCGGGCGCTTTGTTAGTATAAACGTAGAGAAAGCGCCCAAGTGGGTAATCGCCGGTCAATACGTTCTCCAGCGATCCCTCCATGAAAGGCTGTCCGGATTTCTTGGCCAGGGGCACTACCCGCACGCCAGACGTCAAATAACCGATGCCGCTGTAGCCAATACCGAAGCGATCCTCGGTTATGCCTTGGACCACCGAAGCCGATCCAGGCTGCTCCTTGACCTCATCCTTGAAATCGCCCTTAAATAGCGCCTGCTTTTTGAAGAAGCCGTAAGTACCCGAAGCGGAATTGCGGCCATATAGGCTGATCTTCGCCCTATCCCAAGCACCGGTGAGCCCTAACTCTCCCCAATCAGTGATATCCTTGGCGAATTCACTGCGACAGGTCTTGGAGAAAATTGCATCGACCTGTGGCAGGCTCAAGCCCGGGATGGGATTGTCTTTATTGACGAAGACAGCCAGCGCGTCGAGTGCGGTGCGCAAGGGGGTAGGTTTGTAGCCAAATGCCTGCTCAAACTTATCTTCTTCGCTCGACTTCATCGCCCGCGACATCGGGCCAAATTGCGCCGTACCCTCAATTAACGCCGGTGGCGCAGTTGACGAGCCCTTGCCCTCAATCTGAATTCTAACGTTGGGATAATACTTGCGGAAGGCCTCCAGCCACAGCGCCATCATATTATTCATGGTATCTGAGCCAATACTGCTAGCGTTGCCGGATATGCCGCTGACTTTCTGGTAGGGCAAAATCCGCTTATCAACCTTAATGGTCTGAGCCTGAACCGTCCCTGCGAGTATAGTGCTCAACAGAGCGGCGGAAATCCACTTTCTCTTCATTTTGCACCCTCCCTGCAAGTGATATGTGTGCATGTCTATCTTATGTAGATTTATGTAAATTATGGATACGGCGTTACAAATACATGACATCTCGGTGAAGCATTTGTTACATAGAGAATTAAAATTTGTAATAAAAGGTCCATCGCGCCTGAATAAGGGGGTCAGGACCGTCGGGCAATGCGACTACTATATTGGGCATTAGGTGGACATTTTTTGCCGGCATATAGTCGAGTCCGGCGATCACCAGTAGGTCGGTGGTATCTTTACTGTCGTTAGAGATCGCATCGACGCGACCAAAACCTTTGAGCGAGGCGCGGAGCGGCATTGATGCGAAGGCCGATAGACCGCTGATCGTCACGTCCTCGCCGGCGGCGGCTTTAGCGTTGATGCGTGCAAAGACCTCGACACCGGCGTCGAGTCCCTCGTTCTGCAGGCCGGCGAAGACTTTGACCGTCAATTCATTTTGCGCAGCGGGCTTCATATTGAAATCGGCATAGCCTTCCAGCACCAAGCGATCAGAGGCTTTAAAACTCAGCGAGCCGTAAAACTTCTTGCCGTTATCATCCTCCGGACCCTGTCCGGGGCCGTTTCCCAGCATGAAATGGTAGCCGATTTTGCCTGCCTTGCCCCTTAGGGCTGCGCCGATATCGGCCGAGGCGCCAATCTTGTTGCGGTCGAGAACTGTTTTGGATATCGAGCGATACCCCCAGACCTTCTCGGCGATGGCCCACGTCGGAGTGCCCTGCAAACCGAAATAGAAATCGCTCGCACCTAATGCTCCCTTCCACTTCAAATAACCGTGCTTGACAAAGGGCTGCATCTTCGCGCCCTTGCCGAAACCCGTATCCTTGGTTTCGAGTCGGTAGCGTATCGAGAAATCGTCATTGAGCGCTTTATCATAGGTCAAATAAATACGACGAAACTGGAAGGCATTACGCTTCTCTGGCAATTTGTCCTCGCCGTCGTCAGCCGCCAATACGGCGTAATAATCTCCAAACATATAGCCCTTAATCTTGCCCTCGGCTCCATCCACCGCTATGGTGGTGGCAAGAATCAGTGCGACAATGAGACAAGCGGCCATTTTTCTCACTCCCCGTTATTATGTTACAATTTTACAATCGCGATATGCCGTAGTTGTTACGGTATTGTTACGGTATTGTTACGGTTTTTTCTATTTCGGCACCTTCCATTCCCTATCTTGTCGCTTGTGTCACCTACCTCGCTCCATGGCACCGAATTGTAATCCCACCGTAACCTGTTCTCAATACGGGGATTCTATATATAGTTGCGCGCAATGCATTCGTGTCATCGCTCAATCTGATGGAGGTAGCAAAGCTCATGTCGCGTAGCTCAATATTTGTCTGTATCGTCTTTTTCACCCTCACCGGCTCCGCCACAGCCCAGAGCACTATCTCCGGATCGGTACTCGATCGCCAGACGGGTGANCCCCTTGTCGGNGCTACGATTTTTCTCGAAGGCACCCATTACGGNACGATCTGCGATTTTGAAGGAAATTTCCAGCTCTTCGATGTGCCNCCGGGCACCTATGTGCTGATCAGTTCGATGATTGGCTACCAGCAGGCTTCGATTATCGGCGTAGAAATCAAAGACGGTGCAGTGGTCAAACTCGATATCGCGCTGGCGCCGGAGACAATCGAACTTGAAGACGAAGTCATCGTCGAAGCTAAAGCGTTACGTAATACCGGGGCAGCTCTGCTCAAAGAGCGGCAAAAGTCTTCCGCAGTCAGTGACGCAATCAGCGCCGAGGAAATTTCGCGCGCCGGTAGCAGCGATGCCGCCGAGGCGATGTCTCACGTCACCGGCGCCTCGGTCGTAGGCGGCAAATACGTCTATATCCGCGGTCTGGGCGACCGCTATAGCTCAGTACAACTCAACGGGGCCTCGCTTCCCAGTGCCGACCCCAACAAACGGTCAGTGCCGATGGACCTCTTCCCCTCCAGTCTGCTCGACAATATTATCACCACAAAGAGCTTTACCCCCGATCAACCGGGTAATTTTACCGGCGGCGCAGTAAATATTGGTACCAAGACCTTCCCGGATAATTTCACTCTTTCGGTCAGCTCGGCGACTACATACAACACGCAGAGTTCGTTTAACGATGATTTTCTTACCTATCAAGGTGGCGCTCTCGACTGGCTCGGAGTCGATGACGGTACCCGCGATATCCCCGACGATCTCGCCCGAGGCGAGGTTGACATACCGGATGTCGGAGCCGCCTACACCGACGCTACGAAAGCGCAACAGCTCGATCTTTACTCCAAAGCTTTTTCCCCGATCATGGCCCCGACTACCAAGACCGCACCCTTCAACCATAGCTACTCAGTAGCTCTCGGCAATCAGGTCCGATGGCTGGGTCGGCCCTTGGGCTTTTTAGGAACCTTGACCTACAATAACAGCTCGTCTTTCTACGACAATGGAGCATCGGCGCGCTGGCAGTTAACCAGCCGTGCAGCTTCCACCTTGACCAATAACTTCCAACTCGCCGATACCCGAGGCGCCCAGGAAATCCGCTGGGGTAGCCTCTTGACCCTGTCCTACAAGCCCGCTCCAACCCACGAATTATCGATAACTAGCATGTATAATCGCAATAGCGAAGACGTCGCCCGCTACCTGGCCGGCGCTTTCCCGCGCGATTTAGATAGAGAAGCCATCTACGAGACTCGCGTGTTACAATTCACCGAGCGCCAGATCCAATCTCTGCAATTGTCGGGCAAGCATCACTTCAGCGGCCTGCGCGATCTTAAAGCCAAGTGGTCGGGCTCGCTGTCGTCTTCGACTCAGGACGAACCCGACTTACGATTTTTTACCAATAACCAAGTCACTAAGATTCGTCCTTTGCGCGACGACAACGGTGAGGTCATGCGCGACGCCGAGGGTAAGGTGGTCCGCGGCCCGGTCACCGATTATTCAATCTCACCCTCAATTTACCCATTGCCGACGCGCTACTTCCGCGACCTCGACGAAAACAATCGTGAATTCCAGTTCGACCTCGCTCTGCCTTTCCAGCAATGGCAGGGCATCAACAGCAATGTCAAAACCGGTTTTCTCATCCTCGATAAGCAACGTATTTTCCGCGAGCGTCGCTATGAGTTCGGCCAGGACGACATCGCCTACGACGGCAATCCCATCACCTTCTTCATCGCCGACAAGGTTGGCCTGACTCGCAAAGATGAGCAATACCGCTTCGGCTCCTATGTACGAGACGCCACCCAGTTATCGAGCAATTTCAACGGCGAACAGCGAATATACGCCGGCTATGCCATGGTCGAATTACCCATCAATACTCGGCTGCGCCTCGTCAGTGGCGCTAGACTCGAGTCGACCCGTATCGACGTTGCGAGCCAGGACTCTACCAAATCGCACGGGCGCCTGTCCGAAAAAGATCTACTGCCTTCATTCAATGTCGTATATGAAATGCGATCAGGAGTCAATTTGCGTGCTTCCTACGGACGCACGCTGGCACGCCCGACCTTCCGCGAATTGGCTCCCTTCGCCTCATTCAGCTTCGTCGGGGATTTCGTCTTTATCGGCAACGCCGAACTCAAGCGCACACTAGTTGATAATTACGACCTGCGCTGGGAACACTTTGGTCAGCCGGGAGAAATCTACGCCATTAGCCTATTTTACAAGAATTTTCAAAATCCTATTGAGCGCGTCATCCTCACCGTGAACGGCGAGGTGCAGTTCCAGAACGTCGGGCAGGCGCGGGTGGCCGGTATCGAATTCGAAGCGCGGCGATCGCTATCTCTCATCAACCCGATCCTGCGACAACTGCATGCTGGCGGAAATCTCTCGCTTGTTAATTCCGAAGTGAGCATTGCACCCGACGAGTTGCAGTTGCGCCGCGCGCTCGACTCGGAGACACCCAGCACGCGGTCGCTACAGGGGCAATCACCCTTCCTGATCAACCTCGACTTGAGCTACGACAACTTAAATACCGGCACTGCTGCTGGCCTCTACTACAACATTTTCGGACGTCGCCTCGCCGAAGTCAGCCTCGGCGGAACCCCAGACGTCTTCGAAAGTGCACGCGCTACTTTAGATTTGACCTTCTCACAGCAGTGGAGCGAATTCAAGCTCAAGTTCAGCGCCAAGAACCTACTCGACTCATCCTTTGAGAAGACCTATCGCTACCAGGGCATAGACTATATAGCCAACGACTACAGTAAGGGCCGATCCTTTTCGCTCTCCATCAGCTACAACCGCTGAACGAACAGCCTACCTAATTTAGCAGAAAATGGGGTGGTCATGGCTACCCCATTTTCTATTGTAGCTTGTAATATGGTGTGACAAAGCCTCGCCGAACGTCATCGCATTAGGCCTCGTCCGTCGACCATATATCTTGGGGCATCTACCACATAAAACGCCCACCTCGGACCACATCCCCCTCATCAAGCGAATCCTCGCGTTGTAACCTAGAGTTCACTTGCCTGGCACATGCCTGGTACAAAATCAGCTTACCCTTTATTGTATTAGAGCTGATACTCACTGCCGTTTCCTTCCAACTTCTCGAGTCGTTTCAGGCAAGTTCAGCACTAAACGCGGCCGGGCACCTTGGACCGCTATCTACCACTATTACAAGGAGGCTAATATGCTCCGTAAATTTGCGCTCGCGTTCTGCGCCGCACTGCTGCCGGGCACCGCTTCGGCGGCCACGGTCGACGTCTTCGACGCCGACGTTGCTACCGGTAGCAACGTCGTCTGGACCGCGGACAATGAGTACATCCTCAATGGCCTAGTTTTCGTCGACGATGGCGCTACGCTGACCATCCAACCGGGCACCGTCATTAAAGGCAAGCCTGGCCAAGGCGAGAACGCCAGCGCTCTCGTCGTCGCCCGCGGCGGCAAGATCTTCGCCAGCGGCACCCCCGACATGCCCATCGTCTTCACCGCCGAAGCCGACGATGTCAGCGACCCCGGCGACCTGCCTCTCGATGCACGCGGTCTCTGGGGCGGCGTCATCCTTCTCGGTCACGCAACCCTCAATTCTCAGCCAGGTGAGACCCCGATTGAGGGAATTCCGACTACGGAAGCCCGCGGCATCTATGGCGGCGACGACGATGCTGACAACTCCGGCATCTTCCGCTACGTCTCGATCCGCTACGGCGGCACCGACATCGGTGCCGGTAACGAGATCAATGGCCTCACCATGGGCGGCGTTGGCTCCGGTACTCTGATTGAGTTTGTCGAGGTCTATAACAACCAAGATGATGGATTTGAGTGGTTCGGCGGCACCGTCAACACCAAGCATCTAGTCTCTGCTTTCAATGGCGACGACGCCTTCGACTACGATGAGGGTTTCCGCGGCAAGGGCCAGTTTTGGTTCGTAATCCAGGACGCCGATACTGGCAACCGCGCAGGCGAACACGACGGCGGCACTACCCCAGAAGACGGTGCGCCCTACGCCATCCCGCAGATCCATAATGTCACCTACATCGGTTCGGGCGCCTTCTCTGCTAACGGCGACAACGACGTAGTCCTCAAAATCCGCGACAATGCCGGAGGTCAGTACATCAATAGCATCTTCACTGACTTCGCTGGAGAGGCCGTCTCAATAGAGGATCTCGAGTCTGGCGAGGACAGCCGTGCTCGCCTTGAGGCTGGTGATCTGCGCCTGGCTAATAACATCTGGTGGGGCTTCGGCGCCGGCGACGATCTCGCTACTATAGCCCCGGAGGAGTTCATAGCTGAACACCTCGCCGCCAATGACAATCGCATCGTCGATCCGCTATTAGGCGGAATCTCGCGCGACCGCGACCAAGGCCTCGACCCGCGGCCCCAGTCCGGCAGCCCGGCGTTTAGCGGCCTAGCCGCAACTCCCGACGACGGCTTCTATACTCAGGTCGACTATATTGGCGCCTTCGGCCGCAATCTCTGGACCTCGGGCTGGACCTTTCTCTCTGAGGCTGGTATCATGCCCAGCGATGCTGCCACTTTCATCGCCGAAGAATCGGCGGTCGAAGCCGCGCTGCCCAGCGGCTACGCGCTGGAGCAGAACACGCCTAACCCATTCAATCCCAATACCACCATCCGCTATTCTATGGCCGCCGATGGTCATGTGAAGCTGACCGTTTACAACTCGGTAGGCCAGGAAATGGCGACGCTAGTCAATGGTTCGCGACCGGCCGGTATCCATGCGGTCTCCCTTAACGCCGCAGCCTACTCCACCGGCATCTACTTCTACCGCCTCGAAGCCGGCGGCCAGACGCTAATGCGCAAGATGACACTGCTTAAATAACCCTCGGGTGAAAATCCTAATAAAAAACGACTCGGGTGTCTGCACACCCGAGTCGTTTTTATTTATGCGCTAGCTCTATATCTCAGTACCCGCTGCAATCACCGCATCCTTGGCCACGACCACGATACTTTCGCGGATATAATAATTATCTCCTTCTGCTTCGCGTACTCCCTCGCGGTTAGTAATGCTGACCCGTTCTCCAATGCGCGCGTTTTTATCGATTATAGCACCGTCGATCCGAGTGTGGGCGCCGATACCGACATTCGGTATACCCTGGGCAATATTGCGCTCTAAGTCGGCCGTCGTTTCGACAAAATCGGCACCCATGACGATGGTATTGGCAATCTGGCAGCCCTCACCGACAACCGAGCGAATGCCGATTACCGAACGTTCGATACTAGCATAGCCGACTGATGATCCCTCGCATATGATACCGCGCTCTATCTGACATTTTTCCAAACGGGTCCCGGCCAGGAAGCGTGGGTGGGTGTATATCGGTGCGTCGGCGCGGTAGAAATCGAAAGGCGGCTCCGAGTCAGTCAGCGCCAGATTCGCATCGTAAAAGGAACGGATGGTCCCGATATCTTCCCAATAGCCCTCAAAGGGGTGAGCGAATACGCCGACCTTCTGTATAGCTTTCGGAATAATATGTTTGCCGAAATCGTCTTCATCACTACCCATCAACAGACTCACCAGTACCTGTGGCTCAAATAGATAGATGCCCATTGATGCTAGGAAGAGCTGCTCAGGGTCGGATCCTGGTGGCTCGGCCAACTGCAATCGGTCTAGTTCGTCCTCTTTCTGCGGCTTCTCGCAGAAAGCAGTGATTTGCCCTCGATCATCAGACTGCAGAATCCCCAGTGCCGGCGCCTCTTGCCGCGATACGGGTTTGACCGCGATCGATACATCTGCACCGCGCTCGCGGTGTTCCTCAACGAAGGCGCGATAGTCCATGCGATAGAGGTGATCGCCCGACAGGATCAGTACCAGTTCCGCTTTGTGCGACAGGAGATGTCTGAGTTGCTGGCGCACCGCATCGGCAGTACCCTGATACCAATCGGCACTATCCTGAGTTTGTTCAGCGGCCATGATCTCAACAAAACCATTGGTAAACGAATCGAAGCGGTAGGTCGTGCTTATATGGCGGTGTAGCGAGGCAGAATTGAACTGAGTAAGGACGAAAATGCGATTGATATCCGAGTGGATGCAATTGCTGATCGGAATGTCGATCAGCCGATACTTGCCGCCGATGGGTACGGCTGGCTTGGAGCGAAACTGCGTCAGGGGAAAGAGCCGGGAACCCTGTCCTCCCCCGAGGATGAGTCCAATCACATCTTTCATAGGAATGTCCTCCTTGGCGCAATGGCGCGCGGCAAGCCCACTTTTTTCATAATTCTAATATGCCTATGGTTTCACATAATGCAAACCTCACTCCTGCACCCCTACCAACTGCTGCCGCAGTCGTGCGTCGGCTTCGTAGTCGTCGCGGCGAAAGTGTATCCGATCTTCCTCGTCGATCCAGGTCGTCCAGTAGAGCAGGTAGACCGGTAGGGGCCGCGTCAGGTAAACCTCCCGATTGACTGTACTACCGATCGCATCTACAATGCGTCCCCGCGGCCAATTGCTCTCCTCCGCCAGAACAAATGCAGCGAGATCGAGAGACTTTTCGAGTCGGATACAACCGTGGCTGAGCTCTCTTATCCGCTCGTTGAAAAGCTCGTCGTGCGGCGTATCGTGCAGGTAGACGTGGTAGGGATTAGAAAAGTGAAATTTGATCTTGCCCAGAGGATTATCCGCCCCCGGAGCTTGAGTAAAGGAGTAGGCGAAGTTCACCGCCGTTTGGCTGGCCCAATCCACCGTATCGGGGTCTACTCTAGCCAGCTGCATACCACTGCCTTGGGTCACTACTACGTCCCTGCGCGCGAAATAGCTTGGATCGCGGCGCACCATAGGCAGAATCTCTGCAACGGCGATACTGCGCGGGATATACCAGAAGGGGTTGAAGACCAAATGAGTGAGTCGGGCGCTGAAAACAGGCGTACGCCAGTAGGGCTTGCCGACGATAACCCGCATATTGAGTACGGTCTCCCCCACCGCCACGGCGTCGAGTTCGAAATCGGCGATCCGCACCAAGATATAGCGGGTGCCCGGGTCGTGCGGAAGCCAGCGCCAACGCTCCATATTCAATGCGATCGTCGCCATCCGCACAGAAATCGGTATATTGAGTTCGGCTAGTGTGACCTCGTCTAGCGCCCCGGTTGGCTCGAGACCATGTCTTTCCTGAAATCGCGCAATACCCGCGCGCAGATCCGCTACAGCGCGCTCTCCGGTGGCTAGATCGCCCTCCGCTTGCAATCGCGCGACTAGCGATTCTCCACCGCTTGGCGCTACCGCCGGCCACCCACCCGCAGCCGCAACACCGCGATAGGCTTGTAACCGCTGGCGCAACGCTCGATACCCTTGCTGCGGTGGACGCAAACTCGCGAGCGTACCCGCGACCTGACCGAGGTCGAGCGCAGTCTGTAACAAACCTACAATGTCGGCTGTCTGGAATGGCGCCTTCCACTGCAGATGGATGGCACGAGGATTGACGCGCCCGCGCTGCAAATGACTACCGTAGGCGATAAAGGCTCGAGTCAACAACACGTCAAAGCGCATCATCGCCGCCAGGACCGGTTTGGGACCAACGCGGCGCCAGCGCGCAAGTTCAGCTTCGATCCTCTCTAGCGCATAATCCGCCGGCGTCAACCCGTCGTCGGCGGCCTGCTGCAGCATCAGCAGTAGCGCATCAGCCTGGGATTTAGGTCCAGTCGGACCGCACCAAGCCGGGCGATCGTCGCGCTTGAGGTAGAAGCGCGTCAACAGCGCCTCATCGACTACAACAACCTTGCGGTCGCTGTCGAGTTGCGCCCGTAGATGCGCGGCAGCAGCCATCGGCCATGACTCTTTGTCTACCGCGACTTGACTAGCACACCCGCCAAGCAACGCTGCAAATATATAGAGCACTATCCCCATAAATTCACTAGCGTCTAGCGGGGCTTACCTGAATTAGCCCCGCCATTTTTTTTGCCTCAGTTCGTCCATTATGCTCAGGCTCTCTCTCATCAACGAGGCCATAGTATAAAACTTGCCCCGTCGAATAATACCTTTTACCTTGCCTTCTACTTTCGCATCTAGCCCATTTTCAGCCACGCCCTACGCCAACACTTTCCACTGGATTCTCCTCTTTGTTCTGGCTAATAACCGCTACTCTACTCTCCTTTGGCTTCGGCCAATTGTGGAAGGTTTCCCAGCGTCGCGGCTTAAACGCACCGGCGGTTATATCGACTAATTACTTAACTATAGCTACCTGTCTGCTCACCTATTTCTGGTGGTCTGGCACGCTAGATTTCAGCGGTCCTGTGTTGCTAGTTGGCGGATCTACTGGACTAAGCTTCATCATCTCCCTGTTGGTCATGACCCACGCGCTTAAGCGCGCTAATGTCGGCGTAGTCCTGACCTCCTTCCGCTTGTCAATCCTGATACCCATCGTCTTCGGCGTGCTAGTCTGGAACGAAAACGCCTCGGCCCTCCAATTCCTCGGCATCATCCTCGCCTTAGTATCGCTAGCGCTGATGACCAGAAACTCTGCAGGGAATCCATCTACTGGATCGCTACTCCTCATAGTGATCGTCTTTGCCCTACAGGGCATCGCTCACTGCTGTATGCGCTGGATCCACTACGCCGATCTCGACCCCATGCGCATGCACGTACTGTGCATTACCGCGCTAATCGGCGGCGGACTCGGCGCGGTATTCGTCGCCATACGCGGCTCCACATTCAGTACTAGCGAATTAAAGATGGGTTTGGGCATCGGGTTGTTCAACCTAGTCGCCCTCACAACTTCGCTCACTGCGCTGAGCCTTTACCAGGGTATCCTGTTCTTCCCAATCAACGGCAGCGCAGTAGTCATACTAGACAATCTCTTTGCCCAGTATGTTTGGCGCGAACCTATCAGCCGCACCGGCTTGATCGGCGTGATTTTGGGCGTACTTTCGATGGTATTAATCTTCCAATAGCAAAATAAGGTAAATGACTATGACGGATAAGTTGTGCGGACGCACGGCGTTGATCACCGGAGCTGGCCGCGGTATTGGCCGGGCTATCGCCGAACTCTTCGCCCGCGAAGGTGCGCGGGTGGCGCTAGCCGACATCGACCCCGCAACCGCCGACGCGACCGCCGCCGACATCGGCGCCGGCGCCCTTGGCTTAGCGCTGGACGTAGCCGACAGTGCCTCAGTACGCGCCGGCATCGATCGTACTATCGCCGACTTCGGCCAACTCGACATTTTAGTCAACAACGCCGGATTCCTTAAGCATACCACCTTCGAAGATTGCCGCGAAGAGGATTGGGATCGTATGGTCGCTGTCAATATGAAAGGCCCATTCCTCTGCGCTCAGGCCGCCATTCCCCACATGCGGGCACGAAAAACGGGCGCGATCGTGAATATGACCTCACTCGCTGCCAAAAACGGTGGGCTTGCCGCCGGACCACCCTACGCTGCGGCTAAAGCCGGAGTATTGACGCTGACTATCGGGATGGCTCGCTACTTAGCCCCCGATGGGATACGCGTCAATGCCATCGCCCCGGGCGTCATCGACACCGCCATGACCTCAGCTCCCAAACACGACGCGCTCAAAGCCTCGATCCCCATCGGTCACAGCGGCCAGCCCGAAGATGTCGCCCAGTGCGCACTCTTTCTCGCCTGCGACGATTCGCGGCACATCACCGGCGAGACTATCGACGTCAACGGCGGTCTCTTCATGGATTGAACTCACGGTCATCAAAACGCGCACCGAATTGGATCTTTTAGTACGCCAAGTCCTACTGGCCTCCGGCACCAACGAACGCACCGCCGCGATAGTAGCTGATCCTTTAGTGTTAGCTAACCTCAGCGGAGTCGATACTCAAGGCGTCTGTCATCTTAAGGGCTATGTCGGTGCTGTCGCGAACGGTCTGATCGCTCCTACAGCCTGGCCTGAAGCGCTCTCAGCCAGAGCCAACTCAGCGCGTATGCCCGACCACTTGGACCTTCAGCCAAACCGCCGCGCTCTTTGACACGCGCCCATACCTCGACATGGCCGAGGCTTGCGACCAGGAAATTGACGCTGCTAAAATGGGAACGATATCGTATG
>PBNG01000002.1 GCA_002723015.1 Roseibacillus sp. | reverse complement strand
GAAGATCAGATAGAAGTAGCCCGGGAACTTTTGGCAGATGGAGGCGATAAAGTTGAATTGCCGACTGATTGTCTGGTCGAAGTCACAAAGCATCAGGTGCCTGGTCTCAAAAGGCATCGGGTCGGTTTTTTTGACCAAGCTAAAATTGATGAGTTCGACCCGAGCCTTCTCGGGGGCCAGGATCTGCCCCGATCCCTGAAAGCACCTGGCTTAGAAGCCGAAGAGAAAGGAATTGATATCGGAGCGCTTTCGATGATGCGTTTTGGAGAGTTAGGAAGAAACGCAAAGACGTTGGTGTGGATCGGACGTATGGGAGACCATGTTACTGAACAGAGTGGAGAGGGGAGCAGGGTCATCGCCTCTTTATTGATGAATGCGACTCTGAGCGGAATACCGGCGATAACCGGAACCCATGAGGTCGTAAGACTACTAAAAAAATGGGGCTTAAACGACCACATATTTCATCTATCGACCGGCGATCGTTCTTTCAAGCGGGTTCTGCAGGGAAAAGAGTTGCCGGGAGTTGTTATATTGTCTGACTAGTGCAGGTGTGATGCTAATTCAAATTGAATGGACTCGGTGGTTTGCTGCATAGATCAAACTTGAAGCGCTGTGCGGAACTACTAAGATAAAGTTTATTCGAGTATTGCTGAACAGACTGTGTATGATTTAGTCAACCGACCTTTGTTTTGCACGAGGGTCTTTGGACTGAGGTTGGCGGCAAAGTATAAGAAAGGTTTGGACTAATGGCCACTTGCGAATTTGAGTTCACGGTAGATGCACTTGAGCAAAACGCGATATCGGTGACAGAATTTGCGGGAAAGGAGGAAATCTCCCGCCCGTTTCGATTCGAACTGGACCTGCTTTCTACCGACAAAGACCTAGCGTTTGAAGATATTGTTAATCGGCCTGCGAAGTTACGCATCCGACGCAACAATGATGATGAAGAATCTACCATATGTGGTCAGGTAATCGATTTTGAACAAAGTAGCGAATCGAGATCGGCTGCACGTTACCATGCCATCTTGGTCCCACGTGTCTGGATTCTTTCCTACACGTTCCAGAGTTGCGTGTTCCAAAACAAGACCGTGAAAACCATCATCACCGATGTGCTGGGCGAGCACGGCCTGATGCAAGAGGATGTGCGTTTCGAATTGACTAACTCGTATTCGGAACGGGATTTCTGTGTGCAGTACCGTGAAAGTGATCTAGACTTTATTTGCCGGTTGATGGAATTCGAAGGGATGTATTTCTATTTCGATCATTCCGGAGACCAAGAGGTCATGGTCATCAGCGACGACCGAAGCAACGAGAGTTTTATCGATAGCACCCAGGGGGCAGATGTATCCTACCACCAGCATGAAGGTAATTTGGCTCCAGACGATATTCAGACCGTGAATGAATTTATTTACAACGAAAAAGTGGTGACGGGCAAGGTTGTGTTGAAGGATTACAACTACCGCGAGTCAGAGATGGAATTGCAGGGTGAAGCTCAGGTGAACCCTGAAATGCCGGGCATGTTCTACAGCTATGGCTCGCACTTCAAAGATAATACCGAGGGCAATCGCCTCGCCATTATTCGCAACCAGGAGTTTGAATGCCAGCGGCGTACGGGACGGGGAAAGAGTGACCATGTGACTTTCGTGGCGGGATACAAGTTTGGGATGATCAATCATTACCGTGAAGATATTAATGCCGATTACCTGCTGACGTCCGTACACCATAGTGGCCATATGATTGATGGCCAGGGTACATACAGCAATGAATTTAAATGTATTCCTGCTGAAGTACAATTTCGACCGGAACGTTTGACACCCGAACCTCGTTTACCGGGCATTCTGACGGCGAGAGTGGAGGGTTCAGACGACGATAGCCAATATGCGTCAATCGACGAAATGGGTCGCTACAAAGTGCGGATGCCATTTGACCAAAGCGACGAGAGTCTGGGAAGTGCGTCCAAACCGATTCGTCTAATGCAACCCTCGACGGGTGCAGGACACGGTATGCACTTCCCGGTACATGCCGGTGCAGAGATGCTCTGGGCTTGCATCGACGGAAATTTAGATCGGCCGATCGGTCTGGGTACGGAGCCCAATTCGACGCAGATCTCCCCCGTTACTGCTGAGAACAACACCCAGAATCTGTTGCAGACTAGTTCGGGTAACCGCATGGCGATGGATGATACCGTCGAAAATCCCAGTATCACGCTCAGCTCTATAGCAAGTAATGCTAGTGCGTCTTCTTCTGGTGATGGCGGTGACCAAGGTGGTATGGCAAACATACAAGAGGGTACATCTATCTCTGGTAATACGATCTCTATGGATAACGATGGGGTGGATATCAGATCAACCGTTCTGGATACACATGAATCCAAAGAAAATTCCCCAGATACAGGATTGATCAGGTTGCGCCGCAATGACAACCAAGAGATTCAGATGGATCAAAATGGAATTCGTTTGGCGTCGGGGCACAGTAATGACAAAAAAACGAGTTCCGAGGAACGCGGGATAGAGATATGTACGCAAAGTGCCGGAATGAAGACCGGTACGATCAACATACACTCGTTTGATGATAGAGAGGTGCTCCGATTTCTGTCCGATGCAAAGGATAACAAGGATAGCTATGATCGGACTGGGATTGTTATGGGCACCAAGGAGGGTGGTGGGTTAACGCTACATGGTAATGGAGTATTTATTTGCTCTGCTAGTCCCGGTCCTCTTTATGGCAACTCGCACGTTGATACAGTTACTGCGGAATACCAAACAAATTGGAATAAATCTTCGGTCTGGATCCCTTTTGCTTTTGCGACAGTTAGAACTCTTGCTGCTCTATGGTCTGCTCACTGGACGGATCCACCCAGAACCATTGGGGGCCACCTTAGAAAATTTGCGAGTCTGGACTGGGCGACGTTTGCCCACGGTATCGCTAGCTCGACTCTTGACTCAGAGGGCTCAGGTTCGACCATATACGGCGAAGGTGGCGTCTGTCTGATCTCCCCAAACGATACGGGAGCATTCTCTGCCATGGGTCACGGTGTCAATACTACGGGAGGGATTGATTTTGCAGGTTGTTTGGGATTTAGTGTCACGAACTTGTTAGGTGGCATTGATCTGACAACAGTGCAAGGTGGTGTAGGTATTCAAACAACTGCGCCTGGTGACGAGATATCAATCAATGCCGCTGCGGGCGGTATTTCCATGAAAGCGTCTACTGCCGGAATAGCCGGAGTTGCAGGAGGCATTGAGATCGCAACTACCGCCACCCCGGTTGGTCCTTCACTTACGGGTATAAACAGGATCACACTTGACACCAAAGGGATAACTCTCATGACCTACAACGATGTGAATATGGCGATCAAGGCAACAGACCTATCTGTAAGTGAAACTGCAGCAAAGGTAAGTAGTACCGAAAATGCGGTTAGCTCTATTGAAAATCGAGTTTCCAAAAATGAGGCTACCATAAGTACAAATACTCAGGAGGTAAGTAGCGTCAAGAAGATTGCAATTGAAAATGCAAATTCCATCGTAGCCCAACAAATGTCCGCATTGGAATCACACGTATAGTGCAGAAAGTTAAACCCGTGTGCACTCTGCGAACTCCTTCTCCACGTCTATGCGAAGCGAGATACTATGATAAATTTAACAGTAGAGGTGTAATTTCAACTCATAGCATGGCAGATGTAAGTAGCATGACAAGTCCGCTGCTCTAGTTTACGTCCATTCTCAGATAGAGCACATTCAAAATGGAAGCTCAAAAAATCACTTCGGACCTACCGGACCTTTACGAAGCTCTGCTGCCTGACTTTATGCGCTCTATGGTGCCCAGGGAAACGTTTGCGACGTGCCACGAATGTCCAAAGTGCTTAAAAAAAGACCGGCAGCCTTTGCCGGGAATGTCCTATTTTCAACCGGAAACGAAGTGTTGTTCGTATCATCCGACCTTGCCAAACTATCTTGTGGGTAGTCTACTCATCGATACGCAGCCAGGGTGGGAAGAGGGGCGCCGAAGGCTGCGCGATAAGATCGACAAGCGCATTGGGGTCACGCCGCGGGGAATTAATCCGCCGGCAAAATATCGACTGCTCTACGATCGCAGAGAGTCGACAACACGCGGCAACGGCCGTTCACTCCTTTGTCCATACTTTCATCAGGAATCTGGAGGTTGTACGGTGTGGCCTATAAGGGAGGCTGCCTGCTCCACCTACTTCTGTCATTCGGTGACCGGAAAGCCGGGTACGGCGTTTTGGGAAAGTCTCGGAAGTTACCTTTCCGAGGTTGAAGAGGCGCTGGTCTCCTACGTGCTCCTGCAACTGAACTGTGACCCTGAAGCAATTTTTCCGCCATCGGAAGATGGGGACGACCTACTGTCTTCTGACGACATGGACGACCTGCCGCCGTCCGAAGAAGATTACAAGAAGCTTTGGGGTGAACTGGTAGGTAAGGAAGAGCAGTTCTATCAGGAAGCTCACCGTATCGTTACTCGACTTAAGCCGGAAGAATTCGACAAGTTAGGTGGCGTTAAGCAGCAGGTGCATCTTGGAGTAATGGAGAAAAAACGCCGCGAAATGCTCAACCCAGACCTTCCGAATCGGTTGAGGTTTGATACCGACATCCATCAACAACCGATGCCGCATGGCGCTGCGATGCTAATTAAGAATGGGGTGCCCTTAAAGTTGTCACGCGAGCAACTCGAGATTCTTGCACTCTTTGATGGGGAGAGGAACAACGATGAAGTAAGACAAGCTTGGAACATATATAGGAATGATCACCTCGAGGCGGAACTTATAATCAATTTGTTTAATCACGAGATTCTTGTGCCGGTTGCCGAGGCCGAAGAAGTGACACATGATTCGCCTAGGGGTTCAGCAGGTATCCCAACTCAATAGTGAATTGTGGTAACTAGGAGAAGATAATGACTCAGTTGACATCCGATGACCTTTTGGAAAGAGGGGGTCTTACGGAGACCGAAACGGGCGTATGGGAAGAGGCGCTGGATACTGAGGCTGCGGCCGTGGTGCCCGGTCCCCATTCTCCGGCGTTCGAGCCCGTCGCGAATGGAGGCTTCCGGCTCCGGTGCGGCGAATCGGAGATTGTGTTAGATGAAAAGGGCATCACACTCAAGAGCGGTGCGGCTCAGATTCAGCTTAACACCGAAGGGGTGATCGAGATTCTCGCCGCCGCAGAAGTAAGAATGATGGGTGGCAAGGTAGCGGCCACGGGTATGAAGGGCGTGAAGGTGGAGTCGGCTGGTGATCTGGAATTGAGTACGGGCAGCGATTTGAAACAGTCCGGAGTAAATATCCACACCGAAGCGAAGCAATTACATGCGACGCGTGGCGTGATCGTCCGCAGCGATGCCGAAGGGATAAATGAAATGACCGGACCACTCATAAAGATGAATTCATGAGCGACCCAAGTATATGTTAAAGATAGACGTAGCTGCGGGCGAGGTGCACGTTCATCGCACTGACCTCTTACTGCCGGGATATATTCCGCTGGAGTTGAGCCGGACTTATCGTAGCGGCAGCAGTCGGAGCGGTCTGCTAGGCTACGGTTGGAATTTCAATTACGAAGTTTTCATTGACCTGGAGCAAGCAGAAAGTGAGGACGACGAGGATCGGTTGCTGCTGCACGACCAGGCCGGTGATACTGTGGCATTTTCCATGGTGCCTGAAGGGGAGCAGACCAAAAACGAGGACGCCGGGCTCACCCTGGAAAATCAGCAAGATATGTTCGTGGTGTATGCCCGGCCAGATCTAAAGCAGTTTTTTTCAAAAGACCAGGGGGGACAACGCTTCGATCTGAGCCGGATCGAGGATCGTAATGGCAATGTCATCGAACTCGTCTACGACCCGGATGGCCGCCTTTTGGGCCTGTTAGACACGCTGGATAGGCGAATCACCTTCAACTATAGCAGAGATCGCATCGCATCTATTCAGGTGGCTCCACCGGAGCAGCCCCTGTCTACTACGGAGGTTATGGCGTATCGCTACAGCCGGAGCGGCGACTTGGTCGCGGCGACCGACGCCGCCGGCCACAGCTTTCGCTTTGACTATCAGGATCGCCTGTTGGTAACCGCTGAGAATCGGCTCGGTGGCCAATACCATGCTCAGTATGGCGAGGATCGGCGCTGTGTTCGGGCCTGGCAGGGCGACGGTTCGCAGGCTCGGGTCTTCGAAAATTGCCAACAGCGTTGTGCGGTCCGTGTCCGAGATAGCTACGGCCATCAGAAAATTTACAAGTATGCCCCGGTCGACCCTACTAAGGAGGCTGTCCAGGCAACGGTGCTGGAAGAAGTCGATCCGAACGCTGAGAGCATCTGTTTCAACTACGACGCCCGTTTTCATCCCATCGGACGGATGAAAGGAGGGGGGATTGACCATTACCAGGTAACGAATTATCAGAGCGATAGCAATTTGCTCCATATTGAGGGGGGTGAGACCGTTACCACCTTCTTCTTTGATGAAAGGGGCGGCGTCGAGAAGATGCTCGACGCGATGCAGAAAGAGTGGCTCGTTGAATCCGATAGCGGCGCGAATGCGGTTAAGTTGAAAAGTCCGTTGGGCTCCGAATGGACATTCCCTCGCGGCGGGCGTGGTGCAGTGACGGAGGTGGAGAGCCCGGAAGGACGCAAAGCCAGCCTGACTCGGAGTGAGGACGGCCGCCGTCTGGTGGTGGAGGATAAAGAGGGCCTGCTTTACGAGCATCACTATGATCTCTTCGGGCGTCTTGTCGAACGGGTGGATGCTCTACAGCGGAGGCAGCAGCGACGATACGACGGAGCTGGCAACCTGACTTCGATTGTGTTTGGTGAGGGGTGCCTGGTAACCTATGAATACGATGCTGAAAACAATGTCCCCGTGCTGACCGACCCGGCCGGTCAGCGGGTGCGGTTCGGCTATGACGCCTTCGGGCGTCTGATCGAGGGGACGAGGCCTGATGGCAGCCGGACAAAGTTTGCCTACGATCGCGAGGGCCGCCTTGCCGAGATAGAAAACGCCAACGGGCAAAAGGCGCACTACTCAAGAGACCTGGAGGGCAGAGTCGTCCATTTTGTCTCCTTTGACGGCAGCGAAGAGCACTACGAATACCAGGATGCCGGTTCCAAAGTTACAGCCAAATCGGGGCCGGGGTCTATCGTTCGTGAATTCAACCATGCCTCGAGACTGGTCAAAGAAGAATGCGGCGACGGCATGAGTCGTGAGTTCACCTACGACTTGAATGGACAGCTCACCGCGGTTGAGATTAAGGAGCAACCGGAGTTGCCCGTCGCCGAATATATAAGCCAGGTCACCGGCAAGATCTACGATATTTTCGACGAAGAAAAAGGCGGCGATCCGCAGCAGACGGTGGATGAGATGACCGGAAAAATGGCAGAGCGAGAAAACCTTGAGGGCAAGATCGCTTTCGACTACGATGACGATGGTCGTCTCATTGCTGAGGATCAGTCGGGTGCTAAGATATTTTACAGCTATGATCGCGACGGCAACTGCATTTCGATTCAGGACTACGAGATATGGCCCGATGACGATCCACTGAAAGAATTAGAGGCCTTAGGGGCCGAGGATAAGAACGGGCGATTGATCCGGCTGAGCTATGATGGGCGCAACCGACTTGTGGAGGCCGTGGATAGAGAGGAATTTCGTTATCACTTCTCGTATGACGAGGTCGACCGGCTAACCGAAATCGCCATGCCTTGCGGATTGCTCCAGACCTTCGAATATGACATCCGCAATCGGGTGACCCAACGGTGCATCGTTGATGCCGAGGACCAGGTAGCCAATCAGCGCAGCTACGTCTACGATGCGCTGGATAAGTTGGTCCGTATCGAGGACTCGGAAACCGGTGTCACCAGCTATACCCGAGATGCGATGGGCCGGGTGGTGCGGGTGAGTCGCGCCCAGGGGTCCGACGAGGAATACACCTACGATGCTTGCGGGAATATAGAGCACTCGTCGCTACTCGGTGCGCACCGCTATGGGCCTGAGGGTCGGCTTGAGCAGGCGGGCGAGGTCTCGTATCCATACGGTGCGGGTGGATTAGCGGCGGGCCGGGAGACGCCCGATGGGAAATGGGCCTATGACTTCGATTCGCTGGGTCAGCTTTCGGCGGTGACCGGGGTATATGGCCAGACCTGGAAATTCCAGTATGATGGCTTGGGACGGCGCAAGTCGAAAAAAAAGGGCAGCGACCAAACCACATGGCTTTGGAGTGGCGATCAGGTATTTGCCGAAAAAGGTAAACTGGCTGTCGAATATCTTGTTCTCGGCGGCTTGCTTTTAGGGTGTCGTCGAGGAGAAGATTATTTTTCTTTCGGCTTGGACCCGGATGGTAGCCCTGCTGAGCTTTTCGATAGGCACGGCAAACCGGTGTGGCAGGTGAAGGCCAAACCAGAACTTGGTTCCTGGCAGATCAAATCAAATGGCGTTAATGTGCCCCTGGTCGCGCCCGATGGAACCTATGAAGATGAGGAGATAGGGCTACGCTACACTCGCTTCCGCTACTATAATCCCGATACTGGGTGCTATCTCTCGCCCAATCCGTTGGGACTGGCGGGCGGTCTAAATCTCTATACGGGTGAGGCCCTTTTCGGCGTGGTGCAGCCTCGATCTTTCGGTCTTGCCCGACCTTTGGACGGCCGTGTGCAGTCTCCGTTGCAGGCCAGTGATAAAACTCCCTGGGGCCTCTACTCCAACAAGAGTAGAGCGTGGAGCCGGTTGCAGCGACAGGGTCTGGAATGGGATCACCGAGGTCTTCCTGGGCCGATGGACCTGCAGCTCCACGATCACCGCCTGGCCCGCGTGGAGGCCGGACCGCAGAAAGGCACGGGCACTTTTATGCCCGAGGGGCAGGTGGCTGGTATTACGTACAGCCACGATTTCGTCTTGGAGGAGCCGGCCTCCGTAGGAGTGTGGCAGATTGTCCACCACCCGGCCAACTTTTCGGCAGGCCGTGCCCTTGCCGGTCAGTTTCAGATCGTCAAGAGAGCCGGGATCGCCCCCGGGGACATCGCTCACCTGCACTTCGTATGAACAGCTGATCGGGTCGATAATAGGTCGACAGAAAGGAAAAACTAAAGATGCCTATATTGCACGGCGGAAGGCCAGCAGGATGTTTGGGAGACATGTCGCTGGAACCGGGGGCTCTGATACCCTTGCCACCTCCCGATCCGGTGATAATGGGCGTGCCTAATATCCTGATGAAGTTTCGGCCTGTGGGGACATTGACGGCCAACCAGAGTCATGGCCCGGTCACGTTGGGTGTGCCGTACCCCACAATTTTGTTGGGGGGCAGGCCGTCCTGGCCGGTGGGGTCAATGGACAACTGCCCGATTCCTAACGCGCCGCCGCCGGCAGGGCCCGGAACGCCGCATCTAGTAGGCACCCTGATGCCGCCAGGAGCGATCTAGTCGATCCATATGCGCGAGCGAACACCGATCATGGACCCGGCCGATTACAAGCCGGGTATGGATCTGGCTGACGCCGACTTGAGTGGCAGGCAACTGGTTGATGCGCAGTTGGACAGTGCGAATCTGTCGGGTGCGGATCTGCGCGAGGCCGACTTGACCAGTGCTAATATGCAGAAAGCCAACCTGAAAGAGGCCGATCTGCGAGGGGCTACGCTCTCAGGGACCATCCTGATCAACGCCGACCTCGAGGGGGCAGATTTTCGCGGTGCGATCATGGAAAATACCGTCTTGCAGGAGGCGAGGATGCGATCGGTCGTCTTTGATCAGGCCCTCATGGATGGCGTGGTCTTTGGAACCGATCTGCGAGGTGCTAGTTTTCGCGAAGCGACGCTCAATACCTGTGTGTTGCAGGGAGCGGTGGCACCGGCTGTTGATTTTACCGGTGCTAAGATCGATACCTGCGTGTTTCTTGAGGCTCACCTGGCCCGGGCGCGGTTCACCGACGCGGCTCTAAAGGCCACCGTTTTGAGCCAGGCCAATCTCTGTGAAGCGGATTTTACCAGGGCTGATCTGACTATGGCCATCATGCGGGACACCACCGCACCGGGGGCCGTTTTCCGAGAGGCTACAATGGGTGCTACCCACGCCCGCTTGGCCGATTTTTCAGATTGTGACTTCACGGGTGCGCAGGCTTCGACCGCGGCTTTTGAGAGAGCTTCGCTAACTCGGGCTACGATGGAAGCAATGGTGGCTGACTACGCTACCTTCGAATTCGCCGACGTGCGGAGCGTTGAGATGAAGAGGACTAACTGTGAATTCTCCGTATTTGTCGGGGCGAGTCTCGATGGTAGCCGGGCCGAATACTCTAAGTTTCTGGGGGTAGATTTCACCTGGGCGGAGATGGACGGTTTCAGTATGGAAGGCTGCGATACCGACCAGGCCTTATTCCCGGTGCAGGTCGATGTGGTCTATGGACCCGAGGAGGCACAGCCACCCGTTGTGGAACCACAGCCACTGTACCGTATCGCGGCGACGCCGGAAGAGCGCCAACAACTGCTGACCGTTCCGGAGGAGGAGGAAGTAGCCAGCTGAAATGGAAACGGTAAACAACACACCCTTCAGCGATGGGCGGATGATCGGTGCAAAGCCCGACGGGCAGTATTTTTATACCCAGGTGGTTAAGGCTACCTTTTCGTTGCCTGCAAGTGAAACAGAGAAAATTGAAGTGGCGTCTGAGCAGCTGCCTTTCTTTGGCAGTGATGAATATGATGACTCGATTACGGGTCCGGTGAAATTCGAGTCAGACCTGGTTCTTTTCAAGCCGCGCTCGGACATTGCCCTGGTAGGCTCGGCTCATGCGCCGGAGGGCAAACCCGTAGCAGAGCTGGATGTTTCGATGCAGGTGGGTGAGGTCGGAAAAAAGATCAAAGTATTCGGGGATCGGCAGTGGCATTATCCCTCGCGCTTGAAACTGGAGCCGATCATGAGTACACCCGCATCTTTTGTGCAGATGCCGTTGACCTACGATAGGGCCTTCGGTGGCATGGACCACAAGGGGGGCGACTTCAGTCCGGAGAATTTTCAGGGTACTGGCATTATTGGCGCCCGTCATCCCGACTCAGCCGACGAAACGGCATTGCCCAACCTGGAAGATCCTTCGGATTTGATCAGTTCGTGGGCGTCGCGTCCTAAACCGGCCTGTTTCGGCTTTTACGCCCGGGGATCACAACCGCGAGCACAATATGCTGGCACCTATGACGAGCAGTGGCGTGACGAGCGTTCGCCGGACCTCCCGGAAGATTTTAGCCTGAACTACAACAACGGTGCTCATCCGGATCTCATTTATCCCGCGTATTTGCGCGGCGACGAAGTGGTGGAGTTACACAATCTCACTCCCGGCGGTGGTCATATCAAATTCCGACTGCCGGGAGTGCGCCCGACGCTGGTTTTTAACAAATTCAGGGACCCGATGCCACCGATTGAAGAAATAGAGAAGCAGGAAGGGGCCAAGATAGAGGCTTACATAGAAAATCCTGTGGGTCCTATGCCGACGATCGATCCGATGAAGATGTTTTATGATCGGCCGACGGATCCCGTCCCGGTCGAGATGGAGCTGGATACGCTGGTCTTTGTGCCGGATGAAGGAGTTTTTTACCAGGTGTGGCGCGGGCTCTATCCCTTGCGTGGAGGGCTGCGCACAGACCCCGAGACAGAACAGATGCAAGAGAGTATCGTGGAGATCCACAGTATCCAGATCGAATCAAGTTTTCTTTGAGGCTGCGAGACACCATGCCAGGCAGGAGTTGCGCAACTCAGCCGATTAGGACGCAGAGACGTTATTAATAGGTTATAGGACCAGACATGGGTGACGAAACGGGTGAAAATGGTATAGAGCAGGTTTCCGAGGTTGAAGGTGTAGAGATCGGAAACGGTGTTGAAGAGGGTACGCCGTCGCTATTGCAGCTGCCTTTCCACCTCTTGTTGCTTAGTGATCTCGATCCTCAGGCGAAAGCGATCCCAGACTGGGAGGGTTCGGCTCATGCGCTTTCGGTCGATAAGAACAGTTTTGCCGGGTTTATGCAAGAATTGGCGCCTTGTTTGGGGATCGAGGTACCCAACCTGATCGATGAAGGACAGCCCGAGCTGGAACTGGAGTTGCGGTTTGCACAGCTGGCAGATTTTCATCCCGAGCAGCTTGCCGACCAGATACCTGCTATTGCGGGGTTGGTGCAGGTCCGCACCTTGGTGCATCAATTACAGCAGGGGGATATCGCCGCCGATCAGTTTAAAGAGAGACTAGCTTCCTCTGGGGTAGCCGGCTCTTGGGCCGACCGTATCGCGCTAAGCCTGCAGAAAGCGCCTGAAACACCGCCGGCTACCGAGGAGACGAGTGCTGGGGATAGGATCGACTCTCTGCTCGACCTAGTGGATCTGGGAGGTAAGCAGGACACTCCGGAGGCAAGCGTGCCAGCAGAGCGGGAGGGTGGTTCCCCCTTGGTTGACCTCTTGCTCACAGCAGTTGATTCGGGACTGAGCACCGCGCAAATGCCGTTACCCCGAGACCTGGCCAAACAGCTGGTCGAGGAACTGGATCAGATGCTTAGCCGCCAGTTGAGCGTGCTCTTGCACCACCCGCAAGTCCAGGCCCTGGAAGCAGCTTGGCGGGGGCTCAAATTCCTGGTAGATCGATTGGACTTCCGTCGCAATATCCGTCTCAGCGTGTTGCCGCTGAGCCAAGACCAGCTGGGTCCGGGACTCTATCACCAGGTCCTGATGGCCAGTTTCAGTGGTACCGTACAGGAACTACTGGACGCACCCTATTCGGCTATTATTGCCGATTTTGAGTTCGACAACAGCGGGTCTGATGTAGAGCAGTTGCGTGATTTAGCCGAGACGGCGAGCCGCCTGCAGATCTTGTTCATAGCCGGAGTAGGACCAGGATTCTTTGCTCGTCAGGTGGCTGCAGAGCTGACTAAACTACCGCTGTTGAACCAGCATATGAAAGAAGATCGCTATATCAACTGGAATGGTTTGCGCGATAACCCAGAGTCTAACTTTTTGGCGTTGGTCTTGCCGCGCTTCTTACTGCGCTTTCCGTATGGTCCCGATAATCGCGTTCGGCGCTTTGATTTTCTCGAAGTAGTTGACGATCGGCCAGCAGTCTCGGACGCAGTGGGTCTGCTATGGGCTAATGGTGCATTGGCAGTAGGAGTCAACATGGCCCGCAGCTTTGCCGAGACCGGATGGGCGACCCGTATGGCCGGAGTAAAAGATGGCGGTCGGTTAGCAGATTTGCCACTCTGGCGGTATCCGGGTCCAGGGGGAGAAGCGCGGGTTCCGCTTGAGGTGATTTTGCCCCAGTCTAAGCAGGGTGAATTCTACGAAGCAGGATTTGCAGTTTTGGGCTGTCGGCCAAACCAAGACCTTGCCCATCTGACATTTGCGCCCACTGTGTATAAGCCAGGAGTATATGAGGACGATGAGATGAGCGCTGCTGCTCGCCTGCAATCAACTCTGCCTTGCCAGATTTTTTTTACTCATCTGACCAACTACCTTCTCCGTTTCAAGAATGAGATAGCAGGAGCTTTAGACGTGGAGCAGGTAGCGCGCGAATTAACGAGTCGCCTCGAGGCTGTGCTTAAGATCGGCAATGGCGAGTTGCCAGCAGGCGCGGTGCAGGTCGAGGCGAAGATAGACCAGGAGCGACCGAGCTTTTACCGTGTGGAAGTACATCTGAAAGTACCGGTCCACGTATTGGGGCAGGAGATTGGGTTGGGTATGGAGTTGGAGTTGGCGCGCTAAGTATAGCAAACGATTGAAGGGACGGGTAAGTATTTTGAATATCATACGTCGGTTGTTTGATGACTCTGAGAATACAGAGAGCAATAAACTAGACGAGCGCATGGTGGGTGTGGAAGAAGTTCTGGTAAGGCTGGAGTCTCAGCTAGAAGAAGACCGAACGAATCAGCGTCAGATTAAGGAAAATCTGGAAAAGCGCTTAGATCAGATTGCGGGCCTGATCGGTTCGACTGCGGATCAGCTTCAACCCGTCCAGCGAGTAGAAGCAGAACCTGTAGATCTGGAACCCGTGATCAAACGCGTTGACGATCTCGAGGCGCAGATTTTGTCGCTCCTTGGTCAGGTGCGTTCGGGCTTGGAAACCAACGAATTGGAGGAGCGCCGCAGAAAAGAGGCGGAAGAGACTATCTGGCAAGAGCGCTTGGATGAACAAAGCAGAGCACTACAGCAGGATCTGGAAGCGGCGATCACGAAGGGCAACGTAGATATTTTCGGCTCGGCGCTGGGAGAAATAAATCAGCATTTGGCCCGACTGAGAGAAGTATCGACAAACGCTGAGCATCTGGGTAAAAGCTTTTCAGAACAGCTGCGACGACATGAAGAAGATTTCGCATCCTCGGTCGAGGTAGCGCAACAATCGCAGCAACAAGGGGTCAACCACCTCCGGCTGCAGATTCAAGCGCTTGGTACTGATTTAGATTCTCGAATTAGGACTCAGGTCGAGACGATTGACTCACGCGTCGAAGCCGAGACCTCTAAGACGCGGCGGGAGTTAGTGGGAGAGCTGCGACAAATTGCCCAAAATACGACGCATAGCGAAGAGATGAATGTTCCAGCTCACGAAGTGCAAAAACAGCTCGTTGCACGTTTGGAAGAGGTCATTGACGATCGGAGACAAGACGCCGACAAAGCATTGGTAAATCGCTTTGCCGAGCTGAGAAGGGAGCTTGAAGACCGCGACCGGACGCAACAGGAATCGCTGAACGGTATGGTCGCGTTGCTGAGCGGGCGCATTCGGGACCGGGATGCCTCGCATTTGGAAGAAGTGCGCCAGTTATCTGCAGACGACCCAGTGCAATTTGTGTCCCGACTGGATGCCGTTATGTCTGCAGTCGCCGGAGTTGGTGAGGAGCTAACGGCCCGTCTTGGGATGTTGAGTCAAGAGCTGAGTGACCGAGATCGTAC
Organism: Roseibacillus sp.; assembly: GCA_002723015.1. Next base: position 11,125 of record PBNG01000002.1, on the reverse strand, counting down.
GCAAGAAGAAGCTGTGAGTGGGTTGGTGGCTTTGCTGACTGGGTCGATTCGGGACCGAGATGCGGAGCACCTGAAAGAGGTGCTTGCGTCGTCTGCGGAAGATCGGGCTCAGATAACCGCACGTGTGGAGGCAGCGGTGTCTGCGGTATCGAGTTTGGGAGAGGAGTTGACGGCCCGATTCGGATCGTTGGGTCAGGAGCTCGGCGATCGAGATCATACGCTTCAGGAAGGGCTTCAAGGCGTGGCGGCTGAGTTGAACGCACTGATTAGGGACCGGGACATCGTTCATCTTGAAGAAGTGCGACAGGCCTCAGCGGACGAGCGGAAGGCATTGGCTACCCATATGGAGGTAGTGGTATCGGCCGGAAAAAGCGTAGGGGAGGAGTTGGGGGTCCGACTCGGCTCGCTAAGCCCGGAGCTTGGCGAGCGAGATCGCGCGCACCAAGAATGGTTGCGCGGGGCGATGACCGATTTGAGTGGACTGATTCGGGATCGGGAAGCATCGCATTTAGAGGAAGTGCGCGAGATATCGGTAGATGAGCGGGCAGAGTTAGCCTCGCGTGTAGAGGCAGCAGTATCTGCGGGAACAGGCTCTAGTGAGGAGTTAGCGGTCTGGCTCGGGTCGTTGAGTCAAGAGCTTGGACAACGAGATCGTGCGCACAAGGAATGGCTTCGCGATGCGGTAGCCGAATTGAGTAGTTTGATCAGAGATCGGGACGCCTCACGTCTGGATGAGACGCGTAAGGCATCAGTGGAACAAGGAGCGATGTTCGCATCGCAGTTAGAGGCCGCGATTTCTGCGGGGCAAGGTGTGAGTTCGGAGTTGAAAGCCCGACTGGAGCTATTAAGTCAGGATTTGGTAGATCGAGACCGCACTTCCCAAGCGTCTCTAAGCGACATGATGGCTGAGCTGAGTAGTTTGATCAGAGATCGGGACACCTCACGTCTGGATGAAGCGCGTAAGGCCTCTGCGGAATTGGGTGCGATATTCGAATCGCATCTGGAGGCCGCGGTTTCCGCGGGGCAGGGTGCCGGTTCCGAGTTAACGTCTCGACTGGAACTATTGAGTCAAGAGTTGAAAGATCGAGACCGCGCTGCTCAAGAGTCTCTAAACGATGTGATAGGCAAATTGAGTACGTCGATTAGGGACCAGTTGAGCATCCGGCAAGCACAACTCGAGGTTGAACTAGAGGAATTTCGCAAGGGTTCGGCGCAACTTAGAGACGAAGAAGCGCGCGATTTAAAGTCGCGCGTAGATCAGCATCAAGAACAACTCGAGACGAGTATCGCGGCAATAAACGACGAGCTACAGGGACAACTAAATGATCAAGTTAAAGAACACCAAGAGAGTATAGAACTCAATTTGGGACATTTAGCTAGCCGCTTGGATCAGCTCGGTCAGGCACATCAGGAAGCGATTTTGCAGGCCGCCCAGCCGCTAGTAGAGGAGATAATGCAAGCCCAGACTCGCACACGGGATTTGCTGAAGGACCAGCAAGAAGCCAGTACCCAGTTGCATGGGGAGCTTGTGGCGCGATTGCGCCAGGATTTGGAACAACTGACTACATCGACTGGAGAGCAACTACAACAGACCTTCGCCGGACAAAAAGATGGCTTAGAGAGTGCCGCAGAACACCTCTTTCGCGACCTTAGTGATCAACTCAAAGAGGTATCAGTCTCTGGCCAGAAGCACTTAGGGCAATTTCTGACGCAGAGAGAGGCGGATTTGCAACAGAGCTTGGCTGGGTTTGAGGGAGACCTGTCAGGTTTGTTGGAAGAGTTGCGTGAACAAACACGCATAACAGGCGGACAATTGGGGAGAGGACTGATTCGATTGGGAGAATTACTAGCCCAGCAGAGCGGTCGGGAAAAAGAGATCAACGAGATATATCTCTGGGGTATTGAAATACTGCAGCGCTTNTATGAGGAAAAACCAGAGAATCGGGAAAATNCAATAGGCCTAGCACAACTTCGCGTAGCCTTNGGCGAGTTAGAAGCAAGAGANGGTAATCGNGCAGCCGCTAGCAAAAATATAGGTCTTGGTTTAAATCTTTGGGAAGATCTAGCCANATTGGATCCNGATGCNATTGAATATACTCTGGGGCTGGCTCGGGCATTGGTCGCGATGGCTGAGCAGACCGAGGATGGAGCGGAGAGAATCGCCGCATCCCGTCGCGGAGTCGAGGTTTGGGAACGGTTGTGTGCGGAGAATCCTGCAGAGTTAGCCCATCAAGAGCAGCTGACCCGGATTTTATCCTCGTTAGCAGATCAGGTCGATGCAACGGAAAAGCTTGCGGTTGTGCGCCGGGAGATGGGGGTTTGGGAGAATTTGTGCGCGGCCAAGCCAGCGGAGCCGGCCTATTGGGAAGGGCTGGCGCGGACTCTGTCCGCTTTGGCAGACCAGTTGGGCGCGGACCAAGATATTTTGTCGTTTCGTAAACACGGTGCAGAGGTTTGGGAGAAATTATATGCAGAATTTCCAGCTGAGTTAGCCTATCGGGAAGAACTTGCTCGGACGTTGTCCACGCTCGGAGCGCAAGTGGGTGCGGGTGACGAGGGGATCTCTATTTTTCGTCGTGGAATAGAATTATGGCAGGGGCTGTCTGAGGAATATCCTTCTGAGACCGCATATCAGGTGAGTTTGGCCAAGGCGCTATCCGCGTTAGCAGATCAGTTGGATCCGAGTGAAGAGATGGTATCGATTTGTCGCCGTGCCGTAGAGGTGTGGGAGCGGTTGTATGCGCTAGCTCCTTCTGAGCGGGAATACTTGGAGAGTTTAGCGCAACGTTTAGCTCAGCTTTTAGACCAGTCGAGTGAGCACGATGAGGGACCAGATATTTGTCGACGCGGTATGGAGGTTTGGGAGCAGTTGTGCGCGACCTCACCGTTGGAAGTGGCTTATCGGGATGGATTCGCTCGCATGGTGGAGTGGATGGCTGCGGTGTGCGATCGCAGAGGGCAGGCCGACGAAGCAGAAGGTCATTATCGTCGTGCTATTGAGATCCTCGAATCCCTTAATCGGGAAAATCCAGACGATATTGCTCTTGCCAACAGATACTTAGGTGGCTTGCTCCGTCTGGGCGATCTCTATAGCAGTTGGGGACGTTTGCAAGAAGCGGAAACGATTTATGGTCGTGCTATCGATGTTGGTCTCTTACTCTTGGCCGAACAAGAGCATGATGTTGAATGCGAGAGTATGGTGGCCGGCCTTTTCGCCCGAATGGGAGATCTTTACGCCGATGCAGAACGACTGCAAGAGGCCGAGCAGACGTATGCTTACGGTCTTGAACTTTTAGCCGATTCCTATAGTGCCAGTCCCGAGAGGGTTTCCATAGCCGATGGATTGGCCAGCTTACTGACCAATATGGGAGCTCTCCTGCTTCAACTCGGCAGACCGGAGGAAGCTGAAGCGGCTTGCTCGTGGAGGGTTGAGATATGGGAAGCGTTATACGGCAATCAACCGACTAATGAGACGCTGCGGATAAAACTGGCGGATATCTGCCACAATCTTGGTTTGATACAACACGATTTGGGGCGAAGACAAGAGGCGGCTGTAGTCATGGCCCGCTATCTGGAATTGGAAATCAGAGACGAGGTCGATGAGCTCAGAGAGGGAGCCCGTCTCGTGGTCGCTGCCGCAAAAGTGTGATGTTGTGGATAAGGTAATCTGCGATCCTTGTAATGGGCTGCGGATTCACCATTGATTTCGTGATAGGGGGACTTATGCGAAATTTTTCGCATTACTCCCGTTCGTTTATAAATACTTGTTTTTTGGAGCTATATTGATAGACTTTGTGAGATTATATTTTCAGGTCTTCGTTACGAGAAATACAAATGGGTAGACTGTATACTTCGTTTCTTTCTGATGCAGGGCGAACACCGAGATTTATAGCCGTGCTAATTGTAGGTATCGCACTGATAATGTCACTGGTCGGTTGTGGGAGTAGGCTGCCGCTGATCGGATCTAAGGACATCCGTCTCCGAGTCACCGCCCGTGCCGATCTTAACAATGGTGGTAACGCTCTTGTCGTGCGATTGTACAAGCTGTCTACCGATATCAATTTTCAGCTGGTCACACAAAAGGCTTTCTGGGAGGACGACGAGTTGGCCTTGGGACCGGACCTACTGGAAAAGAGAGAAATCACTCTGCTGCCGGGAGAAACCTTCTACCTCAACTATGAGATGGAGGCGGATTCTACGTATTTAGCTGCAGCGGCTCACTTTTTTGAGCCGCACCAAGAAAAATGGCGCCAAGTATATCGCGTGGGGACAAATACTGACGAGTGGGTACGTGGCCGTCGAGAAGTCTGGCTAGAAGTAGGTTCCGAGAAGCTTGCTATTCGCCAGGCAGAAAGTATTGGGTTGCCTGCGTGGCCCAATCGTCCATTCTTGCCCATAGCGGCGGTTGTAGAGGCCGCGCACTCGGTGTTGACCGGAGTACCCAACTGGATCATGAGTTCTTTCCAAGCACGGGGAAGCGCTCCGAGACTTAACTTGAATCTCGTCGCAGGGAACGACCTCAATAGTGGAGGCAACGCTCTAACGCTTCGGGTCTATGAATTGAGCGACTCGGTGCGCTTTCACGGCGCCGACCTCAAGTCACTTTGGGTTGATGATGTTCGGTTACTAGAGAATGATTTGATTGAGAAAGAAGAGTTTACTCTTATGCCCGGAGAGATCCGGCAACTCGAGTTTGAAGGTGCGCGCCAGGCTAATTTTATCGGCCTAGCGGCGCAATTTTTTCATCCCCAAGAAGAGCACTGGCGGCTGATCTATCCTGCCGTGGCTGGTAGGACCACTCATGTAGAAGCGGGATCAACCGGGCTATCAGTTACAGAAATGAACTCAAAGATCAAGCCGCGTTGATCGGAAAGGTTGAAATGGCGCATAAAGTAACATGGTTCGAGGGGATGACCTTAGACCCCCATCATTTTCAACAGTGGGACCGCTTTCATCAAGCTAATCTGAATTTTCGTATACACGCCGTCTCACCACATAGTTGGGGGGTTGGAGAACTCGCTATTGACCAAGACGCTCTGATCAATGGACAATTCAGACTCTTGCGCTGTAGCGGACTCCAGCCAGATGGGTTGGCCTTTAATATGCCGGATGTGGATCAGCTTCCCGATTCGCGGAACTTTCAAGTTCATTTTCCGGCTACCGCCGAGACGCTTGGTGTTTTTTTGGTTGTTCCCTCTGAACGCTTGGACGGACGCAATTGTCTGCTGCGCGATGACAATGCGGAAGGGCGCGATTCGCAGAGCGGTGAATCGGTCAACAGTGATGTGCGTTTTCTCCAGGATGTAGTCAGTGTCAACGATGAAACGACGGGTCAAAATGCACGTCAGATAGGCATTGCCCGCTCTAACTTCCAGGTTCGTTTCACGGGTGAGGAATTCGATAACCTCAGCGCGATTAAGATCGCTGAGATTGGTCGTGCTGCAGACGGGCGTTTTGCTTTGAGCGAAATGTTCGTTCCCTCTTCTCTAAGAGTTGGAGCAACGGAAAACCTCACCCAATTGACCGGGCACGTGCTTGAGTTGATGGTTGCCAAAAGTAGCGCTCTGTCGAAATGGCGTCACCGGCTACCTTCGGGTCAAGTTCGCTTCCTGACCACTGATTTTGCCGTCCTGGGCCCTTTGCAGATCATCAACGGTTTTATTCCACAAGTGGACTCGGTCTATATGTCGGGGGCGAGTCATCCGGAGCAACTCTATGAGCTACTTACCTCACTCGGGGGGCAACTGACGACCTTCGCTACCGATAGCGAAGTCGATTTTCCACATTATGACCATAGTGCGCTCGGTGATTGTTTTGGTGCTTTAGCAGTGAAAATCGAAGATATTCTCGGTGGAATTACTGCTGCTAACTACATCTCCGTTATACTCGAAAAGACCCGTGAGGCGCTGTATGTTGGCCGGATGATAGATGACTTTGTACTGCAAGAGGCAGATTTCTACGTCCTTGGAAGCGGTGATACGATAGACGAAGAGACGATGAAAAAGCTCGTTGAGACGATCACCGTTTCTTCTCCTGAGACCATTGATGCCGTCTTTGAAAGTACGACCGAGGGACTTGCGGTCGAGATGGTAGATGATCCCCCGGCGGGACTGCCAACGGAGTCTGGCAAGTACTACTTTCGCTTGGAAAAAGTAGGACCTTTCTGGGAGGCTATTCGTCGTAGTCGCTCTATCGCCATTTGGGCACCGACTGATTTTGCTGATCTAAAGATTGAGCTTATCGCGGTACTCTAGGCAAGGAATGCATATGAACGATATGACGCACACCGAAATAGCGAAGCGCGATTCGTTGACACACTTGTGCAACCGATGCCTGCTTTTTGTCCTTCATCTGCGCTCTTCAGGCCGTTATCCGGAGCCTAAAATATTGCGCCGGCGTTGCCAAGAGTTGTTGACAGAGTTTGAGGATGAGGGTGTGCGATTGGGGGTGGACCCAGAGGATCTTGGCGCGATGAAATACGCCCTGGTAGCCTTCATTGACGAAGGGCTCCTCGCTGCGGATTGGGATCAGAAGGCTCATTGGGCAGCTCATCCACTGCAATTGGAGATATATAAGAGTTATGGCTCGGGCGAAAAATTCTTTGAACTACTCGCCAAAGTGCAGGATCGGCCCAAGGTTTTAGAGGTATTTTTCATGTGTATGGTTTTCGGCTTTAGGGGAAAATACCGTGAGAGACAGGGAGAATCTATGCAGCCACTTATTGATGAAACCCGCGCTGTGCTGCAACGACTGGAGAGCCAGGGACCATCGGCTGGCACTCTCTCGCCAAATGGCTATCCCGAAGATGAGGCTCAAGCCATCTTCGGTTGGCAACTGCCGCTTTGGGCCACTCCTGCTGCGGTGGGGGTGGCTGGGTTGTTATACTATTATATCAAGAACGCAGGGGTTACTGACGAAGTGGCAAAGGTACTCGAGGTGATACGTCAGGTTGGTTGAGTAAAGGCAGTTTTTTTGATAAAACGTGGTTAAAGAGCGAGCAAGATCGTGACTTGGTTAAAAAAGATACTGGTATGGTTGGCCTTTGCCCTGCTCGTTTTCGGGGTGCTGGCGGTGGGAGTCTTGCTGGGTTGGTCAGAAGACACTCTACTCCTGGTTACCGGTAGTGTCGTTGCTGCTGGGTTAGTGATTTTTGTATATCGGCGCGTGAGTTCCCTGTTACCAGTAGTGGCGTTGACTCTCCTGTGGCTAATTCTAGCCTTGGGTATATTGCTGGACTTGCCGAATGAGCCCCAAGTAGCATGTGTCGGCCTGGTCCTTGCTGTGGTCGGAGCCATTTGGGTATATCGGTGGATTCAGGACCGGCGTAGTGCCGCTCGTATGGAACAGGTTCTGGCAGATAAGGCGCAGGGTAGTGATGTTTCGGAAGATCTGGACCGTTTTGCCCGCGAACTTGAAGCGGCGATTAAATCTCTCAAGACACAGGGTCCCGAAGAACTCAAGACTCCGTATAGTTTGCCCTGGTACATGGTGGTTGGACCGCCTGGTGTCGGTAAAACATCGGCGATCACCCATTCCGGTCTTGGAATCACTAGAGAGGTCGTAGGAACGGGAGAAAGTCGGAACTCCGGTTGTGATATAGAGGTGCATCAGGCCGCCGTTCTCGTCGATACGGTTGGGCGCTATATGGTCCATGAAGACGCGGTCGAAGAATGGCACACGCTGCTAAAGACGCTTGAGAAACACCATCGTCACAAGCCGATCAATGGAGTGTTACTGTGTCTTAGTCTAGCCGATCTGGCTGAATCCAACGAAGGTGGGGATCCGCAGTGCGATCCGATCCGATTGCGTGCCCGCCTCTCCGAGATGATGCAATACTTAGGGGTCAGTTTTCCGATCTATCTTGTATTCACCAAGTGCGATCTGCTGCTGGGCTTTCAAGAGTTTTTCCAGGATTTAGAACCCCACCAAAGAAACCAGTTATGGGGTTCTACTATCAATCGTGAAGATTTGGCATCGTCCGATGCGCAGACGATATTCACTCGTGATTTTGACCGGCTGCTCAAGGCCCTTAACCAGCGGCTATTGGTAAGACTGGGTGGAGAAATAGAGGATACCGAAAAATCCACCCTCTATCTTTTTCCGCAGGAGTTTGCTGCTTACCGCGATCGACTTGCTGACTTTGTCGACGAATTATTCTGGCCTCATGCCTACCAACAAGATCCGATCTTTCGTGGATTCTATTTCGTCAGCGGTGCTCAGGAGGGCCAACCGCTCGGACGCGTCTTGAGCTCGTACATACATCAGTTCGATCCAGAAGCCGATTCCTCCACGCTGATTTCCACTTTAAATCAGTCGAGGGAAGATCCATCGCAAGGAAAAAAGGGTTTCTTCCTCCGCGATCTGTTGTCCGATGTCGTCATACGAGATCACAAAATAGTGGTTCGCACTAAGAATGCGCTTTGGCGCGCGTGGTGCAGGCAGTTGGCCCTCGGGGCTACTGCGCTGGCGTTACTCGTTGGCTTCGGCGGATCCGTTTCGAAGGCGTACGATACCAACGTGGCCCAACTGGAGGCTATTGGCGAAGACGCCAAGATGGTGCAGTTAGTCGAGTTGCGGACTCCCGCTGAATTTCCCAGCGATTTTTCGCACCTCGATCGCCTGCGACAACGGCTATTGGAACTGGAAGATCCGCCCTTTTTCAGTTGGGGACTCTATCGCAGTGGCCAACTCCGCGAAGATCTGAGGGTATTGTATGATCAAAAGATCGATCTTCTAGTCAAACGCTACATCGTTGGCGCTGTGGAAGAAAAATTGCGCCGTTTTCTCAAGGAACCTGGAGCTGACGAAGAGATTTACGCCTACCTCAAAGCATACTTATTGCTGGGACCTCAACGAGAGCGGCTGGGAAGCGGATTGACCCGTTTGATGTTAGAGGAGATTTCTATCGATGGAATGGATGGAACTCCGGCCTTCCTAAAGAAGCAATTGGCTCTCGCCTTGGAGGAAGTCTATTTCTCGACACGCGAAACGGAAGCGGTAGAAAGACTGCGTTTGCAAAGCTATGCGCTTATCTCTACCTGGATCTCCCGATTTGTTCGCGACGAAGGGCCTGGGTTTTCGCTCGACGCCGATCTGATTACTGCGATTCGGAGTCAACTATATCAGACACCCACGATTGCCAGCATATATTCTCGCCTCATTAAAACGGGGATTGAGCGTCTACCAGTCGTGACGCTCAATCAGATACTGAGTGGGGAAGCAGCTAGTGTTTTCCGAGCAGATTATGAGGTGCCGGGTTTATTTACCGTGAAGGGCTGGCGAACGTATGTTCGAGACGCGATAGAGCAGGAGAGTGTAGTTCCAAGCCAAGAGGATTGGGTGTTGGGCAAAACTGCGGCTAATTTGCCATTGAGCCTCCGAGATCCAGACGAGTTAGCGTTGGCTCTCCATGCGCTTTACTTCGAGGAATATGCACTGCACTGGCAACGTCTCATAGACGACACAGTGTACCGGCCCATGAGCTCTGACTTGATGGAAATGTCGCTGTTCCTTCAGCAGCTCGGGGACCCGTCGACTTCAGCATTGGTCGCGCTCATAGATGGACTGACCGCCCAAACGCGATTCCAGGTCGATTGGGAGGGACAAAACGAGGAAGAAGAGGACCAGGATTCGGTCGAAGAAGAGGGTCCAGACAGCAAGAAGATTGTTAAGATGGTGAAAAAATATCTCAAGCTCGTTGGAATCAAGCCGCCCAAGCCGCCGAAAATGGTCAAAGCTATCGGCAAAGATGTGAAAAAAACGATGAAAGGCAGTAAAGGTGGTAAAGGTGCTGGAGATGATGGACAGGGAGTTGCCCAAACCTTTGAACTCCTCCGCGACACGCCGGAGTTCTACGTAGATCTGTATTTTGCGGACCTTCATAGTCTCAGTATATTGCCGCCGCCGCCGGAGGGTGAGGAGGGTTTTGCTGCGCCTGCTCCTGTAGAGCAGGACGGTCCTCCGCCGGTAATGGTTGAATTGTTAAATCATTTTGCTGGACTCGGCGTGGTTTTAGAGGGATTGGTTGATGAAAGCGGTTTAAAGGCGCGGGATCACGCGGTGGCGGTCTTGGAGCAGACGGCAGTGGAATTGCCCGAGGCCTTGAAAATACTCAGCGAAGCTAGTGCTTTGTCCAAAGTGTCTAGAGAACAGTTGTTAGAATTCCCTGTGCTAAAGGCTTGGGATTCAGTGATAGCAGTCACTCAGACCTATCTGAATACTCGATGGAACGAGGTGGTTTATAATGAGTACCGCACGTTTATTGAGTCTAGTTATCCGTTCGATATAGATGGGGCGCAAGACGTGCCGATTGAGGACTTAGCAAAGTTCTTCGCGCCTCAGAGTGGCACCTTGTGGAGCTTTGTACAAGCCGAGATGGAGCCGTTGATCGACGTCCGATCCTGGGAGGGGTACGATTGGCAGGGCCGTGGGGTAAAAGTGTCATCGCAACTGGTCCAGAGTCTGAATAGAGCCGAACAGCTGACCCAGAACCTTTTCCGTGAAGGGCAGCTCAGTGTTCCGTTTCGTCTCAAGCCAGCTCTACCTGCGGCGCAGGGCGCTGACGGCAAGACAGTAGTTTTGGCTCAGGTATGTCTGGCTATTGATGGTGAAGAGTCCTGCTACAAGATGGGGCCTCCAGAATGGGGCGATTATTCATGGCCTAATAGCGACGGGATTCTCGGGGCTAGCTTGGAAGTGTTAACGCGGGAAACCAGCCTGTCGGAGTTGGAATTCGAGGGGCCGTGGGGTTGGTTTCGGCTACTGCAGGCAGCCGATATGCCTAAGGGCCAATCGCGTTCACTTTTCCCGATTGAGTGGACCCTACCCTGCGAGGGAGGTGGAAGTGCGGAAATAAAATATCACCTTCAGGCTCCGAGTGCCAACAACCCATTTGCCGCCTTTAATGATTTTTTCTCCTTTGAATGCCCGGCGAGTTTAAATTAAAATTTTGTATATGGCATCATTGCATGCTATTGACATGGTTTGAAATAGTAGGTAGTATCTGCGCAACCTTCTCCCCAGTAGTTTTGGTATAGCGGCTCCCTTCGCTTATCATTGACGGATTTGAGGCAGGATTTTTAAAAATCCTGCCTCAAATCCGTCAATGATAAGCGAAGGGAGCCGC
>PBNG01000001.1 GCA_002723015.1 Roseibacillus sp. | reverse complement strand
ATCAGCGGTTGGGGCGTCGGCTGTGTTGTCGGCGACTATGATAACGACGGCGACGGTGATCTCTACATCACTTACTACGGCTCCAACCGCCTATTCGCCAACCAAGGCGACGGCACCTTTGCCGACATCAGCCAACAGGCTGGCGTCGACGACGGCCGTTATGGTACCGCCTGCGCTTTCGGCGACTGGGACAACGACGGCGATCTGGATCTCTTCTCCGGCAACTACGTCGCATTCGATCCGGCTACTGCCCTACTGCCAGGTGAGCAACGCGACGGCTTATTTGGCGGTCAGCGCGGTATTGCTAGTGTCGCCTCTCCCGAAGCCTTCGCCGCCGAACCCGATATACTCTATCGTAACCGAGGCGATAGTACTTTCGAGGATATCAGCCAACAGACCGAGCTCAATCAGGCACTAGGTAAAACGCTAGGGGCCATCTTCCTTGACTGGAACGACGACGGCGATTTAGACCTCTACGTGGCCAACGACGCTACTCCCAATTTTCTCTACACTAACCAGGGCGATGGCACTTTTGCTGAAGAGGCTCTGGCTCTAGGCGTGGCCTACGACGACGACGGCCAGGTCGAAGGCAGCATGGGCCTGGCCGCCGGCGACTGGGACAACGACGGTGATCTGGATTTAGCGGTGAGCAATTATGAGGGGCAGACCGCTACCCTGCACCGCAACGACGGGGCCAGCTTCAGCAATATCTCTTTCGCCGCCGGTGTTGCTCGCACTACCTTAATGCCGCTACAATGGGGTACGGTCCTTTTCGACTGGGATCGGGACAGCGATCTGGATCTCTTTATTGCGAACGGCCACGTCACCGCGGCTTTAGAGGATTTTTTCCCCCAGTCGAGTTACGCCCAGCGCAATAACCTCTTCCGTAATGACGGCGTTACCTCCCCTAACAGAAACTTTCGCTTCGTCGATGTCAGCGCCCAGGCTGGTCCGGGCCTGCAATTAGTCAAATCGAGTCGAGGCACGGCCATAGGGGATTACGACAACGACGGCGACGAGGACCTGTTTGTGGTCAACAAAAACGATATCCCCACCTTGTTGCGCAACGACACTACCGTGGAGCACCACTGGCTTGCAGTACGCACGTTGGGGATTACGAGTAATCGCGACGGCGTCGGTGCCAGAATACGCCTGGTCGCCGGCGATCAACAGCAACTCAGGGAGATCAATGCCGGCTCTAATTACCTATCGTATAACAGCCCGTGGATCACCTTTGGACTGGGACAAAGAGCGTTTGCCGATACGCTAGAGATTCGTTGGCCTAGCGGGCAACTCGATCAATATACCCAAGTAGCAGGGGACCGCTTTATTAGAGTGGAAGAAGGTAATGGTATGACGCCGGTTATGCTGGATTGATTTACCCCCCTGATGTACATCGGGACTATGGCGCAATAATACCGGGGCGGTATCGAGCCGATTGAGTCGGTCGCTTGGGCATATCAGAGGTTTAAAAACAACTTCATAAAACTGCTCTCACAGCTCCGCACCTAAGGCGCGGAGGATCTGGCGCGCCATCTGCTGCAGATGTTCATCGTCGCCAGACCGGACTAGAGTGCGGTAATGTTGCACGGCGGCGGCCTCGTTGCCCTGCTGCTGCAGGATGGTGGCTAGCCCGAAGCGCGGCCCTGCGTAATCGGGCTTGAGTCGCAGGGCCTGCTGATAGGTCTGAACTGCCGCAAGGATGTTGCCGCGGGCATACAAGGCAGCGCCCAGATGGTTGTAGGCGCGGACATAACCTGGGTGTAGACGCAGGGCAGTGCGGAAGGATATTATCGCCCCGTCGATCTCTCCCTGCTTTTTGAGGGCCAGACCCAGATTGAAATGGGCCTGGGCGTAATTGGGATCGAGTGAGATCGCCCGGCGCAAGAGCTCGATAGCGCCTATGACATCGCCGCGGCTGTAGAGCAAATAACCCAAATTGTTGTGGGTGCTGGTGTGTTTGGGATTGAGGCGGATAACCTGGCGGTACTGTGCGATGGCCGCGGCGCCGTCGCCCTTTTCGTGCAGTGCTAGCGCTAGACTGTAGCGCGCCGGCACATAGGTGGAATCGGCCTCGAGAGCGCGGCGAAAGGACTGGACCGCGGCCTTGCCATCGCCTTGCTTTTGCAGCGCCAGCCCTAAGTTGTAGCGGGCGAGCACGTGTTCGGGATCTAGTCCTACTGCCCGGTTAGAAGCGGCAATAGCCCCGGCTAAATCGCCGCGGTCGAAAAGGATGCCGCCTAGATCGCTATACGCCTGAACCAAGCTGGGATCTAAGCGGATAGCGCGACGGTAGGCCCGAATACCACCTTCTATATCCCGCTGGCTGTAAAGCAGTGCCCCCAGATACATGTGAGCTGGAGCATGCTCGGGATCGAGGCGAAGTGCGGTGCGAAAAGCGACCAGCGCTGCCTCGCCGTCGCCCCGCTGATAGAGAGCTAAGCCTAAATCGAGATGGGCAGGAATCCGTTGCGGGTCCAATTTAAGGGCGTGGCGATAGGCTAGCAATGCGCCTTCGATGTCGCCTTGGGCAAAGCGCGCCTTGCCATTTTCGTGGGCAACAGCCGCAGCCGCGGCAGAATCCCGAGCTTGAGCGTGCAAGTACGGAGTGCCAGCTAAGAAAAGAAAAAGAAAGAAATAAGCCATAATTGCGAACGCCGATTGACCTTGCTGAGACTTAGTTTGGTGCTGCGATAAGTTGTCTCTAACCGAGTCTGAGCGGCTACCTACTTTTGGCGTGGAGTCGTTCCATGTTGATAGTCTACAGTTGCAGCGAGCAGTCGTCAACGAAGGGGCTGCTGCCGACAATACTACGGCGGCCTAAGAGCATTTCGCGCCCGCAAACTCCTCTTTTACGGTTTAGCCAAAGGCTATGTGGTAGACTCTTTCTCCGATCGTAATCAAAACAGCCTGAAAAAAATTCAAATGGCGAAGGAAAAAAGCTTAGCTCGTGCCATGTGAAAACGCACTGCTACTTTCCTGCCTCGCAGCTGAGAAAGATCGCCCTTACCGTTCCACGTCACCACCTGGTCCAACTCGTCGCCACTGAGCGCATCTGCTTCGGCGAGGCTGAATCCCTCGATGGCTTTTACCAGACTTATAGGCTCGGTGGGCGGTGTGACAAGCTCGACTTTGACCCAACCCGCTTTCAGAGTTTTGAAATTCAGCCGCAGTTGGTCGCCGTGACAGAGGCGGCCGATCGTAGTCACCTGTCCCTCCACCGGGGCTTCAAGTGCCACCAAACGATCGCGCTCCCAAATGGCCCAGCGAAATACATCTCGGCACGGCCCTTCTTCCTTGGGGGCGCGATCGTGTCTCATGTATGTACAAGCGTAAGGCAGACCCCACTCCCGCTCGTTGAGTGGCACCAAATTGGGCCCGGCGACGACCATACCGTACTCCCCGTCTTCGGCGTCGCGTCCAATAACGGGTTTGCGCTCGGGCCGGCTCCAGTTCCAGCCATCCCGACTCACAGCCAGCTGCACGTCGAGCTCGGAATCTAAGCGGTGATAAATCGCGGGAAACATCAGGTGTAGTCCTGGAACCCCGGGGTAGCGACAATAGGCTGAGGTATAGATATCGTCGTCGCAGCGGTCCTGCTGGTCGGCCGTCAGCACGTAACGCGGTACACTCCAGTTACCAAATTGCTTACCCGCCACTTTGCGCAGAGCGCGGCGGCCTCTGAAATCGTGTTGTAGCTCCTCGGGAAAACCGCGCAGATAAGCCACATACTCGCCGGTCTCGGGTTCGTAAGCGGCAATGTTCTGCGTATCAAGAGGCGTGCCGCCCACATTTACAAGAGGTTCGTCCAAAACGCGCCAACGCAGACCATCAGCCGATACAGCCCCCATCACGACATTGTCGCGCCACACATTGAATTCTTCTTTTACCGCATCCATAGTGCTCTTCGTGGGATCGGTAGCCGCTTTAGTCTGAGCGGCTAGCTCGCGGAACTCTGTCCAGCCAATATCCGGATCTATGACACCATTGCGGAAGAAGATCGTCCGGGGGCTGATAGCCTTGTAGCGCTCCTCCGGATCGGCGTTGGGATCAATGAATACTGAATTGAGTTCAAATTCCTCGTAACGAGATACCAAATTATTGGCTTTGGAGCCCTCGTAATCCACCAGTCCTAGCTCGGGACGCTGCCAGTGAAAGCCGTCGTTGCTTTCGGCATACCCGTGCAGCCGAAAAGCTCCTTTCGCAGCTCCCGTTGACCAATACCACAGACGATAACGGTCTTCTTCATGGAGGATACATGGATAGTGCAAGCCGCCTTGTTCCCAGGACTTTTCCGCCCGCAAGAAGATCTGCGAGCGCTGGGCTGACTGGACCGACAAATGCACGCCCACGGGTGGATCCTGCAGCCAGGTTTCGCCGTTTTTATTTACTCCGGCTAGTCCCGCCCATATATCGAACCAGTCTAAAAAAGGTGTGAGACCTGGGGTTATTTGGCTCATGTTCTTTCTCCTGATTAAAGGCTAATGGCGAAGAGTTGGGCGCGCGCCATGCGAAATCGTAGGTGGATCTTCTGACCCTTCAGCGCTGACAGATCAGATTGTCCCCTCCAGCTGACTACCGCCGCCAACTCGTCCCCATATAAACGGTCACAGTCGGCAAAACTAAAACCTTCAAGGGCTGGCACCAAAGTGGCGCCCGCACGATTGGGTAAACTACCGTCGACGATCTCCACTTCGACAAAGGCACCTGGTAGCGCGGTCTTGAAATTGAGCTTCAATTGCTGGCCGGCGCATAGTTGTTCGCTTAAGGCAAATTCGGCCCAGTTGTCTGTTTCCCAGGCTACTAGCCGGTCGCGCTTCCACACTGCCCAGATGTACTCATGCGGCTGATCGGAATCAAGATTGTGCGGATGTGGGCAGGCCAGCGTCAACACGCCCCAATGGTCGCCATCCAGTTCCACCAATTCGGGCGTTGGATAGAGACTGCCATAGCGTTCCGTTGCCGGAATGACCGGCTTGCGCTCCGGCCGATACCACAACTGGCCATCGTGACTGGTCGACAAATACACATCGACTAAATCGCTGGCCCGGCGATAAGGACTGAAGAACATGAGGTGCTGGCCGTGCGGGTGGCGGCAATAGCCTGGGGCGTAGATATCCCAATCGGGCGGATCGTCGGGCTCGGCCGTAAGCACCATGCGATGGTTTTCCCAGGGGCCGCGAAAATCGCGTGCTTCGTAGCGCGATACGGCCCGGCGCCGCTCGCGTCCACTACGCAGGTAAATTGCATATTTACCAATATCTGGGTCGTAGGTGAGAATGTTTTGCGTATCGAGCAGGAAAGGCGGTTCCATGATCGGCTCGGGCAGGTGGGTCCAGCTTAAGCCGTCGGGCGAACCCCCGCCGGTGACCACTACCTGAGACGTTATGTTGGCCCCGATTTCTCCAGCGTCTCCAGCAGCCTCGCGCTTGGCCCGTAATTCCATTACTTCCGCCCGGCTAGCTAGCCGGCCATCGACCCAGAACTTGCCCGTAATGCCAATGGCCTTGTAGCGCTCCTCGTCGCTACCGTGAGGGTCGTGCATTACATTCATATACCCGTAATGCGAGCCCCTCTCTTCGCATACGAAGAGAATGTTATTGTCCTTGGAACCATCGTATTCGATCCGTCCCAACGAGGGCCGCTCCCAGTGGAAGCCATCCGCACTTTCGGCGTAGCACCACAGCGCGGGCACTTTGCCCGGCACGTGGCCGGCCTTGACCCAGGGATCTTCGGCATCGGCAAAACAGCAGTATTATAAGCGATAGCAATCGTCTTCTTTAATCAAACTGGGATAGTGGATGTTGCCGGCTTCCCAGCGCTCTTGACGCACCATGACCGGATCAGAACATTCGGCTTGCTGCACGGCCAGACGGACGCCGGTGGGCAGATCCTGAGGAAAATATAGGCCTGCTTCATCGTGGCTGACATACCCAGGCCAAATGCCGTGCCAGTCGAGTACCGGTAAAGTTTTGACTTGTAATTCGTCCATCTTTTTCTCCTATAGCCTCGCTAAAACGCCACATTTCATCGCCATGAGCAGAACTTTGACCATAAATCTCCCCGGGTGCTTTGGAGATAGGAAGTATAGTTGTTAATTTCTGGCAAGACCGGAATCAATACACGCCACGTCCCAAGTAAGGCAAGGCAAATGAGATGCTGACCTTAAAACATCGCTACTTCTTCGATATTACTGGTTATCTCCATTTATGTGATGTATTAAGTGAGAGCGAACTAAGTCCTGCCCAGGAGGCAGTCGAGCGCTATATCAGCATGCCACCCGACCTGATAGACATGCTCTGGGTCAAACAAGAGCCGACGTCCCTTACCGCCAGACGGGGCCAGATTTTAGTATTACACAGCACCGGCTTGCGCTTGGTCTGGCAATGGCAAAACGAGGACAACGTACCGCATAAAGCTGTGAGTGCCTCGTGGGCCGCCGCCGACGTCATCTGCGGCCTGCCCCAACAGCTAGCGCGATGGCCTTGTTACCCGAACGCAAGAAGAGACTCTACCCCGAACGCACCCACATCGTGCCCGACGACTTTGGCTGACTTGTCGAAACCGATTACGAGCCTAAGTGATCCGAGACCTTCCTAACCGCACATGAGGCTGAGTGAGCTAATGAACAAACTACGCATTGCCAGTTGCCAGTTGCCGGTGAACGACGGTATCGACCGCAACGTTAGCGATGTGGGGCGCCATATGCAAAAAGCCACCACTGAAGATGTCCACCTGCTGCATAACTGCATGCCGATGAAGCTAACACCCGAAAAGAAACTTTGGCTCGGTAAGCTCAGTAGCCATGTGCGACACAAAGACGGGCAGAGCGCGCTATGAACATCCTACTCAGCAACGATGACGGCTACACCTCACCGCTGTTACTCTTCGCCGTCGAATACCTGCAGACGCTAGGGAATCTGACCGTCGTCGCGCCTCAAAAAGAGCAAAGCGGTCGCGGTAAAGCTCTCTCCTGCTTTCAGACTCTTGTGCTCTCTTCTGAGTCGGTCAATGGTATCCAGGCGCACGTCATCGACGGTACTCCGGCCGACTGCGTCAATATTGGCATCTACCACCTATGTAAGCCCAAACCCGACCTGATCGTCTCTGGAATCAATATGGGGATCAATGCCGGCATCGGCTTCGTGCTAGCCTCCGGCACTATCGGCGCCTGCCTCGAAGCCAATATCGCGGGTGTCCCGGCGGTAGCGCTATCGCAATTTCTGGAAAAAGATGTATTCGATGCCTATCTCAAGGGCGGAGGCTTACCCGAAAGAGAACGTGCCAGACTGCAACAACAAACCGCCGAATTGCTCGCGCGGGTCTTCCCATCTCTATTTGAAGACTCAGAATTCCTCAGCCGCCCCATCACCCGGAATGTCAATCTGCCCTATAAGGCGGCCGCCGACTGCCGGCTCATGGCGGCGCGAAACAGCCACACCACCTACGGATCATGGTTTAAGCGTAGCGGCGACACCTTCCGCCACCAAGTCGCTGACATCAGACTTGACACGCGGCAAGAGGCCGACAGCAGCATCGTGCGTAATGGCCACGTCAGTATCGCCAAACTCAACTTGATGGATCTAGCAGGCTGAAGTGGGTAGTCTGGACGAGGCGATCTCCGCATTATCCAGCAGATCGATTCGCCCAGACGATTAAGAGGGGATCTGCATGCTCGGGAAGGTAGCTCCGGGTCGCAACGCCGTCCCATCCATCGCCAAAATAACTACGGATCAATTCGACGTGTTCCGCATCCGCCGTCGCTAGCCACAGCGCGGTGGCCTTTTGCGGGAAACAGCGATTGGAAAAAGAGACGATGAAGGGCGCACTCGGCTTGAGCACGCGCTCGACCTGTCGAAAAATATCTAGTGGCTGGATCATGTACTGCACTGATACAGTACAAATCACCGCATCGAAATGCCGATCTGCAAACGGCAACTGTGGCTCCGCATTCAAATTATGCACTACCCATTCGTCGAGCTGCGGATTATCCGCCATCTCCTCGGCGTTCATCCCTAAGCCAGTAACATGGCCGCCGAGATCGGACGGCAAATGCGAACGCCAGCTACTCATCAGATCGAGATAATTGCCGCCTGGCGACAACTGCTCGCTCAAGAACCGCGTCAACGCCTTAATTGCTCCCTCGTCAATATGCACTACCTTGCGCGCCACGCTGTAAAAGAGCGCGTCATCGCTCGGATCCTGTCGCACAAAACAGGACTCGGAAAAATCTTGCGGATTGAGCAGCATCAAGACGGCGCCAATCGCTGGTAACAATAGTGGTCGGGCGCCTCTGCACATACCTTCTGGTAGTCCGCCCTAGTGATCGCGTATTCGTCCTTATCGCAGTGCTTGTCCCATTTGGGATAGTAGTATGGATTCCGACCGACAAAATACATCCCCATCTTTTGCAATACCCGTCCCGAAGCCCTGTTACTCGACAGATGCGAAGCCTCGACCCGCTGCAATCTGATTTCTTCAAAGCTAAAAGCCAGCGTCGTGCATCCCGCCTCAGTGGCATATCCATTGCCCCAGAACGGCTTACCGTACCAATAGCCCATCCCCGCCTGACTGCCGTTGCCGCCGATCCCGATAAAACCCACTAGCGCTCCATCCTCGCGCCGCTCGACCGCGAAATTTAGCGACCCGCTCTCCTCATAGCCGGGCTGGTGCTTGACGATCCAGCGACGAGCGTCGTCTTCGCTATAGGGATAGTCTACCGCGATAAGCGGTCTCGCCACATCGCAGTCGCCAACTAAGCGATTGACTTCGGGGATATCTTCAGACGCAAAGGGCCGCAAACGCAAACGCGCCGACTGCAATATCGGATATTCTGGACCGACTTTTCTCACTCGAAGAACGACCCCTCGTTCTGAGCCCGCTCGTAGAGCTGCGCGAAGTCCTCCGAACCGTCGTCCTCGCGCAGATCAAACTTGTGGCCGCGCACCGACCCCTCCTGATACCCTATCAGCGCCTCCAGATTCGGAAATCCCACCGAATAGAGCGTACGACCACCGGCAAAGCGCGTAATGCCTAGCACCTTCGGCATTTCATACGATGGGCGCGCTGCCATCTCCTGCAACTTGGTCTCGTCCACCTCAACACCTAAACCAGGTCCTTCCGGTACCGGTGAACATCCCTCGATTACCGGGATTCGCTCTTTGGCCAAGTCCTCAGTGTAATTATCATCCAGCGTAATCGTATGCGCAACTCTAGGCAACACTGCCCCCATGTGCAATGCAAAAGCCGTAATCAGCGACCCGCCGGTCAACTGGATAACCGACGGTATGTTGGCTTTCGAATAGGCAAAACCACGCTGAAGCGCGTCACCGAAACCGCCGCAGTATTCGCCGATGATATAGCCATCGGCCAGGCCGTGCAGCATCTCTTGCAAGCCTCCCAAAGGCGGCACATGCATGTAGAGTGGAATATCGGTCTTCTCGCGCAGGCGCCGCCAGCCGTCAATGTCGGTCAGCACTAACGGATCTTCCACCGAGCCGACTACCCACGACTTCTCCAACCGCTTGATAATCGGCAGCACCACCCCTAAAGAGCGGTTATGGTTAAAATCATACTGGATACGGAAGCGCTCGGGCGCTACCTGCTCGGCCGCATTGGTCTGCTCGTAGACGTCGTAGTGGTGGCAAGTGTGCATCTTGAAGAGGTTATAGCCCATATCTACCGCACGCTGTATCTGGTGGCTGAACACCTCGGGCGGACACGGTCGAGTCCACGCCGCCACTGCCACCCGATCGCGCATCTTAGTACCCATCAGCTTGTAGGCCGGTATCTCTAGACACTTACCCATTGCGTCGTAGAGCGCCGCCGACAGCCCCAGACACCACTGGCTGAGGCCGATATTGAGATCATGGTTGATAAAGTCGAAGGGATTGCGGCCTATAAGCGATTGCAACGCCGACCTGTCGGGCGCGTAGCAACGGTATTCGCCATAGCCGACCACTCCGTTGTCAATACTAACCTTAAACACCACCCGCTGGTGCAGTTGCGACATCGGCGCTGGATAGTCGGGTACCTGAGTCCGGATCTCGGGCTCGATGCAATAGATATTTATATCTTCAATTTTCACGATTTTTTCCCTTTATCTATGAATAGTCTTCGTCATCGCGGAGCGCATTGCGATACAGCAAACACTCGATCACCAGTGTTACCTCTACCACCGTTATCGGACGAATAAGCTACGCGTGTCCTTTTTGACAACCTTTATGCCGATCTCACTGATCAAGATGCGCGGCAGACGCGATGGCAGGTCTGGATGCAGCCGGTAGGCGTTGACCGCAAAGTCGGGCTGGAGTCGGGGCTGGTAGATCCCGTCGGCCTTGCGCTACTCCGCCCCGGAGAGCACATCGTCGTTCCAACGTAGATTAACGCGATCANGTGAGTCAAATACTACTCAGTANCCGTTACGATTCGTCCAACTCGGCGGGCAACGNTTCTTTTATACCATNAGGCAACGCCGTCTNGGCATTGGTGGGTAAGCCTGAACGATACGTTGTGTCTATCCGCAACACCAAGATTGGGATCGACATTGTGACCTCAGCGCTCGCCTGCCTTGGTTGTATAACGCGTTATTGCACCGCCACAGGCGGCTTGTACAAATACATACTCAAACACTGGCCGTCGCTGGAAAACACTACTTCGTGCGAAGCGCTATTAGCAATCTAACCCAGCCGCACTGGCTTGCCCGTGCGCACTGACTCCTCCTGTGCGCAGCAAATCTGGTAGACCTCCAGAGCCTGCAGAAGATCAAAGGTCTGCGCACCTTTTTTGACCATAGCGATAAAGTCTTTAAGCATGGTCGAATAAAAGTACCCGGCGTCGTCGTCGCAAGCGTGGAAGGCACCCTGCGTCCCCTGCACCAGCGCCTGGAAGCCCACTGGCACTCCATGCGGACACATCGCGGTCAACTGCGCGCCGTTCATATATTTGACCCCAATCACACTACGACCGCGTTCACCGATATCCACTACCTCGACCGGACGATTATTGATCGCACAGTGGCCGATGGTCACCGTGTGCATGCCGTAAAAAACAAACGGTCGCCTCCACATCAAATCCGCCGGCCCCATGCAGCAGGCCATTACCACCTCGCCAATATTCTCCTTACCGCGGTAGAGCTTCTCGAACGCCCGCGCGTATTTCAGCGCCGACGATGTCATGAATAAGCACTCGTGGTCGCGGGCGCAGTCGATCAGATCGCGCGCTAGTTCGACATTGTCGGGGAAAGGCTTGTTGAGCAAGAGCTTATCGAGCAACACGGGGATGCCCCGTTGCAAAAAGGGTTGCGCGAAGCGGTAGTGTGTGAACTTGAGATCATCGCAGATAACGACCGCATCTAGACCCTCGAACATCTCCTCCAGCGAGTCCGCCACCTGCGGTACG
The DNA here is from genome assembly GCA_002723015.1 of Roseibacillus sp. The sequence goes on along the minus strand of PBNG01000001.1, from coordinate 4,656 downwards.
TCGCAGAGCTTGGATAGCAGCTCCGCCCCAGAGCGATATTCGTCGTAGACCCGCACGACTTTCGCCCCCTCAATTGTCGCCATCGGCGGTCCTCCTCCGAATGGATCAAGGTCCCTATGGGCCTCGTTCATGCCGTTGAACATCTTGGCGAACTGCACGGCATGATAGCCGGCCGCACCCGCCACAAAACCTATTTTCAGCATGTAACTACTCCTATTCGTATGCTAAATTCTGCGCCTGCATCATCCCGATCATATAGCCGAAGGCGAAGATCTTGCCCATCATTCCGTAGCCACGCGTCTCTTCGGCGCTCTCGTCGCCCATCGTCGGCGCATGGTCAGGACGAATCGGTCCCTCAAAGCCCGCCCGCGAGTAGACCTCCAGCATTCTGGCCATATCGGTTGGACCATTGTCGTGGAAGGTCTCAGTAAAGACCTTATCCGCCGTTCCTTCAACATCGCGGTAGTGAATAAAATGTACCTTACCCTGCTCACAGAACTCGCGTGCAGCCGCATAAATATCATCACCCATGGCCTTAAAGTTGCCTTGACAAAAAGTAATGCCATTATTGGGGCTAGGAGCGATGTCGAGTAGCCTCCGGTAGGCGTCCACACTCACCATAATCTGCGCCGATCCGCGGTAGGGCGAGATCGGCGGATCATTGGGATGGTAGCCCATCCGCACTCCGGCTCTCTCTGCTACCGGCACTACTCGCTCCAGCAGCCAAGTCAGGTTGTCCCACAACTCCTCTTCGGTCTGCGGCTCCGGGAAACGATCCTCCTCAGCATTCGACTGTGCGTAATCGAATTGCGACGAGATCGCACCGCCTCGCGTCCGTACCCAATCGGTACGCGAGCCGCCGGCCCCAAGATTATAACATAGCACCGGTACTCCCACCTTGCCCATCGCTACGATCGCCGCGATATAATTCTTCAATTCTTCCTCGCGGCCCTCCGTGCCGCGGCGGATATGCTTGCCGGGCACGATGGTCATAGTCTCGTAGACCGGAATGGTAAAGCCGACCGCTGCCCACTCCTCCTTCTGCTGCCGCATCGCCGCCTCGTACTGGTCGCGGCTAATTTCATAGATATCCGGCGAGGTCACGCAGCAGGTGACGCCCATCTCCTTGCAGATCTTAACGCGCTCGGGATGCTCCTTGGGACTACGACCCAGAGTCATGGCTAGTTTAAATTTTCCCTGCCGCATCGTTTCGTCCTTTCCTTTAGACCTGCGTCGGCTCCAAAGCCAACAAGTACTAACAACCAAGTACAGTGCCGGTAGGTGGCATTTATAACGGTAGTCTGATCAGTAAGCCAGTTAGTCCATTAGGTCAGGTTATGCGAAATACGATATTACCACCACACAAACGGGATCAAGGGCAATCCATTAAATCAGATATCCACCGCCTCGCCGAACAACTCAGTCAGCTTAAGGTCGTCGGACGCGGTCGAGCTTATCGCGTTGACTAGCGCGTCGAACTCGGGATCGGCGAAGATCGGGTGGATATCCAACGTTATCTTAAGCTACTCACTATCTCTGGTCCAAATTCCTTCGGTGTCCTTGACCCATCTCTTATCCAGCATAATTGTATTCGTGCCCGACGGCGATCCAAGGGATGATACTATCTTTCTCTTTGCAGGCGTTGTAGGCGTAGAGCGACTCGTAGAGGAGATACCAGCCGGTAGGCACGGTATTATCTCGGTTATGTGGGAGTTTAAAGTATTGTAGTCCTTGATCTGCCCGGTACAGATCAAAAAAACCAGGCAGTCGGGGATCATCTTGCGCTCGCGCAGTACCTCTTTCAGGTCTGCACCCAGTGCATCGAATTCACTGTAGGCAAAAAGAGCCGCCAGAGTCGCGAGCGGTAGCAATCAACTAATCAAACAATTTTTTTCTCTGGCGACGAACTGCGTCAATTTAGGCAAAATTCCCAAGGGATCTAACCCTCGTTACTACCCGCCTACCGCCGGCGACAGTCGCCCGTACCATACTTCATTACTTTTATTCTCGTAAGCTCCTGTCCAGTAACAATCGATGAAGGACGTTGGCGTGCCGCCGGCGCGGCGAGTCGAAACGAATACGTGCCAGAAGCGCCCCGGCATCGCAAGCGGCACCGGCTTGCTGATCCTGCCCCACGGCTCACCAACCGCGTAATGCAGCTCTTCTGCGGCACCGCGCCGTCCCTTAGTCAGCAAGAAATGCATCTGCCCGTCCGAGCTCTGATACAGCCGACCGCTATTATAGCTGCCCAAATAGCGATGTGCGAAAGGGCCGCCCGGTGGGCCCATGGCGTGGTAGAGACGGCTGTTGGCGTGGTCCTGGCCCATAGCCGCCCACACCGTAGTCACTCGCTGACGATTTTCAAAATAAATGATGTGGACCTGACCCTGGTCGTCGATCAGCAGATCCTGCTGCTCGGTGGTCCCACGCGCCCCGTCGGCGGGCGTAAAGGTATCGGTGACATCGCTGATGACCTGCATCCGCCAATCCGGCGACGATGCCAGCACGTCGGCGCAATAATAGTAGTAAGATTTGATTACCGGATAGATCCCCCGCGGCGTCTCCACCCGTTCCACTTGGCCAGTCTCCGGGTTGGGCCTTTTGAACCAGTCATTAGGATACTGCTCGCCGCGCACGAAATAGTCGTCGCTGCAAAAGACATGCGCGGCGCGGTCATGCAAGACGGTAAAATTATAGCCGCGCTGTCTCTCGTGCGGCACCGCGCCGCTGGCCAACGGCCGATAATCCTGCTCGGGGTTCAACACATACCAAGCCATCCGTTCTAGCCCGCCGGCTGCGAAAATTCGCCCATCCATGCCCATCGCTGCACCAAAGCGACTGTCTGCCGCGACATACTCCCGCATCTTATAGCCGCGCAACTGGGCGTCGAAGACCGCATGCCAGCTAGCATTAGCCCCCGAGACCACGTGTACCTGCCCCGCGCCATCGACTAGCACATTGCCGTTTTGCGGTACTGGCGGCAGGGGTGAGCTTTCGGCCCACTCGCCCGGCCCGAGACGCCGATAGACCCGCAGGCTCAGATCGTCGCGCCAACTCAGCGCATAGAGCTCGGCGCCGTAGCGGACGATATTAGACTGATTGTAACCCCAGCAACTCGCCCCGCTGCCACCGCGCAACATATGTCCAGCTGTAGCGGTGATCCGCTCAACCGCGAATTCGACCGCCGCCGCCGGCCCATATTCCACTATTGTATTGCATTCCACGAGTATATTCTCTTGTATTGCGTTCCACGGGTATCTTCTCTAATCTATCTGCGGCACCCAATGTAGCCGCCACCGCACTATCAAGCAAATGGGAACAATCATGGACTATCGCCCGCTAGGACAGACCGACCTCCACGTCAGCCCGATCGGCTTGGGCTGCGTCACTTTCGGCCGCGAGATTGCGGCGGTGGACGCCTTCGCCGTCATGGACCGGGCTGTAGAACGCGGCATCAACCTCTTTGATACCGCCGAAGCTTATACGGCCGGCACCTCCGAAGAAATCGTCGGCCAATGGCTTTCCGACCGCGGCAACCGCGACCAAATCGTACTGGCGACTAAGGTCGCCGGAGCCCAGAACCGCGAGCACATCCTCGCCTCTGCCGAAGATAGCCTGCGCCGACTGCAAACCGATCGCATCGACCTCTTTATGGTCCACAACTGGGACGATGAAACGTCGATAGAAGAAACCGTCGCCGCTCTCAATACGCTGGTTCAGCAGGGCAAAACTCGCTGCGTCGGCTGCAGCAACTACGACGCCGACCAACTGGCGCAGGCGCTCGACCAAGCAGCCAAACTCGGCGCGGCGCGGATGGAGGCTACTGAGCCCAACTACAATCTAGTCGTCCGCGATATCGAGGAGGCTCTGCTGCCGCTGTGCGCCAACCGCCAGATCGGTACCATTACCTATAGTCCTCTGGGTGCGGGATTTTTAACCGGTAAATACCGCCGCGGCGAAGAGGTTCCGACGGGCACTCGCTTCGACGTCATACCCGGTCACCAGGACATCTACTTCAAAGACGAATTCTTCGATATAGTCGAGAATCTACGTGTCAAAGCCGAGGAGATCGGCCGCAGCATGGTCGACTTGGCGCTAGCCTGGGCCATTGGCCAGCCCGGCGTAACCTCAGTATTGATCGGCGCCCGTAGCACCGACCAGATCGATCAAGCCTTCACCGCCGCATCCGTGGGTCTGCCGGAAGATTTGCGCGCCGCGCTGAGTGCCTTGTAGAGAACTCGTCGATGTCCCGACCTAAATGAGACTCTTCTGCTACGCCGACGATCAACGCGACGATACCCTCGCCGCTCGGGGCAATCCCCATATCTTGCTCCTTAGTATGGACCGCTTAGTCGCCCACGGCTCGGCTTTTGCCCATGCTCATATCCTCAGTAGTACTGCGAGACTAATGGGGCGATGTGCATGCTCCGTCGGGCCATGCTGCACACCGGCCGCTCGCTCTTCTAGCTTGAAGATGCCGAGTAATGCATACCAGCCAAGCACCCAATGCTGGACGAATATCTCCACGCTAATGGCTACCAGACCTTCGGCAGCAGTACGTGGCATGATGATCGCGATCGTTTCGCCCGTAGCTTCAGCACTTAGGCCGAGATCTTTGGGAACAAAGTAGAATACTGAGGCCATATATCCCCTGAA
>PBNG01000089.1 GCA_002723015.1 Roseibacillus sp. | reverse complement strand
GCGCGGGCTGTTGCTGCATGGGGGAGGTTTTTCCGGCTCGGGAATCATACCCGAAGCCTCGCCTTTTCCCTGAAAGAGACTCATCTTAATGGGACCATCTTACCGTAGGTTGGGACGATGGCTAGAAATCAGTCAGTCTTCCCGGGCCGGTGAATCCAGGGTCTGTGGTGATTGTCTTGCGAAGACGAACGATCAGAGCCGGAATCAGAACACTAGGGACGGTTCTAATGGGCTTCCAGCCAGTTTCTCCCGGTTCCCGTATCGACTCTGACTGGGACATCGTGCGGAAGTGGGAGGGCGGTCTGCATCGCTTCGGTGATTCGGGGAACTAGGACATCCACTTCGTCTTCATGGAGATCGAAGACGAGTTCATCATGAACCTGTAGGAGCATTCGGCTTTGATATTCGTCGCTATCAAGAACCTCCTGAACGTGGATCATTGCGATCTTGATCATATCTGCTGCGCTACCCTGAATGGGCGTGTTTATAGCAGCTCTCTCCGCGTTGCCACGAACGGTGGCATTGGCGGAAGTTATATCCCGGAGATAGCGTCTCCTCCCCGTGAGGGTCTCGACAAAGCCTGTACGCTTTGCCTCTTCCACGGTAGTATCCATATACTTCTTAACCTTTGGATATTGTTCAAAGTAGGTGTCGATAATCTCTCCGGCCTCTGCTCTGGGGATGCCGATCCTTTGGCCGAGCCCGAATGCCGAAATGCCGTAGATGATCCCGAAGTTAACCATTTTAGCAGCACTGCGCATTGCAGGTTCTACGTCCTCGAGGCTGACCCCGTTCACCCGGGCGGCTGTCGCTGAATGAATATCAACGTCCTTTTCGAAAGCCTCGATCATTCCCGGGTCTCCGGACATGGCAGCCATGATCCGCAGTTCGACCTGCGAATAATCTGCTGCAAAGAGTACAAATTGTTTTCCTCGTGGTATGAAGGCGGCCCGGATTTCACGACCGAGATCTGAGCGGATCGGAATGTTCTGGAGGTTGGGGTCACTGGAGGCCAGCCGACCTGTTGCTGCTACGAGCTGGTGAAACTGGGTGTGAACCCGGCCATCTTTCTGAGCCACCCAGTCGGGCAATCGATCGACGTAGGTTGATTTCAGTTTGCTGGCCTGTCGGTAGGAGAGGATGTCCGCGACAAACGGGTGTTTGACCGCCAGAGTGGTAAGGGTCTGCTCGTCGGTCCTGTATTGACCGGTGGCTGTTTTGCGTGGTTTTTCGACGAGCTTCATCTCATTGAAAAGGATTTCTCCCAGCTGTTTGGGAGAGTTCAGGTTGAAATCCCGTCCTGCTTGCTCGATCAGAGAGGCGGAGAGAACGTCGATGCGCTTCTGCATGGTTTTCCCGCAGGAAGCCAGAACCTCGAGGTCGAGGGCAATCCCCTCGTTCTCCATTGCTACCAGAACAGGAAGAACCCGGGCCTCTATGTCGTAGAACACGCGGCTTTGTCCTTTTTCCTCAAGGCCAGGCCGCAACAGGTTTGCGAGTTGGAGAGTGACGTCGGCATCCTCGGCGGCATAACGGGCCATTTTTTCCACAGGAATTGAGGCCGTGTCCAAGATGTCTTTTTCCGAGAAGAGATCTCCCTGCCCACCTCCTTCTTCTGCCTCGGATGAATCACCGCCCGTGAGATCACTCAGCTTTATGGGGCTATACCCGAGGAGAGACTCGGCGAGATAATCCATGGAGTGGCGCTGTTCCGGATACAGCAGGGTATGGGCTATGAGGGTATCAAAGAGAGGCGAGGAGACCTCAATCCCATGACTGCGCAGGACCGCAAGATCGTATTTCAGGTTGTGCCCGATTTTCTCACTACCTCCGCTCAGGGCTGGGCGGAATATTTCGAGCGCTTCCCTGTCAGGGAGAGTGGCGTAGAAGGCGGCGCCTTCTTCCCAGCTGAATGCAATGCCCAGAATATTGGCGCTGAAGCGATCAAGAGAGGTGGTTTCAATATCGAAGCAGAAGACTTTCTGCTGTGTGAGTTTCGCCGCGAGTTCGCGGCGTTCACGATCCGTTGCGACAAGAGTGTAGACCGGGTTGAGATCCTCAATCGTCTTCAGATTGGCTGTCAGGGTAGGATCACTCTGTTTCCCATCCGTCACGGAAGCATGACCTCTCCCGGCGACGAAGTCTTTACCGAAGAGGCGCTTCCCGAGGGCGTTGAACTCAAACTCGGTGAAGAGGGACTGGACCGCCGCATCGTCCCGATCCTTTAGGGCGAGTTCTTCAATGGACTTTTCAACGGGAACATCCCTTATGATGGTGGCAAGCTGGCGGGAAAGTCTCGCCTGGTCAGCATTCTCGACCATCCGTTCGCGCAGCTTACCCTTGAGAGAGTCCGTGTTTTCAAGAATACGCTCCACGGATCCCCACTCTGCGATGAGTTTCTTGGCCGTCTTCTCGCCCACCCCGGGAACGCCTGGAATATTGTCGGACTTGTCGCCCATGAGGCCAAGAATATCGATGACCTGTTCAGGTGCTTCAATCTCCCACAGATCCTTCAGCGCGGTAAGGTCAATGATCTCGTGCTCCTTACCTTTTCTTCCCGGCTTCCACATGACGCAGTGTTCCGAGACGAGTTGGCCAAAGTCCTTGTCGGGAGTTACCATGAACGTTTCGAAGCCGCCTTTCCTGTCTGCATGGCCGGCGAGGGTTCCGATGATGTCATCAGCCTCGTAGCCGTCGATTTCAAGGATTGGTATGCGGAAGGCTTCGCATAGTCGCTTGATGCCGGGAAGGGCAGTTGCGAGGTCCTCGGGCATTTCTTCCCGGTTGGCCTTGTATTCAGGGTAAAGCCGATGACGGGGTGTGGGAGCCCGCGTATCGAAGGCCACGGCCAGATGGGTCGGCTTTTCACTCTCGAGAATGGTCAGGATCGTGTTGGTGAAGCCATAGACAGCAGAGCTGTTTACCCCCTTGGAGGTATAGATGGGACTCCGGATGAGGGCAAAATGCGCACGGTAGGCCAGCGCCATACCGTCTAGAAGGAAGAGCCGTTGCATTCCAGAGGATCCCGGGGGGAGGTGCCGAGGTCAACGGTTTCCCCTAATTTGACAAATCGTCTAAAATAGCGCTTTATCGAAGGGNAGACTTCTTACCGTATGAACAAATANGCAATCTGGGCAGGCGCCATCATACTCAGCTTCTTCGCGGGTCGCATCATGTACACGCCCCTTNGTGANTCTCTCCTTNGCGGGACTCCGTCCTCGGTGGTGATTCCCGAGNNNATGCNGGAGGTGAAGTTTGGAGCGGGAGNTACGGAGTTGCNGATCAAGATCNANCTCGGAACGATCAAGGAANACGAATGGCCTGAGACCGTTAAGCTGTCAAAGAGGTTGATAGTATCCACTGACGACGAGAGCCAGAAAACGGCTCTGGAAAAAGGAACTACAGTTGAGGTGCGAGGGCTGGACGGCAAAAGTTACCTTCTCAAAGTATCTCCTGGCGGGCCCCTTAAGGGCTTGGTTAAAATTGNTGAAACCGACTTNGCCCAGCAGGTCATTGCCTACCGTGCGCGACGTCATTTCGGTGTCGGTAACGCAGTTGCTGAGAACACGAAACCTGCGCCAGTGCCGCCACCGACCCTTCCAGACGTGGTCGATAATGGCACTCCCAAGACGCCTCCGCCGGCGACTCCAACCNCTGCACCNGATCCGAAACCAGATCCTCAGCCCTCCCCGGCTCCGGAACCGGAGCCCGANCCAGAACCAGTGCCCACAAACCTCAATGCAGAGCAAATCGTCTCTGCCATGCAGGAGAGCGTCAAAGGTGGTGGTATCAAAGAGTTTAAGTTCGAGCAGGTGGAGGGATGGAAGGCAGGCGAAGAGGAGAACGTAGATGGTGAAATGTATCAGACGGGTCTCGCTGCCTATAAGGCGCAAACTATTTTTGGAGAGAAAACAGTTCAGGCCAAGGCGTTAATCCAGAAGGGAAAAGTAGTGAAATGGATCTATGCCAAGACGGGCATGGAAATTCGCTGATCCGGCGCGTNGCTCGAGAATCTAGGAGGCCGGGAAGCTGGCTTGCCGGTCCTAGTCTCCCTGGCAAAATCTGCTTCGGAGGTGTTTTAGATAGAAAGAGGGGTTTGTGCGTTCGCCGGTAGCGGATAGCATGAGCTCTTGAGGGAGCTTGGTTGAGCCCGCGGCGTGGATGTGTTCCCGCATCCACGCGAGAAGGGGAAGATAGTTTGCCCTGCTGCATTCGCTTGAGATTCCGTCGTCCGTAGTTGCTGCGGCGAAGAGCTGTGCGCTGTTCAGATTACCGATGCTGTAGGTTGAGAAGTAACCAAGACCGCCCATCGACCAGTGAATGTCCTGCAGACAGCCGCTGGCATCGTCAGGGGGAAGAAATCCAAAGAGCGACCTGAATTCCTCGTTCCATGCCTCAGGGACTTCTGCGACTTCAAGGTCCCGGTTCAGCAGGCGCCGTTCGATNGAAAAGCGCAGAAGGATATGAAGGTCGTAGGTCGCCTCGTCGGCTTCTACCCGNATACATGAGTAGTTCGCGCGATTGACGCCTCTCAGGAACTCATCGAGGGAAAAACGACGNAGGGAGGGAAAGATGTCCGCCGCCCGCGGCAGCCACTTCTCCCAGAAGGGTCGTGAGCGCCCGACGTGATTTTCCCAGAGTCTTGATTGAGACTCATGAATTCCGAGGGAGACAGCNTGGCCTGAGGGCAATCCGTGCTGGCTGTTGGGCAGCCCCTGGTCGTAGAGGCCGTGGCCTGCTTCATGCATCACTCCAAAAAGGGAGGAGAGAAAGTCATTCTCGTCGTAACGGGTTGTCAGGCGGGTGTCATCCGGGCCGAGATGCGTGCAGAAGGGATGGGTAACGGTATCAATTCGTCCTGCATCGAAATTGAAGCCGAGGCTCTCAGCGATTTCCCGGTTCAATAATTTCTGGCTCACGACGGGGTAATCTCCCTCGAGAAGATCAGCGGGGGTAGACTGAGAATGTTCAACTGCTTCGTGAGCGATTTCGATAATTGATTCTCTGCAGCTATCAAAGAGAGCAGCAACCTCCGCCGTGGTAGAACCACGCTCATATTCCTCCAGCAGGGCGTCGTAGGGCTCGCCACTGAATCCCCAGAGGTCTGCCTTCTGGCGCGCTAGTTCNAGAAGGGTTTCCAAGGCTGGGGCAAAGAGCGAAAAATCGGACTCCTTGCGAGCCTGCATCCACGCCGCCTTTGCACGAGAGGAGGTCGTTGTTTCGTGTTCTACCAATTCCNTGGGTAGTTTGGCAGATCGATCATAATGATGACGGAACTCTCTCAGGTTCGCAGATTCGAGCATGTTATCGCTCCCTTCTTCCTCAGCCTTCTCGAGGTTTCGTCGCCATTCAGGGGAGGTAGCCAGCTCGTGGGCCTTTCCGGATAGCCAGCCCAGTTGCTTCGCTCTGTGATCTACGGCCTTGGTTGGGAGAAAAGTTTCCTGATCCCAGCCAAGGACCGAGGCGGTGGTTGAGATCAGGGCGCGTTCCCGGGCCAGCTCGCAGAGAGACTCGTAGGAGGATTTGCTCATGCGCCAGCGCTTAACGTCCTGCGGGACTTCGAGCAAGGCAAAGGTAGATTTCCTCCTTGTGAGTTGGCGGCATGAGACTCAAGCTCNGNTTCTGGGCGTGCNCTGGGATTGCTGTTCAGAATCAACACGGTATGAGTATCGTTAGCAGCTATNCGACTCCTGAGGCCGAGGCGGCCTTGAAGCGCCANCGCCGGATGGCGAGTATCGCCAGTCTTGTCATTGCGATCCTGATTGTGATTCAGGTGGCAATCGTGCTGGCGTTGCTGCTCCTCCCTTCATTGCGCCTCGAGGTTGCCCCCATTGTTGCCTACTCGGCTGAGACACAGGAACAGGAGATTGTAGAGCGTCCTGAGGTGACATCACAGGTTCAACGCCAGCCGGCGGCGCCCAGCTCCGNGATCGCGAAGGTGATCGCTTCNTCCGTTCCCACACCAACGGCGGTCCCTGTTCCGGATACAAATACTCCTGATCAGTCGATTGAATTTGGGGATGGGGATGATTTCGGTGAAGGATGGGGACAGGGATCGGGCTCTGGCTTTGGTGGGGGAACCAGCTTTTTCGGTGTCACCTCCAAGGCAGAGCGTATCGCATATGTGATTGATTACTCTGCCTCCATGGGCGGAGCGGGACGGGCGGCGCTGATGCGGAAGGAGTTGACGGATTCGATCGACCGGATAGCTCCTAAGACCAGTTATGCATTGGTATTTTTCGCCGGGCCCGCCTGGGTGGCGGGAGGTGAGGTGGACTGGACCAAAAAGGGAGCCACCGTTATCGGAAAAGGACGCCGTAAGTATGAATGGAAATCTCCGGGGACGGCTCATGAATGGAGACANGTGGGGAAAAAAGAGCCGGTAGAGTGGTTAAGTGCTACCGAGGGACAGCTGGCCAGGTCGCGTAAGATTATCGAGGAAACGAGACTGGTCTGGGGAACGCGCTGGGACAATCCGCTGGAGATGGCTCTTGAAATGGATCCTCCTCCGCAGGTGATTTATTTCATGACTGATGGGGTTGCCAAGGGCTCAGATAGCTGGGCAAGAGAGATCGGTGCCAAGGCAAAAAANAAGGGAATCAAAATTAACTGTGTCGCCATGATGCAGCCCAAGGCACACGATTCAATGGAAGACCTTGCGAAGAGAACGGATGGTCATTTCACTATCGTCATGCAGGGCGGGAAGCGAAAGAAGGTGCGGTAGGACCTCTGCTCTCCTCCAGCATCAGATCGGGGTAAATCCCGGTAGCAAATTCCCTGCAGAGCTCCACGACNTGCTGAGTTTCCGATGCGATAAGGCACTTGCTGGCAAGCTCCGAGCACTCAGCAAAGTCAAGCATTCGGACAGCCTGCTTAACGAGGGGAACGAGTGGTGCTCCTACGGATAATTCGTCTACCCCGAGACCGACGAGAAGGGGTAGCAAGGTGAGATCGCCGGCCATTTCTCCGCAGATCCCAGTCCAGATCTGGTGCTGCGATGCTCCCTCGACGACATTTTTGATTAACCGGATAATTCCAGGATGCGCTGAACGGTAGAGTTTTGCGACCCGTGGGTTAACGCGGTCAACCGCCACCGTATACTGAACCAAGTCGTTAGTGCCAATTGAGAGGAAATCCACCTCGGCTGCAATTTCGGCTGCAACCATTGCCGCAGAGGGAACCTCAATCATCGCACCAACCGCAATGTCCGGATTGAAATCGATACCTCGCTCGGTGAGTTCACCGATGCACTCCGTGAGCAGGCTCTTTGCTCGCCGCACTTCACCCACTCCGGAAATGAGGGGAAACATGAGGCCTACCCGGCCCGATTTTCCAGCCCGNAGGATCGCTCGCAGCTGTTCCTTGAACAGGTCTTTTCGGTCCAGAGAAAAGCGAATGCCCCGCCATCCAAGAAAAGGATTAGGCTCGGGCTCACTCAACGGCTCCCCGGGGACCTTGTCTCCTCCTGCATCGAGAGTCCGGAAAATTACCTCGTGAGGTGCGATCCTGGCCGCAACCCTCGAGTAGAGCGCCGCCTGCTCCTCCTCGTCGGGGCATTCCTCGTGTTCGAGCAGGTAGAACTCAGTTCGGAAGAGGCCTACGCCCTCGGCTCCGGATCGGTCTACAAGGTCTACCTCATGTTCAAATTCGATATTAGCCGATAGGGTGATCGAATGCCCGTCGATGGTGGAGGCTTCGAGGTCACGCAGCTTGNCCAGTTCCTTATGCCGCTGCTGGTGCTGCTCTTCCAGTTCACGGTATTGTGCGATTGTCTCCGGGGCAGGGTTGGAGATGAGTTTCCCTTCGTAGCCATCAAGGATGCAGGGATCGAGTGCCCGCAAATTGAAGACGGCATTCTTCAGGCCAACTACCGCTGGGATCCCGAGGGAACGAGCCAGAATCGCGGTGTGAGAGGTGATGCTGCCCTGCTCGGTGGCAAATCCCACTACCTGGTGGCGATCCATTGCGGCTGTAGCTGAGGGGCTGAGGTCGTAGGCGACAATGAGGTGTTGATGATCAGGGGCATTTGGAGCTGGCTCCTCCTGCTCCGTGTCGAAATTGCGCAGGACCCGCTGACAGACGTCCTCAATGTCCGTTGTCCGGTCGCGGAAAAAGGGATCNGGAATACGCCGCATGGACTCCAATTGGTTCTGCATAACGGCGTAGAAGCAATATTCTGCATTCTGACCGCGTTCTTCGATCGCCCTCGGAACGCCCGTCAGGACCACAGGATCCTCCAGGACGAGCATATGAGCTTCGAAGATACGGCCCTCCTCATTGCCGGAAAGGGACTCCATGTGCTGCTGAAGGCCCTGCAATTGCCTGCGAGTGCGAGTGAGCGCATCTTCGAAGCGCTCGATTTCCCGAGGAGTGTTTGCAACGTGGTAGACGTCTGGAGCCGAGAACCCACGGGCGATCACATGCACAGGACCGAAAACGATACCGCGGGAAACAGGCGTCCCCACGTAAGTCGTCTCCTTGCCGCTTCCGCTCATGAGCCCTAGTCTGGCCAGAGGGCAGGAGGTGGTCAATGCCTCCGCTTCAGTTGATCAGGTTCAGTTTAAAAACCTTCAGGCTTCTCCGAAATTACGAACGACTAAATCTTCGAGAGATTGCAGGGCTTCGTCGGCATCAGGCCCTTCTGCGATCATCTTGAGAACGGATCCGTGTCCTGCTGCCAGCANCATCAGTCCCATGATGCTCTTTCCGTCCNCCTCCTCACCATCCTTCTCGACGCGTATCTCGGCCTTAAATTCACTGGCCATCTTGACAAACTGAGCTGCCGGTCGGGCGTGGATTCCGAGTTTGTTGGAAACTGTTATTTCTTTGCTGGGCATGAGAAAGACGTCCGTGCACGGAGTCTAGAAGGCCCGGAGGTGCGGAGGGAAGGTAAATCTCCTTAACGGGACCAGGATCCTGTTGAATGACCCTCTATCAGCGAGGACCATCACCGGCGGAGGTTTCCGGTCTGCCTCGGGAGCGGTCAATTGCCCGGATTATTACCCTGCATCTTGGCGAGAAGTCGCTGGTTGAATTCGTCGGCCATGTCGTAACCAAGACGGCGCAATTGAAGATCGAGGGCTGCAACTGCTACAAGTCGGGCCGTATCCCTGCCGGCTGCAACTGGAATCTCCACGTGAGGAATAGAGTGGCCGAGAATAACGTGGCCTTCACGATGCAGGCCAACACGGTCGACCTTGTTGAGATCGCTTTCGCCCTTCAGGGTTACTACCAGGTCCAGCCGTTTCTCGGGACGAATGGCAGACAAGCCGTAGAGATTTGCTGCATTGATAATGCCGATCCCCCGCATCTCGATGTATCCCCTAGCGAGATCTGGACAGGAAGCAATGAGCTCGTCTCCATGATGTTGCATTCGGACCACATCATCAGCGACAAGGGCTCCACCACGCTCGAGAAGCCCGATTGCGGTTTCGCTCTTACCTGATCCGCTGCTTCCGATAATGAGGATGCCGACGCCGCGGTAGTCCACCATGCATCCATGCATGGTGATTGATTCCGAGAACTCCTGCTCGAGGAGGATGGAGGCCATGTTCAGGAACTGCATTGTCACCATTGGTGTCCGTATAATGGGAAGCTCATACTCGGCTGCAATAGTAAGAAGATCATCAGGAAGGACATGATTTCTCGAAGTGACAATGCATGGGATGCCCCTCTCACAGAGCTGGCGAAAGCGCTTGGAACGCACCTCAGGACTCAGCTTTTTAAGGTATGAGACTTCGGAGTTCCCCACTACCTGAATGCGTTTGTTAGCAAAATAGGTGAAGAACCCAGCAAGAGCCAGGCCCGGTCGGTTGGGAGCTGGTTCGCGTATGGCTCTCTCTAAGCCTTTCTCGGATTCACCGACGAGACGGAGTTGGAGAGCCTCATGGTGACTCTCATAAAACTGCCGAACGCTGATCGAGGTGATCTTTTTCACCCGGGATGCCATGAGGACAGGTTAATGGCTCTGGCAGATATCTAAATCTCATTTTTAAAAATCAGAAGCGTCTGCCCGGATTGAGCCCGGAGATGAGAAGAGACGCGGAATAGNGGCACACCATGACGGGAAGCGCCTATCCCTNGCGCATCGGAGCCGTGCGGTGGCGTCTTGTTTGCCGTTTTGGACACGGTATGGGGAGGTGATTTGATGCCGAAGTGAGTGCGAATTCGTGTTCCGACTGGGTTTCCAGTCAAACCGAACCGGATCTCTGGTNCCNGCAACCAGGTTTCCGCCGTCNTTACATGGAGAAGTTCTCGCCGAGGTAGTGGCGCCTGGCAACAGGATCCTCGGCAAGTTTATCGGAGGCCCCCTCAAGGACAACGCGCCCTTCCAGAAGGAGATAAGCCCGGTCTACTATCTGGAGGGTTTCACGGACGTTGTGATCCGTGATCAAAAGCGAAATTCCGTAATCGTTACGCAGCTGCTGGATGATTTCTTGGATGTCGAGAACGGCGATGGGGTCGACTCCACTGAAGGGCTCATCAAGCATAAGGAGGCTCGGATCGGTGCAGAGGGAACGCGCGATGGAGAGGCGCCGTTTTTCTCCTCCCGAGAGAGTAAGAGCAGAGGCCCGTCGAACCTCGGTAATGCCAAAACGTTCNAGCATTTCGTCGCACCGGGCCTGGCGCTCTTNCCGGTTGAGGTCGCGTCTCGTCTCAAGAACCGCGAGGAGATTCTGCTCTACGCTGAGCTTCCGGAAGATGGATTCCTCCTGGGGCAGATAGCCGAGTCCATGACGTGCACGCTTATGCATNGGTAGTCGGGTTACGTTGCGATCGCCCATCCGGACCTGTCCAGAATCCGGGGGAATAAGACCGGCTATCATGTAAAANGTCGTGGTCTTACCCGCGCCATTCGGACCGAGGAGACCGACAACTTCGCCGGCACAAACATTAAGGCTGACGCTCTCTACCACGGGACGGCCACCGTAAACCTTGCGCAGACCCTCGACTTGTAGAACGGAATCACCTGGATCCGACGATACGGGGAANGCNGAAGTATGTTTGGGTTCTGTTTCCACGTTGCGCCGGGTTATCGATCATTTCCCCGCTGGCGGAGTTTCTCAAAGTTTTTATCTCGAAGGTCAAAGAATTGTTCCCATGCCCCACGGGAGAGCTCGAAGCTACCGTTAGCATAAAAAAGTATGTAGAGGCCGTCTTCCTGTGCCTCGAAAAAGCTATTGCCCTGACGAATGGCCGGTCGTCCCCCACGGAGCGCGAGAGTTCCGGAGGATGCCTCGTAAGTTGCCGCAGCTGATCTTGCCACTACTGGCTGGGATCCAGCCTCTGGGATTCGGGAAATCATGACATTCCCGAGTGCGACGATCTTGTCTACCTCCGAGAAGGCCTCCGGTCCCTCTAGAGGATCCTCGTCTCCTTCTGCGCTACGCTCCAAGGTAATCCGCATGCTTTTGTCACATCGAAGACGAAATCGAGGCTCTTCGGCAACGATTTCGCCGAGGTAGACAATCTGACCCTTGAGGGCATCAAAGGCGAGTCCCCCTTCGCACGTGACGGCAATGAGCCCCGAATCCCTCTCAGATTGCTGATTTTCCGCGCTGGTCTTCGAGAGTTTACCAGAGGTAGTCCACGGGCCCGCTTCCGCGAAAAGGCTGCCATTTCCGTAAATTCGCAGGTAGAGGTCTGGCTTCCCAGCGCGCAGAAAGTTGTCTCCAAGCCCGAGAAAAGGCGCGCCTCCCTTGAGAAGGATGTTTTCACTCTTCACATCCACTATCGCGTGCTCCGCGGTGGCGGTAACGGGATGGCCGGTGTCATCCCCGGTGTCCTGAATCAATCTAACATCGCCGCTCGCGACGACGTATTCTATATCCGAGAAGGTTTCTGGACCGGTGCTGATCCCCGCTTTCTTCCCAAGGAACATCTTCATTTCATCCTTGGCCTCAACCCGGAATTCCGGGTGAAGAACACGGATGTCCTTCAGGTAGACCACCTGGCCTTCACTGGCGTCGAGATAGAGACCGCCGTGACAGGAGACAGTAACTACGGGGCCCGGAGAGTTGTCTCGAGCGGCATCAGGACTGGAAGCGCGAGTCTCCTCCCCGAAAGTTTTCCCTGAGGAAAGGTCCCCAGTTGTCGTCCATGGTCCTTCCTCGGCGTAGACATCTCCATTTTGGTATAGCCTGAGGTAAAGATCGGGATGCCCTGCTGTGAGAGAGTTTAATCCCTGTTTGATGCAGGGTGTCCCGCCCTGTAGAACGATATCTCCTGTTCGCCGGTCAATCACAACGGTTTCACCGGTAGCGACTACCGGTGGAACCATTCTTGATCGATCGCTGAGTTCCATCCGGACTCCACCTGAAACCACGAAGAGATATGGATCAACGAGTTCGGAAAAGGTCTTTTCGTTCCTGTCTCCCGATCCTCGGTCCGGGGACGCCTCGCCAGAATCGGATGGTTGTTCAGACTCCTGGATGGCTCTTGTGAGTTCCTGGGGGGGGAAGAAAACCCTGAGATGCCCTCCACCTGTGAGGGTAAATCGTGGATCGAGGATCCGGATGTTGCGAAGGTAGGAGATGTGACCACGCTCGGGGTTGAGAAATATGCCCCCTTCGGCGGTGATAACGATTTCTCCCTCATGCTGCTTTGGAAGCAGTGTATCAGGAGATCGCTTTGGGAGGTTGGCCAAGAGTCGGGCTTCAGAAAGCTCTACGGTATTCGAAAAGCTGCGGAGGTCAGCCTCAGCCCGGCCAATGAATTGGCGGCTTTGGGTCATAAAGTTTCGCGTTGGAGCCCGGTTGGCGATGACGGATTTTGTTCTCGCTTCCAGAAGAGAATCTACAATCCGCCTTTCTCTCCCGGTGAGGCCTTCCGGTCCGGTGAAAGCTGTTGCGAGGGGGCTGAGAATGGGTGGGGAGCCTCGGATTGGAGCAGGAGTATCAATCCTGGTAGCAGAAACCTTTTGCGGTCTTTCCGAGATAAGACGACTGAATGCGGGGCCCCGCACAAAACCGGAGCGGGACTCAAGATGGAATACCCCACCAGTGCCACCGCCTTTCAGTTTTTCGGTGTCGAGGGTAACCGCCTGATGAGCGGTGAGCACACCAGTCGTCAGGGAAAAGTCTGCCGATCCCATCGTCATTCTGATCAGGATAGAGTCATCCTGGAAATAGCGGAGGGCAATATTTTCAGCGAAGAGATCCCTCTTGGTAACAACCTTGAGGAATCTGGACTGAAGAAGGGCCATCCTCTCGAGTCTCTTATCGAAAATTGGGATACGGACGTCTCGCAGCATGCTTCCGGCCGGAAGGTTATCCATCATGGGGCCGAGCTTCTGGTAGGGGAGTTCCCGGGTGCGTGCTCCCATGTCCCTCTGGGCGCAGGTGTGATGGCTCCCGCCACCGAGGATAGCGCCTGCCAGAAAAAGAGACAAAGCACGCGTAGATACGCGATGATGGGGTGCCCCTGCTGAACTTCTCATGCGTTAAGCGCGCGATGAATCTTGAGAAGAGAGAGAAGAACAGTCTCTACCTGCCCGAGTGGAACCTGGTTGGGGCCATCAGAAAGAGCTTCGGCGGGATTTCGGTGGGTTTCCATGAAAATCCCGTCGACGCCTGTTGCCATTGCTGCACGGGCAAGGACAGGGGCGAGTTCGCCATCGCCACCGGTGGTCCCCCCCATGCCGCCTGGGCGCTGGACGGAGTGAGTAGCATCAAAAATGACGGGAATTCCTTCCTCACGGATCCAGTGAAGAGAACGCATGTCAGCAACAAGGTTGTTGTATCCAAATGTTGTTCCCCGCTCCGTGATGAGGAATTCATGACAACCAAAGGACTTCAGTTTACCAGCGATGTTGACGCAGTCCGATGGAGCCAGGAATTGGCCTTTCTTGACATTCACAACCCGTCCGGTTGCTGCGCAGGCCTCCAGAATGTCTGTCTGCCGACAGAGGAAGGCCGGAACTTGCAGAAGATCGATAAACTCAGCGGCCATCTCGGCTTCCTCAGCGGTATGAATGTCTGTGGTAACAGGGATCTGCAGTTCCTTTCCGATGGCTCCGAGGACACGGCATCCGGTTTCAGCGCCTGGCCCCCTGAAGGAATCGACAGAGGTCCGGTTGGCCTTGTCGTAGGAAGCCTTGAAAACAAAGGGAAGCTCAAGCCTTCCGCAGATCTCCTTCAGGCTCCTTGCCATGTCCCAGGCAAATTCCTCGTTCTCGAGGCCACAGGGGCCAAGAATAAAGAAAGGAGTCCCTCCGTTAACTTCAATATTCTGTATCTTGAAGGGCTTTACCATTAGAGTAGGGGTTAGGAAGATGTCTTAAGCAGGCCTTTGATTCAATCCCGGGATTTGATCAGACCTACAGCTGGCCGGGTTCATCGCTCTCCCGCGCCTCAGTCTCTGAGTAGAGAGTACGGATGTTGAGCAAGGCGGTTTGCAGTAACTTGTCTTCCTCAGGAGTTCTGTTGCCGGTAGTTTTCAGCTCCAGCATCTCGAGCGAATCGAGGACAGAGCGGGCAGCCTTGGTATTAACTTCCAGGTTGCCACTTACGGGGTTTGGGACTTTTCCAAGGAACATCCCCGCATTCTGAGCCTGCAGAATGACGAAATCGGCGAAGCGTCGGTCATTTTCCATGTCGGATCGGGATCATGATTGCCGGTTCTGGCATGGAATGCGAGTTGTTAGCGTCGACAGCCTGCTCCCGGCGCTCCTTTTCCTCAGGCCGGATCCACCTTGGAGTCCGGGCCCACGGTGACAATTACCGGGTCCTTGCCAAAGTATTTCCGGGCAGTTCTCAGAATGTCCTCACGGCTCAGGGACTGAATTCTCTCAGCATGTGCCAGGTGATGAAGCGGGCCGAGGCCGAAAAGAGTATTCAAAGCACACATCTGGGCCATGGAGTGGTTGCTCTGGTTCTCGAGTGCATCCCCTGCCAGAACACTGGTCTTGGTGTGGGAGAGCCGGTTCTCAGCGATGCCCTCCTGAGTGAGTATTTCGATCTGAGTGAGCAGTTCCTGCCTGGCGAGGGCGGCCTTGTCCGGGGCGGTGCCAATATAGAAGGCGAACAATCCTCTTCCAAACCCGTGAAACTGTGTGGCGTTCACATAATATGCCAGCCCAAGCTCTTCCCTCATCCGGGTAAAAAGTGGACCTGCCATGTTCGAGCAATACTCATGAATAACCTCAAGTGCCGGAATATCCTCTGAAGTGATGTGAGCACCCGGATATCCGACCGTGACGACTGTTTGCTCCTTGTTCAGGTTGTGTACTATGTCTGAGGGGGAAGGTTGAGAGGCCTCGTCCCCGGGGGCGTTGCTCTTACGGCCCTTCGGCAGGGTGGCGAAAACACGGTTACAGATCTCTATTATTTGCCCCGGGTTGATGTCTCCGAAAATCGCAAGCACGCCGTTCTCACGAGTGATGAACTTCTGGTGATGCTCCTGCAGCATTCCCTGGTCAATATTGTTGAGTGACTCCTCAGTCCCCAGCATCGGGAGTCCATAGTTCTGGTATCCGAAGAGGCTCTCGCGGAGAAGTCGAAAGGAGGTTTTGAGTGGGTCCTGGAGACTTTCCAGAAGGTCTGCCCGCTGGACCTCCTTTTCTCTCCCCAGAGCCCCTTCATCAAAACTTGGTGACGAGAGAGCGCCGCCACACAGTTCAAGAACAGTAGCAACATCTGGCTGGAGACAGAATGAGGAAATAATGCTCGTGTTGTTGCCGGCGCTTGCTCGAATATTCGCCCCGAGGGATTCGACCCGGTCGGCAAAGTCTCCTTCTGTGTAGTGGTCGGTGCCTTTTGTTAGGAGGGAGGCATGCAGGAGATTGATGCCGCAATTCTCTGGATTCTCGACATGACGGCCTGTGTTAAATGCGCCCTGAAAACTCACCGTGGGGACTCGTGGATCAGGCCGGAGGAGAAGGGTCAGACCATTCTCCAGAGTATGAGTTGTGAGTTCGGGTTTGGGCCGGGATGATCGACCAGCGGTGGAAGAGTCGGATTTGCGGTGTGGATCGAGCGAAGTGATGGTGACCTGATCGGGAGAGAGATAGCACTTGGCGACCCGATGCAGGTCTTCGACGGTGACCTCGTCAAGGCTGCTCAGATAGTCGCGGGTGAAATCTAGATTCCTTGCTTCGTGCCAGTTGGATGCGAGATCGGTGGCTCGTCCTGAAGCGGTGGCAAGAGTCTTGAACTGCTGTGCGAAAACCTGACGGCGCGCCTTGTCTAGCGAAGGGCCAAGCTCGCTTTCAATTGGGGAGTTGAGTTCTGTGAGAATCGCATTTTCGAGGTGGTCCCGCCTCGCGGGATCCGCCTCTGCCGAAATACTGAACATGCCCGGGCCGATTGCGGGACTCCACGCCCACGCTCCAAGATGGTGGGCGATTCCCTCTTTTTCATGGAATCGGCGGTAAAGAAGGGAGGAGCGACCTCCCCCGAGAACGCCGGCGAGTAATTCGAGGGCGGGAGAGTCTGGATGATCGAGTCCGGGTGTTTTCCAAGCGAGGGTCGTTTTGCTCACCGGTATGGCAAACGGCATCCTGGCCCGACGTTGTCCGAGTTGACGTGGTTCGGTCTGCGCGATGGTTGGAGCAAGTGGTCGGAACGGGACGCTCCCGCCCATCTCCTCAAGCACTGACATAGCGTTTACTGGGTCGAAGTCGCCCGAAAGGACAAGAATACTGTTGGAGGGGCAGTATCGACTACGGTGATATTCGACCATATTGTCATAGGTCAGGGCATCAAAACACCGCCGGTAGCCGATCACCGGGTGACGGCGGAGATCGTGCTGGAAAAAAGTCCGGAAAAGAAGTTCGCTCGCTGCCGAGTCAGGATCATCTTTTCCCATATCGATTTCCCGCCGGATGACATCGCGCTCCGTTTCGAAATCGGCCTCAGGGAAGCGAGGCTGGAAAACCAGTTCAAAAAGAACACGGAGAAAGGTGTCACAGGATGCGCTTGGGCCATCTATGTAGTAGACCGTGCGGTCAAAGGAGGTATAGGCGTTCCACTGTCCCCCCATGGAATTGACGGTGGTCGCGAGTTCCGCTCCCGTGAAGGAGTTCGTGCCCTTGAAAACCATATGCTCAAGAAGGTGTGAGAGCCCACTTCCGGCAAATTGGTTCTCGTGTTGGCTCCCGGTTGCGACCCAGCATTGGGCTGACACTACCGGAGCGGCAGAATCTACCTGCATGATGACTGGAAGTCCGCTTGAGAGAGTTTTGAGCGCGGCGTTGGTCGCTGGAAATTGCATGATGTCCGAGGAGATGGCGGGGTGTTTGCCGCCTGCGGCAGGAAAAGGTCAGAAGCGATTGCAGAATGCCAACCGCCTGCAGCACGGGTTTAGCAAATTCCCTTGGCGAGGGAAGGTGATTTGCTAGAAGTCCCCATGTCGAAGCCCGTTGTTGCTACCATTGTCGTGGTTTTTGTCCTCGGGTTGTCAGGAGGAGGTGTTGTGGGCTGGTTGTTTCTTACCAAGGACCGGGTTGCATTGCTATCTTACCGGGTGGGAAAAGTGGAGGGCATGAGTATGGAGGCGGTTGTCGTGGGTGAGGAAAATCTTCTGGAGAGTGAAGCGGTCCTTGAAAAGGTGATAGCGAATCTGGAGCTTGTGGATGAGTGGAGAATGGATTCAAAACAGGAGGCGATCGCCCACATGCAGGAAAAACTGATCGTCAAGGAAGAGCGGATCGGTAGCCGGATCAGGGTTCTCTACCGGGACAGGAAGCAGGAGAGGGCATATGCGATTCTCAAGGAGATCAAGAGCGTTTACCCACCATTTCGGGCCGAGGCTGTTGAAAAGATGAAGTTGCCTCCTCTGCTTCCAGCGGGCGGCGATGTCGCTGGTGATTCCTCAAACCTCGACTCTCTTCAGGCTAACCCATAGCAGTCGTCTGGGTTACTGGGTGTTCACTCTACTCCCGCCTTGAGAGGGAGATTGATCGATGGAAACTCTCGAAGAGTCAGTCCGATAAGGGCTCCGAACTCGTTATCGTAGCGGTTGTCACGGTGAAAGAGTCCGAGCGAAACTACCCAGTTGTCGAAGGTTCGATGCACGGAATATTGCTGATACTCGAGGACCTTGTCGTCAAATTCCCACCGGTGTTTGAATCCGACGCTCCATTTTTCGTTGAATCGGTTGAAGGCTCCATATTCAAATCTGATTGAATCCTGGAGGATAGGGTGATCGTTGAGAAAGCGGTGTCGCAGCGTCACCTCAAGATTTTCACTGGGCATGTAGCGCAGGGAGCCGACGATTTCGGTGAAGTCCCCGACCTTGCTCAGAAGCGGGAACTGGGTCTCAAGACCGAGTTCAAGCCAGGGAACCGGGTGAAAGTAGATTTCATTATAGAGATTGGAGAATTCGCGATCAAATTCCGGGTCTTCCTGAAACCAGTCGAGGTAGGAGTTGACTGAAAGCCATTCGTGGGACCCTCCGTCTCTTCTTGTGAGGAAACGATTCCGGACCCCCAGGCGCAGGATTGTCCAGTCTTCAAGGTCGTCGATAGCGGTGAAACGGCCAACTCCAAGGGGTCTTGGTCGTGTGCTGGCAGTGAGCCGGTCAATCCGGGGAAAACTGGAATCCAGTTCGTCAGTCGCGATCCATGAGGCTCCCGCGTAGGGTTGGATGACATGGAGAAGGCCATTAAGTCCGAGCTTCTTGCTCTGCACCTCAGGGAAATGCTGGGAAAACTTCGCGGAGGCATCGACGCCCGCATAGAGATGTGTCCGGTTTTCGCTGTCTCCGTTGCCGTCAACGCTACTGTAGAGCGTTGATCCCAGACCGGCCCGGGGGATCAGATTGATGCGGTTTTCAAGGCTCGTGGGCAGGGATATCTCCTGCCAGAAGTGGAGTCGCGTATAGCCGCGTTCTGCGAGGATAGTGCGGATCTCGTCACTTCGAGGGTCAGCGGGGTCAAGAGCCTCTGATTCCGCAGCGAGCTCGCGGCGTCTGAAGTCTGGAAGCACCTCGTTGTAGAGCCCTGCAACGAATTGGCCCTCGTGGAGGAGCCGGGAACCGAGAAATGGTTGTCGAATCTGGTCCAGAGCGAACTCAGGCAGACGGGTATCGGTTTGATAAAATGAGTTAGGCCGGACCCGGCCCCAGAGAGTGAGGAGATTTCGACCCCTCTGATGAGTGAGGGCGAGAATGTTGTCCGGGGTTGGCTCCACGCGAAACGCCTCCGGGTCATAGTCCTCGAGATAAAAGCGGTCGCTCAGGTAGGTCAGGTTTGCATCAAGGTAGCTGTCTCCCCCGAGGAAGATATCCTGAAGATCAATCCGGTGACGCAATTGCGCTCGAAACCGATTCGCAGTGACTTTCTGACGTGGGACCCCGCTTCGATCCAGCGTAGGGTTAAAATCATGGATGTGGTAGAGCTTGAGCCACCCGAGGTTCGGATTTTCTTCAAGGCGTGTGTCTGTCAGGTCGACTCCGGTCCCTGCTCCCCGCTCGGATAGGAGATCAAGGTGCCACTGGGATAACAACCAGGCATCTTCGTTCTCTCCGGTGACGGGGTCTTCTTCCCCGCCGAGCATGAAACCATAACGGTTGAGGAGGTAAGGCCCCCAATGTGAGCGGGCACCAGGAACGAAACGGTAACCGAGTCCCGGATCAATGGCCTGGGAGAGGTATGGAAGCCAGAAGACAGGTCTCTCACCGGCGTAGAGTTTGACATCTCGGAAAATGACCTTGTCGCCCGGGATAACGGTGGTCTTGGCGGCGCGGAGCCAGAATCCGGGATCCTCAATATCATGAGTGGTTACGCCTGCGTCCTCGCCAAGGAAGACAGTTCGCCCGTTTCGCTCGATCATCCGGAATTTACCCGCCTCAAGAAGCATGGGATCCATGCCCACCCGGAGACCGTCACCCTCCAGCCGTTCTTCCTCATACCAGTAGTTTGCTGACTCCCCGCGGTGTAGCATAGTGCCCTGGTAGATCGCGACATTTCCGGCGAACCGGACGACCTTCTTGTTGAGGTCGATCACAACGCTGCCTGCAAAAATCTGGATACCGGTAGAAGTACGACACTGCATACTGCCTTTGTAGAGGATGCGACCGGTTTGCGCGTCCCACCGGGTTTCGTAGTCCTCTCCCGTGATGCGGAAATCTTCGGGGATTGAAGGGCTGATTCCAAGGCCGTTGCCGGCCCCCTCACGAGTAGTTCCGCTGGGAAGAGAAAGTAAGTCCTCTCCGGAAGGTGGCGGGTCTACCTCCTGGGCGATGCAGGCAAGGGAAGACGCCGTGAGAAGGGCACAGGAGAGCCGGATAACGATGCCTTTCCGCGGAGGATCGCTATTTTTCCGGCGCCAGCCTGTCACGTCTCGTGGGGGCATGGGGCGATGGACTCTCATTCGACGGCTTGAAACAATCAAATTGTCTTGGAAATGGAGTGATTATGGTTGGGGGCGCACGAGATCTGCCAGCTGTAATATAAATGGACCTGATGGTTATTTTCCCGAAAGGGAATATTGCGAAAGACCGTTTCGCAGAGATTTTTGAACGATAGATTACATGAGCCCATATCCACCCTGTAGGTGTCATTCGGTCACGAGGCACTCTCCGTGGGGTTTGGCGGAAGTTGTCCTTGTTTCGTCATCAAGGCGCTGCATTCTGGCATCCGATTTGATGCCATGGCGGTCCCACAAAGCACCATAGCCCTGATCTATGATTATGATCAGACCCTGAGCCCCAGCTATATGCAGGATGAGGTTCTTTTTCCTGAGTTTGGGATCGATCCTGCGCAATTTTGGGACCGGTGTAATTCTCTGGTGAAAGAGAACCAGTGGGACGGTGAGCTGGCCTACATGAAGTGCCTTCTGGATTATCTTCAAATGGATGGGGTGACCAATGACCGACTTTGCGAACTGGGTCGGGGTTTAACCTACTATCCCGGTGTCCCGGAACTCTTTGAAGAGATTCCAGCAGAGGTTTTAAGCCCCGAGCATGATAGGGTGGGAATCAAGATCGAACATTATATTATTTCATCCGGTCTGCGGGCGTTACTCGAGGGTTGCAGCCTTGCAGATCACATGACGGCGATTTTCGGCTGTGAATTCGGGGAGGATCATGAAGGAAGGATTAGCTTTCCGAAGCGGACGGTTTCGCATACAACCAAGACGCAATTTCTGTTTAGAATTAACAAGGGAATGTTGAAGCATGGTGATGATGTGAATGACCACATGCCACCAGAGCTCCGACCGATTCCCTTCGAAAACATGATTTACGTAGGGGATGGCCCAACCGATGTCCCCTGTTTTACCGTTATGAAGAGGAATGGTGGGCATTCCATTGCGGTATATAATGCGCAGGATACGAGTGGGCAGAGCTTCCAGAAGTGTTACCAGCTATGTGCGTATGCTGACAGGGTGAAGCATATTGCGCCTGCGGATTATCGAAAGGGCAGCCATCTGCGTAACCTGCTTGAAGGGATGGTGAGAGAAACGGCGGACCGGATACTCGCGCGTCGCCGGGAGGAGAGAGATAATGCGACCGTTGCTGCTCCCGGATTCTGACCTGCCGAGAACCTCGCCTTCGAAGGACCCTCATAGGAGCGACGATTCATTGCTAACTAATGGCCGATAAGTCTCACTACCATTTCATTGGCGTTTGTGGCACAGCGATGGGGGCGGTTGCCTCAGCGATGCAGCAGAGAGGGATCAAGGTAACCGGGTCTGATGAGAGGGTGTACCCTCCAATGTCGACCTTCCTTGAGAACAGCGGAGT
The DNA here is from genome assembly GCA_002723015.1 of Roseibacillus sp. The sequence continues at coordinate 9,742 of PBNG01000089.1, read as the reverse complement.
AGAGATTTCCGAGGGGTATCGGGCATCAAATGTGCCGGAAAGCGCGGACGTGATCGTGATTGGAAATACAATCAGCAGGGGCAATGAGGAAGCGGAGGCGGTTCTGGATCGGCGGGTCCTGTATCAGAGTCTGCCGGAAGTGCTGAAGGAGCAGTTCCTCCGGGGAAAACGGAATTTCGTAGTGACGGGAACCCATGGCAAGACGACGACCACTGCCCTTTTGACCTGGCTTCTCAAGGACGGAGGTCTCGACCCGGGATACATGATTGGTGGAATTCCCGTGAATCTCGGACGGGGTGCCTGTTTCACGGATTCTGAATTCAACGTGCTGGAGGGGGACGAATACGACACGGCCTTCTTCGATAAACGATCCAAGTTTCTTCATTACCTTCCGGAGCTCGCCGTGATCAATAATATCGAGTTCGACCATGCGGATATTTATGGCTCGATCGAGGAGATCAAGCTGACATTCAGGAGGCTCCTGAACATAGTGCCTCGCGGAGGCTTGGCGCTGGTCAATGGGGATGATCGCAACGTTATGGAGGTGATCGAGCAATGCCCTTGTCCGATCCGGACGATCGGATTCGGAGATGGCTGCGAGTGGAAAATTGAGAACCCCATCTATAAAAGGGAAGAGAGTAGTTTCAGTCTCGCCGGGGAAGAGTATCTGATTCCCATGGTGGGGGAATTCAATGTCCGCAATGCAGCAATGGCGGCAGCCGGGGGGCTTTTCGCCGGGTTGGGACCGGATCAAATCCGGGAGGCGTTTTTAAGTTTCGAGGGAATTGCCCGTCGCCAGCAGCTACGGGGAGAGGTCCGGGGGGTGAGAGTGATTGACGATTTCGCCCACCATCCAACGGCTATCAGGATGGTCATTGAAGCGTTCCGGCAGCGGTATCCGGAGTCTCGGATCTGGGCGGTGTTTGAGCCACGTTCCAACACAACGAGGCGCAATATTTTCCAGAAGGAACTTGCAGAGTCTTTGGCCACTGCTGACTACGCCGTTGTGCCAGCGATTGCGGATCCGGGTAAAGTCGCGGAGTGCGAGCGCCTTGATCCTGAGCAACTCGTCCGGGATGTGGTGTCTCTGGGGGCAGATGCAGCCTACCTTCCGACAGTCGAAGAAATCGCAAAGCACATCGCAGCTCGTGCGAGGAAAGACGATGTCGTTGCCGTCCTGAGCAATGGTGGATTCGGTAATTTACATGAACTTCTCCTCTCAATGCTGGACGAAGTCCATTAACGGGCTGCCGGATCTTTGATCTCCTTTGGAGGGCGCCGGGAAAAGTCAGCAGGGCAGTTTCCCTGGTCAGGATGGAGGTTCATCGTTCTCTCCCGCGAGTCGCCTGTTGAGCCGGATGGAAAGCCCAAGTGCAGAAATCTGTTTGATGAGCCCGTGGTGTCTGGAGGCAATCGCGGAAAGGGCTGGTTCACGGTATTGGGCCAGAATGTAACGACCGATTTCCGCAAAGAAGATGTTCATCTGGCCCTCGAGGGAATTCAATTCCATCCGGTTATGTGAGAGGTCACGATTTGCCTGGCCGAGGGTCTGATAGCTGTCTCGAGCCTCCCCCCGGACTGATGAGCGCTTGGTTTCGATGCGGCTCCCGATAGCCTCCAAGGAACTGTCGAGAGATTCAATCTCGGTGACGACAGTGTCACGCCTTTCCCGGAGTTTCTTGAACTGCGTCTTCAACCGGAGAAGTTCTTCCTTCGAGGCGACGATGTCTGGAGTATCATCCGGCTCTTCCGCGATAAGAACTTCGAGCTTGGCCTTAATGCCGTCATGACGCCTCCGAATTGCTCTGGCGTCCGATATGATTACCTCATGTTCAGCCCGGAGGCGCGCACCTGCGTCCTCCATCACCCTCCTTTCCTCGACAAGGTCCTTGGTGCTGTCAACCACCAGGCCGAGAAGTTCCGTTCTCTGGTCCTGGGACCTCTGAAGATCTAGATTGGCCGCTTCAATTTCATCGCTGATCTTCTGATGATTCTTCGACATACGGCGCAGGTTCCAGTATTCCACAGAGAGGTCCTCGATGTCCTCGGTATCTTTCCAGGCTAGTTGGCCAAGAACTTCTTCCGCTTCCCTCATGAGGTGAAATTCGGTTGCGGCGTTAGTGGCGTGACGCCGACGGATTGAAATCCCGAAGGCCTGTGCTGTGCGCCAGAGGAAGTAGCGGGTCTGCGTCATTGTTTCGAGATACTCAAAGGGCGCATGATCTGCCCTTCAGTAAAGGGGATCTACTTGGTCAGGTTTTTCTGCAGGTTGCTCACTACGCTGAAGTCCTCGAGGGTTGTGATGTTTCCCGTTACGCCCCCGGTGGCAACCAGCTCCTTCAGGATTCGGCGCATGATTTTTCCGGATCGAGTCTTTGGAAGAGCAGGGGTGAGGTGGATCTCGTCCGGGCGAGCGATAGCACCGATCGCCTTGGCCACATGGCCCTTTAGATTCTGTTCGGTCGTTTTTGCCGAGCGGATTCCTTCCTTGAGTGTCACGAAAGCTACAATTCCCTGTCCCTTTATCTCATGTGGACGCCCTACCACCGCAGCCTCTGCGACATCGGGATGAGAGACAAGGGCGCTTTCCACCTCGGCAGTGCCCAGTCGGTGTCCGGAGACGTTCAGAACGTCATCCAGTCTCCCCACGATCCAGAAGTTCCCGTCCTTGTCGGTCCGGGCCCCGTCGCCCGCGGTATAGATTCCCTTGTAATCGTTCCAGTAGGTTTTGCGGTAGCGTCTCCTGTCACCGTAAATCGTTCGGAGCATGGAGGGCCAAGGCTTGCGAATGACCAGCCGACCACCCTCGTCCGCGCTGCACTTATTCCCTTCTTCATCGAGGATCGCTGCGTCTACTCCGAAAAAGGGGAGGGTAGCGGTTCCGGGCTTTGTGGGCGTACAGCCGGGCAGGGGTGAGATCATGATAGCCCCGGTCTCGGTCTGCCACCAAGTGTCGACTATCGGGCAGCGCCCCGCCCCGATTTTCTCGCGATACCACATCCATGCCTCAGGATTGATGGGTTCCCCAACTGTGCCAAGGAGCCTGAGCGAAGAGAGGTCGTGCCGGTCGGGGAATTTATCTCCTGCTTTGATAAAGGCTCTGATTGCTGTTGGCGCGGTGTAAAATGTTGTAACCCCATAGTCTTCGACGATCTTCCAGAAGCGTCCGAAGTCGGGGTAGTTGGGAGCCCCCTCATACATTACCTGCGTTACTCCATTGGCGAGAGGCCCGAACACGATGTAGGAGTGCCCGGTGATCCATCCCACGTCCGCCGTACACCAGTAAACGTCATCATCCCGCATATCGAAGATGTATTTACAGGTCGTGTAGGTGCCTACCAGATAACCGCCGCTGGTGTGCAGGATTCCCTTTGGTTTCCCCGTGGATCCCGAGGTGTAGAGAATGAAGAGGGGATGCTCGCTGTCGAATCCCCTGGGCTGGTGAAATGATGACGCCTTTTCGGCCTCCTTGTGCCACCAGACATCGCGTCCCCGTCGCATCTGCACTTTTCCGCCAGTTCTCTGGTAGACGATGCAGCGCCTGACCCCCTTGTATTTTCGGAGCGCCTCGTCGACGCTCTTCTTGAGTTCTACGATCTTACCGCGCCGGTAACCTCCGTCCGCTGTAATGACCGCGGTGGCTCCGGAGTCCTCCAGACGATCTACGATGGACTCGGCGGAGAAACCCCCGAAGACAACGGAGTGAACAGCTCCGATTCGTGCACAGGCCAGCATTGCGATTGCGGCTTCAGGAACCATGGGCATGTAAATCAGAACCCGGTCCTTCGCCTTGATCTCATTTGCCTCGAGGACATTGGCGAAGCGGCACACTTCGCGGTGAAGCTGCTGGTATGTAAGAACCCTCTTGTCTCCCGGTTCCCCTTCCCAGATGATGGCCGCCTTGTTCTTCCGGCCATTGGTGAGATGGCGGTCGACGCAGTTTTCACACACATTGAGCCGGGCTCCGGTGAACCACCTTGCAAAAGGAGCCTTCCACTCGAGAACCTTGTTCCAGCGTTTTTGCCAGTGAAGCTCTTTCGCCTCGCGAGCCCAGAAGGAGGCGGGCTTCTCGATCGACTCCTTGTACATCCGCCTGTACTGAGCCATGCTTGAGACGCGGGCGTTCTTTGAGAATTCCTTGGAGGGTCTGAAAACGCGGTTTTCGGAGAGGTGGCTCTCGATCTTCTTGCTCATGTGCCTGAATGGAAAGTTACCGTTCCGAGGTGTTTAGCGAACAGCGAGGCCGGTTGCAAGGCAGCGAGCCGGATCAGGCCTGAGCCGGAGGATCAAGGCTCAATGAATCTATTTCGTGCTGCTCAAGATGGCGCCAGCGGCCGGGACGGAGGTCTGGATCCGTGAAGCGTCCAATTCTAATTCGGAAGAGCTTTTCAACCTCAAATCCAAGCGTTTTGAACATTTCACGAATCTGGCGCTTGAGACCTGTACTAAGAACCACCGAAACGCGACGTGGAGAAAGAGGTCTGGCGCTTTTGGCACGGGCGAATCCCTCGGGGGTCTGGACCCCCGAGACCAGCTTCCTGAGGACCGGGTAATCAATCGCAGTCGTGAGAGTGACGCGATATTCCTTTTCTACCATGTTGCGCGGGTGAGTCAGGCGGTTGGCGAGATCTCCATCATTTGTCAGAATAAGAAGGCCCTCCGAATCCCGGTCAAGCCGACCAACATGGTTTAGATGAAAGAATTTAGGGGGAAGCAATTCGTAGATCGTGGACCGCTCGAGCTCATCGTGTTTAGAGCATACATAACCCCGGGGTTTCTTCAGGAGGATCGTCGTGGTTTTCCGGGGGGAGACTCTTTTGCCTTCGACTCGCAAGACGTCGCCTTCCTGCACTCGTGTGGCAGGGTTGTCACAGGCCTCTCCATTGAGCGTAACCCCCCCCCTCTGAATCATCGCATCACAGGCACGACGGGATCCTATCCCACAGGAGGCGAGGAACTTGTTAAGGCGGATGCCTGCGGGCATGAGACGGCTTTGTGACAGATAAGGCGGAACCTTCCGGTCCCGCCCTTTCCAAAAATGATCTCCTGTAGGGGAGAGCGAGAAGAATTCCCTAGCCCTCAGGTTTGGTCTTGGGCAGGCCAACCGGACTCTGCCCTTTTTTCCACTGTCCGCGCTCCTTGAGCACCTTGACACGCTCAAAGCGTTTCAGGACAGAGCGACTACCGGTGGAACCACCGCTGATTTTGAGACTGTTATGCTTGGACATGGCGTCAGACCCAGGATGGGAGACGGGAAGCTAGTTTGAATTCTCAGATTTGGCAAGTGGGAAGTCTGATCGGAACTTAAGGCCCTGCGTTATCAGATCATTCCGAGTTTCATCTTGCCCTCCTCCGAGATCATTTCCTGATTCCATGGGGGATCCCACACGAGCTCCACGCGGGCGTCGTCGATTTCCTCCACGGTCATGATCCGCGCCTGAGCGTCGGCGGCAATGGCAGGGCCCATGCCGCATCCTGGTGCGGTCAGGGTCATCTTAACATTAACCACCTTTTTGTCTTCTTCCTCATCCACTGTACAATCGTAGACCAGTCCGAGGTTGACAATATCCACCGGGATCTCCGGATCGTAGACCTGTTTCAACTGGTGCCAGATCTGATCCATTACCGGTGCGGACTTCATCCGCTCGTCCTCCTCGACCTTTTGCTCACTGCCAGCCTGGTCGATTCCAAGGGCATCGGCATCGTTGGAGGAGATCCGCGCCAGTCCTGCCGAGGTAGCTACCGTGTAGGTGCCGCCAAGGCTCTGGGTGATGACGACTGGAGTGCCAGCAGGAAGAGAAATAGTATCACCAGAGGGAATCTGGATCGCATCAACTTCGCGGATAAGGGGAATTTCCTGGTTCATGGAGGAAGATAAGGACTTTGGGATAACTATTGGTTTTCATCCTCGAGTGGGACGATTCTGATATTACCCTTCTGTGGGCTGGAAAGAGATTGAGCGAGGGAAGGTGCGGGAGCTGCGGTTTCCTGTTCGCGCGATTCTCCAAGTGCGTTGTGAAGAGCGCCTTCGACAAGCTGGCCGCAGTGAATCTTCATTGGAGGCAGGGGACCAAGGTCACCGGTAAGGTCGTCAGGCGAGAGGTTACGGGCATCCTCCACCGATTTCCCTTTGAGGAGTTCGGTGGCCATCGAAGCGACAGCGATCGCAGTTTGACATCCGAAGGACTGAAAAGAAGCCCGGTCGATGACCTTGCGACCATCTTTGTCCGTGAACTTCAGCCACATCCGGAGCATGTCCCCACAGTCCGCAGAACCGGCGGTGCCGACTGCATCCGCATCTTCCATTTCACCCACGTTCCTGGGATTGGCCATGGCTTCACGGGCCTTGTCCTCAAAGTTACTCATTCCTACCCCGAAGAAACCACGATGCTCGAAAGGTTAAAATGAGAAAATAAGGGCGCAATGATTGCGGATGACTGGTTCCGGGCACAGGTGACCCGCTAGTCGTTTGCCGCGGGGATCTCATCGGTCTTGCAAGATGCTGCACGGGCCTTTTGAATCGGAGGGAGTCGATCTGATGGTTTCTCCTTGCAGGAGCCGCAGGGGGATGTCTGAAACGAGCTGATTCAGGGCAGAATAGCGCGTCGGGGCTGACCCTGAGGCCCGGGAAAAATTCAGGGGAACCACCATGATGAGAGAGGGTTCGAGTGATGAAGGATAAGCAGGAAGCCGCCCAGATCCGCACTAGCTTCAAAGTGCGATCTCTTGGTTCACTGGCGGGATGGTTATTGCGCTTATACTCGGTGACCCTTCGTATCAAGGTGGTGGATCGCTGCGGTCTCACTGACCCGGAAAACCACCGGGATCCGCTGCTCTGGTGTCTCTGGCATAACCGAATCGCGGGAACGCTGATGGCTCGCCGCCGGGTCTTTGGCTGGCGGAGGGGTGCCGTCCTGACCAGCGCCAGTCACGATGGTGCCGGCTTGGCGGCGGTAGCAAAGGTGATGGGACTGGAATCGATACGGGGTTCAAGTTCCCGCCGGGGTTCGGCAGCATTGAGGGAAATGATCCGAGCCGTGGGTCGTGGGCTTGATATATGTGTGACCCCGGATGGTCCGAGGGGGCCGAGGTATCGACTGAGTCCCGGCTTGATCAAGCTTGCCCAGGTAACGGGTTCCCCCCTGATGGCTGTGCACCTCCAGTTCAGTTCCGCATTCCGGCTCAGGACATGGGATCGTTTCGTCGTGCCGCTTCCCTTCAGCAGGCTGACCATCATTTTCGACGAGCTGCTTGATGTCCCGCGGCAGATGGATGACGATGCCTTTGAAGCCAAGCGCATCGAGGTTGAGAGTTTGATGTGTGCGGGAGTAGACGACCTTCACTTGCCATTGCATGACCATTCTGAACGGAAAAGAAATAGCTGCTGAGGCTCTCGCCGGGTGCCGAGAACGAGTGCAGGACCTGGTCGCACTGGGGGTGACCCCGGGGTTGGCAGTCGTGATCGTTGGGAAGGACCCGGCCTCTCATGTCTATGTCAGCTCCAAGGTCAAAACCTGTGCCGAGCTCGGGATTTACTCCCGGCGCATAGAGTTGCCCGAGGAGGCGAGCCAGGAGGAAGTGCTCCGGGTGGTCGCCGATCTGAATGCAGACCCGTCGATTCATGGGATTCTCGTGCAATCTCCACCGCCTCCTCATATCGATGAAGAGGAGATCATTCGCCTGATTGATCCGTCCAAGGATGTCGATGGATTCCATCCGGTGAACGTAGGAAAGCTCGTGATGGAAGACGACAGTGGCTTTGTTCCATGCACGCCACAGGGGTGTATCCACCTCCTGGAGAGGGCGGAAATCGAGACCAGCGGGGCCAATGCGGTCGTGATTGGGCGGAGTATGATCGTGGGTAAACCCATGGCGCTTCTGCTTATGAGCAAAGGCATCAACGCCACCATCACGGTCGCACATTCCCGCACGAGGGATCTTGCAAAAGTCTGTCGTCAGGCCGACATCCTGATACCGGCAATCGGCAGGCCGGAATTTGTCACGGCAGATTTTGTCAAAGAGGGAGCAGTGGTCATTGATGTGGGGATTAACCGGGTCGAGGATCCCTCCAGAAAGCGAGGATACCGGCTGGTAGGTGACGTCGCTTACGAGGAAGTCGCTCCGCGGTGCGGAGCCATCACTCCTGTGCCGGGCGGGGTCGGGCCAATGACAATCGCCATGCTCATGAGCAATACTATCAAGGCCGCGCGGTCTTGAAGAGATTCGGGGGCAGCGAGGCGAATCCCTCGCCCGCTAGTTCTCTCGGAAGACCAGCTGGAGACCCCGGGAAGACCAGTAGTCGACAAGGCGTTTCTGGATGACGCTGGGATCCTCCGATGGAAAGACAGGTGTCTCTTCACGAGGGGACAGATTTCGTATCTGGTCGAGATGAGTAGAGGTCTTCGCCCGCCGCTCTTTCCCTCCGTGGAGATGATAGTGGACCAGCAGAAGAGCAGTGGCGTAGGGAAGATAGGCATTCCCGCCAGGTTGGTTCTGTGAGGATTTGATCCAGGCCTTGTGGTCCAGACCGAGAATTCGGTCCACGGGGAGAAGATGGAAATGATCTCCAACCTTGTTTCGACTCACCGCATGACGAAGGTGATTCCGGATCAGGCTTTCCAAGTCCCGGAAGAGATACCATCCATCTCCCTGATGACAGACAGAAAAGTATTCCGCGATTCCTTCGGAAAACCACGGTGGAAGGCGCCCAAGGCTTGCTGCCATGCCGGCGTGGACGAGTTCGTGGACGAGTAGCCCCTCGTCCGGTCGCGTTTGCAGCCGAGAGTTTCCGGCTTGTGGAGGAGCGAGGAAATAGTCTGCTCGGATCAGGACTCGCCCCTCATGGCCGTCCCACCATCCGACGGCCCCCTCGCCGCCACCAGCTTTCACAAAACTGGCCTCGTCTCTACAAAGTAGTATGTCAGTGACTTTATTCGGGGGAGAGGTCCAGAGAGGAAGGGGGTGGGACCTCAGAAGCTGCGGGACGGATTCCACTACCCTCGCGAACCGGGTGAGATTCTGTCGCCCGATCCTCGTTTCCACGACCATTCTGAAATGGCGGCTTATGACGACTTGGGTTCCATCTGTATTCTGGTCATCAACCCTGAGGACAACAGGCCTTGCCTTGAAGGTTCCGGGCCACGCCTTTGCTACGGCCTCTTCCGGTCTCTGGGCCCAGAGGGAAATGGTAAAAACCAGAAGAAGGATGGAGCAGCGGAGCACGTCCAACTCTCGATGCTGGTCGGGTTGGACGCAAGGGAATCGCGTCGGCATCCAAGGTCCGGGACGAGTTCACGTGTAATCTCCCCTTTACATGGCGAAGAAAGCGACTTTAGGTGTCCGCCCCGAGCGGAGAGGTGGCTGAGTCCGGTTTAAGGCACACGACTCGAAATCGTGCGTAGGGTTAAACCTACCGTGGGTTCGAATCCCACCCTCTCCGCCACTGCTTGGCTGCCCGAAAGAAATTACCCGGGCTACTGTGGATCCGGGAATCGATAAGATTCACTATTTAGCGCTCAGTTAACTTAAATAAGCGCTCAAACGTCTTAAGGTATGAATTTTTCCCATGGCCGAGGAGAGGCATTGCTCGGGCGTCAACGATCCGCTAAAGAAAGGACAACGAGCAACAAGACGCAATTGACTCTTTTGCATACTTTGATCCCGATGAAAAGCATCCTCGCCAAACGCCAGCTTCTTCCTGTCCTCGCCGGGGCATTAGTGGCTCTTCCTGCGGTTAGCTCAG
>PBNG01000088.1 GCA_002723015.1 Roseibacillus sp. | reverse complement strand
CCCCCCAGCCTCCTACCTCCCGGATTGGATCACTGGATTCCTGAACCGAGGGAAGAGAGCTCTCCCAGAGACCGGAAGTAACACCAGCAATCATCAAAAGAAACTCGTCAGTTTGTTAAAGAACCGCTGCGAGGTGACCGTGCGCCGAAGGACTCGTTTACTAGATGTCAGAATCAACCATGAAGATCCCAAGGTGTCTGCGGAGCTTGCGGATACTGTGGTTGATGAATACCTCAAGGAACTCACTGAGGAAAACAGGGGAACGAAGAACAAGCGTTCGGAGGGCCTTGTTAAGCAGGCCGAAGAGGCAAGAGTGGGGCTTCAGGAGGCCACGAGTGCCTTGGCGATTTACAACCGGGCCATTGAAGCGCACAAGCTGCTTGAGCTGGAGGCGATCAAGGTATCGGACCTGGCGAGGCGGTATCGTGCTAAGCACCCAAAGATGATCTCTACCGTAGCAAAACTAGAGGACTCGCGGAAAAAGTTTATGAGTGAGTTTCTGGTGGCCGCCTCGTCAGCTGCTGATAAGTCCTATTGGGAGGGAGCCGGGGCTGAACTGCAGCAGATCGCAAACGATGAGGAGGCCGGCCTTGCTTCGGCCCGTCGCCTTCTGCTTGCCCGCACCCAGGTCCTGGACGGAGAAACAAAGAGTCGCATGTCGGTCTTCAACTCGATCCTGGTGGCGCTCGAGGAAACAAAAGTGAATAGTATTGATGACGAAGTGATTGCCGAGTTGCACAGTCGGTCAGCTGTTCCCTCAAGCCCTGTCTTTCCCAATCGCCTCCGGGTGAAAGCCGTAGGAGGTCTTGGTGGGATCGCGGGGGGGCTGGGGCTCGTTTTTCTCCTTCTGCGTCTCGACAATCGCTTTCGAACGGTCTCACAGGTGGAGGAAGAAACGGGGATGCCGGTCCTCTCAGCAGTCCCGGTTCTTGAGCTGCGAAAAATTGAGGCAGCCGAAAAGTCTCACAAGAAGAAGGAAAAAGAGGACAGTGGGGCGGAGGCGTCTTCAGAGAAAGCGCTCAACTTCTCTCAGGATGTGGTCTTTCGAGACGGGCTGTATTCCAGTTTGTACGCCGAGAGTTATCGGATTCTTCGAGCTGCAGTGATGCTACTGGGTGACGAGAAGGAGAGGAAAATCACTGCCTTCAGTAGTGCTCTTCCGGGAGAGGGGAAGACAACTACGTCGATCAACTATGCCCTCGCCACGGCAAGTCAGGGGAAGAAAACTCTGCTCCTGGACATGGATTTGAGGAAGCCGAAGGTGCACAGACAATTTAATCTCCGTCGGAGTGAGTTAGAAAAAGGGATGTCTGAGGTGCTGTCCAACCAGTGCACACCGGAGGAGGCGCTCACCAAGACTCCGGGTATTGAGACTCTTGATGCCATTTTCGCCGGGGGGAAGGCCCCTAATCCTGGGGAGCTGCTCAGGGAGGGGATGATCGAGAAGCTGTTTGACTGGGCCCGGGAACACTATGACCACGTTGTGATCGACACCGCGCCNGTTCTNGCGGTTCCGGACACGAGGATTATCNTCCCCCTCGTGAGTAACCCTNCTCTGGTGGTGAGGGCGAATGTGGTGCCCAAACCAGCGGTCTTCCGAGCTCTCGAGATGCTGGAAGAAGACGGGAGCCGGGTTGTTGGAATTATACTAAACGGCTACCGGGAATCNCGCAGGCTTNTGGGCTANAANTACTCNTATGGATCCTACCGCTATGGCAAATATGGCTACAGCCAATATGGGTATGGAGGCTATGGAAGCTACGGATCCTACGGTAGCGACGATGATGAGGACTAGGAGTATTCCGCAGGCCTNTGACTGCTTNCCCTATTCGGAAGGGTTCGCCTCCTGCGAATGTCTGGCGGTTATCGAAAGTGGCTTGGAGTAGGCCCGGATCTTGCGACTGCTGGCACGGGTTCGTTCGGCGATCAGCTTGAGGCGATCGGCTGTTGCGCGGATAGCGGATCGGACGGCGGGAAGTCGAACNGCCGCTTGGACAGCCTTGGAGTCGTCCCCTGTTCCAGTCACTGAGGTGGCCCGGGAAGACTCGATCTGCTCCTCGTATTCCCGCTCTTCGTTCTTGAGACGCGTTTGTTCTGCTCTCGCGTAGAGGACCGCAGCAGGACCTGGCTTATGCTGGAATGCTACCTCGCCGGTCAGGCGGAAGTCCCATNTGACAGGGTTCTCAGGCAATTGGCTGCTCATTTCCGACGGAATGACGAAGGTGCCGGAGNTAGANCCGGCTGGAATCTTTAATTCAGGAGTCTTTCCGGGAAGTCCCTCAGACTTCACGAGAATCTCTCCCTCGTAGGAGTGCCTTTGAATCTCGATCGGGATTTNAATGTTTCCCTCCTTGGAAAGCTCAAATGTTCTTTTGCCCGGAACCGAGATGGAAAGGGGATTTTGTGATTTTGATACAGAGAGGGTTAAGCTCGGGGCCAGCGAGGTAGAATAGGTTTCCTTGCTGAAATCCCTTGCGCGATGGACGAGCATTCCGACCTTTGCGATGCNTGANTGGGTTTCCCCNATCCCGCGGACGGTAATGAACCCATCCCATGGGGANAGATCGGGATCCGCAGTAAGGGTCACGGTAGAGTCGCGCCCTTTACCCATCGTTACCGGAGGACAGTGCACTCCCTTGGGAAGTCCTTCCACCCGGAGTTCGATGTCGCCTTCATAGCCACCCCGGCGCATGGCGAAGACCCGTAACTCGACCCGTCCCCCAGGCGAGAGCACGGGGGTGAGAATGTCGACTTCGTTCTTAATGTGCGCAGGACGCCAGGGNATGGCNACCAGCTCGAATCCGGGGGAGGGTTTCNGGATCGCGAGTCGATAGACCTGATCGATTCCACCGCGCCCCGCCAGATTCATGATCGTGACTCGGTAGGTGCCATCTTCAGGGGCCGTAAAAGGGAGGGCGGCATCTCCACAGGGCAGNGGGAAACGCCGTTCTCCGGTATCATCAGACAGGTCATCGGCGGAGCCTGCCACCTCAACGCTTTCCCCGGNACCCTGATCCCGNATCAACCTNTCGACGAGAATTGTTGCATCAACTGTCGTGCCAATACGTTGGGCGAAGACTTCAATCCAGAATTCGTCACCCTTGCTGGCCTCGAATCGATAGCGGTCGATGTCGCGGGTCTGGTCGAAGGTCCCCTGAATCTCGCACGGAACCGGAAGGCTTTGACTGTCTCCTCCTGGGCCTGTCTCGGTTTCGAGAACGATCGGGGCTGTTGCGATGCCCAGGTGGACTTCGTTGGACATATTTGTCCCATCGTGCAGCTGATATGACTTTCCCGGAATCATGGAGTGGCGAATGCGGGTGCTTCCTTCAAATGATGGGAGCGAGTCGATCGCAATCTGAGTTTCCATCACNTCGAGAAGGCGGTTGCCCAGGAGGATTCTGCGGGATGGATCGCTCCCCGGGAGGTTGCGNCCATAAATCGTGTGGGTAGATTTTTTTCCCGGTTCCCCCGCCGGNGGGTAGACGAAGAACACCTGCGGTCCGTGGGAGACCTCGAGCCGATAGGTGTATTCCGGTCCGCCGCGGAAGGTGAAATCGGCTACCTGAATGACGTAGCGACCGTCTGCGGGAGCGGTGCATGAAACCGCAGCATCGCGGTCAGAGTTGTCGCGGTCACGATCGATTTCGGAACCATCCGGACCAAAGAGGGTAAGAGACGCGCTGAGTCTGGAGATCAGAGCCTCTGCCTTGCAAGTCAAGCGGATGGTTTCTCCGGCTTTCAGGTCGATCTGGTAGAAGTCACTGGCGCTCTCATCCGCTCTTCCGTTGACGATAACCCCAACCGGGATCCTCATCGCCCGATCCTTGCGGGAGTTNAGGCCCGACTCATTGATCTCAGGTTTGCTGCCGATCACAAACCCGCGTGGTGAACTCAACCCCCGCGCACATTTCACGTGGACTCCGTAGCGACCGACNCTCGCATTTTCCGGTATTTGAATGCGGAAGCGGTTTGGATTTTCAGGAGATATCGAGGAGGGGAGCACCTCGGCGCTTATGGTGAACTGATGTTCCTNGGTAGAGAACATCAGCCCGGTAGCTCCTTCCAGTTCCTCGCCGGTGACAATGACATCGACTGTCTGTCCAGCCTGCCCGCCGGGAGGAAAGACTGATTCGAGAACAGGTGCTGGCTTCTGGCCGCAGAGAGAACCGTTGGAGANCAGGAGNAATAACACCAGCCTGGTCACAGNCCATGTGATCCTGAGACCTGTCTGTGAGACATCAATGACCAGACTGGCGGGCAAGGAGCAGGAGGAGATGGTTAGTGATTGTAGATAAATTCCCGGCTATTGAGGAGCACCCAGACCAGATCCTCATAGGAGTCCCTGATTCCTGACGGTCTCCCATCTGCGGCCGCGAGGTGCTCTTCCGCCACTTTCAGATCAGAGGCNGTCGCCGGCCGGGAATAGGCTCTCAGATAGAGCTCCTCGATTCGTTCCTGGTCAGACAGAGAGTTATTCCGGAGAAGCAGGGACACCCGCGAGAGAGGAGAAGCCAGCTTTTTGGTCGTCTCCTTGGAATTTACCAGTTGCACCGCCTGGGCGAGACTGAAGGTCGAGGAGCGTTCACATTCACAGGCGCTGGCCATGTTCGGTCGGCCAAAGATCGCGAGAAAGTGAAACTCCTGAGCGAACTGGTCGTCAGGAAGTTGAATCGCTCTTGCCCCGGCGGGTTGTCCCCGGAAGGAATCGGAACCATTGGTCAGCTGGTTGATGGCATCGGCGAGGACCTCGGCCTGCAACCGGCGGGGATAGAATCTTGAGTAATTCTGCTTATCGTCCCGGTTGTGTTCATTAGGTCTACTGCTGAGCTGGTAGGTTTCGCTGTTGCAGATCAGCCTGATGAGGGACTTGAGATCAAATTGACTCTCGATGACGTGCTGTTCGAGCGCGCTGAGAAGCGCCGGATGAGTAGGGGGGTTGGTGATGCGCATGTCGTCCTCGGGGTCTACGAGACCCCGGCCGAAGAAGTGCTTCCAGTAGCGATTGGCAATCATACGCGCAAAATATGGATTTTCCGGTCCGATGACCCAATCCGCGAGGATCTGACGGGGATCCTCTCCCGGAGACAGATCCAGCGAGCCCCGGCCCGGGAGCGCTGGTCCGATGTTCTNTTCGCTACTGGGATTCTTTGCCTGTGCGGTCTTCGACCGATGAAGGAATGCGCCCTCACCCGGCCGCGCGGGCTTGTTCTCAAGCGTCGTAAAGAATGCGGATAAGCCGTAGTAGTCGTCCTGACTCCACTTCTCATAGGGATGATGATGGCACTGGGCGCACTGCAGACGAATTCCCAGAAAGATCTGACCCATGTCCTGCATCCGCTCCTTGTCTCCTCCCACGTTTCGATACCAGGCGACGGGCGGATTGTCCCGGATGGTGCCAGTAGCGGTCAGAATTTCGCGGACGAACTGATCATAGGGCTTGTTTGCCCGGATGGATTGCCGGATCCACTCGTGAAAGGCATAGGTGTCTGGGCGATGGCGGTCGTTGCGGCGTTGGTTCCGCAGGATAGATGCCCATTTTCCAGCAAAGAAGTCTGCGTAACTGCTTCCTTCCAGGAGCCGGTCGATGAGCTGAGAACGCTTNGCAGGAGATTCATCAGCAAGAAAGGCCTGACTNTCCTCAAGAGAGGGAAGGCGTCCGGCTATATCCACGGTAACACGACGGAGAAATGTCCCGTCGTCGCAACGTTCGGAGGGTGGGAGTCCGAGAGTCTGCAGCTTCGCGAAAACATGCGTATCGATAAGGCTATGGGGCGCAGGGATGTTTTCCATGGGTGCGCCAAGTGGGACGGTGGCCCGGAAAACTGCCATTTCTTCCCGGAATCGAACCATGACGGACACGGTTCCACTCTTGCCCNTGAGCTTTACAAGCCCNAGCAGGTCAACTTCGGCCATGCTCTCGTCATTGGATTCATAGAGCGCAGCTCGTGTAATATCTCTGGATGTTCCGTCACTCATATGAGCGGTGACTCTNAGCTGCTGGGAGGCTTCGGCGAGAGTGATCCGCTCCGAGGGCATGACGATGATCCGCTCTACATCAGGCTCCGGAGTATCAGGTTCCCCGGGCGAGCCCAGTTGACCTATCCAATCGATCAGGAGTTTGTAGTCGTCTCCTCCCGGGGTCAGTCGGGAGCCTCCCTTGTGGGGGAGCTGTCCGGATCCCTTCAAGGCCAGCAGACTGTGGGCCGGAGCAGCGCGGAAGATCCTTCGTCCNCGACTTTCCGTGAGGTAGGACCTGTCCTTCTCCGGCTCAAATCCCATCAGGGAGAGACGGAAGCTATTCTGACCGCCCACNTTTCCGTGACAGCTTCCGCCATTGCATCCGTGGCGGGTAAAAAGGGGTACGATTTCGTTTACAAATCCAACAGGAGGAAGGACCTCATATTTCGTGACAGTAACCTGCCTCTCCGGACTGCTGATTTCGTTCGCCGTTGCTCTGATCGTCGCAGTCCCATTTTTCAGTGGGCGGATGTATCCAGACGAATCAATTTCGACGATGTCATCTGGAATAGCGGTGTAGATAGCTTTCCTGGTCAGGTCCTCGCTGGCGTTCATCAGCACCAGCTGATGTCCTGCACGGGGTCCTGTAATTGAGATGGGGGTGTCCTCACCCCACTGGAGTGGTCCTTCAGCATAGGCCGCTCCAAGAGTCACGAAGAGGCAGAAGAGCAGACGAACGCCGGAGAACATGAGGACCAGTCAGCTCAGAACAAGGGGAGTGGGTTTCCCTCGCAGATAATGAACGGGCGACCCTCCCGATCGTGAAGTTCTGCCCGATGGTCTATCCCCATGGCTTGATAAACTGTGGCGTGAAGATCAGCCGGGGTGCAGGCATTGCTGGTCGGCAGGGCTGCGTTCTTATCGCTGCTTCCATAGACCTGTCCTCCTCGAATTCCTCCACCCGCGAAGGCGACGGAGTAGACAGCNGGNTGATGATCGCGGCCTCCNTTGCCGTTGATTTTGGGTGTGCGGCCAAACTCGGTGAGGAAGACGACCAGCGTTTCGTCGAGCTGGCCTCTCTGGTCGAGATCGGTCAGCAGGGCTGAGGCGGCCTGATCAAACACGGGGAGCAAACGCTCCTTCATTTTTGGGAAATGATTGTGGTGGGNGTCGAATGTATCCGAGTATCCGCCTTGAAGGTCTTCGGCAGCACACACGACCTGGACCACGGGCACGCCGACCTCCGTGAGCCTGCGAGCGAGAAGCATGCCCTGTCCTCCCATGTGGTCACCATACATGGCACGGAGCCGGGGGTCTTCCTTTTCGAGATCGTAGGCCTCCTTGACCGGGGAGCTGACGAGCATATCTGCTGCCATCTGCCGGAAGTGATCCAACTCCTGATATTCTGCTGCGCCGTTGGCCGCGAGCCGACGCTCCATCTGGTCAAGCATGACCAGGCGTTTCCGAAATCGATCGGACTTGACTCCCAGAGTGAGATCCAATGCAGGCTCCGTATGTCGGATGGTTCCCTGATAGGGGGTGCCGTCCGGAATCCGCAACATGACCGGATCGTAATCCGAGCCCAGCCACCCAGCATCATCGCCAGCCATCAAGGCTCCGTTGTCATACATTGTATGGGGCATGCGGATTGCATTGGGTACGCCAGCGGTTCGTTCCTGAAATCGTCCGAGGAACGAGGTCATAGAGGGCCAGTTGGTCCGGTTGCGGGCTCGTGTTCCACCGATGGGATCCCGCCCTGTCATGCTCTTGTAGAGACCGCTTCCGTGTGCGCCCTGGGAGTGATGCACCGATCGCACGATGGCCATCTTGTCGCTGTGTTTAGCGAGCAGGGGCAAATGCTCGCAGAACTGGATTCCGGGGGTGGCGGTCGGTATTTCACCAAACTTACTTTTATAGTCCGACTGGGCGTCCGGCTTGGGGTCGAAGGATTCNTGCTGCGCCAGTCCGCCCCATAGAAAAAGGACGATGCAGGATTTCGCCCGGGGCGCTGAGGCAATCGCCTGNTCGGTNGCGGCCTCTGCCCGCATTTGCATCCAACTCGGAAGAGTCAGCCCGGCCAGACCCGCGCTTGAGCGGAGGACNTGACGGCGCGTAAATTGCAGATGGGGATTCACCATTCGATCCTGATGGATTTGTTAAGGAAAATTATCCATATATACGCCCATGAGGCGATCATATCTTCGCAGTATATTCGGGGGGTATTTAGTCGGATACACTCCAATTATCATTTTTTCCATGTTCCAGGACCTCCGAAGGCTGTTTCTCGTGTTTCTTGCCGGGGGCATCTGCCTTGGTGGTAGTGGGTTGATGGCTGACCAGGTCGCATTGCAGGCAATTCGGGAGGCGGGGGGTATTGTGCGTCCCATGGGTGGAGGTTGGGAAATCGAGTTTCAGAGAAAAGGCAAGGCCATGAGTTCCGATTCTCTGGAAAAGGTTGCGCTTCTGGGAGATTCGGTGGTTGCCTTGAACCTGAGAGGAACTCTCACGACCGATGAGGGACTCAGGCAACTGGAAGGGCTGAGTAATCTCGGACGGCTTCATCTGGAGCGGACCGAGGTTGGGGATGAGGGGATGGCTCACCTCGCGGGGCTGAAGAAACTCACATACCTGAATGTTTATGGGACGACGGTGACGGACAAGGGTCTTGCCCACCTTGCTTCGCTGGAGGATCTGCAGCGGTTGTATGTCTGGGAAACGGGCGTGACAGATGCGGGTTGCGATCTGCTCGCCCGCTCTCTGCCTCGACTGAAGATCGTGAGAGGCGTGAACCTGGATGAGGTTGCAGCTGCGGCGGAGGCAAGAAAAAAGGAGAGCGAGGAGAAACAAGAGAAGGTGGTGCGGGTAAATCTGGATTGGACGCCCGCGGGGACGGAAACCCCACCGAGATCAANAGGCGGAGGGATCCTCAGCAGTATCAGTATTATCAATTCGAGAGAGGAGGCGGTAAAGCTCTACTGGGTAGAGTATGGGGGAGGACTGAAATATTATGCGGAGATCGCTGCGGGGGATACACTCACGCGTGGCAGTTTTTCCAAGGCCACCTGGCTGATTACGGATTTGAATGAGGAACCGCTGGGGTATTTTACTGCGATCGTGGAACCGTCACAGGTCGAGGTGCCCAAGTANANAAGAGCGACGGATTGCCACAGATTGCCCTCGGGTTGGGTCGCNACTGGCCTGTCACGTAAGTCGTTCGTCATTTCCCAGGAACCGGAGCGCCGTTTGGGGGTTCAATCGATTGCTTCCTATCGGCCTACGGTCGACTCCCTCTCCCCAGACGTGAAAAGAAAGACCTTCAGACTCGCNGCCCTCTCCCTGGCATTGTGCCTGCCTTCCCCGGGGGAGCCCCTGCTCAGTTCTTGGTTCACCGAATTATCGGGGCGCTACGCACGAATCTATCCCGACAATGCGGCCATGGTNTCGGGCTCCTCGGTCACGACCTGGTCGAGGGGGCAGGGCAACCAGGTTCAGCCTGTTTACGCAGGAGTGACGGAAGTCTCATCAACCGAGACGGATGTCTATATCCGCACTTCGAACCTTGGTTTTCATGTGATGGGGCCGTGGTATGCCGCCAACGGAAATCTATTCCCGAATTATCCAGCCAATCGGGCAGAGATTTACCGGTTTCCTAAAATCCCTGACATNCCATCATCCAAAACGCCGACGGGACTGGGGGTCATTGGTTACATGGTGGACGGGATTGCTCTCTTTGACTCCCGCGATGCTTTTTCCTATGANGCNTCAGAGGAGGTGGATGATGGGCCCCGTGCACCANCTCAGGTACAGGGAGACGGGGTGTGGAACCGTGATGCCTATGTTAACGAAGGGGTCACCTTTGACGGAGCCCTTGCCCATCAGGCCGGGTCGAATCATCACTACCATGCGAACGCACCTGCCATCCGTCACTTTCTCGGGGACTCGGTTGACTACGTAGCCTCAAGCAATACATACGTTGAAAGTCCGAATGGAACACACTCCCCGATCATGGGCTGGTTCCGGGACGGGCTGCCGCTTTATGGCCCCTACGGGTATTCTTCGCCGATGAACCCGGACTCAGGAGTCCGGAGAATGGTTTCCGGTTACCAGCCCAGAGATGGTAGCAATGGTTCTGCTGACCTCGCGGTTAGCAGTGGTAACATGCTCTCCGGTACGGCAACGGGACGAACGTCCCTACCCCTTTGGGTTTCGCGGAATTCGGGCCGTGATTCGAGTCTGACAGCCGCTGAATACGGCCCTCCAGTGAGCGGGAATTTTCCAATCGGGCATTACCTCGAGGATTATGGCTACAAGGGAGATTTGGGGCTGACCCTGTATCAGGGTCGGGGAAACTTTGATTCTGATCGGCACTTTGATCTCAACGAATACAATGTTCGTTACTGCGTGACCCCTGATTATCCCGATGGGACGTGGGCGTATTTTACGAATATCAGTTCTGAGGGAACCCCGGTGTTTCCCTACAATATCGGTCGTTATTANTTTGGATCCCCGGAGGGAAGTTCCCCAACTACGGTTCCGGACAGTGCGGTCGTTCATTTTGAGGGAGGCCCAAGGAAAAGTCCGATCATTGCCTCGGTTGATCATGCTGCCNCGGGAGCGCTGGTGCTGGAATGGTCTGTGGTAGAGGGCGGAAGGTATGTTGTAGAGTCAACGACCTCGCTCGCGGTCGGATCCTGGGTGGCAGAGGCCCTGAATCAGCAACCAGAGGGAGAAATGCTTTCCTANCGTTCTGGCGATCCCTCGGAGGTCTCGTCCCCTCGCAAACGGTTTTTCCGCAGCAGGCTTACGGAACTGGAACCTTTTGATACGAATGGACTGGAGGATTTTGATTTCACGCCTTCGGTGGTCCACGTCTTCCAGTTTCCTGTCTCGCCCCCGCTCCCTGCGAATATCGGGGTCCTGACGGTTGGAGAGGCAGGAGCCGAGGTCATCGCGTATGATCCGTCCACGGGACTCGTGGAGGCGAGCTTTGATGACTCGGATTTTCAGGAGGGAGAATACCTTGCCCGGATCAATGGTTCTCTTGCCTCCCTTAATACCTATCGGGTTGCCGGTGCGAATAATGTGCTTCTCCTTATCCTTGATGATTGGGGAATCGATGCCTCCGAGCTCTACAATANCAGGCGGCCGGGGATCCAGCTGGCCACCATGCCGAATCTCCGCACCTTGCTGTATTCCTCGGGAGAGATAACGGGCACGCCGGACGCAGGGCTTCTTTTCACTCGGGGCTACGCGCAACCGATATGTTCTCCCACCCGTGCGACGATTCTCACTGGTCGGCAGACTTATCAGCATGGGGTGGGGAACCCAAGCCCTGACAATATTCTTCCGGCGAGTGAGGAAACCTTCCCCGAAATCATTTCGCGGGCGGCGCCTGCCTACGGACTGGCCTCATTTGGTAAGTGGCACCTTGGATCAGGAAACACAGGGCCCCGGGAGAGGGGTGGCTGGCCCAACTTCTCTGGAACTCTGCAAGGAGGTGTGCAGGATTATAATTCATGGAACCGGGTTAAGATCGAGGAGGGTGCTCTGGTGGATCCGGGAACGGCGATCACGACTCTTGTGGCGGATGGGCTGTACAGTTCTCCCTACGCGACGTCGGTCCAGGTTGATGAGGCAGTATCCTTTGTGGAAGGTCGTGGGTCTTCGCCNTGGGTGCTCTGGATGGGATTCAATGCGCCTCATGACCCGTTTCACGATCCTCCGGCTGATCTTGCTCCCGCGGGGGGGTTTTCCACCAGCGGNGTNAGCAACCGGGATTCCTACGTCCGCATGCTGGAGGCCCTCGACACGGAGATTGGGAGACTCCTTTCCTCGGTGGACCGTGACCGGACGAATATTATCGTTGTTGGTGACAACGGGACGCCCAATCAGGTTGATCAGGCGCCCGCCGGGGGACTTGCAGGAGCGAAGGGATCCCTCAACGAGGGAGGTATCCACGTGCCCTTTTTCGCGACCGGTCCCGATGTTCTTCAGACCGGATTCTCAGATGCNCTTGTTCAGGTCGCGGACTTGTTCACGACAATTCTTGACCTNACTGGTGTCGATACTGCCGAGGAAACCGCCCATCTGGAGCTCCATTCAACTTCGCTGGTCCCCATCTTTGAAGGNGTCGATACGGCCGAGCGATTAATCATAGCTGAGAAGTGGGGGCTCAATGCANGGGATGGGCGGTCCCTCATCCTCGACGACTGGCCGCAGTATAAGCTCGTTTCAATTCAGGATGTGACTGATCCCGAGGACGAGGCAACCTATCAGATGTATCTGATCGGGGAGGCCGGGGTTGAGATTGAGGCGTTAACAACTCCTCCGAACGCCGGAGATCCGCATGAAGCAGCNTATNACGCGCTGGTGGCCATTGATGAGGAGTTGGCGCCAGCGCCGGTCTCGACTGTCACATTCCAGNTTGCCCTGCCACCGACGGGAATCAGCACGAATGGAAGAACGGCNAATCTCCCGGCTCTGGTCAATGCCGCGAATGGAAATATTGTGCGACCGATTGGGATTACGATCGGAGGCGAAGCAGCAAGCTGGGACAACGGAGACATCACTCTGAACGGTGTCACGACCTCTGCCGCTCGTGTTGATGGGAACGGGNATCCAGATCCTGCATCCGTGGTTGCCGCGTTTGATATCGCAAANTCCNGACTGGTTACGGGTGAAAGCTATTCTGTTGAGGTCGTCTTTCGTGGAGGAGGTGGAGCGAGCCGAGTCTTCACCGCAATCAACCAGTTTATGATGCCCTGAGGGTCTCAAGGCCGCGACATCAGAACGGAGTCCGGACTTATTCCTGCCTCGTGGAAAACTTCCACAATGTCTGGTCACTTCGGATATACAGTGAATTCTTGGATATGCTGGGCGTNGCAAGAATAGTTTCGCCGAGGTCAAACTCGCTCACAACTTCACCGGTTTCTCCCGAGATGTCCACCACCTGACCGAGGCCCTCTTCGTTGAAGAAGTAAAGGTGGTCGTTCCCGCAGGCTACCGGCGAACCGGAAAAGGGCCCTTTCATCCTGATTCGCCAGAGGCGTTCACCGCTCTTCCGCTCCACGGCAGTGAGAACGCCAGCGCTATTGGTGAAAAAGAGACGCTCTCCTGTAACCAAGGGGCTGGCTGTCGCTGGTTTCTGTGTCTTCTGGTTCCACAGGGCGGCGGGTTCACCCCCCGCGGGGTCCGGCTTGAGAGCCGTAAGCCCCCGCGAAGGAATAATGAGGGTCTCCCCGGCCGCTGCACCAGAGGGAATGGTGGAAGCACCCTGGGAAAAATTCCAAAGCTCAGAGCCAGTGGACGGGGAGATNCCCGTTACTCCTTTCCCGGATTGCAGGGCGACGATTACCTTGCCATTCATCCGCATTGTGACGGGAGAGGTCCAGTTGGCCATTTTCGGCCGGTCGACCTTCCACCGGTTCATTCCCGTGAGGAGGTCGAAGCCGGCGGCAAAGGACTCGGAATCATTCTCGACCTGGGCGACAAGTGTGCCTCCCGCGATAATGGGAGAGGACGACATGCCGAGACTGTTGGAGGCGTTCGGGTAATCGAGGGTCAGACCACGCATCCACTTCAGGTTTCCCTCGAGGTCGACTGCCACAAGATCGTTTGAAGACCACAGGACGTAGATATGCTTTCCGTCTGAGGTCGGGGTCGGGGCTGCGACACAGGTTTTCTTGTGGCACATTGTGCGCCCCGTGGCCCAGAAGCTCCGACGCCACAGCTCTGAACCATCCCGTTCCGAAAAGCAGAGGATCAGAAGCTTATCCTGATGAGGTCCGCTTGCAGCGGACACGATGACTCTGTCTCCGACGATGATCGGGCTTCCCAGCCCTCGTCCGGGGAGAGACGTTTTCCAAGCCATGGTCTCCTTCCCCAGCACGGTGGGAAGAGCAGCGTTGCCCGGGATGTATCCGTTTCCCTCTGGTCCGCGGAAGCGATGCCATTCAGCAGGCGCCACAGTGGTGGCAAGGGCCCATATGATGCTGATGCTGGTCGAGGTGAGGAGTCGATTCATGATCTCTTTCTGGTCAGGTTTTATCCTACGGTTCACTCCTGAGTCGCCTTGGAGACTCCGCGATTTGTGGCGAGGATTGCAGCTCCCGTCGCATCACATACCCGCAATTGGAACTCCCACTGGACGGTCCAGTCCTGCTTCTGCTCGTTCTGGCAGAGTTTCACCAGGATTGTATTGGGGCCCTTGAGGAGCTCAATGGGCATCTTATACTGATCGATTCGCTGTCCGCGGTGGTATTCATCACGCCCAAAAACGAGTTTGCCGTTCAGCCATATTTTCCACGCATTCTTGCATCCGAGACGTAGTTCGGCTTCTCGAGCCATACCGGAATCAAACTGATGGTAGGCGTAAGCGGTTACCTCCTTGAGTTTCCCGTAAGGCTTGTTCAGATCCACTTTTCCGTAAGGATCCATGGTGGAAAGAGACTGCCATTTGACCTCGGCTTCCTTTCCCTCATAGGTTGCTTTGAGGTCGATGCCGTCCTCGGGTGCAAATTTCTCTGCGAAACCAGCTCGTTCGAGGTTGTGAAACGGACCGACAACCTTCCAGTCGGTAAGGAATCCGAAATGCCGTGGCAGATCGATTTCTAGATCCATCTCCTTAAAAGCCTTTGCGATCTCCTGGATCTGATCCACGTCCCGCGCAGCATCAAGAGCTTGTCGATAGCTCTGGGCAGCGGCTTCCATGCTACCTGCCATTTGCCGTTTGCCCTGGGCGATAATTTGAGTGACCGCATCCCGACGGAGCTCATTACTGGGGTCATCAATAAACGAGGGAATCATCCTTTCGGTAGCTTCGCGCTCGATTGAAAGCATGAGCTCAAAGGTGAGCCGTCTGGCGGCAGGAGACTGGTCGCGGTCCTTCAGGAAGTTCCGAAGAGCGTCAAGGGGCAGGGGGTCTCCAGAGGCGATTTGTCTCTCTACGATGACCTCAATGGAAGCCCTGAGCCAGTTTCGGGCAATCGGATTGCTTGCCTCGATCGCGCTCAGCAGGGGAAGAAGCGAAGATGCTCCCGAGCGAGAAAGGACTTGAAACGCCGCTGCGGCATTCCTGTTTCCAACACCTTCCGGTTCGACAGCCTGAATAATTGCAATCTGTTTTGCAAGATCGGCGGGGGTATCTGCGTGACCCGAACTTGCAAGGGTGAGGGTCCAACAGGCGGTCAGAAGGCAATTTCGCATCTCGGGGATGCTAGCGGGAATGAGACGAGTCACAAGCATGAGCTGCGCGGCTCGTGCTGTCTCTGGAGCCTCGCGGCCCCCAAGCTTGCAGCTTCCTGATGAGGATTGACCATTTTTCAGGACTTTTGCCGCCCACGATCCGAACTTGTGTCGCGACCGGTTTCCGCGAGATACTCTCCTTGCGTTACGACAGCCGTTGCGCCGACAGATTCGGTGCCATAGTTTACATTGTGAGCAGATTTCGACCAGCAGGTTGCACCATGGTCCTTCTCGGGACCCTGGTGGTTCTTTCATCCCTGGCTTCCCGAGGGGAGAGCGAGGGTGCCCGTCTTTTCTCCCTTAAAATTTATCCTGTGCTCAAGGCGAAGTGTTTTGCGTGCCACGGGGAGGATCCCGGGAACTTGGAGGGTGATTTGAATCTTCTCAGTCGTGAGAGAATGCTGGAAGGAGGTGCGCTCTCTGATCGGGTCCTGGTTGAGGGACGGCCAGAGGAGAGTGATCTTTATCGCGCAATCACATGGGAAGAAGAAGGCCTGGAGATGCCTCCAAAGGAAAATGACCGACTGAGTCAGAGTCAGGTCGAGGATTTTAGAAAATGGATTGAGGCGGGGGCTCCATGGCCGGAAGAGGAAACCCGTCGTAGATATACGGAGGCCGAGCGAAAGATAGCAGTGACCGCAGAGGGGGAAATCCTCCGGACGAGCGGAGGCCAGAGTGATGAGTGGACCTATCGTCGTTATCTCCCGGAAGACTTATGGAGTGTTCGCCCTCTGGAACCGAGGGATGTCCCTGCAGGAAAACACCCTATCGACTTCTTTATTGATACCCGACGTAGCGAGGCCGGGTACGAGGCCGCGCCAGAGGCAGATCCAAGAGTGCTCATTCGCAGGGCCAGCTATGATCTTCTCGGGCTGCCTCCGGATCCTGCAGAGGTTGCCGGCTTTCTGAGAGACTGGGAGATTGATTCCGAGAAGGCATGGGGGGCTCTTGTTAATCGAATGCTTGATAGTCCTCATTATGGAGAACGCTGGGCCCAGCACTGGCTTGATGTAGTCCGATATGCCGACACGGGGGGCTATTCGAACGATTATGAGCGCTCCAATGCGTGGCGCTATCGTGACTACGTCATTCGATCTTTCAACGGGGATAAACCCTACAACCAGTTTGTTGTTGAGCAACTGGCGGGTGATCAGCTTGCAGATCTCTCAGTGCGCGAGAGGTTGGGGAAAGTGGGGCAAGAGATGCACAAGGTGAGGTTGAATGGAACTTATACCGAGGAGGAAAGCGAGTGGCTGGTCGCGACTGGTTACCTGAGGATGGGGCCGTGGGATAGCGCAATGGTTAAGGCTCCTGAGGCGCGCCAGATCTATCTGGATGATGTGGTCAACTCAGTCGGCCAGAGCTTTCTCGCGACAAACCTGAGGTGTGCAAAGTGTCATGACCACAAGTTTGATCCAATTCCAACCCGAGACTATTACCGGATCTATGCTGCCTTCGCGGGCACTCAGATGGCAGAGCGCAAGGTGCCTTTCCTAGCGAGCGAAAACCTCAGGGGTTTCAAGGACGGGAAGGTGCAGGTTCGACGTCTCCTCGCGTTTGCTACGGAGCGCAAAGAACTCATTCTCAAAAAGCAGGAGGACGCGGCCAGGAGGTGGTATGGGGAGAGAAACCTGAACTACCGTTCTCTCCAGAAACGAAGGAATCTTCCTGACGGGGAAAAGCCACCCCGCCATGTGGGGCTGGATCATGTGGATCAGGGGAGGTTGAAGGTAAGGGAGCAGGACGAGAGAATCTGGACCCGCCGGATGGAGCGCTATGAGCCGATGATTCAGGGCGTTTATGACGGTCCTAATTCGTCAGAGAGGATGAACCGGGCCCTCAAGATGCGCATCGCTCAGAAAGTGGACGAGGCCTGGATGCCTACGAGTGTGATTTACGATGGTGGCGCTCTTACGGCTCCGGGAGAAGAAGTGACTCCGGGAGTTCTTAGTGGTTGCGGGGTCGCGGTGGAGGGCAGTGCTCCTGATGACCCTTTCAGGATTGGAGACCGGCTTGAGGGTCGGAGACTTGCTCTCGCACGCTGGATTGTTGATTCGCGAAACCCATTGGCCACCCGTGCAATCGTTAATCGTATCTGGCAGCATCATTTTGGGAAAGCGATAGCGGGAAATCCCAATAATTTCGGGGCGAAGGGAGCAAGGCCGACCCATCCTCTGCTCCTTGATTGGCTGGCCGCCGACTTTGTGGAGAACGGGTGGACCTTCAAGCGTCTACACCGTCTCATAATGAGCTCAAGGGCTTACCGGCAATCGGGAACACATCCGGATATTGCGATGCTCAAAGAGAGTGATCCGGATAATCGCTTGCTGACTTATTTTGCCCCGCGCCGGCTCACTGCCGAGGAAATTAGGGACTCTCTGCTTTTTGCAACAGATGAGCTGGTGCCTGCCCTTGGCGGAATACCTGTCATGCCGGAGATAAACCGCGAGGTTGCACTGGCGCCACGGATGATTCAGTTCTCGATTGCTCCGGCGTGGCAACCCTCCCGGACGCCGATGGAGAGAAACCGGCGTACAATCTACACCTACCGGGTGAGGGGCCTGCCCGATCCTTTCCTCAATCTCTTCAATCGCCCTACTACAAATGAGTCCTGTGAGGAAAGACATTCAGCTGCTGTGACTCCACAGGTGTTTACGTTGTTGAACAGCGATGTCATGACCGACCGTTCGATCGCCCTTGCCCTGCGTCTTGAAGCTGAGGCCGCTGGCCTCGCACGGCAGGTTGAACTGGCATTCCAGCTTATTCTCGGACGACCTCCAGATTTGGTTGAACAGCAGAGGTTGCAGGAGTATGTAAGCGACATGACTGGTTATCATCGCAGGAGGCCGGTCCAGAAAAAAACGTATCCCACCAGAATAGTCCGGTCTCTTGTTGAAGAGCTTTCGGGCAAGCCTTTCAGCTACGAGGAAATCCTGCCGGTGTATGAAAATTATACCCCGGACCGGAAACCGACGGATGTTCCTCCTGACACGCGGGCACTGGCTGATCTTGCTCTTCTCCTGTTCAACAGTAACGAGTTCCTCTATGTTTACTGAAGCGTCATGAACCGATCAATCTGCGCCAGGCCCATTTCCAACCCTGCGACCCGCCGCGAGTTTCTCTATGGTCTCGGGGCTTCGCTGGGGGCGGTAGCAATGAGCGATCTTCTTGCGAGGGAGAGTGCCGGGGTCGTGACCTCCAACTCCGCGATGCATGATCCAAAGGCCAAGGCTTGCATCATGTTATTCATGGAGGGAGGGCCGGGGCATATGGATACCTTCGACCCCAAGCCCAAACTGAATGATCTTCACAAGGCCGAATCGAAGCTGAACCGGGGACTCGACAGTGGGTTCAAGTTTTTCGTGGGGAGTCCATTCCAATTCCGCCATGTCGGTCAGTCTGGAATTGAAATGTGCGACCAGTGGAAGCATCTCTCCGATCCCTACGTCGCCGATGAGCTCTGCAACTACCGTGGATGTCAGGCGGAATCGTTGAATCATCCGGAGGCTCTGTTCCACATGAATACCGGAAGTCGCCTCGGTGCGGATCCCGCTCTGGGAGCATGGGTGAATCACGGCCTCGGAACAATGAACGAAAATTTGCCGGGGTATGTCGTCATGACTGAGCTGGCGATGCCGCAGGGTGGTCCCGGGAACTGGAGCAATGGATTTCTTCCTGCCCGGCATCAGGGGACTCGCTTGCGCCCTGAAGGTTCTCCTATTCTCAACTTGAACTCACCTTCCTACAAGGATCGTGGCCATTTGCGCCGAAGTCTTGATGAGTTGGCATTTCTCAATAGAAAACACCAAGAGAGCCATCCTCAGCACGGGGATCTCGCGGCGCGCATGGAGAGCTACGAACTGGCGTTCCGGATGCAGATGACTGTTCCCGGGGCCATGGATCTGAAGAGTGAGTCCGATTCAGTGAAAGAGATGTATGGCTTAAACAGTCAGGAGACGGCCTCCTTCGGAAGGCAGTGCCTGATGGCGAGGCGACTCGTGGAAAAGGGAGTCAGATTTGTTCAGATCTTCAGTGGAGGATGGGATAGCCACGACTATCTGGAACGTGGTCATAGCGCCCGGATTCGAAGTGTTGATAAGCCAATGGCAGCCCTCATCAGGGATCTCAAGGCCAGGGGAATGCTGGACGATACGCTGGTGATTTGGACGGGCGAGTTTGGGCGGACCCCCGACAACAATAAACGAGGGGGAGTGTATTCCCTTGGGAGGGGGCATAACATCGATGCGATGTCCATGCTGATGGCAGGAGGTGGAGTGAAGAAAGGTTCCGTGGTCGGTGGCACTGATGAGCTTGGCGCCAGGGCTGTCGAGTGCGTTCACCCCATCCGGGACCTCCACGTAACCCTGCTACACCTGCTGGGGTTGGATGATAACAAGCTCACCTATTTTCACGCGGGCCGATACAAGCAATTGAGTCAGTTCGGGGGCAAGGTTATCAGTGATATTATCGGCTGAGCTGGTGGCAACGCCTCCGGTTCGGTCGACAGCAGGTGGACTGCAGGGCATCGTGGCCTCAGGTCATGGTCGGGATCAGGAAAAAGAGAGTTCGCGCTTGATTGCGCAGAGACGTTCCTTCCGCTAGTGATCTCACCTGCATGAAACCAAGTAAGCTATCGCTTTTCGGGCATCTGCTGCTGGCCACATCTCTTGCTGCCGGCGCGGAGAGTGAGAAAGAGATTTTTAGAAAGGATATCTTCAGTCGAAATACGGATGGGTATCATACCTACAGAATTCCTACGATGGTGGTGACAGCAGGTGGATCCGTGCTTGTCTTCGTGGAGGGTCGTAAGACTCATCGAAGGGATCATGGGGATGTTGATCTGCTGATGAAGAGGAGCGAGGATGGTGGTCGAACATGGTCACCACAACGGCTCATTCATGAGGAGGGTGGCGATGCCCTTATCAGAGTTGGTAATCCATGCCCGATTGTTGAAAGAGATGGTAAGACGGTGCACCTGCTTTTTACCCGGAACGGACCAGATTGTCTTTTTTACACGAGGACTACGGATGAAGGGGAAAGCTGGATGCCGTTTGTAAGGACATCTGATGACCCCTCGGCCCGTGAGTACGAGGAGGGTAATTTTCTATCTGACTTTGAGGGTTCACCGGTAGGAGTTGGAGCAGGCCCGGTTCACGGGATTCACACCAGTACGGGTCGCCTGATTGCGCCCTCCTATATTGGGCGCAGAGTGAACGGAGAGGGCAGGGGTCAATCATGCATTATCTATTCGGACGATAATGGAAAGAGCTGGAACGCAGGTGGGGTAGTTCCGTGGGTTCCTGAGTTCCGTCATGGGGAATGCACTGTTGTTGAACGGAGCGATGGATCCCTTCTCATGAACATGCGGACAGCGGCTCCCAGCTTGTATTCATATGGCTTCCGGCTGACATCGGTGAGTGAGGACCAGGGCATGACCTGGTCCAAGCCGGTGGTAGATAAGAATCTTCCTTGTCCGGCCTGTCAGGCCAGTCTTCTGAGATTCAGTAGCGATGAGATCCTTTTTCTTAATCCTGCCGTAAATCATCGTGGTGGATTTTCTATCTGGAGCCGGAAGCGCCTGACCTTGCGGGTGAGCCGGGATGAAGGCCGAAGCTGGGGGGCAAGTCGGATCGTAAATGAGGGTCTTTCAGGCTACTCAGACCTGGCAATTGGCAGCAACGGACATATTTACTGCCTTTATGAAAATGGCGAAAGGGATTACTGCGAGAAGATCACCTTTCTCGAACTGGAGCGCTCCTGGCTCGAAGTGAAGTGATGTCCAGTCATCGTTCGAGGGTATCGTTCTCAAGAAAGATGTCATCAGCTGTGCCGAAAATAGAATCTGGTCCGGCGGACGAGAATTCCATCAGGGTTCCCGAGATCCGCTTTGTTGCTAATCTCTGGACTCTCACCGGGTATCCCTCGCCCAATGGGGAGTGGTCTCTGGAGGAGAAAGTCTCGGCCATCAAGGATGCCGGTTTCGACGGAGTGAATGACAGAGGAAGTGAAAAGTTACGAGGACTTCTCGAGAAACACGAGTTGGGTTTTTCGGGGCTTTTCGATGCCAATGACCCAGCAGAATATCGCGATCTCATCCGGGCACAGATGGACTGTGGTGCTTCTACTATCAACGTTCAGTTGTGCGACCACGACACGCCCGTTGTGGAGGCGATTGAGAAAACGTGCCTCCTCATGGAGGAGGATGAACGGCAGGGGGCCAACGTTCATCTCGAGGTTCATCGCGACACCTGCACGGAGACGCCGGAGAAGGCCTATGCGATTGCGGACGGCTATCGCCAGGCTACCGGAAAAACACTCAGGATGAATATCGACCACTCTCATCCTGCGATCGTCAAGCATCTGCGGCCGGCTGATTTCGAATCACGATTGCTTGATCGGCCTGATTTGCTGCAGCACGGAAATCTTCTTCACTGCAGGCCCTTTAACGGGCATCATTGCCAGATTCCCGTGACCGACGGAGCCGGTTCTCTGACCCAGGAGTTCCGGGACTACCTGCCATTCGTGGCAGGTGCTTTTTCCTGTTGGCTGGAGGGGCCATGTCCCCGCAATACCCTGTGGGTGGTCCCCGAACTGGGCCCGGTCTCAAGTGGCTACGGAATCAGCACCTGGCCTCCGGTATAGGAAGATTGCATCGTAGCCATGGGGGAGATGAGGAAGGTGTGGAATGGTTTGCACCGCGAGGGGTCAGCGGAAGATCATGATTCAGCGTAGGGCGCTGGAGCTTGCCAAGCGCCTGCTCTGAAGCGAGGGTCGGGGAGTGCCGGAGAGAGGAGACAAGGAGGTAAGGGTTGTTCGTGGTGGGCAACGAGATTGCGGGGATTCGGACCGGGTCGCCCTTGAGGAGCCCTTGCAGCTTGTCGTCAACGGCCATGCGGTGGCAGTTCTCATGCGGACACCGGGGCATGACGAGGAATTATCCGCGGGGTTTCTGTGGACCGAGGGGATTATCAGCAGTCCGGAGCAGATTGCGAAGGTGGATCTTGAGACAAGGAAGAACCATGCCCTTGTCTTCCTCGATGATAGAGTCGAGGTGGATCTTGGCCGTCTTACCCGTCACCTTTTCAGTGCTTCCTCATGTGGTCTTTGTGGCAAGGCCAGCATTGAAGCGATAACCTCCCTGCACGATCCAGTGGAAGATGGGCCCGTTTTTCCTGAGTCGAGCATACTCGGGGCGCCGGGGTCCATGCGGTCAGCCCAGGAGACCTTTGAAAAAACGGGAGGACTTCATGCTTCGGGGATGTTTAGTCGAGAGGGTCGTCTCCTTGCCCTGCGAGAGGATATTGGGCGCCATAACGCGCTGGACAAGCTGCTCGGATGGGCGCTGCTTCATGAGCAGGATCTCTCTGAAAACTTTGTTCTGATGTCGGGTCGTCTCTCATTTGAGCTGATGCAGAAGGCGCTTGCTGGACGTCTCCCGCTTGTTGCGGGGATTTCCGCGCCATCTTCTCTGGCAGTTGAATTCTCGCAGGAGTCCAATCAGACTCTCGTAGGTTTCTTGCGAGCTCCTCAATACAACCTGTACAATGGAGCAGAGCGGGTAGCAACCGGGGATTAAAACAGAGCGGGTATCCTCATTTTTCTGATGCTGGTTTTCTTTAAAGCGGTTGCAAAGTAATCCGTGCTGGCCGATGACTTCGGGAAGATGAAACTACTTCTGGCCTGTGCACTGACAGCTTTCCTGAGCTTGACCGGATCAGCTCATCCCGGAGGGCACTACGCCAAGGATCCCTTTCGGCAGCTTGACGAGATCCTTCCGGATCCCAATGAAGTTCGAGGCCCCAACGGGGCCCCTGGACCCGAATACTGGCAGCAAAGAGCGGATTACAAGATCAAGGTAGTCCTTGATGACCAGAAGCAGCGTATCATTGGCTCCGAGACCATCACTTACACGAACAATTCCCGCATGCCGCTTAACTACCTGTGGGTCCAGCTTGACCAGAACCGGTTCGAGCCTCAGGCGCTGGGGCACCAGGCTATGGAAGCTCCCGATTTCGATAGTGTTGGATTCCGGACCCTGCGCAGTGAATTTTCACGTGAGGGTTTCGAGGGGGGGTATCGAATCAAGTCTGTCCATGACGGCAATAACGAACCTCTGCCTTACTCCATTGTTGATACCATGATGCGGGTGGAGGTGTCCGTCAGGCCAGGGGCGACTACGATCTTCGGAATCGACTGGGAGCACAATATCGTGAATGCGAAAGCGATCAGGGCGAGGGGCGGCTACGAGTATTTCAAGGAGGACGACAACTATATTTATACTATTGCACAATGGTACCCGCGGGTCGCAGCATTTACCGATGTCAATGGCTGGCAGAACAAGCAGTTTCTCGGGCGTGGCGAATTTGCACTCGAGTTCGGTAATTATGAAGTTTCACTGACAGTGCCGGCGGATCACGTTGTAGCGGCCACCGGAACGCTCGCAAACCCCGGGGAGGTTCTCAGTGCTGCTCAAGAGAAGCGCCTGAAGGAGGCGGAAGGTAATGATAAGCCTATCTATATCGTGACGCCAGAGGAGGCGAAGGAGAATGAAAAGAGCAGGTCCGAGGAGAGTAAAACATGGGTTTTCCGGGCTGGAAATGTACGTGATTTTGCCTGGGCTTCCTCAAGGAAGTTTATCTGGGATGCTGCCCACGTCCGGGTGGGAAATCGGGAGGACCGCGTCTGGGCGATGTCCTTCTTCCCCAATGAAGGGGATCCGCTCTGGAGCAAATATTCCACTCACTCCGTAATTCATGCCCTGCAGGTATTCTCCAACCATACCTTCGATTACCCCTACCCGGTGGCGATTTCTGTCCACGGGCCGGTGTTCGGAATGGAATACCCCATGATCTGTTTCAATGGCCCCCGTCCTGAGGCGGATGGGACCTATTCGCGCCGAACCAAGTATGCCCTGATCTCGGTTGTGATTCATGAGGTGGGACACAACTGGTTCCCAATGATCGTTAACTCAGATGAGCGACAGTGGACGTGGATGGATGAGGGTCTTACGACTTTTTGTCAATTCCTGGCCGAACGGGAATGGGAAGAAAAATATCCCTCACGCAGAGGAATGCCTCCCAGCATTGCCAGCTACATGAAACGGGACGACGAAATGCCCATCATGACGAACTCGGAATCCCTCCGCTACTTCGGCAGTAACGCATACGCAAAGCCAGCGGTAGCCCTGAATATTTTGCGGGAGTCCGTGCTTGGGCGCAAAAATTTTGACTATGCGTTCAAGGAGTATGCCAACAGGTGGAAGTTCAAGCGCCCGACTCCTGCCGATTTTTTCCGCAGCATGGAGGACGCCTCGGGAGTTGATCTCGATTGGTTCTGGGCGGGATGGTTCTACACCACAAAACATGTCGATATTGGAATCAAGGGAGTGAGACTCTACCGGATGAACACGAAGGACCCGGATGTGGAAAAGCCGAGGGAGAAAGCCGAGAGGGACGAGGAAGATGCCAAGTTTCTGACGAATCAGCGCAACAGCGGGATCAAGAGGTATACGGACCAGTATCCTGAACTCCTCGATTTTTATAATGAGAATGACGAATACGACGTCACAAGGACGGACCGGGATGAATTCCAGGATTTCCTGAAAAAGTTGGAAGAGCATGAGAGGGAGATTCTCGAGGAGAACCGCTTCTTTTATCAGATTGACCTGACCAACGAGGGAGGTCTGGTCATGCCCGTCGTCCTGAAGGTGTGCTACGCCGATGGAGAAGAGAAGGTGATGCGCCTCCCGGCGGAGTTGTGGAAGAGAGAATCCCGCGAAACGTCCAAGCTCCTTCTCTCGAAGAAGGAGGTCGTTCGTATCGAACTCGACCCGAATCTTGAAATAGCGGATGCGGATCGCGCTAACAACGAGTGGCCGGCACGGCCTGAGGAGCTGAGCTTCACTCTTGATAAGGATGAAAAGAAAAACCTGATGCAGCGATTGAAGGAGGAAAACGGGAAGGCGGAGAAGGAAAAGGAGTAGACATTTTATCCCGATTGCCGTCGAAAAGCGCGGCTTCAACCTTGGATCTTGAAAAGCGAAGTCCCTGAATCATGCTGGGGAGGTGATCGCGGAGACAGGAACGCTTGGGGTGGAAACACAGGGAAAAGGGACTTACGAAATCACCCAAGAGGTGGCGGAAGTTGTGCGGAGTTCGGGAGTTTCAGAGGGCAGTGTGACAGTCTTCGTCAGGCATACCAGTGCGAGTCTGGTGATCATGGAAAATGCGGATCCCAGTGCGCGCACGGACCTGGAGGAATTCTTTGAGCGACTTGTGCCCGAGGATTCGGACTACTTTATCCACACCATGGAGGGTCCCGACGATATGCCCTCACACATCAGGATGGCCCTGACGCGGACCAGTGAAGTGATTCCGGTTACAAGGGGGCGGATGGTCCTTGGAACGTGGCAGGGCATTTTTGTGTTTGAACACAGAAGGGCACGGCACAGGAGAGAGATTGTAGTGAGTGTGGTTGGGAACTAGCGCGTGGGTTCGATCTGCGGGGCAATCGCCTCTGGCATGGCAGCTTTACGGAGCTGCATGCTGTTACTTTGCTGGTTGCGCGGGTGACGTGGCGCACACTAGGCTCTGGTGTGGACGAAAAGGTTTCACAGTTGATCGACCTGGCCCTCGTCGAGGACATAGGATCCGGCGATGTGACCGCGAAATATTTCGTTCCAGAGGCGCATCACGGGAGGGCCTTTCTTGTAGCGAGGTCGGACGGGATTGTCTGCGGAACCGAAATTGCGGCAGAGGTTTTCTGCCGGGTAGATCCCGGATGCGATATCCGGGTAATCTTACCGGATGGATCGGGTGTAGCTCCCGGAGACCGGATTCTGGAGGTGACTGGAAAGGCCCGTTCCCTGCTCACGGCGGAGCGGACGGCCCTCAATTTCATCCAACGCCTTTCCGGGGTGGCGACCAGAACAGGATTGTTTGTAAAGGCCGTGAAAGGCACCGGCGTTTCCATCCTCGATACCAGAAAGACGACACCTGGATGGCGGCTTCTTGAAAAAGCGGCGGTGGTCTCAGGAGGAGGTCACAACCACCGCATGGGCTTATATGACCGGGCAATGGTGAAGGATAATCATCTCCTCGTGGAGGGAGCAGCAGAAGGAATGAGTCGAGCGATTCTGGAAATCAAGAGAGAACATCCGGACATAGCAGTCGAACTCGAGGCGGATACTCTGGAGCAGGTGGAGGTCTTCCTCAGCATGGATGGGGTCGATTATCTGCTGCTCGACAATATGGGGAACGAGAGCATGAAAAAGGCGGTTGAAATGCGAGGTAAGCGGAAAAGACCGATCCTTGAGGCCAGTGGCGGGGTAAGCCTTGATACCGTGAGGGGAATTGCAGAAACAGGGGTGGATTGCATCTCGGTCGGCGGGCTGACGCATTCTGCCGTTGCCCTGGATCTCGCCCTGGAATTCGCCTCTTTGCCGGGACCGAACCGAGGAGAAGCGGGCAGGATTTGAGAAACGAGCGCCGATCGGAGGGGCTCGAATTCGAAGGATCGGGGAGGGTGCCCTCAGGTGAGGAATCCGCTACTTTCTGGACATCCACGGAACTTTTGGTTCTGGAAGGGCGGAATCAGGTTCCGGATTCCCGCGGGGCTGCAGAGGAGGAGATCGACTGGTTCCTCTGCCTGGATCCTGCAGTTTCCTACTTGGTTCACCCTTCTGAGAGTCCGAATGTCTTGAAATCAGGGTCCTCGTGGGTTTTTCTCCGCCGGGAATGGCAGAACTCAGCAAGGCATATGAACCTCGCGAGGTAGAGGAGAAGTGGCACCGGAGGTGGTTGGAGTCTGATTGTTTTCGTGCTGATGAGAACTCCGGAAAGCCGGCTTACTCCATTGTTATTCCTCCTCCAAATGTCACAGGAATTCTGCATATGGGCCATGTCTTGAACAATACGCTTCAGGACATCCTTTGCCGCCGGGCCCGGCAGGAGGGGAAGGAAGTACTATGGCTACCCGGCACAGACCATGCGGGCATCGCCACCCAGACCAAGGTTGAGCAGAAGCTCAGGGGTGAGGGGAAGACGAAGCATGATGTGGGGCGTGAGAAGTTCCTTCAGATGGTGTGGGAGTGGAAGGAGCATCATGGAGGAATCATTATTGAACAGTTAAAGCGGCTTGGATGCTCCTGTGACTGGAGCCGGGAACGCTTTACCATGGATGAGGAATATTCCAGGGAAGTTCAGCAGGTCTTCGTCCACTTGTTTCAAAAGGGGCTGATTTACCGCGGAAAGAGAATGGTGAACTGGTGCCCGGTATCGCTCACTGCACTGTCTGATGAGGAGGTAGAGATGAAGCCGCAGAGCTCAAAGCTCTACTTCATGCGGTATGAGCTGGTGGACGAGCCCGGGCAATACCTCAGGATTGCCACTACGCGACCGGAGACTCTGATGGGAGATACAGGAGTTGCAGTGAATCCCAAAGACCCACGCTATGGTCATCTTGTGGGGAAGAAGGTGCGACGGCCGTTCCCCGACGCGGAAATACCTATCGTAGCCGATGAACATATTGACATAGAATTTGGAACCGGAGTCCTCAAGGTGACCCCGGCGCATGACAAGGCAGACTTTGAGATCGGGCTACGACACGACCTTGAGATCATTGAGGTTCTCAACCCGGACGGTAGCGTTAATTGCCCCGGTTGTCCCGATTTGCATGGGATAGACCGTTTTGAGGCGAGGAAGCTTGCTGCTGCCAAACTGGAGGAGCTTGGTCTTCTCGACCAGGTCGAAGACTATGAGAATAATGTCGGGTTCTCGCAACGGGCAGGTGTCCCAATTGAGCCACGAATTTCGATGCAGTGGTTTCTCAGTTATCCGGAGGTCGAGCGAGCTACCAGGGTTGTGGCAGAAGGTGAGATCCTGTTCCGCCCCGAACGGTGGAAGAAGACATACCTTCACTGGCTCGAAAACATTCAGGACTGGTGTATCAGTCGTCAGCTCTGGTGGGGGCATCGGGTCCCGGTATGGTATCTCAGGGAAAAGGTGGAATCACTGCAGGAGGCAGAAAGCCTCGATCTTTCTCACCTCGAGAGTGGAGAGATTTACGTCGGAGTTGATCCACCGGATGGTGGGAATTCGGAATGGGTGCAGGACGATGATGTGATGGATACCTGGTTCAGTTCATGGCTGTGGCCCTACGCAACAATGGATGAGCCCACGCAGGCCAAATTCTATCCCACGGTAGATCTCTGCACGGGACCCGATATCATCTTCTTCTGGGTTGCACGCATGATCATGGCAGGATTGGAGTTCAAGGACGAAATCCCGTTCAGCAACGTCTACTTCAACAGTATCGTCCGGGATATTGAAGGGAGGAAGATGTCAAAGACCCTGGGGAATTCTCCGGATCCTCTCGATCTCATGTCTGATTACGGTGCTGATGCTCTGCGTTATGGGCTGATGCGTATTGCGCCCACGGGTCTGGACGTGAAGTTTGACGAAAAGCAGATTGAGGAGGGTCGTAATTTTGCCAACAAGCTTTGGAATGCATGCCGCTACCGCCAGATGCAGGGACCGGTCATGGGGACCGCTGCCAGTCCCAATATCTTCGCGGTTGCGATTCTCGCGAAATTAGAAGCACTCGAAGAGGGAGTGCGGCAGGCACTCAGAAATTACGCTTTCAACGATGCAGCACAGCAGCTGTATCAGTTCTTCTGGTCCGATTTTTGTGACTGGTATCTTGAATCCGTGAAAGGGGACTTCGGGGACGAAGCCGCGCCAGGGCGAAAGGCGTCGACTTTGGGAGTCATAGACTTCGTTCTGGACCGATATCTTCAGCTGATACACCCCTACATGCCTCATCTCACCGAGGAATTGTGGGAACAGCTCGGATTTGCGGGAGACGCACTGCTCATGCAGCAGGCCCTTCCGGAAGACTCTCCACTGGAAAAATTCGGGTTGGCAGGAGAGGCCTGTCGAGAGACAGAGATAAAGGTGGGGGAGTTTCATGAAGCGGTATCGCGGATCAGAAACCTGAAGGCGGAATATAATCTTGCCGCCAATCGGAAAGTCGGCCTCATCGTCAAGCCGTCCTGTGACTGGGTTGAGGAGGAGGGGGCAACGCTGGCACTGTTGTGCGGTGCGCGGGAGGTGGAATTTTCCGGTGACTACGAGCCGCCCAAGGGAACCCCGGTGGCAATTACTGGTATTGGGGAGGTGTATCTTCCTCTCGAGGGTCTGGTTGATCTCGACGCGGAGAGGAAGAGGATAGGGGCAGAAATCGCCAAAGTCAGGAAAGAGCTGGCACGGAGCGAGGGAATGCTTGGAAATCCGAAGTTCGTGGCGAATGCCAAACCCGAGGTCGTCAAAAAGGAGCGGGATCGGATGGAGGAATGGCGGGACAAACTGATCCAGCTGGAGGAACTTCTGGAGGCTCTTGTATGAGAGATATAGCTGAACTTCCCGGTATTACGGTAGCTGCGATTGAGCTTCTCCGGGAGGCAGGCATCAAGACGGTTGAGCAATTCATTGATGGCGATGTTTCTGAAATCTGTAAACGAATTAAGATTGCGGGACAGTATTCTTCCAGAGGTATCGATTGCCCGTCGCAGAATCTTATCGTGGCCTGGCAGATGACAGGCCGCGAGATGCTGGAAAGAAGGGTGCGGGAGCCTCAAAGAGAGGCTAGTGAGCTTCCACTGGAGACAATACAGGAGGCAGGAATAGACATTGAGGCACTGCCTGTTGCGAGGATTCTTAAGGCGAAATCTGTCATGGAGGCTACCGGCGCCCCCGAGGCTGAGGGCGAGGGCAAAATGAAACCCGGGTTTGAGGAGAGGGAGGAGTCTCCTGCCTCGGTCATGGGCAGGAGACGCCCTGCAGGCATCCCAGAGGAGAACTCTCCGATGGAGTCTACGGTCGCCCCTGAGGCCGAGGTTGAAATGAAACCCGGATTCCAGGTAGAGCGGGATGCTTCTGTCCTCGTAAGGAGCGGGAGAACCCAGGAGCCCTTCCGTAGTCTGAGCGGTCTCCAGGAAGCAGAATCACGGCGTGAGCGTCGCAATCGGGGCGTTTCCCACCCTCAAGCGGGCCTTGTTCGAGTGGCTGCAGCCGTAACAGTAGCTGCTACCCTGCTGGGCTTGCTGGCGGTGGCAGGCCTGATCGTGATTGGCATCATGGTCTTTGGATTTGGATCCCAGATCCCACCACGCGTTTTCCTCGCATTTCTTGTGATCCCACTAGCTCTCATTCTTTACATACTTCTGGCCATCAACGCAAGATGCCGGGTGTGCGGGCAGAGATATTTCGTCTCCAAGAATTGCCGCAAGCACGAACGTGCGGTCCGGTCGATCCTGGGCTACGGGTTCGCTTCGGCGCGGGATGCACTTCTGTTTCCAAGCTTTCGTTGCATGTACTGCGGAACCAAGATTCGGCTGCGGGACTGAGGTCTTCCTCGGCGGGTTTTTTTACTCACGTTTCCTCGAGTCCAGCAGGATGGTGACTGGCCCATCGTTGACGAGTGAGACATCCATCATTGCTCCGAAGCGACCTTTGCCAATCCCCTCACCGAGGCGATTTGAGAGTGCTGTGCAAAACTGCTGGTAAAGGGGTTCTGACTGATCCGGGGGTGCCGCCCGAGTGAAAGATGGGCGGTTTCCCTTCTTGGTATTCGCATGCAGGGTGAACTGACTGACGACGATCGCACTTCCTCCAGTATCAAGAAGAGAGTGGTTCATTCGCCCTTCTGCATCTCCAAGGATGCGGAGGCTCGTAATTTTTTTTGTAAGCCATTCAATGTCGGTCGCATCGTCAACCTCTTCAATTCCAAGAAAAATAAGGAGCCCGGATTCAATGGAGGAAACCACTTTTCCGCCCACAGCAACCGAAGCGCTTGATACCCGCTGGATGACAGCCCGCATGTCCCGATTGTGAGACCCGGGGCCAGTGATTCAAGCAATCTGCAAGCGAAAGAGAAATGATCATGAGGATTGCTTTGGCCAAGACGTGGAGATGTGTCCCGGAGGAGATCACGATCCGTGGATAAACTCGTGCGGGGATCTCCTTTCCAATCCAAAAGATCTTTTTGCTCGATAAATGAAGAAAAAGCATCGATGAGAGTGATCTTGATGAGCACTGCTTTCATCGAAAGGAAATGAATATTCACCACCTTGAGCTCTTCTACTTTGTTGCTAAATACGAAGGTATCACCGCGGCTGTTCGGAAAATGCCCTATGGAATTCAACAACCAGCGGTGAGTGGGCAGATTCTTCAGCTAGAAAGAGAGCTTGGGGTGAAGCTCTTCAACCGAAGGCCCTTTGCGCTTACGCCGGCTGGAGATGAGCTGTATGACTTTGTCTATCCCTTCTTTTCTCAACTCGGGGATGTTGAGGACCGCTTGAAGGGTGAGGAAGGAAGTCACCTGCGTATCGCGGCCTCGAGGTCGGCAATGCGGAACCACCTTCCTGATCTTTTGGCGGATGTAAGAACAAAACGACCATCAGCTCGCTTTTCCCTTCGTGAGGTAGAGTTGACGGAGTTGAAAGGACTCCTTCACAGTCAGCAGGTTGACCTTGCCATAAGTATTATCTGCGAGCGGATTACGGAGGGATTGCAGGTGGTGGAGTTATTGAAAATACCGCTCGTGGTCCTGGTTCCGGAAGAATGGAAAGTAAGAGGGTTGAGTGATCTTCTGGTCAAGGATGGGAACACAGGACGGAAGGTTGCAAGGCATCCTCTCGTTGGGCTGCCCTCCGGCGATATCCTTGGCAGGATTTTTCTCGATTCCTTTGAGGAGCGAGGTGTCGACCTTCTCCCAAGCATGGAGGTCGACTCTGTCGAGTTGATTGAAGATTATGTCCTGAGGGGATTCGGCATGGGAATGGGAATTGAGATTCCCGGCAGGTTGCCGCCGGAGGGATTACGTGTGATCCGGTTGAAGGGATTTTGCCCCGTGGTTGTCGGGGCCATCCATCAGGAGAACTTAAAGCCCATTGCAAGGGATTTCCTAGAAATGGCTCGTCACCTTGCTAAAAACCTAACAAAACGCAGGTGACCCATGATCAGAGAAGGCCTCATTCTTAAAATTGACTGCCCTGACCGCGCGGGGCTGGTAGCAAAGATTGCCGGATATGTCTCCGAGTACCAGG
The DNA here is from genome assembly GCA_002723015.1 of Roseibacillus sp. The sequence continues at coordinate 6,150 of PBNG01000088.1, read as the reverse complement.
GGAACCTTGTTGAGTTCAACCAGTTTACCGATGCTGCCAAAAGCAGGTTCTTTGCTCGTCTCGAAATCGATACTTCAGGGCTCCGGGTGAAGACCGACGATTTCGTGAGGGGGTTCTCCACGCTGGGGCGTGTTCTTGATGCGCAGTGGCACTTTCGGCGACTTCCATACCGCATGAGAACCGCTGTGCTGGTGACGAAAACGGATCATTGCCTTAACGAGATTCTGTGGCGGGCACAGCTTGGCGAGCTTCCGGTGGAAATAACCTCCATTATCGGCAACAGAGAGGACTGCCGCATCATCGCGGAACAGGCGGGCATTCCTTTTCATCACGTTGAGATAGGAACCGAAAAAGAGGCGGGATTTCAAACGATTGACCGGTTATTGACGAAGCAGGCGGTGGAGCTGGTTGTTCTGGCTCGCTTCATGCAAGTGGTTCCGGGTTGGCTCTGTAGTGCCTACAAGGGTCGTATGATCAATATTCATCATAGTTTTCTACCGGCATTTGTAGGAGCGAATCCTTACCGGAAGGCCTTTGAGCGAGGAGTAAAACTCATCGGTGCCACATGCCACTACGTCACGGAGGATCTTGATGCGGGACCGATTATCGATCAGGAGGTTGAGCGGGTTCAGCATTACCACTCAGTCCATGACCTCATACGGCTCGGTCGGGATTGCGAGCGTTCCGCCCTCGCTAAGGGGATCCGGTATCATGTGCACGAGCGAATTATCCTCGATCAGCATCGTGCGATTGTTTTCCCGGACTGACCGGTAGTAGTTAGCGAGGCAAGGTAGTTTGCAGGAGGGTGGCTTCCTCGATAATCTGAACCTCCGATGCGCCTCTCGGGAGGAGGAGGGAATCTCCTGGTGAGTAGGTAGCTCCGTTTGTGTCCCGGACCCTGCCGCTTGTGAGTGTGATAATCGAAAAGCGATCCGGATCAGGATTGCAGACCCTGCTTTCTGCCGGCAATCCGAGGCAATCGACCTTGAAGTGCGAACAGGTGGCTAGATTCTGGCCCTTCGGTTGATCCATCCCGGGTTCATAATCCGTAAAATCAATACTGGCGAGGGATTCGCGAAGGTGTAAGTCACGAGCTTTCCCATCAAGTCCTGTCCGATTCCAGTCGAAGACTCTGTAGGTTGTGTCGGAATTCTGCTGGATCTCGTAGATCAATAGCCCGGATCCAATGGCATGGAGGCGACCAGAGGGAATAAATATGGACTGGCCAGCCTGCGGTTCCACAGCGTGGATCATGTTCTCTACTGATCCACCACGAATGGCGTTCTCGAACTGTGCCCGGGTAACACCCTCCCTCAGTCCAACGAAGAGCTTTGATCCCGGGAGAGCTCTCGCAATGTACCACATTTCAGTTTTTGGTGAGCCTCCAAGAAGGGAGGCAACCTGCTCGGGGGGATGAACCTGAATGGACAGGTCGGCCTCTGCGTCCAGAATTTTAATGAGAAGTGGAAAGCGATCACCTTTCAGGTTGTCCCCGAAAATTTTCTCTCGATTCCTGCCCCACAGGTCGTGGAGGCTGCAGCCAGCCCATTCCCCGCTGCTGACGATGGACTGCTCAGAGAGTCGATCGCAGACCTCCCATGACTCCCCCCAGGGTCCGGGTCCCGGTAATTGTCGTTGGAGGACAGTGGCCAGATTCCTTCCACCCCAGACCCGGGGCATATAGAGCGGTTGGAAGTGAATAGGTGCCACAGTCAGGGATGGAGAATGGAGGCGATTGGATGGAGGAGTCAAGTGGCGAGAGGGTGGCCCGCCTGCCGGCGAAAGAGGTCTGGAGGGCAGATGCTCAACCGGATTCGAGAATATCTTCGATGGTGCTCCTCAACTTGGCTCCCATTGGACCGGAGAGGATGGATTGATAAGCGGAATCGCTTCCGATGGTGGGGAGCTCTGGAAGCTGATAAAGTGAAATGGATTCCCGGAAGGCCTGTTGGACGAGGCTTTCCATGGAGCTGGACCAGGAAACCGCGCGACAAAGGGAGGGCAGATATTCTTGCATGGCGATAAGGCAACAGGCTCCATCCTCGCTGGGTCCCAGAACAGCCATGTGCTTCGCATTCAACTGCGCGAAGGTAGCATGGATCCAGCGACTGGATATCTCAAGGCAATGGCTGCCAATGAAAGCTACTTTGGTATATCCCTCTCGAAAGGCATCACCTGCGGCCTTAGAGATCCGGCGGCCGAGATTCCCGTCTGACTGGGGGCGAAAATCCACGGCCTCAGGATCTAGGTGGATATCGGGGTGATCAATAATCTCCGGCAGGAGCCAAAAGCGGATGGCGTCATGAGCATCTGCAGGACGGTAGCAGAATCTCACATGGCAGTTCTCGAGTCCGCTTAATTGAGTAAGAAGAAGCCGAATGGCCGCCCGGTCAACCACATCAGCCCTGTCCGTGCCGACAATATTGGCAACGGAGCGCTCGAGTTGTCGCGGCAGGGATTCTTCCACAAAAACGGAGAGGAGGCGCATCTGGCGGAGATAGATGGGGAGTTGGCTAAAGTTTAAGGTTTATTGATTATCAAAAAAAGCTGGATTCGATCTTGTTTGGACCATGAATTTAGGGGATTCTATGGCGGGCAGGAGCCAACGCGGCTCTTCATAAAAATTTATGGCGAGGTCCAGAAACAGGTCAAAGCAGAAAGACGGCAACGGTTCCCGATGGTCCGGTGAAGCAGTCGGGGTGCTGCTCTCCGCGGCAGGGCTGCTTCTGCTCCTGTCTCTCGTATCCTACACCCCGGGCGATTTGCCGATCAAGTTTCCCTTCACGGACTGGGCTCTTCTCAGTGGCTTCGCCCTCGATTTGGAGGCGAATGAGCCACGTCAAAACTGGATTGGGCCGATTGGGACCTTGCTGGGATTCTGTCAAATCCAAGTTTTCGGGGTTGCGGCCTTCCTGCTTCCACTTGGGATGATGTGGCTGGGTGTGGGCCGGCTTTTCCTGAAGGCGTCCTACAGCATGCGGACCACAGTGGGGTTCTGCGTTTGCCTCCTCAGCGGAGCCAGCCTCGTGGCCGTGCAGGAGACTTTTTTCACCAGCTGGAAAGAGACCAATCTGATTGCGGGTCCCGGCGGGATGGTGGGTGAAGGGTTGGGGGTGGTAGTCCTCAAGGGAATGCTGAGCAGTACTGGTTCGATTATTCTTCTGGGGATTATTTACTGGTTGAGCTTTTTTACTCTCCTCGGGGTTCATCCGGTCAAGTTCGTCAAGGCACTGGCCCTCTGGAGTTTTGAAAAAGTCCGGCAGGTCCGGGAGGGATGGGCCACCAGGGTAACTGAAAAGAATCGGGCAAATGGAGGAAAGGCAGGCTCTTCGGCCAAGGGGAAGACGAAAAAGAGAGCCCGTCAGGATTCGAAGGAGGAGGAAACTGGTGGGCAGGAGCTCGTAGAGGAGGTGGTGCGTTACGAGGAAGACGACAAGGGGCAATCTCATCTTCCGTTACAGGAAATCCCGGAGCCGCAGATTATTGACGCTACCCAGCGAATCACGCCGACCATGGCAGCTGGGGCCAAGCCTTTTGAGCGCAAGAAGTCTCCGCAGCACGCGGCGCTCAGCACAGAGGGGTTTGAAGATTATGAACTTCCGGGCTTCGACCTGCTTGAGTATGAAGAGGAATCAGGTCCCTCGGAGGATAACACTGACCTTCTGCTGGCCCAGCAGACGAAGATCGTTGAAACCCTCAAGGCGTTCGGGGTGGACGTCACAGCGGGAGATATTACTCGTGGTCCGACGATTACCCGGTATGAAGTGTATCCGAGTATAGGACTGAGAGTGAGCAGGATAGCCCAGCTGGAGCCTGACCTAGCGCGGGCTACGAAGGCGGAACGAATCAATATCCTTGCCCCCATTCCCGGTAAGGACACGGTAGGTATTGAGATCGCTAACGATTCCCGGATGCCTGTCGCCCTCAGGGAACTACTGCAGGACGATGAGTTCCGCAGTTCCAAACGGAAGATTCCCCTCGCGCTCGGGAAAGACGTCTACGGCAAGGCTGTGATCGGCGATCTTGCGGCGATGCCTCATCTTCTGGTTGCTGGAGCTACTGGTTCAGGTAAGTCAGTCTGCATCAACTCGATCATCTCGAGTATCCTCTTCAAGTTCGGCCCTGATGAACTTCGCTTCATCATGATTGATCCCAAGGTGGTGGAGATGCAGGTCTACTCCGATCTTCCTCACCTTGTTGTTCCGGTTGTCACAGATCCAAGGAAAGTGGTAGGCGCGCTCAAGTGGTGCGTCAACGAAATGGAGCGACGCTACAAGGTCTTTGCCAAGGAAGGAGTCCGGAACTTCGATTCCTTCAATAGCCGGGTGAGGGATGAAGGCGAACCAGTGGTCACCGTGGAAGAAGCGGAAACGGAAGAGGAGGAAGTGATCGATGAAGAGCACGTGGAGTCCATTGCCGCTGCCCTCGAGGATGGGGAACTGGGTCCGATGGATGGGGACTGGGGTGAGGAGGAAGAAGAAGAGGTTCCAGAGCGCTTCCCGTATATTGTGGTGATCATTGATGAGCTCGCGGATCTCATGCAGACCGCACCTGCAGATGTTGAAATGTGCATTGCCAGAATTGCGCAGAAAGCGAGAGCCGCAGGAATCCATCTTATCGTGGCGACGCAGACTCCACGAGCGGACGTTGTGACAGGAATTATCAAGGCCAACATACCGAGTCGTGTCGCGTTTCAGGTTTCCTCTGCTCTCGATAGCAGGGTGATCCTTGACGGCAAGGGAGCAGAGAAACTGGTCGGGAAGGGTGATATGCTGTTTCTTCCTCCGGGTTCGGCAAAGCTTGACCGGGCTCAGGGAGCGTGGATTTCCGATGAGGAGGTTGAATCTCTCGTGGGATTCTGTTCGGAGCAGAGCGAGCAGCGCTTTGAACAGAGTGTACAGGCAAGTATTGATGGCGGCGGAGGCGGGGAAGATGGCGACGAGGATGAGGTTTCAAATGCGGATGAGGAAATTCTCCAGAAATGCATTGAGGTCATCGTCCAGGAACAGAAGGCCAGCACCTCACTGCTCCAGCGGAGACTTCGACTCGGATATACCCGGGCGGCGAGGATGGTTGATATCCTTGAGCAGCGCGGTGTAGTTGGTCCTGCGGATGGCGCTCGACCACGGGAAGTCTTCCTGAAAGGAGAACCCGCGGGAGTCGACTAGTTTTCAGGGAGTATTCTGAGCGCGGCGGGATACAAGGATGGGTTCCACTACGGTCATGATATCCTCGTGGGTGTGGTCAACCGACTGGGCGGCATCAATGATATGAACGAAGTCGTCCGTCACGGAATGAAATATGTCCCTGCACAGCTGGAGAGCTCCCCTCTTTTCGAATTCGTTACCGCTACCATCGCGAACTCCGATGCGACTCATGGCGGTATCAATAGATAGATCAAGAAGCAGCAGGAGGTCAGGACGAGGCGCGAACCTCTCGTTGGTCTTCCGGATCTCCTCAGGATTAAAGCCGCGGATTCCCTGGTAGGCCATGGTTGAGAAGTAGTAGCGATCAAGAATGACGACCTCTCCAGCCTGCAGTGCTGGATGAATCAGGTTTTCGACATGCTGCTGGCGATCCTTGTGAAACAAATCCAACTCCTCCTCTGCGGAGAGACGGCCGGTAGTGGCTGATTCTCGAAGTGTTTTTCCGAAGGGTCCATCCGTTGGTTCGCGGGACTGAGTGACACGGAAATCCTTTTTCCGGAGTGTTTCGGCGAGAAGCCGGGCCTGGGTTGATTTGCCGGTGCCATCGATCCCCTCGAGGACGATAAGGCAACCAGGATTGTTGTGTGTGAGGTTCAGGGAACTGGGAGGTTGGAAAAAGCTGCGCCCGAGGATGTAGGCATTGGAGTGGGCCTTGGTGGCTCGGTGCGCTCCCGGCAGGATTCGAACCTGCGACCTACGGATTAGAAATCCGTTGCTCTATCCAGCTGAGCTAAGGGAGCAATATTCAAACTAATTTAATTATTGAACCTTTACATCGTGTGTCTGTATATGCAAATAAACAGAATAGAAGAAAACAATTAACATGCGTTCAAGTGAAAAACTTTGTGGCCGGCTACAATTACACATTGTAAGACTTTAATAATTTGTTATTAAATAGAGGTGTTGGAAGCTGAAAATAGAGTATCACTGGAAATCTTTGAAG
>PBNG01000087.1 GCA_002723015.1 Roseibacillus sp. | reverse complement strand
CAACCAAGCTTCGGATCAGGATGCGTCCACACCCGAGGAAGTTTCACCCGAAACAGAAGCTCCTGCGGAGGAGGTCGCTTCCGCAGAGGAAGCAGCACCCGTAGAGGAGGCAGCACCCGCAGCGGAGGCAGCACCCGTAGAGGAGGCAGCACCCGTAGAGGAGGCAGCACCCGTAGAGGAGGCAGCACCCGCAGAGGAGGCAGCACCCGCAGCAGAAGCAGCACCCGCAGAGGAGGCAGCACCCTCAGCAGAAGCAGCACCCGCAGAGGAGGCAGCACCTGCAGAGGAGGCAGCACCCGCAGAGGAGGCAGCACCTGCAGCGGAAGCAGCACCCGCTGCTCCAGAGCAGGCTGCTTCATCAGGAAATGCTACCGCTGTTGCTGCGGCACCTGTTCGTCAGGAATCCGGTTTTGGTGGGCCACCTCCATCAAGCAATGAGGAGGGAGAGGAATTGACGGAGAAGGTAGTTTTTATCAACCGCTGTGCGAAAGTAGTCAAAGGGGGCCGACGTTTTAGCTTCTCCGCCCTGGTAGTCTCTGGTGATCACGCGGGGAAAGTAGGGTATGGTTTTGGTAAAGCGAATGAAGTTGCTGAATGTATCCGCAAGGCTGGCGACAACTCGAAAAGAAATCTCAAGAGCATGACTTTGGCAGGACATACCATTCCCCACGAAATCACTGCGGAATTTGGTGGTGGGAAAGTGCTTTTGAAACCGGCTTCGCCGGGAACCGGGATCATCGCAGGTGGTGGCGTGCGTGCAGTTTGCGAAGCGGTAGGAATCAAGGACGTCCTTGGGAAGTCTCTCGGTTCAAACAACCACGCCAATGTTGTTAAAGCCACTTTGAAGGCTCTCTCACTGCTTCGTGATCGTGATGAGGTTATGAGTCTCAGGGGAAAGAAGAAGGAAAAGGCGATCTAGATTCTGAAAGACGTAAGGCATCNAAATTCCNGGCAGCCGGCCGTAATCCACAAAACCCTGCGGGGCCTGGCGGCGCACCACCTGACAAATTCAACTTTCAAAACACAGCATGAAACTTCACAATCTCAAACCCAATCAAGGTGCCAAGCATCGCCGCAAACGTGTCGGAAACGGGGAAAGTTCCGGGCTCGGAAAGACCTGTGGGCGTGGTCACAAGGGACAAAAGTCCCGGTCCGGAGGAGGCGTTCGTCCTGGTTTCGAGGGAGGACAGATGCCTCTGCATCGGCGCCTTCCAAAGAGAGGATTCAACAATGTNCAATTCCAGGACAAGGTTGCGATCGTGAACGTGGGTCAGCTCAATGAGAAGTTTGCGGACGATGCCACTGTTGATGAGAAAGCACTACGCGCGGCTGGGTTGGTATCTGGTCGCTGTGACGCGATCAAGGTTCTCGGGCAGGGGGAGCTCGAGCGAAAACTCAAGGTTGTTGTCGACGCGGTAAGTGCCTCCGCCCTTGCCAAGGTTGAAAAAGCCGGAGGGTCAGCTGAAACTGGAGCTTGATCGTCCCGGAAGTAACACCTTCCCGGAATAAGTGTGCGGCTGAAACAAAAAATCATATCTCTTCAATCTCCAAGACATGATCACGGCGTTTGCTAACATCTGGAAGGTCCCTGAACTTCGAGACCGGATTCTTTTCACACTCGTCATGGTTGTGATTGTCCGCCTCGGGGTGGCTATTACTTTGCCTGGAGTTGACGCGAGTGTTATTGACCGTTGGCTCGAGTGGAGGGTGGAAAACGATGAGGGTGGTAATGCGATCGGAGTTCTGCTGAATGTCTTCTCCGGTGGTGCGCTCCAGCAGTGCGGCATTTTTGCCCTCGGNATCATGCCGTATATCTCGGCTTCGATCATGATGCAGTTGATGTCGGCTGTCGTGCCGAAATTGGCAAAGCTGCGCCGGGAAGAGGGTGGTCAGCAGAAGATCAACCAGTATACGAGGTTCATCACCATCGCGATCGCTGTGGTTCAGGGNTNCCTGTTGGCGCAAACCCTTCAGAATCCGGCGAATATCCCATACATGGAGGGTATCGCCGAGCATGGGGGTGGNGATCTTGTTCCTGAGCAGGGTCCTGCCTTCGTTGGGTTAACCGTTCTCACCATTCTTGCAGGCACCATGCTCCTCATGTGGATCGGTGACCAGATTACAGAACGTGGTATCGGTAATGGAATATCATTGATTATTTCCGTTAACATCATTGCGGCGCTCCCGGGCGCGCTGGTGCAGGCCTTTAACACCTATGTTCAAGGTGCTGAGGATAATCCGTTCAAGCCCATGGTTCTCGTTGGATTGTTTGCNCTTCTGCTCGTAACCATCGCGGCTGTGATTGCGATCACGCAGGCACAGCGCCGTATCGCAATTCAGTATGCGAAGCGGGTGCGGGGTCAGCAGATGACTGGCCAACAGACCCAGTATCTGCCGCTCAAGGTGAACTATTCGGGAGTCATGCCTATTATTTTCGCGAGTGCAATCCTGTCCCTTCCCACCATGCTTCTCAGTTCTATCCCTGCATTCGGGGACAAGGCCTGGGTTGCATGGCTTACGACGAATCTGAATCCACCGAGCATTTCCTATTTTGTGATTTCGGCAGCAATGATCTTTTTCTTCAGTTACTTCTGGGTGGCAACGATGTTTCAGCCAAGTGAAGTTGCAGAGAACCTGAAACGGAGCGGGGGCTATGTTCCAGGTGTTCGCCCCGGCAAGCCGACGGCCGACTTCCTTGACTTCACAATGACGAGGCTGACTTTCGCGGGAGCTCTCTTCCTCACCATGATTTACATCCTTCCGATGTTGTTGACCGTGGCTCTCGATTTGAACTTTGTCGTGACCAGCTTCTTTGGTGGCACGAGTCTTCTCATCCTTGTTGGTGTCCTCTTGGACATGCTGCGTCAGACAGAGACCCATCTCCTACAGAGGCATTATGATGGTTTCCTGCGCAAAGGTAAAATCAAGGGGAGAGGTCGGGTTCAGGGAACAGGTGCGGCTGCNTCTGGCNCGGCGCTGGTATANCTCTGGGTCTTTGCGGCCTTCCTGATAATACTCGCCTTGTGCGCGTGGCTTATAAACCGGTGAATTGTCTCTCGGTCCGTTGCTAGGCAAGGCGATAGTTCTGCTGGGCGCCCCCGCTTCGGGAAAAGGCACACAGGGGCGGCTACTTTCCGATGCTGCGGGGCTCAGTTATCTCAGTACTGGCCGGCAGTTGCGTAAGGAGGTGGCTGATAACACTCNCCTCGGGAGACTTGCGGAACCATACCTTGCAGTAAGCCAGTTTGTTCCTGACCAGCTTGTGTTGGATCTGGTAAGTGAGTGGATCAATCGAGTCAANGGCGGCTGGGTTCTAGACGGCTTTCCGCGGACCCTCGCCCAGGCGGAGGAACTGGATCGCATCCTCGCCGGTGACCAGGCGCGTCTGAGAGCGGTCCTGTTTGAGGTGAAATCCGACGAGTTGGAAAGGCGAGTCCTCGGGCGNAGAGAATGTCAGGAATGTTCGTGGACCGGCAATGTGTCCGCGGGGAATCCGTCCGTGAGTTTGTGTCCTTCCTGTGGCGGTGCTTTGCATCGTAGATTNGATGACAATCCGGAGAACTTCAGGAAACGACTCGACGAGTTTCAGAAATTGACATTGCCGCTGGTCTCTTTTTATGAGGAATCAGGACGTCTCCTGAAGGTATGTGGAGGCGGGACGCCGGAGCAAGTCTTTGCAAGCCTCCAGTCGGAACTCAAATAGTGTTATGGCTAAACGTATCAAGATGCCGATTAAAAGTGAGTCGGAGATTAGTAAGATGCGGATTGCGGGTGAAGCGGCCAGTAGGGTTCTGCAGGCGACTGCGCAATTTATTCAGCCGGGACGAACTACGGCAGAAGTGGATTCGTTCGCTGCCGAGTTGATAGCTGATCTNGGTGGAATCCCGACCTTCCTCGGTTATCGTGGGTTTCCCGGTAACATTTGTATTTCCATTAATGAAGAGGTAGTGCACGGGATCGGAGGAAGTCGGAGGATCCAGCCAGGTGATCTCGTAAGCGTAGACATCGGGGTTACGATCGGAGGATGGATTGGTGATAATGCGGTAACGGTTCCAGTTGGTCCCATTACTCCTGAGAACCAACGTTTGTTAGCGGTGACGGAGCAGAGTCTTTTCGAGGCGATAGACCACGCGCGCGAGGGGGTGCGTCTTGCTGATCTCTGTGGNAGCGTGGAAAGCCATGTCAATCGCTTCGGATTTACGGTGGTCCGCCAGTTGGTGGGTCATGGCGTAGGAAAGGAGCTCCACGAGAAGCCCGAGGTGCCAAATTTCAGACCCAATGGTCCGACTCCCCGGTTGAAGGCAGGAATGATCCTTGCCATCGAGCCAATGGTAAATGCAGGAACAGGGGAGGTGGACTGGCTTGATGATGGATGGACAGTCGTGACTGCAGACCGGAAATCATCGGCTCACTTTGAGCATACTGTTCTGGTCACCGAGGGAGATCCGGAAATCCTGACTTGGCGCCCACGTAGTGCTCTGCCGGAGCAACTGGGCGTGACCCTGTNAAAGCAGAATACGCCAATAAACCAGNGGTGTCTTGATAGGAATAANTGCCNTGTTCTTACCANGGAGATATGGTCCACAAGGAAAGGTCGACAATATTCCGTGGACTCGGATCANGGGGAAAAACGCAGGNACTATGGTNGTGCAGCGCGTCATGTGATAGGGGATCAAATNGGTTCCTTGATGATGATGGCTGGATCGCACTGCCCTTACCTGCATTGCGCGCAGAGGCGGGACTTCGTCCAGTTCCAAGGGCAGCTCTAGCGCTGCGACCGCCGCATGGTGGCCATTCGATACTTCATGATGGCATCCGTGATTGCACCGGCGAGATTGCTCTGGTAGGTCGGATTTGCAATCAACCGGGCCTCGTAAGAGTGACTCATGAAGCCGCCCTCAAGAAGGATTGCTGGATGCTTNACACCAGTAAGGACGCTGAAACGTGCGCGCCGGATACCCCGGTCCGGCCGCCCGGTCTTAATCAAGCAGGTGCTGTGAACAGCNGTCGCGAGAGCGATGTTGGCCGANTCCTGTGTGTTTCCATTTCTGAGCTGAAAATCATTTTGGCGTAATCCNCGGCCGTAGTGAGCCACNCCGGCCGGAGAAAGAGTGAAGGTTTCGATTCCTNCAGCGCGCCCACGACCACCCGAATTAAAGTGGATACTGATAAAAATCGCATTCTGAAAACGATTCGCAAGATCGACCCGCTCCTTCAGAGATAAAAACCGATCGGAGTTGCGGGTCATCACGACTTTGAAGCGGCGGGCTTCAAGCTGTTCCTTGAGAATTCTGGATACGGCAAGATTGTATTTGGACTCCACCCCAAGGCGGTTGACCGCCCCGGGGTCGCTGCCGCCATGACCGGGATCGATAATGACCGTGTCGAATGGAGTCGCCGTCTTGATGTAGGATGGCCTCAGAACCGGGTCCACNAGCTTTCCAAGGTCTATCCGGGAAATGAGATAGCGNCCCTTGAGGGGGACCACTTTGAAGCTGAAGACAAACTTTACGTTGTTCATGAACACTTCCTGTCCGCCTATTGTGAACCGTATCTTGACTGCCTTATTTTCGAGCTCAAGAAAGGAGCCTTTGACGGTCAGGGATTGGAATCCGTAAAATTCCTTGATGCTGCGTGCGGTGACGTAGTCCTGGCCATTGTGTCGAACCGTCTCCCATCCCGATGAGGCCTGTGCGCTGGATGGAAGCTGTCCCCCTAGCACGATCAGGGCTACGAACAAGAGGACAGAGGCTGGGACGGCAAAGTTCATTGATGAAGTGACCCCATGGAATCAAGAGGGGGTTGGATCACGGATGGAGATTGGCGAGGCAAGGGTGGCCTGTCAGGCAGATCCTCGCAATTAGAAAGCTTCTGGACACGAGTCGAGAGACAACTTACGGATCGCAGTGCTGTGATTGCTCAGTTGGCCGGAAAATATCGTGCCCAATGGGGTGAAGGGCCTATCTGGTGGGACGGGAAACTTTATTACGTTGATATTGAAGGATGCAGGGTCGTTGAGTTTACTCCCCGATCGGGTGAGGAGAGAAGCTGGGATATCGGAGAGAGAGTAGGCTCAGTGGTCCCCAGAGCCGGTGGGGGCTTTGTGGTAGCAGGCGATTCCGGATTTGCGTTTTTTGACCCCGGGACTGGTCAGGTCAGCACCCTCGGNGACCCGGAGCCGGACAAGCGGGATAACCGTTTCAACGATGGTAAGTGTTCGCCGGATGGGCGCTATTTCGCGGGAACTATCAGCCTGACAAAAACCAAGGGGGCTGCCGGGCTGTATCGAATGAACCCCGACCTTGGAATCCACCAGGTTCTGGGAGGTATTACGAACTCAAACGGACTGGTATGGACCGCGGATGGTGAGACGCTCTTCTACATTGATACTCCAAGACTTTCTGTGCTCGCATTCCGGTATGAGGAATCAACGGGGTCTCTGTGGGACGAGCGGGAGGCGTTCTCGACCGCCGGGCGGGTTCCTGGAGTGCCAGATGGGATGGCCATAGACGCCGCGGGCAACTTGTGGATCGCATTTTGTCATGGCAGCTGTGTGGTCTGTTTTGATCAGCAAGGGAATGAATTGGAACGACTGTTCCTGCCCTGTCGGGAGGTGACGGCCCCTGCGTTTGGTGGCGAAAACCTGAGGGATCTTTACGTAACGACGGGTCAACCGCGTGAGGGCATTGAGGAAGATGCGGGGCGCCTTTTTGTTTTTTCAGGGCTGGGGACAGCGGGGTGTGCGACCCACTGCTTCCGGGGATAGAAACAAATTCTGATGGGTCTTCCGGTTAAGTAAGCAAACAGGATCAAGTGAGCTCAAGATGAATTGGGCTGCGGCGGCGGGTGCTCTCCCGATNCCTTTGAAATCGTTTTCGGTGCTTGATGCTCTTGGAGTTGACGCGCTTTCGCCAGCGCCGAAAACTTGTTTTGCTGAGGTTGCGACGCATTAATTTGATCACCTCGGCCTCGGTCAGGCCAGCGACGTGGAAAATGTCCTCGAATGTGATACGATCGGCCCATGCCGCCCACATTACCCAGTCTCTTGTCCCCCTCACAGGTTCTGGATACGNTTTCCGGGTGACAGGCCATGTTTGTTTTTTTCTCATGGGGGTNGGAGAAGGTAGCTCCAGACGCGAGCTTCGCTACTGGTTTCTAACGGGTGCGTTGATTGGTGTTCCAGCACTCAGGCTAGCCGAAATCGTAAGCATCCATGTCAAACACCACATTGACTTCCTCGGGCAAGCTGGTCGCTGAGAGAACCTTCTGAACATGACGTGAGAGGATTCGAGGGTTCTCTGATTTCATGAGGAGCTGGAAGCGATAAAGGCCATGAGCCTTCGGNGTGGGAGCTGGGTTTGGAATTCCCATATCGATTCCGCCAGGCAACCTGGCAGAGAGGCGCTGATGTAGATTCTGGAGGGTGAATTCCGCAAGTCGCTCATGCGTGGATTTGCTGGTGAGCAAGGCTGTATGGGTGAATGGGGGAAACCCAAATTGCTGGCGGAATTCGTATTCCTGATCTGCGAAACCATCATAGTCATGGTGCCGGGCAAACTGAACGGAGGGAGAATGCGGGGTGAAGGTCTGGATAATCACTTCTCCTTCCATTTCTCCCCTTCCGGAGCGGCCGGCTACCTGGGTNAGTAGCTGGAATGTGCGCTCCCCAGCCCGGAAATCAGGAGCATGGAGGGATAGATCGGCGTTCAGGATCCCTGCCAGGGTCACGTTGGGGAAATCGAGGCCCTTTGCGATCATCTGTGTGCCCAGAAGAATATCGATCTTATGGGAGCGGAAGTCGCGCAGGATATCACGAAGAGCATTCTTCTTGCGAGCTGTGTCGGCATCCAGACGGGCGATACGAGCAGCAGGGAATACCTTTTTTAGGACCTCCTCAACCTTCTGGGTTCCATAGCCCTGCAGGAGGATCGAGTTGTCGTGACATTCGGGGCATGATCGGGGAACGATGGACTGGTAGCCGCAGAGATGGCAGATCAGCCTCTCCTCCGTCCGATGGTAGGTCAAGGGAACGGTGCAGTGTTGACACTCACAGACATGCCCACAGCTTGGACATTGCAGAGATCGAGCAAATCCACGACGATTGAGAAAGAGAATCACCTGCTGGCCAGCTTCAAGTTTCTTTTCCATATCAGCCCGGAGCCGATCAGAGAGAATCGCCGGACCACCTTTCTGTTTCCGGGTCTCGTTTCTCATGTCGACAATTCGAATGAGAGGGAGAGATTGACCGTCTACCCGGTCGGGAAGCCGAACGAGCTTGTATTTGCCAGATTGGGCGTTCTGGAAGGATTCAAGAGAGGGGGTAGCGGAACCGAGAACAACCTGACAGTGCTCAAGATTCCCCCTTACCACGGCGAGGTCACGCCCCTGATACTTGGGAGGATTCTCCTGTTTATAGGTATTTTCGTGCTCTTCGTCCACAATGATGAGACCGGGTGACGGAAGGGGGGCGAAGACAGCTGAACGGGCACCAACGACTACCTGTGCCTCACCTTGTCTGATTCGATGCCACTCATCAAAGCGCTCACCCTGGGACAGGTTTGAATGAAGCACGGCCACTTGGTCATGAAGTGCGGAGAATCTCGATTTGAAGTGCTGAACGGTCTGTGGAGTCAGTGCGATCTCGGGCACGAGGACCAGAACGCTTTTGCCACGATCGAGGCAGTGTTGTGCCGCCTGAAGGTAGACCTCTGTTTTGCCAGACCCGGTGACTCCGTGCAGAAGGATGGGTCTTGGTGGTCCGTCTGGCGGATCGGTCCGTGAAATCCTGCTTATTGCGGAATCTATCGAGGCACAGATAATTTCGTAAGCATGCTTTTGGCTGGCGTTCAACTTGTGAGGCCTACTCTCAAGAAAAATATCGCCGGCATCGGGGTCTCGCCGCACCTCCTCTGACTGTATGGTGATGTATCCTGCTTCCTTGAGGGCTTTCACGCTGCCTCCGATCGAGGATCCCCCAAGCTCGTTGAGGGGAATTGATCCGGATGTTTCGAGCAGTCTGAGGATCGTGTGCTGGCGGGGAGCCCGCCGTGAGAGCTTATCGAGTAGTTCCCGGTCAGGCATCTCAAGCAGCGTAACAACCTTATGTGTCTTGGCAGAGTGGGTTTCCTGACGCACGGTGCTCGGGAGCATGGAGCGCATGATCTGCTCTAATGGAGTCCCGTAGTAGTCTGACATCCAGCGAGCCAGCTGAATAAGGTTTTCTGTGACGACAGGCTCAGGGTCAATCAACGAGCTTACAGGCTTAAGCTCGAAACTTGCCTTCTGTCCGGCATCAACAGCCAAGACCGTACCGGTAGCTGATTTATTACGGAGGGGGACCCTCACACGGCATCCGGCATGAGCAGAAATCCCTTCCGGAAGCGCATAATCGAAAATGAGCTCCGAGGGTCCATCAATCAACACTTTCACAGTGTCAGGCACGGCATGACGATATGCAGAAACAGGAAGCTATCCAACGCCGCAGATTGTCACACAGGCCATCTGAGACCGATTTTCTGAGGCCGCCTAAAGGGGTGATCTCAGGCGGTCGCAGCCTTGGTCGGCAGATAGGGAAGAACTTTCTCTACGCCGGCTCCTGAGGTGATTCCATGCTTTTCACGGAGAATATCGACCTTGCCGTGCTCTACAAATTCGTCAGGCCAGCCGACCCTCTCGACTGGAGTCTCGACGCCGGCATCATGTAACAGCTCAATGATGGATGCCCCGAATCCATTTTTTAGGACGTGATCTTCAAAAGTGCAAACCACCTTGCAACGCTTGGCCACGTCAATGATGAGGTCTTCGTCAAGAGGCTTGATGAAGCGAGGGTTCACCAGAGCCACAGAGTAACCCTGCTTTTCAAGCTCCTCAGATGCCTCAACCGCAAGGTCGTGAACAAAGCCGAGCCCTATGATCGCAACATCGGTTCCATCCTTGACGAGTTCGCCCTTGCCGATTTCAAGAAGACGTGGATTTTCCTTCGGCTGGGCTCCAGTCCCCACTCCCCTGGGATAGCGAATTGCGATCGGTCCTTCTTCATGCTGGGCCATGGTCCAGAGCATATCTGTAAACTCATCCTCATCGATCGGTTGCATGTGCACGATGTTGGGGACGTGTCTCAGGTAGCCAATGTCAAATAAGCCATGATGAGTTGGACCGTCGTCTCCTGACAGTCCTCCCCGGTCCATGCAGAGCCGGACCGGAAGCTCCTGCAGCGCTATGTCATGAATAATCATATCGTAGGCCCTCTGCATGAATGTGGAATAGATTGCCAGAAATGGTTTCAGTCCCTGGGTGGCTAGGCCGCATGCGAAAAGGGCAGCATGCTCTTCCGCAATACCGACATCAAAGTAGCGCTCTGGAACCTCCTCCTTGAAAATCTCGAGTTTAGTCCCTCCAGGCATGGCTGCCGTGACCGCAACGATTTTTTCGTCTTCCTTTGCGAGATCGGTCACGGTCCTGCCGAATACTTCAGAATATGTTGGAGGGCCGCCACTGCTCGTGCTGCCATCTGCCACATTGTAAGGCCCGAGTCCGTGGAACTTCCCTGGTTTTTCGAGCGCAGGTCTGTAGCCCCTGCCTTTTTCCGTAATGATGTGGAGGATTACGGGTTCTTCCTGCTCCTTCAGATATTCAAAGGTTTTGACGAGAAGGGGAAGATTATGGCCATCGATGGGTCCGAAGTACCGAACACCGAATTTCTCAAAAAGAACATTGGGAAACAGAAGGTTCTTCGCGCTCCGCTCTATTTTCCCGGCGAAGCGCCGCACCCCCTGCCCGCCCACGCGTTCGACGAATTCTGCCGCCTTCTGGCGCACGTCGGAGTAGGCTTTGTTTGTCTGCAGGGCGTTGAAGTATTTTGCGATTGCCCCGACATTCTTGTCAATTGACCACTCATTGTCATTGAGGACAACGATGAAGCGTTTGGTAGTCTCCGCAATGTTGTTGAGAGCCTCGAGGGTGGGGCCACAGGTGAACGCCGCATCGCCTGCGATGGCAACCACGTGCTCATCGCCTCCCTTGAGGTCTCTGGCTGCCGCCATTCCAAGTGCTGCTGAAAGAGCTGTGCCAGCGTGGCCTGCACCGTAACAATCGTGATCAGACTCGGTCCTAAGCAAAAACCCATTGAGTCCTTCGTATTGGCGGATGGAATCAATCTGTCCGGCTCTTCCTGTGAGCATTTTGTGAACGTAGCCTTGGTGGGAGACGTCCATCACGAACCGGTCTAACGGAGTGTTGAAGACTCTGTGGAGGGCGATCGTGAGTTCCACTACCCCAAGGTTAGGACCAAGGTGCCCGCCGGTTCTGGCCAGAGACCGAATCAGGGTTTTGCGGATTTCGGCCGCAAGGGGTTCGAGTTGCTCGTCAGCGAGAGCCTTCACGTCCCCGGGACCTTGTAGTCCGGAAAGAAGGTCGATCCCTGAGTCGTGCTGAGGATTAGAGGAGTCGGATGTCATCTTCAGAAGATTCGGCGGTTGGTCCGCCACCTGCTGCGGGGGAATCCTCAACTCCTTCCGGGGATGGTGCGAGGTTCTTTTCGGGAGAGTTTCCTACCTCGATCAGCTCAATCCTCTTTTTAGCAGCGGCGAGCACTTTTTCACAGTGTTGGAGGAGCCCCGCTCCCTTTTCGTAGTGAGCGACAAGTTCCTCCAGGGGCAGCTGGTCCCCCTCCATCGCTTCCACGAGGTTCTCGAGTTCCTCCATGGCTTCTTCGAAGGTGCCGACCTCCGCTTCCTTGGGCTTCTTCTTGGCAGCCATTACTTTTTGAAATCAGGGGGTAGTTGAATTTCCGGATACCGACCAGAACACTAGAAGACTGTCTACAAATCGAACAGGAGATGGGTAGCGCGTCAGGATTGTCCTCATTTCAGGATCAAGATTTGCGAGAGTCCCGGGGCCGTTGCGTGTTGCAACGGAAGCCCACCCATCCAGCACAAGTGGAGCCCACTCCTCATACTCGTTATAGACCCCCGGGAGGACTCTGGTGCTGTGGGAATAGGGGGAGATAAGGAGGCCTGCAAAAGGAGTATCCTGAGTGGCCGAAAGGGCTTCCAAGTCCTTGAAGACGCTAAGACGGTTAGGCAGCCAGAGCGCTGTTCGGTCAGCGTACCAGGCGACTGCCCAAGGCTGATCCGTGACAACGATCTCATCCTCCCGGACCTGCGGAGCAAGTCCTGTATTCAAGGCGGCAGGGTAGTAGGGAGGCCAGTGTGGGGGAACCGTTCCTGTCCGACCTACCTCCCGGACCTGTCTGGGAAGATCAAGAATCAAGGGGCCGGCACTGATCAGAATTGCTACCACAAAGTGTGCGTGTCGCAGGGGAGGAATCNGCGAAACGACNTGGAGCCGACTCCANAGAATAGCGACAAGCGCGAGGCCGTAGCCGGCAAACAGGGGAGCGAAAAGAACATGAAGCTGGTTAGGATCGGTGCTCGCTCCCTCCTTCAGTCCGAAGATCGCCATGCCAACCGAGGCCATGAGCCACATCAGAAGGAGACACCATCGAAAGTTTGCGATGGATTTCCGTTTGAACGGATGAAGTAAGGCCAGAAAGAATAACGGCGCGGTCAGGAGTGATCCAAGGTTGGTGAAGAGGTCGCCAGCCTGTAGAATCGTCGTTCGCACGATCTTGAAAGGNAGGTTCTGCAAGGGAAGGTAGGCGTCCTGCAGGTTATAGGTGCGCATAACCGAGTCCTCGCTGCCGCCAAGTCCGTTAAACACGGCAAGAATCGCGGTGCCGCCCATGCTTCCTCCATACTGCATGTTTTTCAGGAGGGGAAAGATTGCTAGCAGCAGAACTACCACCAGGGCCGCAAGGCCAACTGCTCCTCGCGGGCGCAGGAAAAATCCCGCATAGATGGCAAAACCTAGAACGATCCAGATTGCAAGCCAGTGCGTCAGGGCGAGAAGGCCGAGAAACGCAGCAGCAAGGAGAGCCGGGACAAGAGCAATTCGCCCCTCGGAGGTTGCTTCTATCGCCCTGTAGGCAAAAAGACAGGCGCAGGAAAAGAGCAGAAGCATGAACATCTGGGGGAGACCTGTCTGGGTGAATTTCCAGTTAAGATCACAGAGCAGCATGAGCAGCGCAGTTACGCCTCCGATCTTGGGATCGAATATCCTCGAGATCAGAAGGTAATTTATACCNATCGCGATGAGGAAACAGATCACGGCCGTAGCNGCCACAACCCGGTCCAGTTTATAGACGGTGTCACTTTCCGTCATGCGCCACCTGTCAGCATCGTCGCCCCCGACGATTTTGAGAGCCCAGCTCAGCAGGACTGGATGCAGAGGTGCATGATAGGTGTCCCTGTTAGAATTTTTTATGATCGGCTCGGCCTCCCTCGTCTCTCCATTCTGCCAGATTGAGACCGGGCGCAGGACTTTCGTTGTGAAGCTCTTGCCTCTCGCGATTTCTCTCGCAATCTGTGCCTGGTCCATTCCCTTTGGCGAGTCGAGGCCCCGGAAGGTGACCAGAAGGTAAAGGAGCGAAAGCCCAATCAGCAGAATGAAGAAAAGAATGCGTCGGATGATAACACCTGCCTCGATCGGGCTTGAGGATTCTGCGGTACTCATAGTGAGAATTTGAAATCAGATTGAACCTCCNGGGGTTGAGATTTCTTTCAATTTACGTTGGAGAGTGCGGCGGCTGATGCCCAGCAGATCCGCTGCCTTNGTACGATTGCCGTCCGTGTAGCGAAGAGCGCCCCTGATGGTGGCCATTTCGATGTCATGCAAGTTAAATTCTGCTCTAGGCGCAAGGTCCTTTTCGGCATCGCTGTCCGGAATTACGAGCTCTGATGTGCCGGGTCGAACTTCCGGGTCCAGAAAGCCGGGGAGATGTCGTATTTCAATGGTTTCTTCATTGGACATGACAACTCCATGTTCGATGGCAGTTCGTAGTTCACGNACGTTGCCAGGCCACGAGTAGAGTCGGAGGANNTTGAGTGCCCCATCACTCAGTGGCTTCAGGGAACGTCCGTTTTCCTGTGCGAATTCGCGGAGAAAGGAGTTCGCGAGCAGAATAATATCCTCAGCCCGGTCCCGGAGGGGAGGCATCCNGACTGCTACCACATTCAGACGGAAGAAAAGGTCCTCCCTGAATTTTCCTATCGTNACCATTTCCCGGAGATTCCGATTCGTGGCGGCTACAACCCGGACATCCACCGCGATTGGCTTGTTAGACCCGACTCGTTCTATCGTTCTCTCGGAGAGTGCGCGCAGAAGTTTGACCTGGGTAGCAGCATCGATTTCGCCAACTTCGTCCAGAAAAAGAGTTCCTCCATCTGCTTGTTCGAAGCGTCCGATTCTCCGCTGGTGCGCATTGGTNAAGGCCCCCTTTTCGTGCCCGAAAAGTTCAGACTCGAGAAGTTGTGGAGAAAGAGCCGCGCAATTTACGATTACCATTTTGTCAGCAGGACGCCCGCTCAGGTCGTGCAGCGCGTGGGCGACGAGTTCCTTACCAGTTCCTGACTCTCCTTCAATGAGGACCGTAGCCCGCGTTGGTGCGATCTGCGTGACCATTTCGCCTATTTTAGTGATGGCCTGAGATTTACCTATGATGCGGTCGAGGCCTGCACTCCGGATCTCGGCTTTTTTCTGGAGTTCGTAGTTTTCCGTCGTAAGCCGACGGTTTTCACTCTCGATTTCCCTGCCTCTGGCGGCCCGGGCAACCAGCAATTCGACCTCCTCGAGATTGAGAGGTTTGGTAACGAAGTGCCAGGCCCCACGCCTCATGGCTTCGACTGCCGTATCCACCGAGCCGTAGGCAGTCATCATGATGCAGACTGGGGGCTTGGGCAGCATCAGGGCCTCGTCGAGGAGATCCATTCCTGAGTCCGGNCCAAGGCGCAGGTCTGTCAGGAGGACGTCAACGGGCTCACTCTTGAGGACCTGCCGTGCCTCCCGGGCATCGGAT
The DNA here is from genome assembly GCA_002723015.1 of Roseibacillus sp. The sequence goes on along the minus strand of PBNG01000087.1, from coordinate 35,017 downwards.
GCGACGTAGACTTCGAATTTCTCGTCGAGAGCGAGACGTAATCCATCACGAGTAGGCTTTTCGTCGTCGACTATGAGAATGACTGCATTCATTGGNAGGGCCCCAGACGGGGTGTTTCATGGTCTGCTCAGACTTCGATAATAGACTTGGTTCTGGGGGTGGAGTCCTCAATGAGCCTTACACGCTTCTCAACAAGCGGAAGGTAAATGTGTACGCTCGTTCCCTTNCCCTCTTCACTTTCCACCTTAATTTCTCCCCCGTGTTCCCGGACGATCCGGCGAACGATCAGGAGACCCAGTCCTGTCCCGGATGCTCTGCCGGAACGGAAGGGCTCAAAGAGNGACCCCATCAGTTCCGGAGAGATTCCAGATCCGTTGTCCTTTACGGAGACGACGATCTCAAATTCATTGCTGACGGAATCAATATGGACTTCCCCACCNGAGCCAGGCAAGGCCTGGTAGGAGTTCTTGAGCAGGTTGAAAAAAGCCTGTTTCATTTGATCACCATCNAGAGGGAGCGAGGGTAGCGTCTCATCAAGGTTGAGATGGACAGATACGTTCCGCTCCTCCATCTCAGGCGCCAGCAGNGCGAGGGTATCCTCGATTACCTTGTTGAGATTCCCGGATTTTCGAATCGGTGTAGCGGGGCGGATAGCGTGAAGGAATTCCTNCAACAGGCTATCCAGTCGCTGGATCTCGTTTTGCGCTGTTGTTAGATGCTCTTCCAGATTTGCCCTGTCTCCCGGTGAAAGATCTGCGATTTTTCGTTCAAGAAGCTGGAGATGAATCCCGAGAGAATTCAGGGGGTTCCCTATTTCGTGTGCGACACCNGCTGCGAGGAGGGTGAGAGCGTTCAGCTTTTCACTTTCGATGGTCTCCTCGGTTTCCCGGCGCGACTGTGTGATGTCCCGGACAAGCATGACGTAGCCAAGTAACTCTTCCTGTCCATCGACATCCTCTACCAGTGGAGAGAGGTAGAAGTTAAGGAAACGGTTTTCCGGATAGAAGACCTCGAGGTCTCTGTTGACCGCCTGGCGCCCGGGACCAGCGAGAGAATTCCAATCGAGCCCCCGCACCACGGCTTCCAGCGGTTGACCAACGGATTCCTCCTCGCGAAGACCAAAAAACCCACATGCAGCTCGGTTGAGAAAAGTCACTGCGCCATCCGGATCCAGGATGAGGACACCTTCCTCGAGCGACTGAAAAACGTTCTCAAGAAAGCCTCGCTCCCGCACGAGGCGGTCTACGAGTTTCTGGACCTGACGAGGATCNAGGCGATCCAGCCTGGCAATCAATTTCTCTATGAATCCTGTATTCAATCCTGTTTTCCTGGTTGCCGGGTGAGCGGTGTGGGCTACTGAGGGGGATGAGCAAAGTTCAGATTGTCCTCTGCAGCTTCCCGGACCTCGCGAAGGCGCGACATATTGGCACACTGTTGATAGAAAAGCAACTGGTTGCCTGCGTAAATCTTGTTCCCTCCGTTGAGTCGATATTCCGATGGGAGGGGAAAACCACCTCGGAGNAGGAAGTCCTCGCCGTTTTCAAGACCACCTCGCANNGTCTTTACGAGCTCGAGAAGGAGCTAGGGGCTCTTCATCCTTACGAGGTGCCCGAGTTTCTGGTCCTACCTGTGGAAGCCGGCAGCCGGGATTACCTCAGCTGGGTTCGGTCCGCAACCCGGGTTTGAGACTTGCAGGGGAGTAACCCGTTAGGGGCTTGAGAAGCTTTTGGAAGTCCTTAGTCTTCAATCTGTGTGATGAAGTGCCGCCTGACCATAGCGTTTGCCATATCAGCGTTAAGTCCTTTTGTGGGAAACTCGGCAGAGATTGAGTGGACCGCGTCGGGAGGGGTCAATTTCGTGCGAGGCGGAGATTTTCTGTCGATTGCTGCGAGCGGGGATCCGGTGACTGTGGAGCTCAGCTACAATAACGCGGGTGAGGGAGAAATTTTCAGGCAGATCTTTGACCTCAACGATCAGCTTTTCTGGCAGCAGGAGGAATATTACAGTTCCATCGATGTTGATCTCGTGGTCAGGATAGGCGAACACACTTGGCGCGGAATTCTCGGGTCCGGCTCGTCTGGACCTCCCTACAGTATCGAGGTGCAGGATGTGAAGGTGGGGGGAGATACGGCGGATCGTTTCAGGGTGACCGTGGCAGAAGATGATGGAGGGACTTTTCCGTCCTTTCCGGGGGGATTGACAGAGACAGACACTCCAAGAATTCAAATTGAATTCAGCGATCTATCGGCGGGAGTGGAAACAGCTCCCAGTTATCTGGACTCCACGGACCTCACTTGCGTATCTCAGAGCATTACCCGCATTACTGCCGCGAGAGGATTCATATCGACTGGATCGGGCGACCTCATTAATTTCTCGGTAGATCCAGCCAGTATCAGAACACGAACACGAAATCTGGGATTCGTGGAGTTACGCGAAGTGAGATATGACTCCGTCTTCGACGAGGTGGTATTGAGGTGGGGCAGTATTCCGGGTAAATTTTATGTAATTCAGTATCTCGCGGCGGATCTCTGCTGGAGGGAAAAGAGCTCAACCCTCGCTGAGACTGACGAGACCACATGGACGGTTCTTCCGATCGGAGATGCCGAACTTTACCGCGTCATCGAGGAGGAGTGACCAGAGAGCAACGGTGCCACTCGAAACTGCTCTTCTGTTAGTTTACCTGCTGATGACGAATCCTTTAGCATTCTCAAGAAGGGGAATCTCCTCGGTGTTTGTTTCCCTTATGAAATGAGAGACAGCGCTCTCGTCGGTAATTTCGCTGAGATAGGCATCAATTTCCTCCCCTTCTCCCATGATTACGAGTTCAACGGAACCATTCGGGAGGTTTTTTACGGACCCTACAAGATCATAGCCCGTTGCCAGCTCTCTGGTCGTATAGCGGAATCCAACGCCTTGAACACGTCCGGAGAAGGTAATTTTCTTTGCGACCATGGGCGGGAAAGTTACTCGGAGAGTAGAGGTTCTGTCCACTGCAGAGAGGAATCGCGAGGAGTGCACGGTGCAGTGCTGTTGAGGCTAAGGGTCTGCGAAATTGGGTTTAGCGGCCGGGCCTTAAGAGCAGGTCCTGGGTCTGGAGATCGGCACAGTTCGTAAAGGTCGTCGTGTTGCCATCAACCGAAGAAGAGATGAAACGCGTGCCGCGGCTTAGTCCGTCTTTGAGCTTGGCGAATATCTCGGAAGCTCTCTCGGCCGCGGTATTCGTTTCCCACCGGCATAGCCAGATCAGATGATCTCCGCTGGAGTTTGCGAACAGGCGGTAACGATCCCCTCGCCAGAGCAGGGCAAGGGCCTGCGCCTGCTCGTAGCTTTCCATCCATTCGATAAGAGTCTGGACCTGAAATGCTCCGAGGGACTCCTCCAGTTGATTGGCATGGTCAGGGGCCAGCGAGGGGAGGATCACCGGAGTGATGGAGGAGGAGTCTCCTCCAAGGAGTTCGAGGGTGCTTCGAGGAGGATTTTCAATAAGGTCGAGAAGAGTACGGGATCTTGTTCGCAGGCGCGTCTCGAAAAAGATTCGCGCCGCTCCTCGTTCCTGGGGAAGTTCGCCGAGGCCAGCGAGATAGATCGGGAGCCCGGCGAGGAGGGATTCTCTCTCTGTGAGCAGGGGCGTGGGGAGGAGGAACGATTCACGCTCTTCCTCGCGAAGTTTTGCGTTGATAGACTCTGATATCGAGGCGCGGAGAGCTGATTCAGCAATCCACTCATCGTCGCTGAGCTGCCCGGTGGCCGTAGGGCTGGCCTGCTCAATGAGAGCCTCGGCGAGCAGACCATGAAGGAGAACTCTGTCCTCGGGCTGTGTTTCGTCGAAGTCTGCTGCGAGCAGCAGGGCACCCTCGATACTGTCCAGCCAGCCGCGGAGGCCGATCGAGTGAAGGGCGGAGAAGCCCTCCCTGAGCGAGTGTCCGGAAAATTCATGGAATCCGATCAATTCGAGCGCGCGGGATCTTCGAGCGAGGCCACCTGGTCCAAATTGAGCGGAAAGATGTTCTTCGACGCGTTCCAGCCATACGTCCTTCGATACCCTGATCATGACAGGAGCAGACTTGAAGCGGAGCCCCAGAGTTTCCTCAACGTATGCCTCCGGACTTTGATTTTTGTCGCTCTGCCCTGAGCCTTGAGGTCGTTGTTCCGGCTTGAATAAGACCAGAAGGCTTCCCACTGCGACGGCAGTAATCAGAAGGGAAACAAGACTTCTGGCTCCCCTCATCGGTCCTGAAGATACGAATTTTTCAGGGTTTGAAGGGATTATCTCTGGGGAATGTCCCTCGCGCGCCGAAAACCTCCTCCGCTTTCTTTCCTTCCTTGAAGGTGTATACCTCCGGTGCAGTCTGATTTCCCCGAGCATCGTAGTTATAATACATGACCCGTATGGGAGCTTCTTTGCCGGTTTCCGGATTCGTTCGGAGCGCTCTTGCATCAAACATTCGTTCCGCCTGCAGGCGGCCACTGGTTCTGCTGTAACCGTAGGAAACTTTGTAGAGTAACACCTCGCGGCCGTCGTAGATCTTGCAGGCGAGAGGGTCTCCCTTTGGATTGAGGCGGTAGACGACAATCATTTTGACCGCACCATTTGTGCCCCATGTTCGCTTCACAAGGGTGCGGTCATCCGGGCTGCGCCTGAAAACAGTTCGTGAACCGTCCTGATGGCGCTTAATGCGGACATTTGGACCCTCTTTCTCCCACTTCTCCTGAAATTTGTCGGGAAATGATTTTTTTTCCTCCTGGCCCATTCCGATACCTGAAGCGAAGCAGAAGATTGAGATGGCAGAGATGGTCGCCCGGCGAACTCCAGAAACAGAAAGCATGGTCCAAAGAGGTAGCTGTGAGTTTGCACGATGGCAACGGCTAATCAGGGTCTCCTGCGTTAGATGCTCTGATTGAGGTAGATCATCTCAGCAGCTTTTTTGATGCCAAATAACGGTAAATAGGCTTTTTTCCTCAATAGCGGTGATCTGGAAAGCAGGGACAAACACTCTTCCTCTGGAGCGGGGGATGATCATGGGGATTCTCAATGTGACTCCCGATTCCTTTTCTGATGGCGGGCATTATCTGGCCGTTGGAGAGGCCCTGAGGAGAGCACGCACAATGATCGATGAAGGGGCGGGGATTATCGACGTAGGTGGTGAATCTACGCGGCCGGGGGCGTCTCCTGTCACTGCGTCGGAGGAGTTATCCCGAACGATCCCGGTTATAGAGGGTTTGCGAGCCGAATGGTCTGGTCCTATCTCCATCGACACGAGTAAAGCCGCGGTGGCCGAGGAGGCATTGGCGGCCGGAGCGGCCATTGTAAATGATGTTTCCGGATTGCGGGCCGATAGCAGGATGCCGGAGGTGTGCAAGCGGAGAGGGTGCGGAATAGTTGTCATGCATATGCAGGGTCAGCCGCGGACCATGCAGGATCGTCCCCGCTATGGGGATGTGGTAGCGGAGGTTCGTGATTATTTCGAGGAGCGCTACGCGACCCTGACGTCATCGGGGATCAATCCGGAGTGCCTGTGTTTCGATCCAGGTATTGGATTTGGGAAGTCCTTGGAACATAATCTCACCCTTCTCGCCAGATTGGATGCGTTGATGGTTCAGGAACGTCCTCTTCTTCTTGGGATCTCGAGGAAGAGTTTTATCGGAAAGGTGCTCGGTGATGATTCGCCAGATCTCCGGGAATGGTCGACATCGGCTTTGACAGCAGCTACCCGGCTGAAGGGCGTTCTTCTCCATCGTGTTCACTCCGTGCAAGAAAACAGCGATGCCCTCAGAGTTGTTGAAGCGGTCCTGAGATCGGATGCAGGATCAGACTCTGTTCCCCCGCACTGAGAGCTTGAGCTTCTCGCTACTTCTGGTTCCAATAAATGACAACATTCCGGGTAGATCGCCCACATGCGATGATGTCCAGCTTGCCGTCCTTGTTGAGATCAGCAACTTTCAGATCCTCACAGGCGATCTTGTCATCAATAAGGTGTGTGGTCCATTTGTCCCCCTGCTCGCCCGGGGCATAGAGTTTGATTCCTACCTTCCCTTCCTTGTCGGGGTTGCGCCATCCCGCGAGGACCTGAAGATTTCCAGTGCCGAGAATATCCGCGTACTCCAATGCGTGCCCTTGGTTGAGACTGTCATCCAGAACGATGCGCTCCCATTCAGACGCTTCTCCCTTCAAGCCCCCGACCTTGTAGACAGCAACCGTATTTCCGTGAATGGGCTCGATGCACGCGTAGGTCCTCTCCTGCAGGCCGGGATCTCCTTTTCCGATCCGGATTTCGCCAGCGCCTCCGTTCATTTCAGGAAAGGCAAGATCCTTGGAATGCCACTTTCCTTCAGCAAGCCAGACCACCCGAGCTCCTTCAGCTCCCCCAATGTATACTGAATCCGAGGGACCATTTTCGAGGGAGTCAAAATTGTGGGTCTTATGGAGTTCATTGTTGATGATCGCGGTCTTCCAGTTACCCCCGCCGGAAGGATCAGTTGGTGGAAAGTAGGCAGTCACGTTTACTCCCTTGCCCTGCCCTCCACGGTTTCCTCTCCCATGGAGAGGAAGGACTACGAGGGCATATTTTTTTTCGCCGACATGAACCCACCGCATGCGATGCGTTGTTGGATCATGAGGAAGTTGGACCGGTTTCACCTTGCCGAGGGAGCCAAGGTAATGGATGGATCCCGATTGCTCCTCGCTATCGGTGTTCCCGGGGTTCCAGTTTCCACCGACCGCTACTTCGACTTTGCCGTCACCATCGATATCGTGTGCAGCGATGCAGACGTTGTCGCGGAGCTGGTTACGTTTTTCTCCCTTATGGAAGGTATGGAACAAATGCTTCTTCCAGGATGGGTTTTCATACCAGATAAAGTCCCGTTTGTCCGCAAGGAGGATGTCCTGATCACCGTCGCCATCCACATCTCCGACAGCGAGACCATATCCGATGGCGATCTGCGGATCGATGGTCTGTGGCTTGAAAGGAGCCTCGGCGGAAAGGAGAGGACAGGTCCAAAACCCCAGAAGCAGAGGGGTCGCGAAGAGTGAATATTTCATTGGCGGAATCAAGGGGGTCAGACTGAGGTGATGCTAGCGGGTCTCAAACGCCGGGGGAAGCTCTTGCTTTTATTATCTCGATGGCCACGCGGGATCTATTCGTCGCCGGGTGATCCTTTACGGTGCCACGGATACGATTACCGTTGCCTGAGCAATGCTTGGCGTTAAGATCTGGCCGGGTAAGTGTTACGTTTCTTGCAAGAGCACTGGCGCAGTGCGGTGGAGATCCTGATTCTCTGGGTCTTCATCTATCAGCTCTACCGGACTTTCAGGGCAACCAGAGGGGCAAGAATCCTCGTGGGGTTGGCCGTCATTTTCGTGGTTTTGACTCTGGTTTCCGTCTTTCTTCAGCTTGAGGTTATGCGGTTTATCATTACCCGGGTAGCGGTGGTGGCTGCTCTGGCCCTCCTCATCATTTTTCAGCCCGAGCTAAGAATGGCTCTTGCGCGGCTTGGTAGCTCCCGGCTGTGGTCGTTCAATGTGACCCAGCAGCAGGAGTTCCTGGGGACTCTCTCGGATGCAGTATGGCAACTCTCCAACAAGCGATATGGGGCTCTCTTCGCGATCGAGCGAACTATAGGCCTTAAGGATCACATCGATACGGGAGTTGCTATCAACGGAGTGTTAAGTGCCGAACTGGCACTTACCATCTTTCATCCCAAAACCGCCCTTCACGACGGGGGCGTGGTTCTTTCTGGGGAGAGAGTTGTCGCGGCTTCCTGTGTGTTCTCGGTGAGTCAAGCCGAGGTTGGAGACCGGTCAATGGGGTTGCGTCACCGGGCAGCAATCGGTCTCACGGAAGAGAGTGACGCGGTGACTATTGTGGTGAGTGAGGAGACGGGATCTGTCTCCATATGCATGGATGGCAGGATCGAGCGGAATTTGGGGGAAAGTGCATTCCGAAGTCGACTGGAAGAAATTTTCCTCAGTGATAGTGATGTTGACAATGATGAAGAAGAGCATGGTGAAGAGGTTGATCGTGAACAACTGGATACCGAAGATAGCGTCGCTTCTAGTGGCGATCGCTCTCTGGTTTCTGATTAGCCGCTATCAGGAAAACAACGCCGTTCTAGCCGAACCGGTTCCGGGTAGTCGTTAACCTTCTGTGCTGTGGAACCTCGTGAGGTTCTGGAGTATTTGTTCCCCGATAACCCAATCGCCTAAATAGAAAGATGTCTTATCCCCTTCTGATCACCGGAACCGACACCGGAGTTGGAAAGACCTACATTACGTGTGAGCTTGTCCGGTCGCTCCGTAAGCAGGGAGTCGATGCGGTTGGTTACAAGCCGGTGTGCTGTGGAGAACGCAAGGACGCAGAGCTTTTGCTGGAAGCCTCCGAGAATGCGGAGCCAATCGAAGCAATAAACCCTGTCTGGTATCAAGCGCCAGTCACCCCTTCGGTCGCGGCCGAGCTCGAGAGCAAGCCCGTCCCCCTCAGGGATATATGTTCACATGCAGAATCAATGGCAGAGCACCACGAAGTTCTCGTCATGGAGGGAGTGGGGGGATGGGAAGTTCCCATGAACGAGAGAGAGACCTTTGCTGACATGGCACAGGCTCTTGGCTGGCCCGTAGTGCTGGTGGTAGCGAATCGGCTTGGAGCACTTAACCACACGCTGCTCACCGAACGAGCGATTAGAGACCGTGGCTTGACCCTGACCGGGATTGTTCTGAATCATCTTACCGAGGATCATGATATTGCGATGACGACCAACCGGGTTGTTCTCGACAACCTTCTTACTGGTCCCATCTCGTGTCTTGAGAATGGGGAAGGGCTGGCAGAGAGCGCTCTTGTGAGAGAGGTTCTTCAGGCCTTCCGGAAGAGCAGGTCTCGGTTTTAGGGGCAGCTCGCCTGGCTTCAGCGCCACTTTCCGCCTTTGACTTTTTGCTGGCCCGCGGCACCCTTGACGGAATGCAGGCTCCTCCTTCCGCCCCGGATCCCACCGGCCATTTTGGTCAGTTCGGTGGTATGTTTGTGCCGGAAACCCTGATGGCTCCCTTGCAGGAGCTCGCGGACGAGTATGAGCGAGCCCGGCAGGACGAGGCATTTCAGCATGAGCTCAACGGACTGTTATCTGATTTCTGCGGAAGGCCTACTCCCCTGTATCATGCAGAGCGGTGGAGCGGTTTGATGGGTGGGGCAAAAGTGTACCTGAAGCGCGAAGATCTCCTTCATACTGGAGCTCACAAGATCAATAATGCGATCGGGCAGGCATTACTGGCTCGTCGGCTGGGTAAGCGTCGAATCATAGCCGAGACGGGAGCTGGGCAACACGGGGTGGCGACCGCGACAGTCTGTGCCCGGTTCGGGCTCGATTGTACTGTTTACATGGGGAAGGTCGACATGGAGAGGCAGGCGCCAAATGTGAGACGGATGGAATTGCTTGGAGCTGAGGTTGTCCCGGTTACCGCCGGACAGGCTACGCTTAAGGAGGCGGTCAGTGAGGCGATGCGTGACTGGACTGCGACGGTTGAGCATACTCACTATATTATTGGGTCAGCGCTGGGATCCCACCCGTTTCCCATGATGGTCAGAGATTTTCACAGAGTGATCGGGGAGGAAGCCCGGGAACAGGTGTTGAGTCAGGAAGGACGTCTTCCCAGTCTTCTGGTGGCCTGTGTCGGTGGCGGCTCCAACGCGATTGGGCTTTTTCATCCATTTCTTGATGACCTCAGTGTTCGGATGGTGGGAGTGGAAGCCGGAGGAGAGGGAATTATGCCCAAAAGACATGCTGCCCGTTTCCAGGGAGGAAAGCTCGGTGTGCTACAGGGAACAAAGACCTGGCTGCTCGCAGACGATGACGGGCAGATTGACCTGACGCACTCTGTGAGTGCGGGTCTGGACTACGCCGCGGTAGGACCCGAACACGCCTTTCTTCAGGAACTCGGGAGAGTGGAGTATACCTACGCCACGGATTCCGCGGCACTCGCAGCTTTCCAGCAACTTTCCCGGGTCGAAGGCATTATTCCGGCATTGGAGAGTGCGCATGCAGTAGCCTATGCTGCGGACATCGCTCCCAAATTGCCCGGAGAAGACATCATTGTGATCAATCTTTCAGGCAGAGGCGACAAGGACATGGATCAGGCGTGCCGCCTTCTGGAGCAATAGGGACTCTCTTTCGCTCTAGAGTCTCCACCAGTCCTCGTCCTTTTCCCAAGCCTCCCTGCGGGGAGATTCTGATGAGTCTCCGGCGGCCTCAGGAGTCCTGTCCTCCACATTCTGATCCTCGGTTTCGAGTAACTCGTCTTCAGTTTTATCGGCGGAGGAACTACTTCGGGCCATTGTAAAGAGAATGGTCGCTATCATGCCCAGAGCAAAGCTGAGGAGAGCGGTCATGGAAATGGCAAGCATGTCTCCCGGAGAGAGGGCTACAATTTCAAGGCAACTCATCTGGCAACAAATCATATGCTCGAGGATTTCAGAGGAGCAACCGCGATATTGCCGATCCTGAGCAAAGTATAGATTTTGAATAGAATTGTAGCTCTTTGGGGCCAACATGCTTGCTTGTTGCAGTTTTCTACGGCTTCAGCGCAGGAAAGTCCTCTGGTGGATTGACAAATGGAGGTCGACAGCTAGTCTCCGCGTCCCGCCAGCGTTAGCTGTCCCAGAAACGCCCCAAAACCATGAGCAAGCGCACATATCAGCCTTCCAAACGCGTCAGAAAGCGTCAGCACGGTTTCCGTGCCCGGATGGCCACGAAAGCCGGGCGTGGAATTCTCAAGCGTCGCCGCCAGAAGGGGCGAAAGCGCCTTCTCCCGAAGGGGGCCGAGATTCAGTACAAGAGGCACACCGTTCAACACGGCAGGTAGGGCGGACTGGCTTTCGCTCGCTGTTTGGGGAACAATCCCTGGGATTATGCGGGTTCCGCGCCGACTCAGTATGACGCGCAGAGAGGAGTTCGCTGCGGTGAGGACGCGTGGGCGATCGATGGCCTCACGAAATCTGGTGATGGCGACTCTGAGCGATTCCTCATTAGATCACTTGAAATTTGGCTTTATTACCTCTCGGAAGTCGTCGCGCAGGGCGGTTATGAGGAACCTTATCAGGCGCCGTCTCCGGGCGATTCTCGTCAAACACGGTGAAAAAATTGATCCCGGGCGCTATCTGGTGGTCGTTGCTCGCCAGAAAGCCTCCAAGGCAAGCTTTGGTGAGTTGGAGGCCGACTGGCTTCGTTTGGGTCAAGGTCTAGGTATTTTTGGGAAAGAAAACATGGAGGAGAAAGAAATTGCTCACCCATTGTAGGGTCATGGCGTCATGAAGTGGCTTATCCAGACTCTGATCAAGTGCTATCAGAAGGTTTTCCGTCCGTTTTTACGTGCGATTTCGGGTGGTGGAAATTGCCGGTATCGACCGAGTTGCTCGAATTATTTTCTAGAGGCAACGGAGGTGCATGGCTGGCTCAAGGGTAGTTGGTTGGGGATTCGACGGATTTTGCGCTGTCATCCGTGGGGGGGCTGCGGTTATGACCCAGTTCCACCGATTGTGGATACCGTGAAAGAGCAAGGCGGGGATCGGGATCCGATCGACAACTTGAAATCTGTTCCCGGCCCAGAATCTCACCAGAAGTAGCAAAGGAGTTTCATTTTGGATCGCAAGGCTTGGATCGTTATCGTGCTGTGCTGTCTGGCGCTGGCAGTCAATCTCTATTATAGCAGCAAGAACCAGGAGGCTCTGCAGGAGAGGGAACGGGAAGCTCTTGCCCAGAGAGAAGCGGAGCCGCAGACCGGCGAAAGCGAGGCTGGCCAAAAGGTTCCTTCGGTGCAGGCGCCGGTCGACGGTGATGATTCAGAGAATCTGGCAGAGTCGGGGAAGGTTGCGGAGCCAGTTCCATTGGTAGAGGAGAAGATCTCCAAGATTTCTGTCGGCGAGGCTGTGTTCTGCTTCACGAATTTCGGGGGCGGAATCAAACGGATCGACATGGACGGGCAATTTGCCGTGCAGGACAAGGTCAACCTCGTCAGCCTGAACCAAAACGACCCTCAGCCAATTGGTCGACTGGTGAGCGGAGTCGACCAGTATCTCGATCTGATATACGCGCATGTGGCCGAGCTCGACACCCCTAACAGTATTACCTTTGTGGGTAAAACCCGGGATGGCTTACAGATTTCCAAGACATGGATTGTTGAGAAGGCCACAGGCGGAGAGCCCGGTTCTGTTGAGCGGAGCGCTTCATTCCGGCTGCAGCTCAAGCTGGTATTCGAAAATAACGGGGCGAGTTCCCTGAACTTGAAAAACTATGGGCTCTTCGCTGGCTCAGCCGAGCCCCTCTGGAAAGGTGAGTGGGATCGTCACATCACCCTCTTCTACGAGAAGGATGGTGACTACAAGAAACGCCGTGTCACCAGGTTCAAGAAGGGAAAGAAGCCGCATTTCCAAGAGGATGCCGGCGCGCTTGGATTCGCTGGAGTAAGTAACCAGTTCTTCGCGACGATCATCACTCCTGAGACACCCTACGACGCATGGATCTGGGGAGATCGCAGAGCGGTTCAATTGCCCATGGTCGCAGGGGGTGGGACGGGTGAATCGATCCGTCTTGGCATGAGCTTGCCCGACAAAACCCTGATTCCTGGGGCAGACGACAAGGAAGCTCTTACATTCAATTTATATGTTGGTCCCAAAAACAATCTCATGCTCCGTGAGAGTGGGGAAATCCACGACAGGGACTACAAGAAGGTCATGAATTATGGCATCTTTGGCGGGATCAGCTTTGTCCTCAACTGGCTGCTCAACGTGCTTTATTCCGGACTTTTCTCCAAGGTTTCCGACAGCTGGGGATGGGGGTTCGCGATTGTGGCGCTGACAATTATTATCCGGGGGGCGATGTGGCCCCTGCAAAACAAGTCGACTCGCGCCATGAAGCGGATGTCGAAGTTGCAACCGGAGATCAAGGCACTTCGTGAGAAGTATCCGGAAGATCCCAACCGGATGAATCAGGAGATGATGAAATTGTACCGGGATTACGGAATCAATCCTCTGGGGGGCTGTCTTCCCCTGCTGGTTCAGATCCCCATCTTTTTCGGTTTCTACATTATGCTTCAGTACGCGGTTGAGCTCCGGCAGCAGCCCTTCCTGTGGGTTGAAGACCTTGCGCTGCCGGACACTGTGGCGAACTTTCCGTCAGCTATTCCTCTTCTCGGGGGCATCGGTGTGAACCTTCTCCCGATCGTGATGGCGGTTACCATGGTTCTCCAGATGGCGCTCACACCCAAGACGGGTGACAAGATGCAGCGTCGTCTCTTCATGATGATGCCGGTCGTCTTCTTCTTCTTCTGCTACAACTTTGCCTCTGCCCTTGCACTCTACTGGACTACCTCGAACATTTTCGCCATCGTTCAGATGCTGATCACGCGACGGTTGCCGGAGCCGGAACTGAAAAAGAAGAAGGCTTCGGGAAAAAAGGGATTTATGCAGCGAATGCAGGAGCGGGCGGAAGCGGCCAAGAAGTCCCAGAAGGAAATGAGGGCCCGGCAGATGGGAGGACAAGGACCCAAAAAGCCGAAGAAAAGAGGCCCGCGCACCGGGGGGTAGATTGGTTCCAGTTTCGGGGGAATTTGCGGGGTACGCTTCTCATTGTCACACCTGGCTTGACCGAATGGCTGCGGGTCCTAAGGTAAAACCATGGAAGCGCTTTCTGAAGCTCGGCAAGTCCTTGAATCCATGGTGACCCAGCTCGGGTTCGAGGTAAATATCGAACAGGAAGAGAGCGAAGAGGGGGCCTGTCTTCAGATCTTGACAGAAGAAAGTGGCCTGTTGATCGGGAAGCATGGTGACCGGCTTGATGATCTCCAATACCTCGTGAACCGGATCCTTCAGAAAAAAGTTCAGGAACCTCCTCGCGTCCGCATCGACTGTGACCATTTCCGGGTGAGACAGGAGGAGAAGCTGATTGCGACCGCGAAAGATCTGGCGGAGAAAGCAAAGGAGAGTGGAAAATCGATGAAGATGCGGCCTTTGAATGCGTATCACCGGCGGATCGTTCACAATGCTCTTGTTGACGATGGGGAGATCGAAACTTTTTCGCCCAGAAGCGACGAGCGCCTCAAGCGCATTGTAATCCGACCGGTCTCCTGAGAGAACGACTTCCTGAAGTGGAGACCGTGTGGAGGGGGATTCTTAACCTGACGAAACATGGAAACGCATCGACTCGTCCTGCCCGAAGACCTCAATCATTATGGGTTCCTCTTTGGGGGAAGGCTCCTTCGATGGGTGGACGAGGCAAGCTGGATTGCCGCCAGTCTGGACTTTCCATCGTGCCGCTTTGTGACGATCGGGATGGACGAGGTGGTTTTTCGGCACAGCGTGAGGGAAGGAACGATCATTTCAATTCGTTCTTCAAAACATGAGGTAGGAAACACCTCGGCAACTTATGAGGTGACGGTGTATGTGGGGAAGCTGGGTGAAGGTGACCCGATATTCACGACCCGGGTCACGTTCGTGAATGTGGACGAACATGGATCCAAGCGGTCTATCGTGGCATGAGAAATGGAGAGCGCTCATGAGGTTGATATTACCCTCGCGATAGAGAAGCTCGAGGACCAGGACGCATGGCGACGTGCAGCGGCCCGTAAGATAGGTGTTCAGCCTGAACGGATCGAGAGCATGGAGTTGCTCAAGAAGTCCATTGATGCCCGGAAATTTCCCGTCCGGTTCAAATTGCGGATCCTTGCCGGGGTAGATGAGGTGGTGCCTGCAGCACAGTTGGGAGCACCTTCCTTTCCGAGGATTTCTCGAGATTCTCCAAGGATTCTGATTGTTGGTTGTGGTCCCGCCGGGATGTTTGCGGCTCTTCGTTGTCTTCAACTTGGGTTATGTCCGGTCATCCTCGAACGGGGCAAGGATGCGTCCGCCCGTCGTTTTGATCTCGCCCCAATCCTGCGGCAGGGTCGGGTCATCGAGGATTCGAACTATTGTTTTGGAGAGGGGGGGGCTGGAACCTTTTCGGATGGCAAACTATACACCCGAGCCACCAAGAGAGGTCCCGTGCGCGAGATCTATGAAATTCTGGTGGCGCATGGGGCCCCTCCGGACATTCTCACTGAGGCTCATCCTCATATTGGGTCAAATCTCCTCCCGAATGTGGTCAAGTCGTTGAGGGCAACGATTCTTGCAGCCGGTGGAGAAGTACATTTCGGTAGCAGGGTCACAGACCTTCTTATTGAAGAATCGTCCATGCAGCTGGTTGGCGTGACGACCGCTGAGGGTCGGGATTTTCGTGGGGCAGGGGTCATTCTTGCGACCGGGCATTCAGCGAGAGATGTCTATTCCCTTCTGCTTCGGCACCGCGTTGCCCTCGAGCAGAAGCCCTTTGCCATGGGAGTGCGTATTGAGCACCCCCAACCCCTGATCGATGGAATCCAGTATCATCTCCCGGGAGATGCCGAACGCCCCCCATCCCTGCCTGCCGCTCGTTACAGGTTCGCGGCTACTGTGAAGGGACGCAGTGTACATTCTTTCTGCATGTGTCCCGGAGGATTTATTGTGCCCTGTGCAACGTATGATGATGAGGTTGTGGTCAATGGGATGTCTCTCTCGCGGAGAGATTCTCCCTACGCGAACAGTGGTATCGTTGTCGGTGTTGATCCGGATGACACGGAGCCGTGGCAGGCAGAACATGGAGTCCTCGCTGGTGTAGCGCTCCAGTTGGAGGTGGAGCGTTCCGCCAAGAGAGCAGGAGGAGGCGGGCAGGTGGCTCCCGCGCAGAGGATGGTGGATTTCCTTGCGCAGCGTTCTTCTCAGGATCTGCCTGAGACCAGTTATTTCCCCGGATTACGTGCTGCCCGTCTCGACAAGATTCTACCGGGATTCATAGCGAGCTCCTTGCGGAAAGGTCTGCTACGCTTCGGCAGGTTGATGAAGGGCTACCACAGTGGTGAGGCCTTGCTGGTTGGATTTGAGACCCGCAGCAGTTCACCTGTTCGCGTTCCGCGAGATAGGAATACCCTGCAGCATCCCGGTTTGAAAGGGCTCTTCCCGTGTGGGGAGGGGGCGGGCTATGCGGGCGGCATAGTTTCAGCAGCACTGGATGGTCGCAGGAGTGCTGATGCTGTATCAGTGCTCGTTAAGTAAACTGAAATTGTTGTCTGGCAAGGATAACCGGGCTAAAGATCCCCCATGCAATACTGGCTCATTAAATCCGAGCCCCATGTGTATGGAATAGGGCAGCTGAAAAAGGAGAAGCGCGCCGAGTGGGACGGGGTAAGGAACTATCAGGCGCGGAATATGATGCGGGACGATATGCAGATTGGCGATCTTGCTCTCTATTATCATTCCAACTGCGCTGAGCCTGGTGTGGTCGGTGTCGCGAGAGTTGCCAGTGAACCCTATCCTGATCCAACGCAGTTCCAGAAGCGTTCAAAGTATTACGATGAGAAATCGAAGAAGGAAGATCCACGATGGATCCTTGTAGACTTTGAATTTGTGACCGAACTTACCGAGAAGGTGAGTCTTGCAGCGATGAAGGCAGACCCAAGGTTGGCTGGCATGCTGTGCCTGAGGAAGGGCAACCGGCTCTCGATTACTCCTGTCGAAGGAAAGCACTTCCGCAGGATCTGCAAACTTGGAGGATGGAAACCATCCTGAAGACAGCGAATAACCAAGACGCTGGATTAGTTCACAGAGTGCGGGACGCGCTAAGAGAATCGAGGTGATTCCGGGCGGTAGCGATGCAGGAGCGCAAAAACTCGATATCCTGTTCCACCTTCCCTACGCTGGCGCTTCCCTCCATGATGGCTACAAGGAACGAGGCCTCGGCAGTTGGTTCGATGTCGGGGCGCACGATTGATTTTTCCTGACCTCGTTTGAGGGCATCGCCGATGCACCCGCTCCAGATCTTATAGATTTCAGAGAGGCGCTTTCGAAAGCCCTCCTCGAGGGGTGACATTTCCACCGCAAAATTACAAATTGGACTCCCATTAAAGAGAAATCCTGTTTCGGGGACCTCGCCTTCGACCCGCTTGATGAACCGCTCCAAAATATCTCTGAGGGTCCCGAGGGGATCCGCTCCTTTTTCCAAGGGTTCCACCCACCAGTTCTTGATAGCGGGAATCATCAGTTCATCGAGGACGGCGTAGCCTAGCTCATTCTTCCCGGAGAAGTGGTGGAAGAGCGCGCCTTTTGTGATTCCCGCTGCGTCTACGATCCGATTGATGCTCCCTCCCTGAAACCCATGGCGATAGAATTCGCGATAGCTTGCTTCAAGGATCTTGCGTCGGGTCCGCTTTGGATCACGCACACGGGGCATATCGTGACGTTACATACCCCAAGGAATGTTGCAAGCCGGGCCTAGGCTTGATCGGCCGGCGGGGGCATGGCTCAGGGAGATTCATCAAGCCCCCTAACGGGGCCCGGGCGGCATTTTTTCATGCAGGAAGCGGGTCATTGTCTCATACAGGTGACGGCGCGCATTTTTTCCCTCCCGTATCGAGTGGGTTCCTCTTGGGTAGGTCATCATTGAGAAGACCTTGTTGTGTTCGATGAGCCTGTCAACGAGCCGCAGGTAGGTCTGGTAGTGGCAGTTATCGTCTGCGGCACCATGGATTATCAGGAGGTTGCCCTTCAGGTTTTCTACGAAGTTGATTGGGGAACCCTCCCGGAAGGCTTTACGGTTTTCGCTCGGAAGCCCCATATATCGTTCCTGGTAGATTGTGTCGTAATGTCTCTGGTCGGGGACAGACGCAACCGCAATTGCGGTGTGATAAAGATCAGGGAATTTGAAGATGGCATTAAGACTCATCGATCCTCCGCCGCTCCAACCCCACGAGCCGACTCTCGCTGCGTCCAACCACGGTCTTTCCTTCAGGACTGTCCTGACGGCAGAGGCTTGGTCCTTCGGAGGTAGTATTCCAATTTTCTGGAAGGCTTCCCGGCGCCACGCCCGGCCCAGTGGAGACCTGCTTCCGCGGTTGTCAAAGCTCATCACGACATAGCCCTGCTGTGCGAGCATGTGATGCCAGAGTCCGCCCCAGCTGTCCCGAACCACTTGTCCGGCAGGCTCGCCGTAAACGTAGACCAGCAGGGGATACCTGCGCGTACGATCCAGATTGCGGGGATGTATACAGCGAGCCGGCAAACGAACGCCCTCCTCAATTTGAACATCGAAGAATTCTACGGGAGCAAGGTTGAGAGCACGGATCTTTGCATGCAGCTCCAAATTGCCCTCGAGAGTCTTGATCACGGCATGATCCGGGAGGCTGACGAGGCGGGTAATTGATGGAGTATCTGCATCGGATCGAGTCCATACTGCAAAGTCTCCGGATGGTGAAATGCGGTAAGAGTGAGTGCCCCTTCTTTCGCTTTCGGGAGTCAGGCGTCTCAACCCTTCTCCATCAAGTCCGACCCGGTAGAGATAGCGATGGGCAGGGTTCTGAGGGCTGGCAAGAAAGTAGGCCCAGAGCCCCGAGGTGTCCACGTGAAGGAGGTCTATGTCAAAGTTGTCGGTGGTGAGCTTAGTCGTTTTCGTCCCGTCCCGGGAGATCCTGTAGAGTTGCTCCCAGCCATCGCGCTCGCTTGTCCACGTGAAGCTTTTTCCGTCCGGAGTCCAGTTGAGATCGTTATTTACGACAACCCACGTCGAATCCTTCTCAGTAAGAACGGTCGTCACTGCGCCACCCCGCCGTTCAGCGATCATGACCAGTTTCTTGTTTTGTGCGCGGTTTAGTTGCTGAATGACGAGCTGATCGGAATTTTTGGGACCGGCCCATTCCATCCTGGCGAGGTAGTTCTCCCGGGGGTCGCCAGGAACCTTAATCCAAGTGGTCTCTGCGGTTTCGACCTCAACCACTCCAATACGGCATGAGGCATTCTGTTGTCCGACCTTCGGATATCCGAACCGTGTGACCTTTGGGTAGAGAGCCGAAACGTTGTCCACCAGGGTCTGCCTTCGAACCCCGGTTTCATCGAATTGCCAGTAGGCGATGGCACTGCCGTCAGGGCTCCAGCGGAATCCATCCCGGATACCCAGCTCTTCCTCGTAGACCCAGTCAAAACGTCCATTGAAGATCATGCTGTTATCGCTGGTCGTCAGAGTTCGAATAGCCTGGTCTCCAAGGTTTTCGACGTGGATGTGGGAGTCTCGAACATAAGCCACGTATTTTCCGTCGGGGCTGAATTTCGCGAACATGAGTGACGAAGGAGCTGCATTTGCTCCTCCGAGTTTCTTCAGGGTTTTGTTCTGCAGACTGTAGACCCAGTAGTCACCCCGAGAGTTACGGCGCCAGACGCGTTGGGAGTTAGTGTAGATGAGAAGGAGCGTACGGTCTGGAGAAAAAGCGTAGCCATCAACCTCAAGTGGGGTTTCCGAATCAGCCGTTACCAGTTCCCCTGCGGTAACGAGAACCCTGGAGTCATCTGGATCAGCGGCGTTGGCGATCCAGATCTCCTTACTGTTCTTGTNTTCTCCCTGATCGACCTTCTGCAGGAAGGTATAATGGTTCCCATCCTTGAGCCATTTCAGTTCGAAACGTTTCTCCCTGAGTTCCTCCTTGTCGTGAATTCTCTCAAGGGTGAGTTGGCTTGATGGGGCGCTGATATCTGCCGATGCGTCGCCGAGGAAGGACAGCAGGAGGAGAAGGGCCCCGCAGCCCGCATTGATAGAGCCTTGTTTCATGAACGAGTGTTGCCGGAGGTNGGAGGCTGACAGGTATGCAGGGAGAAACAAAAACATTCCTANTTGTTGATGTTTCCCTCGTCATCCTGATGTGCTGCAATTTGCGACCGAAGTCTTCAAAGCTGTCGTGTCGGAACCATGAAATTNCTGATTTGCTTAATGTTGTCCGTATCAGCGGGGGTAATTGCCTCGAGGGCAGGGGAATCTTTCATCCACCCTGGGTTGCTTCACACCTCGGGAGATCTTGAGCGTATTCGCAGGGCGGTCTCCGCGGGAACAGGTCCCGTCTATGAGGGATTCAAAGTTCTCGAGAATAGTTCGCACGCACGCTCGGACTATGCCTTGAAGGGGCCTTTTCCGGAGTGGGGAAGGGCACCCAATATTCGTAAGGGCGAGGCGGAGAGTGATGCCCTGGCAGTATACCAGAACGCCTTGATGTGGGCGGTGACGGGGAAGAAGGAGCATGCGCAAAAAGCGATAAAGATTCTCAATGCGTGGATCATGACTCTCAAGAGGGTAGGGGGAATCGACGGAGTCCTAGCGGCGGGTCTCCAGGGCTTCATGTTCGCGAACGCGGCTGAGATTCTCCGCTACACCGGATCCGGATGGACAGAGGCGGAGGCGCTGCTCNGTGAACANTGGTTTCGTGAGGTGTGGGATCCTCCGCTCGAGCACTACGCGTATTTTGCTAATGGAAACTGGGAAACGGCGGCTCTCCAGACCCGGATGGCAATCGCGGTCTATTGCAGTGACNGGAAGATGTTTGAAGAGACCGTTCGATACGCTGTAGCAGGGGCGGGTAATGGAAGTATTCCGCATATGATCGTCTTCCCCAGTGGCCAGTGCCAGGAGACGACCCGCGCACAGCACTACGCGCAACTGGGACTCGGATTGCTGGGTTGTACTGCAGAGGTAGCCTGGAATCAGGGAGTGGACCTTTATGGATGGGATCAAAACCGGATACTGAAAGGGTTCGAATATACCGCGAAGTACGGTCTGGGCGAGGATGTGCCCTTTCAGCACTANCTTGATCGGACGGGTAAGTATGGACGTGGTGGTCGAAACAATGACTATGACAGGATCTCTCCTTTAAGCCGCGGAAGTTTCTGGCCCATCTTTGAGCGGATTTTTAATCATTACACGAAACGCCGGGATGTCCCGGCGCCATACTCTTCCCGGGTGATTGAGCTCAAGGGACCTGAGGGCTTCAACATGGATCATGTGGGGCTTGGGACTCTCTGCCACAGACGAGATAAGAGAGCGGCCCCCGCCATGCTCTCAATACCAGGAGTGCCTTCTGGGTTTGTCATGCGGAGTTCTGATCAGGGGATTCAAGTTTCCTGGGTCCGGTCCGTTGATCCGCTGGGTTGCAGTAATGCGGAGACTTACCAATTAATGAGAGCATCGCGACCCGAGGGTCCCTTTCTTAGCATTGCTCCCCCGCTGATAATGTCCGAATTTCTGGATTCGTCCGTGACGGGGGGTGAGGTCTATTACTACAGGGCGACGGCAAGCAACAAGGCGGGTAAGAGCCCGCCCTCCGCGGTCATCGCCGCCTGCGCCGGTTTGCCGGGGCAATGGAGCTCCTCGGATATTGGAGCGATCACTGTTCCGGGATTCGTGGAATATGATGGAGCCGCGTTTTCGATGGAGGGTGAAGGTAGGAAAATTGGAGGNAGGGCCGACGCCTTGCATTACCTTTACGCGAAGATGGAGGGGGATGGAGCCATCACCGCGCGCGTCACACGTCCCATGAGTTCACAATGGGCTACGCCGGGAGTGATGATGCGTGCGAATCTTCTTCCTGACTCGCCGCATGTGTCCGTCCTCCTGCATCCTCACTGGCAAGGAGGTCTGATCAGCAGAAGCNAGAAAGGAGGGGAGACGGCAGCCGGTCGACGTGAGCCTCTCGGGGACCACTACGTGATCAAAAAGAATCGCCTCAGTGCACCTTACTGGATCAGATTGGAGCGGATGGGAGATGTCTTCTCAGGATCCATGTCTCCAGATGGAATCCAATGGCAGAGCCTTGGATCAATAGANGTGAAGATGAATAGGGTTATTCACGTCGGACTGCCGGCCTGTTCTCAGCTTCCCGGAGTAACTACTACGGTGACCTATGACCGGGTTCGCATACCTGGCTGGAGTGCTTCGGACCGTTGATCGGTCGAGGCAGATCAATTGCTCTTGAACTCTTCCGCGAAGCGCCAGTTGGTTTTGTAATCCCTCCTCAGGGGAAGATCGGATATCTCCGCGCGAACCATTTCGACAGGAATCCGGTTTCCTCTCAGGATCCGGTCGTGGAATTCCCGCGCGGTCATCTTTCCCGATAGAACCAGCTCCTTATGGAGAACGTGGAACTGCATGCCGCCGAGCATGTATGCACATTGGTAAAGGACTGGAGTGCCGGGTGCGAGAGAGCGGCGGACCTCTCCCTCTGCGTGANTGCGTTCATGGCCGACAACCTCGACCAGCATATCGACGCACTGCTGNGGGGTATATTGGTCGAGATGGTATCCCAGTGAAAAAATAATTCGAACGCAGCGATGCATACGCCAGAAAAGAAACCCCATTCGGTCTTCCGGAGTCTTTGGAAATCCAAGGTCCCAAAGGAGCATTTCCCAGTAGAGAGCCCAACCCTCGGTCCAGAAAACCGTNCGATAAATNCCCCGGTGAGTGTTGTATCGGGAGGTCATGAAGTCCTGAAGGTGGTGTCCGGGAATGAGTTCATGGTGAACAGTCGCTGCCGAAAAGTGAGGATTGTTNCCCCGCATGCTCATCAGCTTGTCTGCGTGATTCATGTCAAGGTGGGGGTAGGAAACGCTGATAGTGGATCCTCCCGTGAAGAACGGGTTATAGCGCTGGCGTGCGGGGGACATCATGCCGACCCTCCAGCTGTCCTTGGCAAGCTGCGGAATGGTAACCAAGGCGTTTTCCTCGAGGTAATCGATTGCTTCCAATGCGAGTCGACGAATAACAGCTGATTGTTCGCCCGGTGGGACGTGCTTCTTTTTCACATGCTCCAGCGCGGCAGCGATGTCATCTCCAAATCCCAGTTCAGCGGCGGCCTTCTTCTGCTGGTTCACGCACCACGCCAGTTCTTTTTTNCCGATTTCAACCAGTTCTCCAGCGCTNTAGGGGATCATTTCACGTGAGAGAAGGGAGGCGAGATGTTCTGCGCCGACCGGGAGCGAGTGATTTTCATCATTAAATTCCGCGGGAGTGGGCTTGCTNGAGGGTTTGGGGGTGTCTTNGGGGTCGGGCTTGAACGNATCGGCATAGGATCCAAGCGCGGCCGACAGTTTCTTGCTGGGGGCTGTAATCCACCAGGTCAGGAGCGGGTCGTAACCCCGGTAGTAATTGAACCAGTTATCAACGACGCGCTGGAGTTCACGACACCCCTCCTCCGCAGTCTTGAATATCCGTTCGCGATTTGCATCTGGTCCCTTCTCTTTCTGATGCTTCCGGCTCTTCATTACCTCGCCCTTGACCCTTTGTTCCTCGCGCTCAATTTCCTGTGCGAGGCCCTCCAGACGCGGGGCAAGTCTCTGTGGGTCGTATTTCTTCTGAGACCGCCTCTCATATTCCAATGCCGTTATCTTTTCTGCGAAGAGAAGAAATCGGGAAGCTGCCTTCAGGTGTTCAGCCTCAGCCTTGAACTNTTGATGGTCCCTTTCGATTTTTTGTCGGAAGAGAATGTAATCGACCTTACCCGACCGATTCATCTGATCAAAGTTCATGCTGAGGAGAACACGGTGCCATTCGCTGAAGAATTTCTCCATCCCTGTAATTCTTTTCGCCTCCAGCCTGGAGGGGAACTGCCGCTGGAAAGTTTCCCGGTCTTTCGAAAAGCGGTCCAGAAGATCCCTGAAATCATTTGCGTGTGACATGGAAATCTCTTCTCCATCGGGACCCGTGTAACGTGGACCGGTGGTGGATACTTGTGCGGGAAGAAGAGAGGTCCCGGCTAGAATCAGGACCGCAGGAATAAAANTTCGTATTTTTAAACTCATGGGGAGGAGCAAGTTAGGCTACTGTGCGATATTGTAATTCGGTGGCTCGATGCCAAGAAGGTGCTTCCGGAAAAAATCTTTCCTGCGGCGATCACCGTGGCGTCCACCGCCCCCATGTCCTCCATTAGGTACTACGATCATATCAAAGTCCTTGTTCGCACGGATAAGGGCGTCCGCTAACCGCAGNGTCGATTCCGGTGGCACATTGTTGTCCAGTTCACCTACGATGAGGAGGAGTCTCCCCTGTAGTCTGTGAGCGTTATCGATGTTGGAAGATGCAGAGTAGTGAGGTCCCACGGGATATCCCATCCATTGCTCGTTCCACGATGACTTATCCATCCTATTGTCATGGCATCCGCATGAGGAGACCGCGACCTTGTAGAATTCGGGGTGAAACAGAAGGGCGCCGGTGGAGCTTTGGCCACCGGCAGATCCNCCGTAAATNCCGACCCGGGTTATATCATACCAGGNGTTCTTGCTGGCGTAGGCCTGATGCCAGAGGATTCGATCAGGAAAGCCTGCGTCCTTGAGGTTTTGCCAGCAGACATCATGAAATGCCTTGGACCTGTTTGCGGTTCCCATCCCGTCTACCTTGATTACGACAAAGCCCATTTCAGTCCACGCCGAGTAGCGGCGGCCTGCACTCCAGCGCTTGGGCACGTACGAATCGTGGGGACCAGCGTACATGTCCTCGAGGATCGGGTATTTCTTGTTAGGATCGAAATTTGCGGGTTTGCAAACGATGCCCCAGATCCCGGTTTCACCATCCCTACCCTTGGCTGAGAACACCTCCGGGGACTTCCATCCCGAGGCAAGAAGTTCACTGATGTCGGTTTCCTCGAGTTTACATACCAGTTTCCCATCAGAGACCCTCCTCAGTTCATGAGCAGGGGGGGAGTCAACACGGGAATATGTATCGATGATAAACCGCTGATCCGGGGAGTANTGTATTTCGTGGTCACCATTTCCCTCTGTGAGGGCGACGAGGCCTGTTCCATCGAAATTAATCCGATAATAGTGGATGAGATAGGGGTCCTGCCCCGGGTTTCTGCCGCTGGCGCGGAACCAGACCTGCCGTTTGTTCTCGTCAATCCGGTCGACATGTCGAACCACGAATTCTCCCTGAGTTACAGCCTTCATGGTTCCGGAGGCGATATCAATGAGATAGATATGGCGGTGGCCGTCCTTTTCCGAGAAGTAAAGGATCTCCCGATGATTGAGCAACCAGTTGACCTTGGGCATTCCGAGTCGGAGGGCATGTTCGGTCCAGATGAAGGTATCGGTCTTCTCATCAACGATATTCCTGTGAGCACCGGTTGAGACATCAAATTCAATCACACGAAAGCGCTGGTGGCCGCGGTCAATCTTCTCGTAACGGAATTTTGTGCCATCCCTCGTCCAGCGCAGGCGCGGACTTCGGAAGTCGATGAGGCCCACCTTTGGTTTGCTCTGCAGGCGCTTGCGAAGGTTGAACCAGTTTAGTTCGTAGGTGGTAAATTTATCTCCGGGAAGTGGGTAGCGGCGGGAATGCAGTTTTGCTCTTCCACCCTCCTTGGGAGAGGATTGGATCATGTGAACTTCACCGACGTCNCCCGGTTGGGCACGGAAGGCAACCAGGTTATTTGAATTAGGGCTCCAGAATGGTTGCTGGTAGCTGTTCTGCTCCTCACCATCCTCAGAGAGTTGAATTTCCTCACTGTCATCGATGTTGGCGCGAATCCAGAGNTTGTGGTTTTTGATGTATGCCTTCCATTTTTTATCCGGTGAAAGATCTCTACTTGGGCGATAGGGTTTGTACCTCGAGTCATCCTGGGCTTTCTTTTCCTTCTCATCGCTGGCTNGAGAAGCTGNCGGCCGATTGATTTTTTCAAGCTGGCAGGTATCGATATTGCATCGGTACCACTTACCTCTCAGCGAGAAGGTTGCTGTCCTTTTTTCGAGGTCNAAGGAAAGGTTCTCGAGTGGCAGCTGTGCTCCGGTGAATTCCCCTGAATCTTCCCTCCGGAGAGCAGCAGCCAGTCTGTCATGGTCAAATGCGTGCTGGCGTAATCCTTTCTTGAGGTCGACCAGAATGAACTCACGTTCCCCCTTCGGCAGNTTGTTGCGATACCACATCCATGACCCATCGGGACTCCAACTGGGGTTGATGCGAGCCTTGTAGACATTGGCGTGCGCAACTGGGAGGATGCTCAGAACGAGGGTAAGGAGGGCGCAGACGGATTNGATGCTCATATGCTTTGTGCAGTTTCAAATGAAATATGGCCGGGTTACAATCACACAGTCCTGCCGCGGGGAGGCNTTAGGGCCCGTTTACAGCAATCTTCAGGACGGAATGGCCCAAACTGTGGCNNGAAGAGGTTCCCCGGGCCTCCGAAACCAAGATTACTGTCCCCTAAGTCGCACGAAGAGAGGGCCAGATCGGCTCTCGGTAGGCTGTTTCATGCGCAGGGTTGTCATTTGAGTGCCGTCTCCCTGATTGACCTGAGACAGGAGCTCGGTGAGCTCCTGGGCAGAGTTCCATGTAATGAGGTCGTCCGAAATTTCGAGTGAGAGGGATCCGAGTGCCTGCATGCTCTGCCGGAAACTGATGACGAAGTATTGACGGACCGCATTGCCAACATCAAGGGCGTCCACCCGGAGAATCAGGACAGGTTCGATGGTGAACTCCAGAGGATCCGTCCCTTGCAGGAATTCCATGAAATTGCTGATGGTGTCGTGGTCCTCGTCATCCTGAGGTCCTCCCTCAAGATTGTTTGCTGTAGACCACGTATCGTAGTCGAGGCCAGATGNTCCCTCTTCCCCGGGCGTTCCTCCCGGAATACGACTGGCCCTCCAGTTGGAGGGATCNCCGCTTTCTCCCGGGGAATCTGGATTGAGCAGGACGAGACTTGAGCCTTCTCCGTCGGCGGCTGCAGGCCAGGGAGGCTGGTCGTTATAGGTAAAATCCATGATNGGCTGGGATGCTGGTCCGGAAAGAAGGATCCTCTCTCCGTCGTTGCTGAGGCGTCCGGTATACTCGAACGNCTGGATGTTGGGAAGAGAACCGTAACGCGCTTCGAAGGCGATTCTTTGNCGTAGGAGTAGTAGGCGCTCGCCCGGCTCGAGGACCGTGTTGTCCGGAAAGGCAAAGTTTACGGCGGAATCAAATCGAACTCCCGTAAGGTCTATATTTCTGGAGCCTGTGTTGAGGAGCTCGATNAATTCGTAGTCATCCCTGTCGTTGCTGATGGCCGATTCCTCGGCCGAGGAGGGTTCGTCCGGGTGATAGTTAAGTTCCGCGATGACAAGGTTGCGGCTATTNGCTGGTTCGCTGTCGATCGTGTAGAGTGCTTCGTTCAGCGCGCTCCACTCTCCCGTGCGTGTATCGTAGGCACGCGCCTTTAACCGNGTTGGGGACCGCAGAAAGAGCGGATTTGAAACGTTGTTGGCGCCAGCTCCACTTCGGAGGGAGAGAACATTGGCAACCGGATTAGGGACTCCCCCGGGCAGGCGGGGGTCATTCCCGTCGACGGTATAGTAGATTGTCCGCGCATTCGATGACATTGAAATGGGAGTAGTCGGCATGACGGAACCTCCATGCTGGCTGAAGACCGGAGCGACAATATCGGGATACATTCCATTCGATTTAAAGCGACTCACCATGGTATCAGTTAGTCCGCGGAAGTGGTTGTTCATCAAGTTGGCCTGATAAGACTCCCATGAGTTTGGNGAGCGGAAACCCCAGCGGGCAGACTCTGAGATGAAACCCAGACGAGCCTCCGCAGTCCGGACCCTGAGGCGTCTGATGTTATTTATTGGGGTGAAGGCACCGTCGTTAAAGAAGTGCTTGTGAATGCGGTCAGCTACCAGCATTCGGAAATCCTCCCCTCCCAGACCGCCCCTCATCTCAGACATGATGTTGAGAGGCCCGGGATGTCCTNCTTTGCCGGAACTGGCAGGGCGCAGGTAGCCATCAGCATCCTTGATCATAAACTTGAAGGGCACCCCTTCCACGGAAGATCCAAATGAGCGGAATTCACTCTCCGAATCACCACTAACCCAGACGAGCATGAAGTCGATTATGTTGGCGATATCAATGTGACTTGAGGCCTCATTGAAGGGGTCAGGTCTGAGGACAAGGGACTTGGCTGCGTTCCAGAACCGTCCCGGTCCATCGTAGACTTCCTCATCATTTCTGAAGTTATCGTTGGCGTTTACGGCCTCGTAGTCGTCTTTACTACCTCCATAATAGCTGGAGGCCATGTCTGCGCTCCATCGCTCGCGCATGTGGTATTGCCCCCAGTANCTTCCGTTCAGGTAGACGTGAACGAATCTTCCATGAGGTGCGATATTGCCCATATCCAGCATGGTATCATCGGTNAAGCGGTTGGACATGTACGCTCCTCTTGAACTCATGTCATGTGAGCCGCTGCGAAGATTGATGACGTCAAACTCTTCTGCGGGGGGATGATGCTGGTATTTGAAGCCTTCAAAAATCGGGTAGCGCACCTTGGTGGGACCAAAGCGCTCCCGGAAGGCGATCCGGAAGCTCTTCTTACGNAAGTTGGTGAACCGNCCGCCGTAGTTGCTCAGGCCTCCATCCTCCTGAAATCCCTCGCGGCCATCGGGAAAAATCATTTCAATAGATGCTGGATATTCCTCCCGGATATTTCCACCCCCCTCGTTCAGGAAGCTGGAATTCTGCGTGATGAGAGATATGGATGGGACTGCTTGCAGTGAATCCAGCATACGCGGTCCGTAGGTCGGGCTCTGCGTGATGCTGGTTCGCATGTCGCTCTGGTCGACCACATCGGANGGGAAGATGTAGGTGTGGGTGTCTACGTTGGTGGGTTGCAGGTCGTCCTTGTAGGCAATGGCTCTGACTACAACCGTGCGATTAATATTCAGAGGTTCGCGATAGACTCTCCCGGAGAGTGGNCCCGGCGTAGACCCGTCGATCGTGTATCGGATCTCGGCATCTTCTGTAGTGCTGGAAAGTTCAAGGTCGAACGGTTGAGTGAAGAAGCCCCGATTCACGCTGAACTTGGTGTCTTCCACAAATCCCCCAAGGGCCTCTCCATTAAANGCAGCGGGGGTTGGGATCTCGAANAAGCCGCNCTCTCCCACTGAAGGGTTCGTAATNCGTATTCCCCGGAGCTCAGGTGAGATGAGCATGTCCGAGCTGTTCAGGCCATTGTTCAGACCGTGGATGGAGAGAATATTACGGCCTTGGGCCAGGAGGTCTCTGTGCTCTGAGAGATCAAAGATCTCATATTCCAGAGCAAGGGTATCAGCATGACTGGTGGTAGCCTCAGAGTTGTATGAGAGAGTCCCGGCGGGAGGGCTGTTCTCCGATAATATCCATGTTCCATTCAGGTAGGCGACGAAACCATCGTCGTATTTCATGCCGAGGGAGAGATCCGTCAGGGTAGAGGGCTCGTTGAGATCAAAAGGCACGCGGAGGTAAAGGCTTGTGTTGATGCCGTTGAGATCTTTTCCGAGGTTTCCTCCCGCCCCAAATTCCGGGACATAGGTACTATCCTCATCATATCCGATTCCGGTGAAGACGTCGCGCCAAGCGGAGTCATCGAATCCTGGTTCCGTCCAGCTACTGCCGAGTGCAGCATCATCCGGGGTTGGCACGCGCGCCTTTGCCGCTGCGTCCCGGGTCAGCAAGGTTGCCGGAGTTCGACTACTTGTCTGAGCAAGCCCATATGAGATATCCTGTCGCTGGTCGGGAAGAGGGGAATCCGCTGATCCAAATTCGGAAATAACAGAGATGCCATCGGGTGCGACAAGTCCGAGGTACTCACCCTCCTTATCAATCTTGAAATTGGTATGTAGTTCCGCCTCTGGATCCCTGCGGTTCTTCTCTGATGCGAATACGAGCATAAATTGACCNGGCCCGAGCTCGACCGCCGGGAAAGACCACTTCGTGAGAGCGCTTTCGTCATCGGTAAGATAGTGTCCNTCGAGATNAGCCGGCACAGGGCTGGCGTTGAAGATCTCTATCCAGTCTGAGTATTCTCCGTCGCTGTCACGCAGCCCGGCTGTGTTGTCGGCAAGAAACTCAGTGAGATAGAGATTGGCTGCCGCTGGCATTAATGAAAGAAGCCACAGAGCCGCGAGGCCTGAGGAACGCTGAAGGTAGCGAGGATGAGAGGAGGATTTTAATGTCAAATTCACAGGAACAGCAGTCTGTGGAGCTTACCTGGGATAGGTTTTGAGGACACC
Organism: Roseibacillus sp.; assembly: GCA_002723015.1. Next base: position 5,147 of record PBNG01000087.1, on the reverse strand, counting down.
TCAAAATATCAGGTATCAGGGAAAGCCAGAATGAAGATAACGTTTAATCGGGAGGCATAGAAACAGGCATGATCTTAATCCGGGTGGGTAATGTGGGCCTGCCTTTGATGGGACCACTGTGGTTCCACACAGGAATATCCTGTCGAACAATTACCTCGGGTGAAGTTGTACTCCGGGCCATTGGACAGCGTTGGGGAAGTCACCGCTTTCGGTTGGAACAAACTTCAGTTGTCCAAGGTCGATGAGAAAGCTGCTCTGGAGCGGGCCCTTGCTCTGGGCCTTCATTCGGTGAACGCCGCTCGTCAGAGNTAATGTGGCCAATTTAGCCCATTTGTAATCGTCCCAGGTGCCAGTGTNNGGGACAGCTCCCGATATTTCTCGCTGGCCCACTCCAAGACTGATTGAGCTTCCGACAGTATCCTGTTGCAGCGCCCAGTTGATCCATAGGTCAAATTGTCCTTCCTTCTGGACCTGAAAGCGCCACTCCGCGCGGTCCCTTTGGTTTCCCCAGTGTCCAAGGTTGCGATACCGCTGCTCGAAGACGAGGCTGGGCCCATAAACTTCTGCTGCCGATGCCGGTAGTGTGATGACACCGCTGGATTCCTGATTGATAAGCTCGGGAGCGTTGTTTGCGAATACCTTACGGGGGGTTCCCGCGACCTGAAGGTAGGCGAGCAGGTGACGCATTTGGGCGAGGTCCAGGGATGATTCCAGNCCTTCTGGCATCAGGGAACGCCCTGTTGAGGCAAGGGATCTGATCTCATTACGCGGAATGGTCGAGCGATCCCCGCCAATATTCACAAGGGTGATGGCAGAGCTTGTTTCCTGGGCGACGGCTCCGGCGTGGGTCGTTCCGTCCCGCAGCGAAGCAATGAACATCATCCAGTTTTGGGTGATAGCCTGGTTCGGATCGAGAATAGCGGTGAGATATGCTCTGGGACTTCGATCGGTGAGAGAGGCGAGATCCGGCCCAACTGCCCTGCCGACCCCGTCGAGTCGGTGGCAGGAAGCACATTGCCCGGCGAAGATTTCCTTTCCGAGTAGACGATCTCCCTCACCACCGAGTGCATCGGAATACTGNGCGATGACGGCCTGACGATGGGGAGTAGTAGCTCCTCCTAACAAGGCTTGGGCTCGGGTCCGAACCTCCTCATTTTTGTGATTGAGGAGAAGCTGGCGGCGCCCGGTATCAATCGAAGCCTTGAGTTCAGTCATCGTCTCGGTGACCAGGGAAAGAAAAAGAGAGGTCAGTTCTGTCCTGCTCATGAGGGTATCGAGGATGGCGCGGCGCAGGGCNGGACCGTGTTCACCCCATCGACCGATCAGGGATCTGATCATTGCCGGATTTTTTTCCCGGAGAAGAACGGGGATGATCGCAACCTGTAAATCAGAAGGTGTCTTTGGGTTAAGGAGAGATAAGAGGAGAGAAGTATCAGTNGCTGGCTCACCAGATTGGGAGATCAACTTAAGTGCGGCCAGCCGGTGTGGAAGATGTGATCGGGGGTCTTTGATAGTTCGTCGAGCTTCCATGAACACCGGGGCAAGAGCCGTGCGCCACGTTGGAATTTGAGGAGATTCCGAGCTGATCCGCATCAGCCCTGCTGCACTTGAAAAAGTCGACTGCAAGTTATCGCGCGATTTACCCAATCTATCGATCAGCTCTTGTATAAGCTCTGGAACTACGGAACCGGCCTCCTCGGGAGGGAGTTGGGTTATGATCGCTTCAACGAGAGCGAGGGAAGAGGCATTGTGCTCTTCATGCAGGACGGTAGCGAGGATTGCGCCGATATGCTTACGGGCAGCGGTGAGACCTGAAGCCCGAAGATAGGCGTGGTCCGGGTGCGCCAACAGAAAGCGCCCCAGCGCGGATCCAACCTCCTTGTCGTCTGTATGAGCGAGGGCATAGGCAGCCTGCATCTGAACTTGGGGGCTCTCATCCTTNAGGAGATTCGTTGCTTGTACAAGGAGTTTATCCGAGGTGAGGTTTCCGATCCGGAGGCCGTTCCGGCGTACTTCGGGATGAGAATCAGCAAGAGCAACGGACAGATCCTTCCCTTCAAGTCCCTGAAGATCTGAAAGGGCACTGGACGCCTGCAATCTGGCTTCCGGCATACTGCTATGGCGCAGGATGCCGCGGAGCACGGGAATGGCAGCCTCGCGCGCAGGTTGATCGAGCCATGTGAGCATCATATGGGCGCTGTCCCGCTGCCAACCATTGGGAGAGTCGAGAGCAGATGCNAGCTGCTCTGGTGATAAACCGGCGAGTTGAGGGGGNTGGGGGGCTTTCCCGGTGGCGGGAAGGATGCGGTATATTCGTCCACGATCATGCCCTGCACGAAGACGCCCATCGGCAATCATTTCACGGGTAAGGCCTGTATCAATCCACTCGGGATGCTCAATAACAAGGCGGTAGAGGTCAGCGACATAAAGTCCACCATCGGGACCGGTCCGCAATGAGGTCGGACGGAACCAGGAGTCCCGGCTTCGTAGAAATTCGCTTTGCGCCTCTTTTTCCGCTCTCCTTGTTTGCATGAGGACTCCATTCCACGATACCTCGCGCCTGCTGACACAGTTGTGAACGGGACAGGAAAAATAAATTGATGGGGCGACGACATCGCTGAACAGGGAGCCGCGGNAAAAGGTGAAGCCGCAGGCGGAGGTGAGCCTGCCCGGAGATCCCGGNGGTGGGCGCTGGTAACCCCTGTAGTGGCTCAGGACCTGGCTAGAAGGATATAGGTCTACTACTCCGAAGAGGCTGTGACGCGCAGGGGGTTGCTCAACTCCGGGGTTCAAGCGCAGATTGTGGTCTTCCAAAGCGATCTGCCAGGCGNTCGAGTTGTTGCCGGCAACCCAGTTTCCCCAGTCATCCCTGTTGCGGCCATGCTGGGTTACACCAGTCGCGAATTCCATCTGGCCTGTATCCGGCCTGATCCGAAGATCGAANCCTCCGAGGGTTAACTCCTTTCCCGTCCGNGTGGACCTGATCGTTCCTCCATTGTCGCCGTTAGCGACATAAATCCATCCGTCGAGACCCCATGTCAGGCCGTTCCCTCGATGTTGTTCGTTGCCGCGACCAAACCCNTCATAAAGAATCTCTTTCCGGTCTGCCTGCCCGTCTCCNGTAGTATCCCGGNGAAGCCAGATCTTCGGAGGGGCTACNACAAGGAGCCCGTCCCGCCATGGGAGGACCGTATTTGCAGTTTCCAGTCCATCACAAAACAGCGTTCGCTGGTCGTAAGTGCCATCTCCATCANGATCCGTGAGAAATGCGATCCGGGATCCGGGCGTCCCCTTGTTGTCGATCCCGAGGGGATAATCTGCCATTTCAGCGACCCACAGCCTGCCGTCTGGTCCCCAGGCAAGATCCACGGGATCCATGACGAGGGGCTCCGCTGCCACCAGTTCTACCCTGAGACCTTCATGGACTTCCATCATGTGAAGCGATGAGGCAGGGCTCCGAGGTTGGGTTGCCTGTTTTCCAAGAAGATCACTGAAAGACCGGAGGTCTATGTGGTGAGGAAAAATCGCGCCGGTATCCTCGTTTTGCCAGTAAAGATGGCCACGCTTTAGCCAAGCTCCATTGTTGGTGCCGTCCTTTCGGACGATTGGGGGGATCACCTCTGGTTTGCGTGAGTGCTGCTCTCCCACACCATCACCTTCCCGGACCCCCTCGATTCCAACCCGGGTCCAGCCCTTGGCGAGCGACTCAAGCATCCGTGTGCCGTACCGCGTACCGTTTGAGAAGATGAGATCTTGCAGTCCATCGTCATCGAGATCAGTGAATCGCAATCCAGCATCGCCCCCTGTCCGGGTTACAATGGGGAAGTGCTGTGGCAGGGAGAACGGAAGTTTTCTCCATCCGGATTCGTCAAGTTGGTATACTGCGGAAGAGTCTTTCCGTCCCACGATTATCTCGCAGATGCCATCGCCATCCAGATCACGCAGGCGGACTCCACCATCCTCTCCATCCTGATGAGAGGTGACATCTTTCAGGCCTCTGGTGAGGCTTTCCCTCTGTTCCCACTGATTCCCGCGATAGATCCAGAATCTGTTTATAGCGTCGCTTCCGGTTACGAACATGGCTGCTTCCCCGCCCCTGCTGACTACTCCGAATCGGACGGACGGCGTAATCTCGGCAGGAAAAGGAGTCTCATGCCATGTCCCGTTTTCGGGTTTCCAGACCCTGCAGATTCTCTTGTCGGGGTTTCCAACGATCACATCCATGAAACCATCATTATTGACGTCGAGAATTCTGATCCCGTTGTCACCGCCATCGGACCTTCGGATCGGATTTCCCATCAGTAGGTTTTTGGTCATGAGCTCGTGCATCTCGCCCATGCTCAGAAACTTTACCTTCTTGCCGTGCGTTCTGCTGGCATGATCGACGATGTCCACCATCTGGGAATTTCGCATCCAGTTACCGGCATGAAAGCAAAGGGAAACAGCGCCCTGCTTTGCAACCGTGGCGTCAACCGCCGCCTTATAGTCAGAAATCGTCACCGGGTTTTGCGCGCCATGCAGGACCTGCCCGGTGTAGTCGTTGGGATAGACGAAGGGGAGTTCCCATATTTTCCTGCCTACCACGAAGGGATAGGGGTAGTTCTCGATATAATTGACGAATCCCCGGGTGAGATAGCGGGCAAAGCGATCAGGTCCCCCCGAGTTCGGCTTAAATATTTCTGCCGGAATCACCGGGTCTTCCGGAGAGAATACGACCCCCACACTGGTGGACATGGAGATAAAATTACCCTCCTCGCTCGTAGACCCGAGGATCTCCTCATAAGCGCGAGGGCTTGGAGTGTTCTGTCCATCCATGCACCCGAACCGGAATCCAACTGATTTATTGTTCGGGATCCGGGCGAGCAGGTCCACACAGCCATGGTAGTCATTACTGGCGCGAATAAAGTCAAGGTGTTGAAGAAGAGGACAGGGATGATTCAGAGTATGAGTTTCAAGGGAAACACCCTGATTCAGGAGCCACTGCATGTTCGGGTGTTCCGGGTTGGGCCGATTGCAGGTGATGCTGACTGGTCCACGGCCATCGATGACTTTCAGTCGTTCGATAATCGGTGTCAGGTAGTCCCTGAAATGCTGTCCGTCTCCGGACATGTCATCGATTGCGAGGACGATGACAGCCTCGACGCCCT
>PBNG01000086.1 GCA_002723015.1 Roseibacillus sp. | reverse complement strand
TGCCGTCGAAAAGCAGAGGTCAATTCGACCCTTGGGGGCCATTTTTATAGTGGGGTCAAGTAGCTGCCAAGAAGTGGGCTTCACTTTTCACCCTGAAAAAAGTCAGCGTTTTTAGGGCAGAGTTAGGGCAGTGCCCCTTTTTTGCTTTCCTACCTCTCAAAGCCCTCGAGGTCCGCTTAACACTATAAAACAGTGGTGCGCACGAGAGGACTCGAACCTCCACGAGTTATTCACTCACTAGAACCTGAATCTAGCGCGTCTACCAATTCCGCCACGTGCGCCCGGAAAACGGGCCGGAAGAGAAGCACCCGCAAGTGAGGAATGCAATGCCTTTTGCACAATCCTCACGCTCGGTGCCGTTTCATCATTGCAAACTTCTCTGAAGAACCAACCATCCCACGCCATGACAAAGCACCTCCCCTTTCTTTCTCTCCTCCTGATTCTGGGAGGAAGCGCCCTTCTCCACGCAGAAAAGACTAAGCCGGCTCAATGGCCCCACGAGGACAGCGATATCGCGGTTGATCCCGAGGTAGAATTTGGAACCCTCAAAAACGGGATGCGTTTTGCAATCCGGAGGAATGCCGAACCTCCGGGCCGAGTCTCTCTGCGACTCCACGTCGGCGCAGGCTCTCTTCACGAAGCGGATAATCAACGCGGACTGGCTCACTTCCTCGAGCATATGCTCTTCAATGGCAGCAAAAATTTTCCGGACGTAGAAAACCTTCTTGGCCAGATGCAGCGCCTCGGGATCGCCTTTGGATCTCACGCGAACGCCTACACCTCCTTCGATGAGACCGTCTACATGCTCGATCTTCCGAACATTGAGGAACAAACCCTGAAGCTCGGTTTCGATGTCATGAGAGACTTCGGTGATGGAGCTCTGCTCGAATCCGAGGAAATTGACAAGGAGCGTGGAGTCATTCTCTCCGAGAAGAGATCCAGAGATTCCGTTGAAATGCGCCTCATGGAGCAGCAATTCAGCTTCCTGCTTCCTGATTCTTTGATTACCCATCGCTTTCCTATCGGCACCGAAAAAGTCATCAAGGAAGCTCAGCGCGATCGCTTCACCTCATTCTACGAGGACTACTACACTCCTGCCAATATGACTTTCATTGTGGTCGGGGACATTGATCCGCTTGTATACAAAAAACGGGTCATTGAGACATTTTCGTCCATGACGAATCCGGAGAAACCGGGAGATGCACCTAAATTGGGTACCATCCCCGAGGGGTTCAAATTTCAAGCGGCGGTTTTTTCGGACAAGGAAGTTAAGAGTGACGACCTTGCACTGGGATTCGTGCAAGACCTTGAGACCGCGTCCGACAGTGTCTCAAACAGGGTAAAGCGCTACCCTCTCAGCGTTGCGAACTCAATCATCGGTCGCCGGTTTGAAATCCTTGCCAAAAAGGAGGGATCGCCGATCTCCTCAGGTAGCGCGGGACGCTTCGAGTGGTTTAATGCAATCGAATTTGGCTCGATTGACGTCACCGCCGTAGAGGGAAAGTGGAAGGAGGCGGTTCCCGTCATGGAGCAGGAACTCCGGCGAGCCCTGCAACATGGCTTCACGACGGCAGAATTAGACGAGACGAAGGCGGCCATCACCAATCAGGCTGAACAGGCCGTGAAGAGAGCGGACACACGTCAGTCCGCTTCGTTGGCGATGGGCCTCGTCAACAGCATCAACGCAAATCGTGTCTTCAATGGTCCAAAAGAGTCCTTACGCATAACGAAAATTGCGATGGAGTCACTCACTCCAGAAAAGTGTCACGAAGCTCTTCGTGATTTCTGGAAAAACCGGGACTTGACCATCACTCTGACCTCAAAGAGTGCACCGGACGATGGGGCGAGTATTCTGACCGCTCTTTACGAGAAAAGTCGGTCCGTTAAAGTAGATCCTCCGGAGAAGAAGGCCGAGGTATCCTTCGCCTACACCGACTTTGGTGAAGCGGGAACAGTGACCTCCCAGCGGGAGATCAAGGATCTCGGAATCACCCAGTTGATTCTCTCCAACAACACGAGAATCAATCTCAAGACCACCGACTTCCAGAAGAATTCAATCAGCCTACATGGCCGCCTCGGAAATGGCAAGCTGACCCAGCCTGTAGATAAGCCAAGTCTGGATATGTTTTCCACCGTTCTTCTGAATGCTGGCGGGCTTGGAAAACATAGCGCCGACGATCTCAAAAGAATCACCGCTGGACGGAACGTTGCCGCGAGTCTTGGGGTCGATGAGGATGCTTTCACTATTGATGGTCGCACAACACAGGAAGATCTCGAGATGCAGTTACAGCTTCTGTGTGCAAGGATCACCGATCCTGGATACCGCGACGAAGCCGTCCGGCAATTCCGCAAGATGCTACCTATGATGAGTTCTCAGCTAAAATACACTTTGAGCGGCGCGATGGCCGAGATGCAGGAATGGTCGCGTGGTGGTGACGGCCGCTTCGCCAAACCCGACGCCGGGGTGCTCGCAAAATATACTAGTGCCGACGTTAAAGAATGGGTAGGTGCAGAGTTCGACCGAGCTTACCTCGAAATCAGCCTTGTCGGCGACTTCGATATCAAGAAAACCATCCCCCTTCTCCTTAAGACGGTCGGCGCTCTCCCCGATCGATCCAGCACCAAGCCTGCCCTGAGCAAGGAGAGGGAGATTCAGGCCCCAGCGCTCCCCGTCAGCAAGAAATTCACCTACACTTCCAAAATTCCTCAAGCGGCCTCCATGGTAGGGTGGAAAATTCCACCGGTCCGGGAGGACATCGGCGAACTTCGTCGCCTGAACGTGTTGGCTACCATACTCGACGACCGGCTCCGAACCAAGCTGCGGGAGGAACTCGGAGCAACCTACAGCCCTCAGGCTCATGCCAGCTCGAGCATGGTCTTTGATTATGGAAATCTAATGGCAATGTCGATTGGATCCCCTGAGGATGTGGACAAAGTCACTGGTTTGATCCACGAAATGGGCCTCGCACTTGCTTCCAAGGGCGTGACCCAGGATGAACTGGACAGGGCGCTCACGCCAATCCTTTCCAATCTGGAGAAAACACTCCGTGATAACGGTTACTGGCTGAACACAGTCATGGCTCAATCCCAAGCCGAGCCTTACAGGCTCGACTGGGCACGCGAACGCGATGCGGATTATGAATCTATCAAGCTCGCGGAAATCAACGCACTGGCCAAAAAATACCTCGGGAAGGAGAATGCAGCCCAGCTAGTAATTGTTCCGGAAGGCGAGCTCAAAGAATGAGCCCGGCTCTCCGAAGGTATCCTACAAACCTTTGTCTGTCACCGCACCCTCACTGGCTGAGGTGACGGCCGCAGCATATTTCGCCAGCACACCCCGTCGATAGTGCGGTTCCGGGCGGACCCAATCTGCACGGCGTTTTTCCATTTCTTCATCATCGATGGCCACTGTGATCTTGTTGGCAACCGCATCGATCGTAATCTGGTCTCCCTCTGCGAGGAGTCCTATCGGCCCACCTTCGTAGGCCTCCGGGGTGATATGCCCGACAACAAACCCGTGGCTCCCTCCGGAAAAGCGTCCATCCGTAATCAGGGCGACGCTGTCGCCAAGCCCCCTCCCCATGACTGCTGCGGTTGGACCGAGCATCTCACGCATCCCCGGTCCTCCCTTTGGGCCCTCACGACGAATAACGATCACATCTCCAGCAACAATCTCTCCGTCAAGAATCGCCTTCATCGCACCTTCCTCGGACTCAAAGACCCGGGCACGCCCGGTGAAGGCCTGTCCTTCCTTCCCGGAAATCTTTGCCACCGAGCCCCCGGGAGCAAGATTGCCGTAGAGAATACGCAGGTGACTGTCGGCCTTAATGGGATTGTCAAGGGGCCTGATAATCACCTGATCATCGGGATACTCGATATCCGAATTAGCGAGGTTCTCGGCCATCGTCCGGCCAGTGACGGTCAGGCAGTCACCGTGCAGCAAGCCTCCCTTGAGAAGCATCTTCATAAGGGGCACTGTGCCCCCTATCTCCACCAGAGGAGCCATTTCAAACTTTCCGCTCGGCTTGAGATCGGCCAGCACTGGCACTCTTTTCCCGATCTCGGTAAAATCATCAATACTCAACGGCACCTCGGCCGCATGCGCCATGGCCAGAAGGTGCAGAACTGCATTCGTCGATCCCCCCAGAGCAATCACCAGCGTAATCGCATTCTCGAAGGACTTTCTGGTCATGATATCCCGGGGAGTGATCCCCTTCTCCAGCATTGCTAGTACAGCCGCACCCGCATCGAAGCAATCCCTCATCTTGTCCTCTCCTACCGCAGCCTGCGCCGAACTATTGGGGAGGCTCATGCCGAGAGCCTCAATCGCACTCGCCATGGTATTTGCCGTATACATTCCTCCGCATGAGCCCTCTCCTGGGATAGCGCTCTCCTCCACGGCTTGAAGATCCTCATCCGAATACTCGCCACTGGCATGTTTTCCGACCGCCTCAAACACTGAAACGATATCGAGCGATTTTTTTTCGCCTTGGACAACAGAACATCCCGGAAGGATTGTTCCCCCATAGACAAAAATCGAGGGGCGATTCAATCGTGCCATCCCGATGACACAGCCAGGCATGTTCTTGTCACATCCCCCAATGGTGATCACCCCATCCATTCCCTCACAACCAACCACGGTTTCAATCGAGTCTGCGATAACCTCCCTGCTTACGAGAGAATACTTCATTCCCTCAGTTCCCATGGAGATTCCATCGGAGATCGTGATAGTGTTGAAAATCACCGCTTTCCCGCCGGCGGCATCCACGCCCTTGGCCGATTCACGAGCCAGTCGGTCAATATGCATGTTGCAGGGTGTCACCTGGCTCCACGTAGAGGCCACTCCGACGAGGGGCTTGTTAAAGTCTTCTCTCTTGAAACCCACCGGATATAGCATCACACGACTGGGTGCTCTGTCCGGGCCGTCCAATACTTTCGAGGAGAACTTTCTTCTCTGGTCGTCGCTCACAGGCGGGACTCTTCCAGACCTTCGACCGGCGTCAAGCGAGGAGGTGCCCGACCCGGAAAAACTCAGCTCGCCTTGTTCGGAACCTCGGAGACAGCGCCCCGACTCTCAAGAACCCCTGAATCAGTCATCCAGGGCCGTTGGAACCACAAAAATGGCCTGCAGCCGTTCCCGAACGCGGAAGAGCAGTCCTGTTCTTGCCTTTCTTTCTCGTCTGGCATAAGTCCACGCCAATCAAATGTCCAGTCACCGTGTCCTCGTCGCGGACCCCATCAGTGAGCATGGGGTCACCCTCTTGAACGACCATCCCGACATTACTGCTGACTTTATCCCAGACCTCGGCTCCCAGCCCGATAAGCTGATGGAGATCATTGGGGATTATGACGCGCTCATTGTTCGTTCCCAGACCAAGCCCAACGCCGAGGTCATCGCTCGCGGATCCCGACTTCGCGCGATCGGGCGAGCCGGAGTCGGAGTCGATAACATAGACCGGGAAGCAGCAAGCGCCCACGGGGTGATCGTCATGAACACGCCTACCGGCAACACCGTATCCACGGCCGAGCATGCCTTTGCGCTCATGCTCGCCACCGCTCGCAATATCGCGCCAGCACACGCGGGGGTTCTCGCCGGTGACTTCAAGAGCTCGAGGAAAGCATTCTCCGGCATCGAAATGAATGGAAAGCGCCTCGCCGTCATCGGTATGGGCCGAATCGGAAGTGAGTTTGTGAAGCGTGCGCAGGGATTCAACATGAAGGTTATCGCTTTTGATCCCTTTCTCACTCAGGCGAGAGCCGACGAATTGAAGATCGAGCTTGCGGACTCTCCCGATACGGCACTCGCTGGCGCTGATGTTGTCACCCTGCATGTCCCCCTCACTGATGATACCCGGCACATCATCAACGCCGACCGTCTGGCGCTGATGAACAAGGGTGGACTGGTGGTGAATTGCGCACGAGGAGGACTTATCGACGAGAGCGCACTCAAGGCCGCCATCGATTCGGGGCATATTGCGGGCTGTGCCCTGGATGTTTACGAGAACGAACCTCCATCCCCGGACCACCCCCTCTTCTCCTGCCAGAAGCACATCGCATTTACCCCTCACCTCGGGGCCTCTACCGCTGAAGCCCAGGAAAACGTCGGAATCCAGGTCGCTGAGCAGATCCGGGACTTCCTGACCACTGGAGAGATCAGGAATGCCATCAATATGCCATCCCTCGATGCAGAGGCGCTGGCCGAGCTCGGACCATATCTTCATCTGGCCACGGCTCTGGGCAAAGTGCTTGCCAAGCTTGGACCCTCAAGCCCCGATTCCCTGAGAGTGTCCTACCACGGGCCCCTTGCCGAAAGGGATACAGGTCTGGTCTCCCGCCATGTTCTTACCGCACTGCTTTCCGCAGCCTGCAACGACGGACAGGTCAATGTCGTGAACGCTCCTGCGGTTGCAAAAAGCATGGGTATCGACCTTACTGAGTCTACCATCAGCGCTGCGACTGAATTTTCAGAACTCCTTGTCGCCGAGCTCACAAAGGGTGAGGACAAATTCCGGCTTGCAGGCACCATTATCGGAAAAACTCCTCGCATTGTCGAAATCGATCACACCTTCGTTGACACCAACATTAAAGGCCATTTCCTCATCGTGTCCAACGACGACAGGCCCGGAATCGTCGGAGCTGTGGGTAGCACCCTGGGAGAGGCAGGCTCCAATATTGCCAACATGTCCCTCGCCCGTAACAAGCAGGACGGAAACGCTCTCACAATTATTGAGATCGACCAACCGCTTGCCATGGAGGTCATGGATACACTCAGGGGAACTCCAGGGATTCTCTCCGTCACAGGGGTAACTCTGTGACAAGGAGCTCCTGTCTGGATTCGGTTCCTAGCGCCGATTGAATCTCGCCACCTCGCGCTCGGCCTCTCTCATCTCGACCCGCTTTTTCAGATCCTGTCTCTGGTCGGCATGACTCTTGCCCTTCCCGAGTCCGAACTCAACCTTGACGTGACTCCCCTTGAAATACATCCGGAGACAGGGAAGAGTGTAACCTTTTTCATCGGTTGACTGAGCTAGCTTGAGAATCTCATTCTTGTGGAGGAGCAGACGGCGGGGCCTTTTGGGAGCGTGCTGAAAATACTCCCCTGCCGTCTGCCAGGGCTGAATATCGCACCCATAGAGAAAGGCCTCCTTTCGCTCAATCCGCACGAAGGCATCCGAGATATTAACCTTGCCTTCTCTGATGGACTTGACCTCCGTCCCTCTCAGCTGGATTCCTGCCTCAAGGACCTCTGAGATATGGTAGTCACGCCGCGCCTTCTTATTTGTGGCTGCATCACGACTCATGATCGGAGCTCCGTGGCAGAGGGACCCGCTAGGTCACTAACCGATTGGTTCCTCGGCAAGCTTGACCTTCCCTTCAATAATTTCGGTCAGCGCAATGTCCGCAGCCCCCATGCTAGGCAGAGTATCGATCAGGGGAGCCCGTCCGGTGTTCAGTTGTTGGACCCGCTTGGAAACCATATTGATGAGAATCTGAGGATCGGGGACGAGTTCTGCTGCCTGCTCTACGAGATCACTTTTCATGGGTCTACCGGAAAATCCAGATACCGGCTTTGGCTGCTCGAAGGGAATTACGTTGTCAGCCTCCATCAGCACGGTCTGGTTCGCAAAATGGGAAGGAGTAGGTTCCTGCCGCAAGATGGTGCAAGAACCACAGTTCAAGACTTCAATCAAGAAATTTTGCGCGGTTATCCGCAATTACCGCCATGAGAACCGTTTCCAAAGAGCNTGGTTACTCAGTCCCTCCGTGGAATCACTCCAAAATTCCAGTGGTGAGANAGAATATCACAACTCCTGAACTAATACCNCCCCCGGAGTGGCCAAGCNCCACGTTTCCGCTCCAGNATTCTTCTTTTTCNANACGATCACCTGAATTGGCGAGAGTCGGATTCAGCAATCTGGCCTCTCCGGTTCCGGAGCTCCGCCCCGTCGATCAAGATCAAAACCTTGCGTAAATACGGTCGCAAAGCAAAACGCTGCAACCTGCCAGAACCAGACACTCGTCCAGAGAAATCCTATTCCGAGGAACAGCAGCCCACCAAAGGAGCACAGCATGACCGGGATGACGATACTCCAAGCCTTCCAGTACGCNGCACCCCCCTGATGAACTCTGGAGAGGGCCCGGAACGGATCGAAAATTTCTCGCCAGTCATAATTGCGGCAATAGTGGGACATGTATCCCGGAATCGCGCTAACCGCTATCAGGAATAGAACCACGCCTACCCAGGTCAAACCGACTGTCTCCAAGGTGGTCCCCAATCCGATCAGAGCAACCCCTGGCCATCCATACCATACCATTCCCATGAAGGTGACCACCCCATGCCGCAGTAACTCCCTCGGGTTCTCCCAAGCTGGCCACGGGGTCAGCCCATGCTGCATCCGGTGAACCACCCGAAGCCGGTGCCCCATGTTCACAAGCCACCCTATAACCGGAACAAGGAGCCATAACCCGCCAATGAGGATGTCGCGACGGGAATCCCGCGACTGCAAAGGAAACCGAACAGCATTCCAAAACGAAAGAGGGTGCCTCAGGTCTATGGGNGTNGAAGACTGTTCCTTACTGGTCCCACGGATTCGCGGTCCATCGTTATGCGTCTCGATCACAGGTTCTGGAGCAACAGCATGCTCAGAGAAGATTAATTCCAACCCGCTTGAGAACCGCTACCAGNCCAAGGAAAAGGATCACGGTCAGGACACAGTTAGCGGCAAGTGCCACACCGAATCCCCAGCCGTTCCGCAACATCCAGGGAAGAACCAGAAACATTGGAAGAGTCGGCAGGACAAACCAGAAAGTCCCCTGAGCGTGATTGGCGATACGANTGGAATCCTGACCTTCCACCCTCATCCAGATCATGGCCAGCAGTGAGGTCAGGGGGAGAGCCACCAGTAGCGCAGAAAGCCGGTCGTGAAATATCTGGATCTTGGTAACCATCAGAATCACCAGGGCTGTCAGAAAAAGTTTGGCGATATCCAGGCCACTAATGCTTACCACCTGCTCCCAGGGAACTTTGTTCATTTTTTCTCGCGGTTGCTCTACCCGGATCCTGCACGTTATAGTAACNCATGCAAGACCTGCGCCTTTTACTCNCCCTTCTCCTTCTCTTGGGCTCTTGCTCGCCNCGGAAGATGGCCAGNGATTCATCTCAGAGATCTCACGCAGNTTCGCCTCGGATGCAACAGAGCCCGACGAGCTCCCCGGCCTTGATGAAAAGTCAGAGAACCAGAATCGGAATGAAAATCTGGAAGAACGAGTCCGGGGGGAAGGTGGCTGGTCTCACCCACTGGAATGAAGGAGAGGAGTTTCCTTCTCTGGGGATCGGGCACTTCATCTGGTATCCTCGCGGATTTGATGGACTCTGGACCGAAACATGGCCGGAATTTATTAGATTTGCGCAGCAACGGAAGGCTCCCAATCTGCCTCCAATTGCTCTTCTTCCTGATTGCCCATGGTCAAGTCGGAGCGAATTTCAAAGTGATTTCAATGGACCCGCCCTCTCCGGACTTCGCAGATGGCTGGAGGCTACGATAGAGCTGCAGACCGATTTCATCATGGAAAAGTCGCGCGCGGCTCTGCCGAGGATCATGACCGCCGCCCCGGTCGCTCAGAGGGCCCATATCAAGGATTGCTATGACAAGGTCGCCACGACCGCAAACGGAACTTACGCCCTGATTGATTACGTCAATTTCAAGGGAGACGGGACCAATCCCAGAGAGCAATACAAGGCACAGGGATGGGGGCTCATGTGGGTTCTCATGAACATGCAGCCTGCCCCCCCGGGACAGGCCGCGGCCCGGGAATTTGCCGCTGCCGCCAAGCGTTGTCTCGACCGTCGTGTTCGGAACTCTCCCCCCGACAGAGGAGAAAAACGCTGGACGGCTGGCTGGCACAATCGTTGTGATACCTATGCGACTGCCTTCTGACCGGGCGTGAAGCAACCCCCACCGCCANTTGCCTTTGACTTGACCCTCCCTCCCGCCGATGCAAGCTCCCGCTGATGGCTACCGAAACTACTCTCGTTCTCTTCAAGCCCGATGGTATCCAGCAAGGCCTCTCTGGCGTTGTCCTGGATCGCTTCCTCAAAGAAGGATTCCGTATCCGTGGCCTCAAAATGCTTGATGCAAGTGATGAACTCATCAACGAGCACTATGCTCATATCGTAGAGTTTGACTTCTTCCCCTCAATCCGGTCCTTCATGCAGGAAACACCGATCATTGCGCTGGCACTNGAGGCTGAGGATGGCATCGGCAGGGCCAGGAAGCTTCTTGGGCCAACCGATGCCAAGGAAGCCGCAGAAGGAACGATCCGGGGTGATTTCGGAAGGAAGGATGAATCCTCCAAAACCCGGAATATCTGCCACGCCTCCGACAGCCCTGAGGCGGCTCAAGCGGAGCTCAACCGATTTTTTGCAGAAGGAGAAATTTTTCCCTGAGAACCTTGGTCAATCGACTGAACAGGACTCCGGGCAGCGGTCCCGCACATCTGCCGGGTCAACGGGCCTTGCGGAGCACCACAAGAAACGGCCCGGTGGCAGTCTCCTCGACGCCGTAGGTNTCTGTTGTCGCCCCTTGCATCNGCAGTTCGCGTGAAGCTTCCAAAACAGCGGCCCCTTCCTCTTGTCCCCCCGGGTGACCCCGGTAACACACCATCGTAAGAATACCTCCGGGCCGTATCACTTCCCAAGCCCTCTTGAGAGCGATCACGGTTTCGTCACATTGGGTACGGATCGCGTGATCCCCGCCCGGACGATACCCGAGGTTGAACATCACTGCCGCTACCGGAGCCGAAATGTGACTCCTCACATTGACGTGGCTCTCCCGCACAAGGAAAACTCTCTCCTCCGAGACACCAGCAGCATCCAGTTTTGCGCGGGTCGCATCAATAGCTGCATCCTGAATATCAAAGGCCAAAACCCGGCCTTCCTCACCGACTAGTTTCGCCAGAAATACCGTATCGTGTCCATTCCCCGCGGTAGCATCAACAACCTCCTCTCCTCCTCTCACCGCTGCTCGGACAGCTTGATGCGCTTGCTCGGTGATCCGCATGGTTGCGATCCTAGCCTACGAAGGCCTCTATGTTCAAATCCTCCTCGATATCCCGATTCTCACAAAGGTAGGCGGCCAGTCGCTCAGCCACTCCAGGCGCATAAAGCACCCCCTTGGAACCGAGTCCGTTGAAGATCAATAGAGATTTATTCTCCGGATGGGGACCAATAACGGGGCGACTCTGCCTGATGATCGGACGAACTCCCGCCACATGCTCAACCGTTTCAAAAGAGCGATCCGTAAAAGAACGTACCAGACTCTCCAGTTGGAGCCGTCCGGCATTCGTAACCCTGTCCGTCAGATCGTCCCAGCTGTAGGTTGAGCCGACCCGGAAGAGACCTCCGCCAAGCGGAATCATCCAACCATTCCGGCTGAGGACCCGGTCCTCGGGCTGTCCGGCTATACGAACCGTCAGAATCTCCCCCTTGGCCCTGCGCTCGGGAAGAAATCCAAAAGGTCCCCCGCCAAGACCCGCCGCTCCGATGCACATGACGGCCTTCTCCCTTCCATCCCTGACCCGCGCGAAATCAAAAGCGCCGATCTCAAGAAGTCCCGACTCACGGAAAAACAACCCCGAGGCCTCAAGAAACCTCCTCGTGTCAAGCCGGCCACCACCTTTCCAGATAACCCCACCATGAGGTGCCCGACAGCTGCAATCCTCCGCCTCCAGCAGAGTTTCTGACCAGGGCTCCAGGGACTCACGCTTGCGGTCAAACAGCCGACGCTCCTCTGCATCAGAAAAAAGACGCAGAATAGGAACCTCGTGAAAGACCCGTTCCCCAAGGACTGACTCCACCCCCCTGTAAAATTCCCGGGCCTCGGAAAGAAATTCAGACAGCCGCCAGCTCGGATTAAGATTGCGCCCCGTCACAGGGGTGAGGAGCCCCGCTGAAATGGCAGAGGAGCCCTGACCATCCCCTGGATGAAGCAACCTGAAACCCTTCCCTCTGCTCCAGAGACGCCAGGCCAGACATGTCCCCGCCAATCCCTGTCCGACGATAGTAAGCTCTCCTCGCATTGATGGTCGTTCCTCCGATAAAGCACCCGGAAATCCTCCTTCACGTGAGGGGCCAGATGACCGGGATAAGCAAACAGGCGACAACTCCCACGAGAATATTCAGGGGCAGACCAAAAAATACGAAGTCCCGGTAGTTATAGCCCCCGGGGCCATAGACCAGCAGGTTAGTCTGGTATCCCATTGGTGTAGCCATCGCCGTGGAAGCCGCGAAGGCAACGGCCATGATAAATGGCTCCGGGTTACATCCCAGCTTATCCGCCAGCTCGATCCCAAGCGGAGCACAGAGGACCGCAGCTGGCTTGTTCAAAATCAGGAGACTCAAGACCGCAGCCATGAAATAAAACACCCAGAGTGTCGCATTCGGCCCCCATCCCCCGGTGACCATGTAGAGCTGCTCTGCTGCGATCTCAAGGGCTCCTGTCTGGTCCATGGCGGTTCCCAGCGCAATCATACCCGCAATCAGAACCAGTACCGACCAATCGATGGAGCTGTAGGCATCTCGAGCGGTAAGCACTCCTGAAATCACCAGGAATGCGGCTCCTCCGAGGGCCAGAACGCTGATCGGTGCAAGACCAGTCGCCGCAAGCAGGACAACCAAGAGAATGGTTCCCAGCGCCAGAGGCGCCTTGTGAGGCTCAATCACCTCGTCATGAACACCCTCAAGAAGAATGAACTCGTTCTTTCTCCTGAGATTCTCCAGTGCCTCGGAACTGCCGCGCACGAGCAAAATGTCTCCCATCTTCAACTCGAGGTCAGCGATTTCGCGCTGATGGTGCCGCCCCCGCCGCTGCAGGGCGAACACCGAGACATCAAAGCGCTGGCGTAAACCCAGTTGCCGGCAACTCTGACCGATCAGAGGCGACTCCGGCGCAACCATCAGTTCGAACAGGGTCATCTCCACCCGTTTCACCTCTGAGCCATCCTCCTGAAGATCAGGGGTAATACTGATTGAATGCTGCCGATCGAGCTCAAGAATCTTATTTAGCTCACCACGAATCAGGAGCACGTCGCCTTCAATAAGGGGCATTTCTGCTTCGAGACGCTGGACACGATCGCCTCGGATTAGTTCGGCGACCTTTATCCCGGCTGATGCGAGGGGCGTCTCTGCAAGATTTTTCCCGATCAGATCGGAGTCCGGCCCAAGACTTACCTGCGTGATATACTCCTTGGCTTCATCTGCGGAAAGAGTCGAGGCGATCGTCGTGTGATTAGGAAGGAGACGCCATGAAAAGAGAAGGAGGTAGGACATCCCCACCAGCACGATGACCACACCTACCCCGGTGAACTCAAACATGCCCACCTCAAAATCGATCCCCGCCGCATAGGAAGCTATGAGAATATTGGATGAGGTGCCTATCAGCGTACAACTCCCACCGAGCATCGAGGCGAAGGAGATCGGCATGAGGAACTTGGAAGGACTGGCTCCAAGACGTGCACATACCGTCAGAACTGCCGGTATGAAGACCACCACCACGGGGGTGTTGTTAATGAAGGCCGACATGAAGCACACCGCAGAAAGGGCCATGATCATGAATCTTACCGGGCTGCCACGGGAGAATTCTGCAAGCTTCCCACCAAGGGCCCGGACCAGCCCACTCCTCATCAGAGCCGCACTCAGCACGAACATGGCCGCAATCGTGACGAGGGCCTCGTTGCTGAACCCAAGCAAAAGTGTCTTCGGCTCTAGAATACCAAGGGCACCCAGCACAACGACAATCATCAGTCCCACGATATCTGTCCGAACCCGGTCGGTAACGAACAGGATGACCGTGAGCAAAAGCATCACGTATACCACTGTTACTTCCCAAGTCATTCGTCTACCGCTAGGAATGCACCGCTCACCGGGAGTGGTCAATCGGAACTGCAGCCTAACGCACTGCAGCGTGAACCAAAGGCCCTGCTAGACCGTAAAATTGGGACTCTGCCTGAGGAAGGTCCGCGGGTTCTCGTAAATTACCTTTTCAACAAGCTCACTCGCATGCTGACGCTTCTTCATTTCCAATGCACACTTGATCACTGCGAGGGGATCCGAAATTCCCCAGTCGCATGCGGAATTCATCCAGATTCGCTCCGTCCCGAAGGTCTCTAGTATATCGATGGCCCGGGCCGGTGTGCACTTCGACTCAGGATACAGCGTCATCCCCGCCCAGAAGCCCGCATCGAGGGCGATCGCAGCAGTATGCTCTTCAACATGATCGATGACCACACGGTCGGGATCGACCTGCGCATTTTTCAAAGCGTCCACGATCAACCGGGTTCCCTTGAGCTTGTCCTCCAGATGAGGAGTATGGACTAGGATGGGCAAATCCCGCTCCTTAGCGAGAGCGATATGCTCCTCCAGAATCGTATGCTCATTCTTTGTATTCTTGTTCAGGCCGATCTCTCCTATGCCGAGGACGGTTGGCTGTTCCAGAAACTCAGGAATGAGAGACAGAACCTCTCTTCCAAAGACTACATCGTCCGCCTCTTTGGGATTGATACAGAGCCAGGTGAAATGGGGAATGCCGAATTTCGCAGCTCGTGCTGGCTCATACTGGGTTAGTTGGCGAAAGTAATCCCTGAAGCCCTCTACCGATCCCCGGTCGTAGCCCGCCCAGAAAGCAGGCTCGCACAGGGCCTCACAACCAGCCTGCGCAATCGACTGATAGTCATCCGTCGTCCGGCTAACCATGTGAGCGTGCGGTTCGATGTAGCGCATGATTTTCTGAGGTGGCTGAAAATGAAAACTAAGACGATATCCCTAGTCCTGCGGAGCTCCGTAGGCGAACTGGATTGTGGAGCTTTCGACAGGTTCTGTCGAGTGATCGGAAAGCGACTCCAGAACCGCTTTGGCCCGAGGCTGATCCCCCGGGCTCAACATCGCCTCCATGGCCTTGAGAAAACCCGAGTGGCGGAAGTCACTCTCTCCCTCATGACGATCAAGCCGGTCCAGAAAAGCGGCAATATCGATCAACTTGTAGC
Organism: Roseibacillus sp.; assembly: GCA_002723015.1. Next base: position 20,989 of record PBNG01000086.1, on the reverse strand, counting down.
GCGCATCCATGAAATAGAGGTCAAGGATGTCTTTCTTGTTGGGCATGTTCGGAATGTAGCCACCGAGAGGAACATTCTGAAGGAGTAATTTGATATAAAATCTACTCGCTCATCGGCTTCTACCGGGGAATACAGGTCCCTACATGGGAGAACGTGACCTCGGAACACAACCTTTAGACTTCCTGATGGAAGCCTGGGGACTGACTAATACCGACCTTGTTGAGAGTTCGCCAGAACAGCTCACCCACAAACAGGTGAGGCGCGCTCGGTCCGGACGCCAGCTCACCCTGAAAATGATGATGAAAATCAACCGCACCTTCAATGTCGCCATTTGGTCGAGACTCGACGATGACCAGAAGGAGAGGTTCATCGAATATGGGCACAGAGACCTGTTCTCCTACGCGAAGGGACATGAGAGCGGATCGAGGGATCCCAACACTGCACTGGCCACCGAGATTCGAGGTTGACCAGAGCCCCGGTCAGGCTTCACTCGGTCCGCAGTCCGTCCTTCCACGAACACCTTCTCATAAGGAGATCTTCATCATCACTTCGTTAGTATTGTGCATCTCGATCACAACCATCACCTGTCCTACTGCACGAACATTCATCCGGCGGAAACGTGGGCGGAAACTCTGGGTGCGTTGGAAGATCATACCTTGAAAGTTCGGGACGAGATCACCCGGGAAAATGAACCCTACGCTATCGGCCTGCGACTCTCCGCCGTCGCGGCCCGCGAGCTGCTGGAGGGCGACAATCTTCCCCTTTTCAAGGAGTGGCTTTCCGAGCACAACTGCTATGTTTTTACCATCAACGGATTCCCTTACGGATCTTTCCATGGGACCCGCGTCAAGGAAAACGTCTACCGCCCTGACTGGTCCTCGCCAGACCGACTCTTCTATACGAAACAACTGTTCGATATTATCTCGCAATTGACGCCCGAAGGCCTGGAAGGATCCGTTTCAACTCTCCCCGGGTCATTCAAATCCTTTGGAGCTGACGAGTCCGCCATCTTCAAGCATCTCGAAGCATGCGCCCGACACATCGAACTACTGGCGGACCGAACTGGACGGGACCTGCACCTCGGTCTGGAGCCAGAGCCTCTCGGTCACTTTGAGCACACCAGCGACACGGTAGCCTTTTTTGATCGCTTTCTGGCGAGCTCAGACGATCCGGCCCTCCTTCTCCGTAGAATCGGGATTAATTACGATACCTGCCATTTCGCCGTGGAGTTCAATGACTGTCACACCGCTCTCGATACTTTCCGAAAGGCTGGATTACGCATTTCCAAGGTTCATCTTTCCAATGCACTCGCCTTCGACCTCGATACCCCCAGCGCCCTTGAGGCGATCTCAAAATTTCACGAACCAACCTACCTGCATCAGCTCATCACCTCAGGTAACGGAACTAATTTATATTTCACGGATCTCCCGGAAGCCCTTGCAGAGATCAGAAATCCTGCATTCAAATCCCAGGGGCAGGGAGAAGCCAGGGTCCATTTTCATATACCCCTCTATGCCGAACCAGAGCCGCCCCTTCGATCGACAAAGGATCATGTCGGTGATCTCCTTGCTTACCGTAATTCCCATCCGGAATTCTGCTCACACTTCGAGATTGAAACCTACACCTGGGGCGTCCTTCCCGGAGATCTCCAGAAACCAATTGTGCGGCAGATTGCCGAGGAATATCGGTGGGTCCTCACTCAACTTTAACTGCGGCCGAACTGGCCCTCATGCCCCTTGAGCGAAAAGAGTCAGCGTTTTTTTGATCTCCTCGCCATTGGGAGAGTATCCAATCTTCCCACTGTCTGGTCGAACGTGATCACGGGTTTTCTCGTGGCACGCTGTTTCCATGAGGCACCGGAGAGCATCGGCGGGGAACTGGTCCTCGTCGCACTCCTACTTGGATCCGCCAGCTGCGCCTACCTCTTCGGCACCTTCCTGAACGACTGGAAGGATGCCTGTTTTGATGAGCAATACCGACCCGAACGCGCCATCCCGAGCGGGCGCTGGTCACGCCGGGCAATCGGGGGTATTGCACTTGTGTTCGCCATCCTCTCGATAGCCTGTCTTGTCCCCCTCAGCCTATCCGCGGCCATCGTCCCTCTCCTTGGAGCCGCACTTCTCACCAGCATCGTCTGCTACACCATTCTCCATAAAAAAACCCCGACAGCGATCATCCCGATGGGACTGTGCCGGGGACTCCTCTATCCCCTTGGTTTTTTCAGCGCCGCGAGCTGGTCGCCCGGGTTGGCTGCTCAGTCCCTTAATCCGCTGCCGGTCATTATTCTTATGGGCCTTGGGTCTCTCGTCTACGTGGCCGGACTCACTCTTGCGGCCCGCTACGAAAGTGGTCCCACCACAGGAACGGTTCCTCGACTCAGCCTGCGCTTTCTGCTTTTCGCCTGTCTTCTCACTCACATCTGGTGGTGGATCAGTGGATCTTTCGATAAGCCCGGGGGGGCCTCCCCCTTACTTTCTGCTCTCCCCGCTCTCGCCGCATTTGTCTATTGGACCGCCCGCAGCCTCTTCATTCTCCGAAGATCGGTCCCGGAGTTTGTCTCTCGCTCACTCGCGGGGATCTGCCTCGTGGATCTACTGGCGTTTCCCGGAATCGCGATCATGTTACAGATAACCAGCTTTCCGCTGATGCCCAGTCCAGCCCTTCTTCCCTGCCTGCCATTATCATGCATGGTTCTATCACTGGTTCTTCAGCGAGTCGCTCCCGCGACCTGAGTCCAGGAAGAGAACCCAGCAGGCATTCCTCACCATTGATTCCGGTTTGACGACACACCTCGACACCACCGACCAGAGAAAGGCCTCCCTGAAGCTCTCAGAACGGTATTCCCACTTCCTGCTCCGACGGAAACGCTGGTTCCTTGCTATTCTCGCTATCACGACCGTCCTTGCTATCGCCGGTCTGACTCAGGTGCGCTTTGATGGTGAGCCACGCGAAATTTTCAAGCAGGGAGATGAAGAATTTGCCCTCCTTGAGGAGTACTTTGAGCAATTCGGACCGGACGACAACGGCATAATTCTCGTTCTTGATGGGCAAATCTTCAGCAGCGCCTTCGCCCAGGCCCTCAGGGGCTTCACCACTGACGCGCAGAAGCTCCCTGATGTCCTCTCGGTCCTGAGTCTTCTCGATGTTCCCGGACCCAACAAGGAACCGCTTCTTCCCTCTCCGGATTCAGACCCGGAGATTTTCGAGCAAGCGCGGGCCTTTGCTCAGGTTCATCCCTTCGCTTCCGGTCACCTTGTCTCCTCAAATGGGGAAACAACCCTGGTCACTATTGAGCTGGTGGAGGACGGACCCCAGACCATGACCCGGGTAACTCCAATCTACGAGCACCTTCTCCAACTCCGCCAGAAGTGGTTTGGCGAACTCTCCTGCACTGCCAACTTCACTGGCAGCATTCCCGTGAGGGTCGAAACGCTCAGCAGCCTCCCAAAAGAATTTTTCGTGACCAGTTCACTCGGAGCGCTCCTTGCCATGCTTGTCGCGCTTGTCCTTTTTCGAAGCCCGAGCGTGACCATGGTTGTCGCGGCAGGGCCCGCGATCGCAGTTCTCTGGACTCTTGGCCTTATGGGGTGGATCGGATTGAAGATCGATGGAATCAGTATTCCACTGCCAGCAATTGTTTTCGTCGTCGCCTTTGCCAACGCCGTTCACATCATGATCGAGATTCGACGCGCAGGAGACTGCTCACGCTCCGAGGCAGCACGGCGGGCCATAAGTCTCCTCGGCACCGCATGCGTCCTCACCGCGCTCACCACAACCATCGGGTTCGCCTCTCTGGCTCTCGCGGAAACCGGAAGCGTACAGCGGTTCGGGCTTGCCACCGCCGCCGGATCCATTCTCGGGCTGATCTCAAATATCACTCTCGTGCCTCTTCTAGCCTCCATGATCCGCCTGCCCCCCGGGCGAGCCGCAAGACAACCGGGAGGCGAGAACGGATCTGGAGAATCGCTCACCCTCATCGCGCGACTAGTAACGTCTCTCTCCCGGCCGCTCTCCGTGCTTACGCTGATTGTCACCGGCACCCTCATCTGGACCGCCACTCAGTTAAAGTCAGATATCGTCTGGACAGAAACCCTTCCCCACGACTCCGAAATCAACCGAGCCTCCGAACTTGCTGACGAGGCCTTCGGAGGCATCATGGAAGTCCCCATCATCGTGACCTGGGATCCGTCCCTTTCCTTCAGTCACCCCCGAACGCTTGAACTTGTTTCGAGGATTCAGACCCTCCTCGGGGCCGATGCGACCTTTGGCCCCTCGCTCTCCATCCTTGATTTCATGCCCGAGTCCCTGCGCGCCCTGCCCCCGGGAGCTCGTGAGCAGATATTCATGCAGGCGATGCCAGCCACACTGTCCGCCCGAATGCTCAAGCCTGATCTGAGGCGCACCGTGATCAACGTCCGCCTCCCCAATACCGGCGCAGCGGCGACTCGGCCGGCTGTGAAGAATCTTCAGGAGGATCTACAGAATCTGGAGCAGCTGTATCCGGGTTTCTCGCTGCATGTCACCGGCTCCGCAGTGATTGCCGCAGAAAACATGTCCAACGTGATCAGGGATCTTGTGCGCAGCCTCTCCTTTGCCTCGATTACCGTCTTTCTTGTCCTCACTGTCGCCCTGCGCTCCCTCACCCTGGGACTTCTCAGCATCATCCCCAATGCCTTCCCCCTGCTCTTCAACACAGGTCTTCTCTACTGCCTCGACAAGCCACTTCAGATCAGCAGCGTTCTCACTTTCAGCATATGTCTCGGAATCGCGGTGGATGACACCATCCATTTTCTCATCAGATTTATACGGGAACGCCGGGAAGGAGCTGATGTTCGTCTTGCCATTGATCGATCCTTCCGGACGGTGGGCGTCGCTCTTCTGATTACCACTGCTGTTATTTCGAGTGCCTTCCTTGCCGCAACCTTCAGTTCAATGCCGGGGATCTCTTTTTTTGGAGGTCTTGCCTGCTCAGCGATGGTGGCGGCCCTCCTTGGTGATCTGGTCTTCCTGCCGGCTCTCCTGAACTGGGTGATGGGCCGAAAAGAACGCCGACAGGAAAAGAGGATGCAGCAGCGGAAAGGACTCCGCCTCTGAGAGGGTGATAAGCTGCTGGAACCAAGGGCCTCAAGGCCTCCTTACTCCTAGAAAGACGGGGGCTGACAATCGACGAGGGCCAACTACAGTGCGCGGATGCTTCCACGGATTCTAGTCGTCACTTTCGGCGCACTCTGCCTGGTGCTGTCCGGCTGCATCGAGGGCGAAGAGGAGATCTGGTTGAATCCTGATGGATCGGGGCGAATCGAGGCCCGTTACAAGATGCCCTCCGCGGTAGCAAAACGGATTGGCGAACCGGACGAACTGGTCAAAGTCCTTCAGGAGGCTGCAGAGCGTGATCCTCATGTCGAGATCACAAGTCTTACCCATACCGCAGAAGGAGGAGGTGTCACCCTGCTGTTTTCCGGAACCTTCAATGACCTCAACAAGCTTGCCTCTTTCCCCCGGCGGCAGCTCCGGGATGCCTCGAAGCCTGACAAACGAGTTAAGGCCGAAGTTCTGTTCGGAGAGGCAGAGATGAGCATCTCGGAGGATGCCATCATCTATGACAGGAAAGTTGACATCAGCTGGCTTCTTCAATCGACCCCGGCAGCCAAATCAATTGCCAGGATGCCCGCCCTGCTCGGCAAGTCTAACCTGAACTTTATTCTGAACCTGCCGGGTGCGGCGCGAGAGTCCAACGCTTCTTCGCAGTCAGAGGAGGGGCGCCGCCTCGAATGGAACTTCCTCCTCAAGGAACACGCCACCGAACCCATGTCCATGACTGCCGAGGCCACCCTTCCCTCATCCAGATCCCTCTGGATGGTCCTTGTCCTCATCCCGGTGCTGCTGTTTCTCATCCAGAACAGGAGAAGCAGGACAAAACTTGAGAATTGAACGAACTGCCTTTTTTTCAGGCACTCACCGGGGCCGATGTAAGCAGGCTCTTTGCCATCAACCGAGCCTCCTCACTCTGTCCACCCAGCATGCGGGTCAATTCGGCAATCCGCTCATCACCTCTGACCTCCTTCAACGATGACGTGGTCCTCCCCTCTGCCACCGTCTTCTCGACCAGAAAGTGCTGGGAAGCGAGCGCCGCGACCTGCGGAAAGTGGGTAATCGCCACAACTTGATGTGCTCCACCAAGAATCGCCATCTTTTCTCCCACCGCCCTCGCAACCTCCCCACCGACATTGGCATCGATCTCATCGAACACCATGAGCGGAGTTTGATCCTGCCGGGCAAGAGCGCTCTTGATGGACAGCATGACCCTCGAAATTTCACCGCTGGAGGCGATCTGCCTCAAAGGCTTGAGAGGCTCTCCGGGATTGGGGCCAAACGAAAATTCGATGGCGTCCAATCCTTGCGAGGAAGGATCCGGCTGCGGTTGCTGATTGACTTCGAAGGCGGCCTGGCGGAACCCGAGTTCGGCCAGGTGCTGCCGGATCTCGCGAGCAAGCTTCGGACCTGCCTTTCGCCGCTTCCCACTCAGATTCGATCCAGCCTCCATCATCGCCCGATGGGCGGAAGTCGCCTCCGCCTCCAGCTTCGCCAGCAGTTCTCCACGGTTTTCTACCGCCCCGAGGCGCTCTGCCGCCCGCGCCCCACTCTCCACCACCTCGTCAAGGGAAGGCCCATACTTTCTCTTCAGGCTCTCGAGCAAGTCCACCCGATCCTCCAAGGCCGCTGCCTGTCCAGGGTCGAGATCAATCTCTCCGAGATAGCGCTCCAGCTCCCGGGAGAAGTCCTCCATCTCAACTGCTGCCGTGGTGACCCCGGCAGTCCATTGCCGGGCTGCTGGGTCATGTTTCTCAATCTCTCCCACCAGACGCTGTATCTCCTGCACCCTGTCCAGCACTCCTGCGCCGTCCCCGGTGACAAGATTGAGGGCCTCTGCCGCAACACCCACCAGCTTGGCGCTGTTGCTCGCTCTCTGATAGCGCTCCTGTAGCTCGCTTTCACCCTCAGGATCAATCTCGGCCGCTTCAATTTCTGCGACCTGGTGCTTCAGGAGTTCGAGCTCCTGTTCTCCGGCTTCTTCTGCATCCCTCAACTCCCTCCAGCGCACCTCGGCTTCCCGCCACGAAGACCAGCAGAGGCGATATTGCTCTACTTCTCTCTCCACGCCCGCATACGCATCCAGCATGATGAGCTGCCGGTCCACTGAAAGAAGGGACTGATGATCGTGCGGCCCATGCAGATCCACAAGATTGCCCCCAATCGCCTTCAGAACGCTCAAGGTGGCAGGTGAATTGTTTACGAACTGGCGGTTTGATGAGGTGCCTATAACCCTCTTGATCAGGAGCTGCCCGTCCTCGCACACCTCCAAGCCCATCTCAGCAAGCAATCGATTGACGCCGGAGGGATCTTGCAGCTCAAAAATCGCTTCCACGTGACAGGTATCCTCTCCCGTACGAATCAGGCCCTTGTCTGCCCTCTCCCCAAGAATCAATTTGAGAGCCCCAACAATCACGGACTTCCCAGCTCCCGTTTCGCCGGTAACCCCGACGAGTCCAGCGCCAATCTCCCAGTCGAGCCGCTCCACGAGCGCAAGGTTCCGGATTTTCAAGAGGCTCAACATCTCAGCGTAATCGCATCTTTCGTCACCCCGATTATGCAACCAACTCCCTACGTTTCAATCGTGGCGCTCTTTTCAGCGCAGATTTACCTTGGGGACCCCTTCAGCAGCCTTGATCAAATCGAACCAGACCCAGCTCCTTGGCAATTCGGACCCTCGAGTCAAGTCCAGCAGGGTCAACCCCCGAACACAGATCCAAAAATACCGTGTAATTCGGGAGGTCAGAGCACTCAGAGCCCTCATTATCTGCTGGAGGAAGCGACGAGATTCCCCGAAACCATCTCCGTCCCACCGCGCCCTCTTCCTCCTTGCCCCCGTTCCCCGGTTTCAACCGCTCCCCGGTCTTTCGTTGCGAAAGACTTCTGTAACTGCATTTTTAACCCGTGGATGGAGAACCGGTAATCGCAACGCTCCTGGGCACCGGAACCTCGGTGGGAGTTCCGGTTATCGGGTGTTCCTGCGCAGTCTGTGCTTCTGACCACCCCGGGAACCGGAGAACCCGCTCCTCCCTGCACCTTAAGACGTCCGGGGCTTCTATTCTGGTAGACAGCGGGCCTGACCTTCGTCAACAGGCCCTCCGCGAGGGCCTGCGCAACATTGATGCCGTCCTCTACACCCACTGCCACCTCGACCATGTTGCGGGCTTTGATGAACTGAGGGCCTTCTGCTGGCACCGGGAAGCCCCCCTTCCCCTGTTTGCGGGTCCAGAAACCATGGCTACGCTCGAGCGCATGTTTCCGTGGGCCATGTCGAACACTTCCCGAAATTATGTCCGACCCGCTCCGCGTCTCATTGCGGAGCCATTCACCATTAACGATCTCCGTGTTACACCCGTTCCGGTGCTCCACTCCTCCGTCGAGACCTTCGGATTCCGGTTCGATTTCCCCACTGGCCATTCCCTCGCCTACATCAGTGACGTGAAAGAAGTTCCCCCCGCCAGTATGGCCCTGCTGAACGATCTCGATACTCTCATCGTGGATGCACTGCGCCCCAGCCCCCACCCCACGCACATGAACGTGGAGGAAGCCCTTGCTTTGATCAACCACCTGAGCCCCCGGCAATCCTTTCTTACCCACCTTGCCCACGAGATCGATTACCGTGAAGCATCTGCCCACCTGAACCTTCCGGGTTCGGTGGCTGTGGCGCGAGATGGACTCAAGTTAATCTTTGAGCAGCACCACTCATGCGCTATTGTCCTCCCCCCCGGTTCATGAACTCTTTCACTGCCTGGAGATCCCTTCTTTTCTGCCTGATCCTCCTCTCCCCGAAGGCGGCCTCATGCAAGCCAACTCAGATCCCCCCCGAAACGGTGGTGGTTCTCTACAACACGATGGATGAGGCCTCGGAGGACCTCGCCCGATACTATGCGAAGGTTCGTGCCATCCCCGGGGATAATCTCATCGGCCTTCCAATCCCTCCTGGTGACGAAATCTCGCGTGAGGAGTTCCAACAGAAAATTCAGCTCCCTCTTCGTCAGGTCTTTGATGATCGCCAATGGTGGATCCGCGAGAAAGGATCCAATGGCGTGATGCGCCCGGCATCTCTGAAATGCAGGGTGCTTGTGACCATGCTTGGAGTTCCTTTTAAAATTGCCCGTACTCCTGAGACGATCCCCGCCGGTCAGATTAAAAAACGCCCATTTGCACCAGACCCAAAAGGCAACGAGGCCTCCGTCGATTCGGAATTGAGCCTTCTCGGGATTGAGAACTATGAGATCTCAGGTCCGATTCCCAATCCCTACTTCAGGAAGGATCAGTCCCTCATGGACTTGGAAAAACCCGAATTTCTTCTGGTCTCCCGGATAGACGGACCCTCGCTGAAAATCTGCAAGCGTATGATCGAGGACGCCCTCGCGGTCGAAAGGACGGGCCTCTGGGGCAAAGCGTATCTAGATCTCTCGCGAAAGGGAAAAGGCTATGAGCAGGGTGATCAATGGCTGGAGGAAATCGCGGCCATGAACAGAACGGCCGGGATCCCCTGTGTTGTTGATCGAAACATCGATACCTACGTCACCAACTACCCCATGAGCGATGCAGCGCTCTACTTCGGCTGGTATTCCCACCATCGAAATGGACCGCTCCTGAATGATTCTTTCCGCTTCAAGCGCGGGGCCATAGCAATCCATCTTCATTCCTACAGCGCCTTTGAGCTACGTGATCCAGACCAGCGATGGTGCGGTCCGATTCTCGCCCGGGGAGCCACTGCCACGGTGGGCAACGTCTACGAACCCTTCCTCTCCCTCACGCATTACTTCGACATCCTTCATCACAGGCTCCTGAGCGGGTATACCCTTGGCGAGGCTTCCTGCATGGCGCTGCCCGTGCTTTCATGGCAGGCTGTGCTTCTTGGAGATCCTCTCTACCGGCCCTTCCCCGCCGATCTGAAGATCAACCTCAGCGATCGTGTCGACCGCGATTACAAGGCCCTTAGACACGCTCAGAGCCAGTGGGGAAACGAAGAAGGAACCTTGATCACAAAACTACGGACTTACGCGAACAAGGCCAACAGCGGGACCGTTTTCGAGGCCCTTGGCCTTCTGGCAAGGGCTGATGGTAATGAGGAGGAAGCCAACGCCTTCTTCACTGTAGCCCGGGAGAAATACTCCAGCGAAGTTGATCAACTGCGACAGGACCTTCATATCGTTGATGTCTATCGGGAGGCCGGGAACAAAAAGACGGCTATTCTTCTTCTGAAGAAAATCAGGGAAAACATATCGCCAATCCCCGGGCAGGGAGCGGTCACCGCACTCCTCAATATTCTTGATCCGCCCGCCCCTCCCCCGGTGAGACTTCGGCAAAAGCGCTGACGAAGACCAGTGTCGGTCCCAGCTTGGATGCAACTTCAGGTTGCGGCTTATTTCTCGCGCTTCATACGAGCCCTGATGGGTGCGTAGGGGTCCTCCGGACCCTTCCGGGGATCCACGAAGAGAGAAAGATCACTCATCGAAATGACGGTGCAATTCTTTTCCCCCAGATAGTCCATGTGCTTCCTGAAATCCTCTGGATTGCAATTGACCCACGGGTGCTCCCGGGCAGGCACTCCATGATAGCACAGCACTGCAATTCGTCCCTCACGCGCCTGGTCCACAGCCCACATGAGGTCCTCCATCTTCCAGTCCGGACCAGCGTATCCGGTGGTTGGGACAAGCAGGGGATGATCAACTCCGGGATCGTAGGCAGGCCCCCGGCCACCCCGGCCACCGTCCTTGAACTCCGGGCCTACTCCCCGTCTTGCAAAAAGATAATTCAGCCGCTGCAACTCCCGGACACAGGAAAGACTATGACCGAATCCGGGGTAACAGAACGTTGTCGGCTTCTGGATACCATGCTCCTTGCACCTTTTCTCGATATGCAGGAGTTCCTTTCTCATCTCCCCGGGGGAGAGCCCGGGCATATGTGGATGAGTCCTCGTGTGGTTCCCGATTTCAAAACCCATCCGGTCCAGTTCCACGATTTCCTCCCAGGTGACATAGTTCTCCTTGTTGCGCAGGAACCCGAGGCCTTCGGTCACGTAGAAAGTGGCCCCAAATCCATGTTTTCTGAGCACCCCTGCCACGAACGCCCGGTCCGACTTGTTGCAATCATCAAAGGTCAGGACCACGAGTCCATCGGGGATTTTCCTCCGCTGCTCGCCCTCGGCAGAAACCACCACCGCAGATCCCGCAAGGGCAACCAGTAAACCGATCACAATCTGTTTCATTCCCGTCTGCTCTCAATCCAGCGAAGAGATGTCAATCCTACAGAGGAGCTCCCGCCTTAGCGCCCCGGCCGCACCGCCCGGGAAGAGCGGCGTGGAGGAAAGCTCTGCCAATACGCTATAACCCTTTCGTTCCAAAATATGCACTCGGAAGGACTCTCATTGTAAACCAACCTGCCTGGTGCCCCTGCCATGACTTGGGCCCTTCCCCATGACGTCCCTTGAAAGCCTCCTCGCTCTAAACCTCCTCCCCGGTCTCGGGCCCATTCGAATCCGCCGTCTCATCCAGCATTTCGGGGACGCAGAGAATGTATTGCGATCCTCCCGTGCCAAGCTCGCTGCCGTCGCTGGAGTCGGCCCCGAATCCGCCAACACAATCGCTTCATGGGAGGACCGGGTGGACCTCCAGGGCGAACTTGCTTCCATCCGGTCGAGGGGACTTAGCCTCCTGACACCCGGCGACGCCTCTTGGCCTCCCGCGTTTCGCCACCTTCCTGATGCTCCTCTTCTTCTCTACGTCTGGGGCAAGGTCCTTGAGTGCGATTCCCGATCCCTCTCGATTGTGGGCTCCAGAAAGACGACGCACTACGGACGGGTCTGCACTCACAAACTATCATTCCAGCTCGCTCATGCGGGGCTTACGGTTGTCTCCGGTCTCGCACGAGGCATCGATACCGCCGCCCACGAGGGTGCGCTCGCAGCAGAGGGCCGAACCATTGCGGTGCTCGGCTCCGGTCTCGGCCAACTCTATCCTCCCGAGAACATGGCGCTTGCGGAGAAAATCGCTGAAGGAAACGGCGCCGTGGTATCTGAGTTCCCAATTGAAGCGGGTCCCACGCGGACTACCTTTCCTCAACGGAACCGCATCGTCGCGGGCTGGAGCGAGGGAATTCTGGTTGTCGAGTGCGCGAGACGCTCGGGAGCGCTCATCACCGCCAATCTCGCTGCGGAATATGGCAAGCACGTCTTCGCGGTTCCGGGTGGAATCGACCGTCCGAGTTCAGAAGGCTGCAATGATCTCCTCAGAACGGGAGCTATTCTTGTCAGCGAAGGATCCCACATCATTGAAGAACTTCCATCCCTTCCACCGGAACGCAGAACCAAGGCCTCTCTTCATGAAACCGGTGCTCCCTCCCAAAAACCGCGCCTGAGCGAACATGAGCATATTGTTTTCAATGTTCTCGGCAGCGATGAGCGCACCATGGATCAAATTATTGACGATGCCGGACTCGAACCTTCCGTGGTCGCCGCCACCCTCCTTCGACTCGAAATGAGAGGCCTCGCGTCACAGCTTCCCGGCTCTCATTTCGTGAAGCCCGCTTGATTTTAAAGCGGATAAAGAGCCCCCACTCCCTTTTTTATAGTGCCGGAACCGGCGTCGCAGATCCTCTGAATGTTCCTTCCGAGAGCCCGGCCGGCAGGGGACGCCATCTCTCATACTTGGCTCAATATCTCATGCTTTCGATGGTGGCGAAGAGTCCCCAGAGTGACTTTTTGAGGGCCGTCCCAGAATGGCCAAAGGGAAATTCTGAAAAATTTCCCCTTTTCAAACCCGCCTTTCGGCGCGTATGTGCCCTCACCGAATGCCCAAAACCCTCATCATCGCGGAGAAGCCCTCGGTCATGACCGACCTCTCCCGCGCCCTCGCCAAGAAACTCGGCAAGTTCGAGAAGAAGGGGAAATCTCTCGACGCGCGCTACTTCGAAAATGAGCAATCCGTCATTACCTCGGCGGTCGGGCACCTGGTCGAACTCAAAATGCCAACGGGGCCCAACGGGAAAAACCTTCCCTGGAAGTTCGACGTCCTGCCGGCCATTCCAGGGTCCTTCGAGCTTCAACCTATTGAAAAGACCGAAGGCAGACTCCGCCACGTCCTCAAACAGGCCCGGCGGAAGGATATTGATCTCATTGTGAATGCTTGTGATGCCGGACGGGAGGGCGAGCTCATTTTTCAATACATCCTCGACATCGGGAACATCGAAAAGCCAGTGAAACGTCTTTGGATGCAGTCGATGACTACCGGGGCCATCCAGCAGGCTTGGGAGTCCCTCCGGAACGGCGAGGACATGGGAGACCTCGCGGATGCAGCCAAGTGCCGATCGGAATCCGACTGGCTGGTCGGTCTGAACTCAACCCGTGCCCTCACCTGCTTTCGATCGCGTCACGGGGGATTCAACATCACCGCAGCTGGCCGGGTCCAGACTCCAACCCTCGCTATCCTGGCAAAACGTGAAGCTGAAATTCAGGCCTTCGAGCCAACTCCCTACGCGGAAATTCATGCCGAGTTCGGCGTGGCAGCCGGGGATTACAGCGGACGCTGGGTAGACCCCGCATGGAAGAAGGACCCCGCCAACCCCCTCTCGAGGGCAGAACGGATCTGGGACAGGGAAGAGGCCGCGCGTATTCGAGCCCGCTGCGAGGGAAAGACCGGAACCGTTACAGAGGAAAAAAAACCGACCAGGCAAATCGCACCACAGCTCTACGACCTGACCACCCTGCAGCGTGAAGCCCCCTTCACTGCGCGAAACACCTTGTCCTTCACCCAGGCCCTTTACGAACGGCATAAGATGGTGACCTATCCGCGGACTGACTCCCGGTATCTTCCAGAGGACTATCTGAAGGATGTGATTCGCACCACCGAGGAACTGGCCAAATCGAACCTGCCAGTGGCCAAGTGGGCCGCCGACTCTCTCGAGAATAACCGGATCTCCCTGCAGAAGCGGGTCTTCAACAATGCCAAGGTTTCTGATCACTTCGCCATCATTCCCACTGGCCGGGTGGTAAGCCTCGTCAAGGAACAAGAGCAGCATATTTACGACATGATCGTGAAGCGCTTCGTCGCGGTCTTTTTCCCTCATGCGGAATTCGAGGTTACCAAGAGGCTGACCACCATTACCCATGACAGCGCCACGGACACCTTCCGGACCGATGGCAAAATCCTCGTCACTCCGGGATGGCTGGGCGTCTACGGCCGTGCGGTCGGGGTGGCCAGTGGCAAGGATGAGCTTGTCCCCGTGGAGGAAGGCGAGTCGGCCCTCACCCGCNAGATCGAACTGGAAGAGAAGGAGACCAATCCTCCGGCCCGCTACACCGAATCAACCCTCCTCTCCGCAATGGAGGGGGCAGGAAAACTGGTTGAAGATGAAGACCTCCGAGAGGCCATGTCTGAACGAGGTCTGGGAACTCCGGCCACTCGTGCCAACATCATTGAGGGACTTCTCAGGCAGAAATACCTCGCTCGTGATGGACGGGATCTCAATGTCACTGGAAAGGGNCAACGCCTGATCGGGCTCTTGGACGAGATGGACATCAAGCCCCTGACCTCTCCCTCCATGACGGGAGACTGGGAGGCCAAGCTCCACCAGATGGAGGATGGCGAACTCGACCGCGAAACATTCATGCGGGAGATTGCCACCTTCACGGAAGACGTCGTCAAGAAGGCCCGCGCCCACTACGACGAGGCCGTCTCGCGCTCCTTCCCTCCCCTTCGATGCACCTGCCCTGAATGCGGCGTGACCGAGTTAAAGCAGACGGACGCTACCTATGAATGCGAGGAACCAGATTGTAAGTTCCGAATCTCCAAGTATATCGCCGGTCGTCACCTCAGTGAGGAGGAAGCCAGCCAACTTTTTACCACCAAGTTTCTCGGNCCTCGGGAGGGATTTCTTTCCCGGTTCAACAAACCCTTTGAAGCTGCCATCGAACTGGTTCAGTCGGTCAGCAAGACAGGGAAAAAAGGACGCTTCAAAACCAATTTCGTCTTTGAACANGACGAACCGGAGGAGCTGTCTGATGACCAGATCGTGGCCAGCATCACCCACGAAGAGACATCCCACGACCTCTATGAAACCGAGAAAAGTTATCTCGTTCCCTCGCTGAAAACCAAGAAGGAACCCGAAGGGATCAAGTTTTCGCGTACGATCCTCTCCGCTGAAATCCCCCGTGANGCAGCTATCCGGATGCTGCAAGGAGACAGAAGCGAGCTCCTCAAGGGATTTGTCTCCAATCGCACGAAACGTAAGTTTGACGCCTTTCTGAAATACGATTTTGAACAGGGACGCCCCACTTTTGAGTTCCCGCCGCGCAAAAAGGGAGCCAAGAAAAAAACAGCTCGAAAGTCGTAGAATTTTTTAAAGGTGTCCCAAGGCGCAATGTCAGTCCACCCGGGCCGAACAGAAGGAGTGGTAAATCCGGTTCCCCCAGGGTGTTCGTTCCTGGATACTCGACGAGCACCAGAGCAGTGATTAAGCTCTACCTATGGTCCAGTTTCATCTCCTTGGATTCCCTGTNACGGTGCAGCCCTGGCACTGGGCCATCCTTGCCTTCTGCGGGGGCGCCCNTGGTATCAGGGACCCTGAGGACCTTCTCCCGNTTCTTCTTTTCATGCCCGCAGGGTTCGTCTCGATACTGATTCACGAGNTTGGCCACGCGCTCACAATGCGTCANTTCGGGTGTCGGCACNTCTCTATTGTTCTCCACGGGTTTGGTGGATACGCNCTCTCCCAGGGGGCCCGCTTCACACGGGGGCAGCAAATCCTCGTCAGCCTTGCTGGACCNCTCCTTCAGGCTGCTTGCGGACTTTTTCTTCTCTTCCTGCTCAGAGAAAGCCTCAGNGGCGACATGAGCGAATGGGCCNNTCGGCTCACCNGNTCTTTTGTNNNNATCAGCCTNTNCTGGGCGATCCTGAATCTGATCCCTGTCTTCCCGNTGGATGGNGGGCAAGTCCTCAAAGCATTNCTTGGTCCTCGNCGNATCCANCTGACGCTCGGCATCAGCATNTCGGTTGCTATTGTTGTGGCATGTCTGATCTACCTAANGTNGGGATCCATCCTGTTCCCAATTCTGCTCGTCTACATGGCCGTTGAGAATTACAAGGCCCTGAAACACGGGGAATCATCTCGTGGCTGGTGAGAGTTGCCTACCCTAAAGCAGGACGAGCCTGCCTCCCGCAACAAGGGCAAACAGAATCACGAGCCACTCGAACAGACGCTGCGACACNGCGTGGACGAGATGGCGCCCGAGGTAGATTCCCAGCAGGATCACGGGAACAAGCTTGAGATTGAACAGGAGGCTCTCTCCGTTAATGAAGCTCATCCCNCCGAGAAATGGTGCCTTGAGGACATTGACCAAAAGGAAAAAGCGCGCTCCCACCCCAATGAGCTCAAGTTTCTCAAAGCGACGGGAGAGCAGGTAGAGCTGGAAGATAGGGCCCGCTGCATTCGCCACCATCGTCGCNCTACCCGCCGCGAATCCCGCCGCCAAGCCCGCCCCCCGTGACCGGGCAAGATGATCGAACCGCTCCCGCCCCACATTCCGGAACAGCTGTATTCCAACCATTGCCACGATGATTCCGCCCACCACGCTGCGGGCAGACTCCCCGGGCATCCAGTCGAGCACGAAGTATCCCGCGGTGCATCCCAAGACAGTAGGGGGAAGAAGTTTCCACACCGGACCCCAGGACCCGTGTTTGCGGAACACCGGATACACCGCCATATCCGCAAAAATCAGCATCGGGAGGAGAATTCCCACCGAAGGCTTTCCGAAAAGTTCCACCATGATGGAGACCGCCACCAACCCAATCCCCCCGAACCCGGTCTTNGAGATCCCCACCGCGAGGGCCGCCACAGCCGCCCATATCCATGCGCCTGTCGTTAACTCGATCTCCATTCTGGGAAGAGTGTGCCCTTCACGCGGGGGGACACAAGCCCACCCCTTCCCTAATGTCATCCAACATTCCTCAATCTTGGTTCTGGACTCTCGATCCTCTCCTTTTAAGTTCCGCGGCGATGAAAATCGTCGTCGCCTACTCTGGAGGGCTGGATACCTCCGTCCTGCTGACCTGGTTGAAGGAGACCTACAGCGCGGACGTCATTGCCTATTGCGCAGACGTCGGACAGGGCGATGAACTNGACGGCCTTGAGGAAAAAGCCCTCAATACGGGAGCCAGCAAATGCTTTATCGGCGATCTCCGGGAAACATTTGCCCGGGACTATATCTTCCCCATGTTCCAGGCAAATGCGGTTTACGAGGGACGCTATCTCCTCGGCACCTCGATCGCGCGCCCCTGTATCGCGAAGGGTATGCTCGATGTGGCGCTCGCCGAGGAGGCCGATGCCATCGCCCATGGGGCGACCGGGAAAGGGAACGATCAGGTCCGGTTCGAGCTCAGCTCCGCGAGTCTGGCACCCCAGGTGGATGTCATCGCCCCGTGGCGACAGGAGCGCTTTCGTGATCAGTTCCCCGGCCGGACCGAAATGATTGCCTACGCCGACGCTCATGGCATCCCGGTGCAGGCTTCCCTGAAAAAGCCCTACTCGATGGATCGGAACCTCCTTCACATCTCCTTTGAAGCCGGTATGCTGGAGGATCCCTGGTACGATGGCACCACCGAGGCAGACCGTGAGATGTATGTCCTCTCCGTTTCACCCGAGGAGGCCCCCGATCAGCCTCTCTATCTCCAACTTCTTTTNGAGAAGGGGAATGCGGTGGGATTTCAGTGCGATGGCCAAGGGGAGCTGCTCGCCAGGCTTGGAGACGTCAATCCGGAAGGAGAGCGGGACGGCTACGCCCTTCTGAGCCCCTACGGAATCATGCGGGTCCTCAACACCCTCGGTGGCCAGCACGGCATCGGACGGGTCGATATCGTGGAAAACCGGTTTGTGGGCATGAAATCCCGCGGAATCTACGAAACCCCGGGTGGCACAATCCTGCTAGCGGCTCATCGCGATCTCGAAGCCCTCACCATGGACCGCGAAGCCATGCAACTGCGCGACAGCCTCATTCCCAAATACGCCCAGATGGTCTACAATGGCTTCTGGTTTGCTCCCGAGCGTCTTGCACTGCAGGCCCTTGTCACGGAGACACAGCAGACCGTATCCGGCGAAGTCAGGCTCAAGCTCTACAAGGGGAATATCATCAATGCGGGCCGGCGCTCACCCCTTTCCCTCTACAGCGAGGATGTCGCGACCATGGAAGGAGGCGCAGAAGAGGCCTACAACCAGGATGATGCCACTGGCTTCATCGCCCTCAACGCTCTTCGCCTGAAGGCAAACGCAACTCAGAAGGACTGAGAAACAGCCACCCTAAATATCTGTTCTGGCAGGATTCAGGCGACCGCCATCCGCATGATATCCTCCTGCGTGGCGTTCCTGACGTCAGTGATCTCCCCGGTAATTCGGCCCTCGTGCATGACGAGAACCCGATCGGCCAGACCAAGGACCTCAGGCAGCTCCGAACTGATCATGATGATCACCTTTCCCTGTGCTGCCAGTTCCTGGATCAGGAGGTAGATCTCATACTTCGAGCCAACATCGATACCCCGGGTCGGTTCATCAAAGATGATCACTTCACAATTTCGTTGCAGCCACTTCGCGAGGACCACCTTCTGCTGATTCCCCCCGGAAAGATTACGGGCCAGCTCATCCTGATGTGGGACCTTGATCCGCAGGGAGTCCACAAAGCTGCTGAAACTGGTTTGCTCATTATGACGATCCACCATCCCCCAGCGGGAAAACTCCTCGAGGTTGGGAAGACCAAAGTTCTCCCTGACGGAATGCATCAGGACGAGTCCCTGCCCTTTGCGGTCCTCCGTCAGCAGGCCGATGCCTGCCCGGATCGCCTGCCGCGGGTTGCTGAAGTGCAGGGCCTCTCCATCAAGGGAAATCGATCCGGAATCCGGCTGATCTGCTCCGAAAAGCAGACGCACGGTCTCGGTCCGCCCCGCACCAACAAGGCCGGTCAGCGCCAGGATTTCTCCTGCTCGAGCGGAAAAGGAGATATCACGCACCGCCGTACCCCTGCTCAATCCCCTGACTTCAAGTCGCTCATCACCAATCCGGGGCTCATGGGAGGGAAACTCATTTTCCAGCTTGCGACCCACCATGAGCTCGATGAGAGCTTCCCGGCCGAGTTCTCCCGTTGGCCTGGTGGCAACATGACCCCCATCCCTCAGCACCATGATGCGATCTGAAATTTCATAGACCTCCTCAAGACGGTGACTGATATAAATAATCCCCAGTCCCTGAGTGCGGAGCTCCCTCACAATCTTAAGAAGTCGCTCGACCTCCTGTGGTGTCAGGGTGGCACTCGGTTCGTCCATCACAAGAATCCTTGCGTCCTGGGAAAGAGCCTTGGCGATCTCGACAACCTGCTGCTGGGCCACCGTCATGTCTGAGCAGCGCTGCTCAGGATCAATGGGAGTCCCCAGTCGCCGGAAGAGATCGGAGGCCTTGCGGCGTTCCTCTCCCGTATCGATAAAACCTCCCCTTCCGCTTTCCTGCCCCAGGAAAATATTCTCCCGCGCGCTGAGGTGCGGCACCAGATTGAATTCCTGGTAGATGATTCCAATCCCGGCGGCCTGACTGGCATGGGGAGTTGAGAGATCCACCTCCCTTCCCCCAACGAGAACATTCCCCGCAGTGGGGGCGTGGGCTCCCCCAAGAATTTTAATCAGGGTACTTTTGCCAGCTCCATTTTCTCCCAGCAGGGCAAGGACTTCCCCGGAATACAGGTCAAGATCAACGCCCTTAAGGGCCTGCACTCCCGGGAAAGACTTGTCGATCTCCCGCATCTCAAGCAGGGCAACCGGCCTCTCTTTTGTCCTGTCAGCAATCGATTCCACTTACGAAGTGGGGGTCCGAGCCCATGGAGAGGAGAGACCCACGAGCGAATCCGCAGGTGGCTCCCGTCATGGATACAAGCCCTTAGTTGCTGAGAATCTTCAGCAGTTCTACTTCGAATACCAGCATGCCCTCGGGCGCGGTAGGAGGAGGCGCGGCTCCGTACGCCATGTCGGTCGGAACCCAGATCCTTCTCGTTTCTCCCTCCACCATCATCTGGACTCCCTCGGTGAAGCCCTTGATCGTCCTTTTAAGCGGGAGAGTCTTTGGTCGCTCATTAGGCAACGTGCTGTCTACCACCTTTCCATCCGTCGTCCAGACCGTGTAATGTACCTGCACGTTGTCCGTAGGCTTTGGCTTTGATTCCCCGGCTCCCGCCTTGATCACCTTGGACGCCACTCCGGAGGGGTTGGCCGGGGCATCTTCCGGCGCCGCAGTCAGATTCTCAGGGGTCGGATGCGGGCGAAGAATCTTGATCAGTTCGATATCGAAACAGAGCTGGCCGAGAGGTTGACCCGGACGCTTTCCGTTCTCCCCGATCGGTGGCAGCTCTCCCTCCAGCTTCCCATAAGCCAGATCGCCGGGAATCCAGAACCGACGCTTTTCTCCCTCCACCATCAACTGCACGCCTTCGGTCCATCCCGCAATGACTCCGTTGAGCCCAAAGGTTGATGGCACACCCCTGCTATACGAGCTGTCGAAATTGTAGCCATCGGTCTGCCACCCGGAATAGTGCACCCTGACCTTTTCATCTGCCTTGGGATGACTGGTTCCCGTTCCCTCCTGGAGGACCTTCGAGTAAATCCCTGATTCGGTCTTCTCTGCTCCCTCTGGTGGTGCAGCCACATCCTCCGGGGCAGCCTGGACCTTGGGTGCCGGAGGCACTGGAGGCACTGGAGGCGTTACCAGCTTCGCAGGATCGGCGGGTGCAGCCTCAGCGGGTGCGGCCTCAGCGGGTGCGGCCTCAGCGGGCGCAGGCTCGGCGGGTGCGGGCTCGGCGGGCGCAGGCGCGGGATCTTCCTGGGCACAGAGTCCTGCACAGAATGCGACCAAGGCAATGAGC
>PBNG01000085.1 GCA_002723015.1 Roseibacillus sp. | reverse complement strand
ATTCACGAGCTTGGCCACGCGCTCACAATGCGTCAATTCGGGTGTCGGCACGTCTCTATTGTTCTCCACGGTTTTGGTGGATACGCCCTCTCTCAGGGAGCTCGCTTCACACGAGGGCAGCAAATCCTCGTCAGCCTCGCTGGACCGCTCCTTCAGGCTGCTTGCGGACTTTTCCTTTTCTTCCTGCTCAGAGAAAGCCTCAGAGGCGACATGAGCGAATGGGCCTATCGGCTCACCCGGTCTTTTGTCGAAATCAGCCTCTACTGGGCGATCCTGAATCTGATCCCTGTCTTCCCGTTGGATGGGGGGCAAGTCCTCAAAGCATTCCTTGGTCCTCGCCGCATCCAGCTGACGCTCGGCATCAGCATGTCGGTTGCTATTGTTGTGGCATGTCTGATCTACCTCAGGTGGGGATCCATCCTGTTCCCAATTCTGCTCGTCTACATGGCCGTTGAGAATTACAAGGCCCTGAAACACGGGGAATCATCTCGTGGCTGGTGAGAGTTGCCTACCCTAAAGCAGGACGAGCCTGCCTCCCGCAACAAGGGCAAACAGAATCACGAGCCACTCGAACAGACGCTGCGACACGGCGTGGACGAGATGGCGCCCGAGGTAGATTCCCAGCAGGATCACGGGAACAAGCTTGAGATTGAACAGGAGGCTCTCTCCGTTAATGAAGCTCATCCCTCCGAGAAATGGTGCCTTGAGGACATTGACCAAAAGGAAAAAGCGCGCTCCCACCCCAATGAGCTCAAGTTTCTCAAAGCGACGGGAGAGCAGGTAGAGCTGGAAGATAGGGCCCGCTGCATTCGCCACCATCGTCGCACTACCCGCCGCGAATCCCGCCGCCAAGCCCGCCCCCCGTGACCGGGCAAGATGATCGAACCGCTCCCGCCCCACATTCCGGAACAGCTGTATTCCAACCATTGCCACGATGATTCCGCCCACCACGCTGCGGGCAGACTCCCCGGGCATCCAGTCGAGCACGAAGTATCCCGCGGTGCATCCCAAGACAGTCGGGGGAAGAAGTTTCCACACCGGACCCCAGGACCCGTGTTTGCGGAACACCGGATACACCGCCATATCCGCAAAAATCAGCATCGGGAGGAGAATTCCCACCGAAGGCTTTCCGAAAAGTTCCACCATGATGGAGACCGCCACCAACCCAATCCCCCCGAACCCGGTCTTCGAGATCCCCACCGCGAGGGCCGCCACAGCCGCCCATATCCATGCGCCTGTCGTTAACTCGATCTCCATTCTGGGAAGAGTGTGCCCTTCACGCGGGGGGACACAAGCCCACCCCTTCCCTAATGTCATCCAACATTCCTCAATCTTGGTTCTGGACTCTCGATCCTCTCCTTTTAAGTTCCGCGGCGATGAAAATCGTCGTCGCCTACTCTGGAGGGCTGGATACCTCCGTCCTGCTGACCTGGTTGAAGGAGACCTACAGCGCGGACGTCATTGCCTATTGCGCAGACGTCGGACAGGGCGATGAACTAGACGGCCTTGAGGAAAAAGCCCTCAATACGGGAGCCAGCAAATGCTTTATCGGCGATCTCCGGGAAACATTTGCCCGGGACTATATCTTCCCCATGTTCCAGGCAAATGCGGTTTACGAGGGACGCTATCTCCTCGGCACCTCGATCGCGCGCCCCTGTATCGCGAAGGGTATGCTCGATGTGGCGCTCGCCGAGGAGGCCGATGCCATCGCCCATGGGGCGACCGGGAAAGGGAACGATCAGGTCCGGTTCGAGCTCAGCTCCGCGAGTCTGGCACCCCAGGTGGATGTCATCGCCCCGTGGCGACAGGAGCGCTTTCGTGATCAGTTCCCCGGCCGGACCGAAATGATTGCCTACGCCGACGCTCATGGCATCCCGGTGCAGGCTTCCCTGAAAAAGCCCTACTCGATGGATCGGAACCTCCTTCACATCTCCTTTGAAGCCGGTATGCTGGAGGATCCCTGGTACGATGGCACCACCGAGGCAGACCGTGAGATGTATGTCCTCTCCGTTTCACCCGAGGAGGCCCCCGATCAGCCTCTCTATCTCCAACTTCTTTTTGAGAAGGGGAATGCGGTGGGATTTCAGTGCGATGGCCAAGGGGAGCTGCTCGCCAGGCTTGGAGACGTCAATCCGGAAGGAGAGCGGGACGGCTACGCCCTTCTGAGCCCCTACGGAATCATGCGGGTCCTCAACACCCTCGGTGGCCAGCACGGCATCGGACGGGTCGATATCGTGGAAAACCGGTTTGTGGGCATGAAATCCCGCGGAATCTACGAAACCCCGGGTGGCACAATCCTGCTAGCGGCTCATCGCGATCTCGAAGCCCTCACCATGGACCGCGAAGCCATGCAACTGCGCGACAGCCTCATTCCCAAATACGCCCAGATGGTCTACAATGGCTTCTGGTTTGCTCCCGAGCGTCTTGCACTGCAGGCCCTTGTCACGGAGACACAGCAGACCGTATCCGGCGAAGTCAGGCTCAAGCTCTACAAGGGGAATATCATCAATGCGGGCCGGCGCTCACCCCTTTCCCTCTACAGCGAGGATGTCGCGACCATGGAAGGAGGCGCAGAAGAGGCCTACAATCAGGACGATGCCACTGGCTTCATCGCCCTCAACGCTCTTCGCCTGAAGGCAAACGCAACTCAGAAGGACTGAGAAACAGCCACCCTAAATATCTGTCCTGGCAGGATTCAGGCGACCGCCATCCGCATGATATCCTCCTGCGTGGCGTTCCTGACGTCAGTGGTCTCCCCGGTAATTCGGCCCTCGTGCATGACGAGAACCCGATCGGCCAGACCAAGGACCTCAGGCAGCTCCGAACTGATCATGATGATCACCTTTCCCTGTGCTGCCAGTTCCTGGATCAGGAGGTAAATCTCATACTTCGAGCCAACATCGATACCCCGGGTCGGTTCATCAAAGATGATCACTTCACAATTTCGTTGCAGCCACTTCGCGAGGACCACCTTCTGCTGATTCCCCCCGGAAAGATTACGGGCCAGCTCATCCTGATGTGGGACCTTGATCCGCAGGGAGTCCACAAAGCTGCTGAAACTGGTTTGCTCATTATCACGATCCACCATCCCCCAGCGGGAAAACTCCTCGAGGTTGGGAAGACCAAAGTTCTCCCTGACGGAATGCATCAGGACGAGTCCCTGCCCTTTGCGGTCCTCCGTCAGCAGGCCGATGCCTGCCCGGATCGCCTGCCGCGGGTTGCTGAAGTGCAGGGCCTCTCCATCAAGGGAAATCGATCCGGAATCCGGCTGATCTGCTCCGAAAAGCAGACGCACGGTCTCGGTCCGCCCCGCACCAACAAGGCCGGTCAGCGCCAGGATTTCTCCTGCTCGAGCGGAAAAGGAGATATCACGCACCGCCGTACCCCTGCTCAATCCCCTGACTTCAAGTCGCTCATCACCGATCCTGGGCTCATGGGAGGGAAACTCATTTTCCAGCTTGCGACCCACCATGAGCTCGATGAGAGCTTCCCGGCCGAGTTCTCCTGTTGGCCTGGTGGCAACATGACCCCCATCCCTCAGCACCATGATGCGATCTGAAATTTCATAGACCTCCTCAAGACGGTGACTGATATAAATAATCCCCAGTCCCTGAGTGCGGAGCTCCCTCACAATCTTAAGAAGTCGCTCGACCTCCTGTGGTGTCAGGGTGGCACTCGGTTCGTCCATCACAAGAATCCTTGCGTCCTGGGAAAGAGCCTTGGCGATCTCGACAACCTGCTGCTGGGCCACCGTCATGTCTGAGCAGCGCTGCTCAGGATCAATGGGAGTCCCCAGTCGCCGGAAGAGATCGGAGGCCTTGCGGCGTTCCTCTCCCGTATCGATAAAACCTCCCCTTCCGCTTTCCTGCCCCAGGAAAATATTTTCCCGCGCGCTGAGGTGCGGCACCAGATTGAATTCCTGGTAGATGATTCCAATCCCGGCGGCCTGACTGGCATGGGGAGTTGAGAGATCCACCTCCCTTCCCCCAACAAGAACATTCCCCGCAGTGGGGGCGTGGGCTCCCCCAAGAATTTTAATCAGGGTACTTTTGCCAGCTCCATTTTCTCCCAGCAGGGCAAGGACTTCCCCGGAATACAGGTCAAGATCAACGCCCTTAAGGGCCTGCACTCCCGGGAAAGACTTGTCGATCTCCCGCATCTCAAGCAGGGCAACCGGCCTCTCTTTTGTCCTGTCAGCAATCGATTCCACTTACGAAGTGGGGGTCCGAGCCCATGGAGAGGAGAGACCCACGAGCGAATCCGCAGGTGGCTCCCGTCATGGATACAAGCCCTTAGTTGCTGAGAATCTTCAGCAGTTCTACTTCGAATACCAGCATGCCCTCGGGCGCGGTAGGAGGAGGCGCGGCTCCGTACGCCATGTCGGTCGGAACCCAGATCCTTCTCGTTTCTCCCTCCACCATCATCTGGACTCCCTCGGTGAAGCCCTTGATCGTCCTTTTAAGCGGGAGAGTCTTTGGTCGCTCATTAGGCAACGTGCTATCTACCACCTTTCCATCCGTCGTCCAGACCGTGTAATGTACCTGCACGTTGTCCGTAGGCTTTGGCTTTGATTCCCCGGCTCCCGCCTTGATCACCTTGGACGCCACTCCGGAGGGGTTGGCCGGGGCATCTTCCGGCGCCGCAGTCAGATTCTCAGGGGTCGGATGCGGGCGAAGAATCTTGATCAGTTCGATATCGAAACAGAGCTGGCCGAGAGGTCGCCCCGGACGCTTTCCGTTCTCCCCGATCGGTGGCAGCTCTCCCTCCAGCTTCCCGTAGGCCAGCTCACCGGGGATCCAGAACCGACGCTTTTCTCCTTCCACCATCAACTGCACGCCTTCGGTCCATCCCGCAATGACTCCGTTGAGCCCAAAGGTTGATGGCACACCCCTGCTATACGAGCTGTCGAAATTATATCCATCCGTCTGCCATCCTGAATAGTGCACCCTGACCTTTTCATCTGCCTTGGGATGACTGGTTCCCGTTCCCTCCTGGAGGACCTTCGAGTAAATCCCTGATTCGGTCTTCTCTGCTCCCTCTGGTGGTGCAGCCACATCCTCCGGGACAGCCTGGACCTTGGGTGCCGGAGGCACTGGAGGCACTGGAGGCGTTACCAGCTTCGCAGGATCGGCGGGTGCAGCCTCAGCGGGTGCGGCCTCAGCGGGTGCGGCCTCAGCGGGTGCGGCCTCAGCGGGTGCAGGCTCAGCAGGCGCAGGCGCAGGCTCGGCGGGTGCGGGCTCGGCGGGCGCAGGCGCGGGATCTTCCTGGGCAGAGAGTCCTGCACAGAATGCGACCAAGGCAATGAGCTGAATCAGAGTTCCTTTCTTCATGATGGAGCGCAAAACTCGGGCCTCGCACCCGTTCTGTCAACCGCGCAAAATTTCAGGACGCCGCTCACCTGAATCAACTACCCGAGCCCCGGCAATGCCCTAATCGAAGCACCAATGAATCGCCCGGATTAGCATCTCAACAAAGGCTTTCTGCTCAAAATCGCTGATGTGCCCGAGTGAGGTATAAAACGTTTTCCCTCCATCAGGGCGCTGGAAGGTCCATGCGAGGGGCTCTGCTCGATCAATTCCCTCCACTCGCCCTGAGAGAAGCACATTCTGACCGGGACGCATCGGGCTGTTGATATACAGTGATCCCCCACTCTGGTAGAGGACCTGGGTCGTATTACCAAGGAAATGATCACCCTTCTCCGTAGAGTGAACTGTCGTTTTCAGGGCATTTCCGTGGTGCCCGGTGTAATTCCCCCCGATCACCTCCGCATCCCACTCCTCCCACACCGAGTGCCCCGGAGGCGCAGGCTCGCCTCTCAGGGAAAAGGCATGACTGGCAGTCCGGATGCCTATCACGGGCTTTCCTTCCCGAACGTGATTCCGAAGTAGTTTCAAATCCTCCTTCGGTAGTGCTCTTCGCCGGACACTGACAAAGAGCAGGTCCGCATCCCGGACTGCCTCAACACCGTGGAACTTGTTCCGTGCCACTCCTTCCGGGTCCGCAAAGACAAACGTCGTCCTGAAGGCTGGGAGGAGATGGTCGGACACGAAGCGCGGAAGGGTCTTTTCCGTTTCATATTCGCGCTCTCCAATCAGAAAGACAATGTGCTTGCGCGAATCTCCTGCGAAGCGATGGGGAATCCCTCCCAGGATCTGGTCACTGGTAACCGTGGGACAGACATATTTTTCAATATGGTTCACAATGAGGTCAGTTCCCCCGAAATGGCTGACCATCGGCGGCATCGCCGGATTGTACATCGTATCCGTAAGATCCCTCATCAGGACCACATTCTTGCCGTTTTTGGCCAGCTGACGCAGGCCGAAGGGGCGCCCCAGGACACACATGTTGGTGTGCACTCCAACGAGAATCACGTTCCTGATTCCATGCTGCTCAAGAAGATTCCAATTTTCCCTTCCAGAGTCAGTGATGGCATCCCGGCTGCCGTCAATCTCAAGCAGACCGAGCTGGCGGGTCCACGGCGCCCGCGGATTACGCCCCATCTTCTTTAATTTTTCGGCCCACTCGGCATGCTCCGAGGGATCGTCATCCTCTCCCCCATCGGAATGATCAATAGGGTACCCAGCCTGCTCCTCCCGGTCATCGATCCAGGTCATCCACTGCTCGATGCCTTCCGGGAGATTACCTGAGTCCGGCGCTGACTGCGCCCGCTTACGGGCAGGGTGAGTCTCATAAAACTTCATGCACGAAGAGGGAGCGTGAATGATGAGTGAGCCTCTGTCTCTCGCCGCTTCCAGGAGCGCGTTCATCCGGGGCGCAAGCTGGGTAGCCCGGACCACGGCGTTCTTGCAGTGGTGAAGGTCCCACATATCACAGACAATCACAGCCGTCTCGCGGGGCTTCCATCTCTCTCTCGACTCAACCGTTCGGAACTGGCCTGGACCGTCCTCGACCTCNTTCCTCAGTCGCATTTCGTACTCNGCAGCCATGCTCGGGGCGCACGCTGCCAGCAGGCTCCAGGGGACCAGAAGTCTTGCTACCATCTTCATGCCCGCGAGATAACCGCCCTATTGTCTTAAGAACAAGTCTGACCTCACAAAATGAGGCCCNGCCATCCTTCACTGCGAAACAGACNGCTGATCCATCNTTGCAGATCACCCAAAAGACCATAATNTCGCCNCATGAATCGGGTCATTCTCACCCTCACGACAGCCCTCATGCTGCTCCCAATGCTCGCCGGCGCAGCGGACATACGACTGAAAGTCAAAAACTCAACCCTTGGTTCCGAGCGTAAGGGTGAGACCCGTAAGAGCCAGCGACAGCTGGAGATCGAAATCGATAACCGTGACCGTGAGGACTACGAGGGCGTGACCCTCGAATGGGTGGTGATCGCCCGTGACATTCGTAACCGAAAGCTGTCCATCGCTAGTAGGGGTTCCAGACAGATCGACATCCCGGCCGATGAAGAGATGGAGGTGACTTCCTCCCCTTACTCGTTCTCAAAAAAAGACGGAGANGTCAGGGAGCTCCGGGAGAATCGCTTTCGTCCCGATCGCCCTCAGTTTGACGTGGAGCCGGACAGCGGCACCCGCTACGCCGGCTATATCGTGACGCTGACCAAGGACGATGAGGTCATCGCTGAAGCAGCCACCACGGGCATGAAAAAGCGGATGGCACCGCTCCTCTCCAAGGACAAGAAAAAGTAATGCTCCTTCTCTGAGGGGAACCCGGGTCTTTGCTGTTCCTGAATGCTGCTCGCTCCTGCAACGCTCGCTCCTGCTGACGTCGGAGATCACTACGATCGACTGGACGAATTCTACCGGTCTATCTGGGGAAGGACTCTCCACCATGGGCTGTGGTTTCCAGGAGAATCTCGCTCCGTTGAAGCAGCGACTGACCGACTCCTCACCCTGCTTCTTTCNTCTCTCTCACTGAGACCGGGCCTCCGTGTGGTCGACATCGGTTGCGGGTACGGAGTAGACGCACATCGCGTTGCTGAACGGACCGGCGCCCATGTTTCAGGGCTTACCATTTCCCACGCACAGGCGGAAAAAGCTNGCTACATCACTCCGCCAATTCAAGGGAAGGTATCTATCGAGCAGGGCGACTGGCTCCAGAATACCTACCCTGCTCAAAGTTTTGATCGTGCCATTGCGGTGGAATCGCTTTCCCACATGCAGGACAAAAAAAGATTTTTTTTTGAGATGCACCGTGTCCTCGTCCCNGGAGGCCGGGCCGCCGTCGCCTGCTGGACCATCGAACCAGAGCCATCTGCCGCGGAGCGAGCGCTCCTTCAGCTGATCTGCCAGGCTGGATCTCTNCCGTCCCTTGGGTCAATGAGAGACTACCAAGATCTTAGCCATGCGGCCGGTCTTTCCCTGTTCCATTCGCGCGATCTCACTGCTCTCGTGGAGCCGACCTGGGGTCTGATCGCACGAAAGACATTTCGAACTCTCGCGCGACCGCGTCTCCTCGCTTCCGCTCTGAAAGTTTCGCTACGCCGTCCCCTGATTGCCTGCGCAATCCCAGCCATGATTCTGGCCTTCCGGGCAGGTGTGCTCCGCTATCGAGCGTTCTGGATGGAAAAAGTCCTCTGACACCAGCGCCAGGTCATACGGGCCCTACCACTCCACGTGTACGTGGGTGCTATGCCCTGGCGTTCCGGGACCCTTCACCGTNCGCGCTCCCAATTGACGGCACTTCCGCATGAAACCCCGCAAGTGAGGATTTCGCCGCCCCACCTTGACTCCGTTAATGTAGTCCACGTCGAAAGCCACTCCACGGTAATGACTCGACTTCTCACTGTGGGATCCCCCCGCCAATTCCGTGACACGATACGACCAGCCNGCCCGGGTCAGGTAATGCATCCCCCAGAGCATCTGGTTATCGAGGTAGACTGATCCGCCGGGTGCTCTGAGATAGGAGCTACGCATCGAGCGCGCGCCGCGCTCTGCCTGCTGCATGTTATCAAAGGCGGTAGCGTTATCCCGGCGTCCACTCACATGAAAGTTAGCAAGACCAACCCGCGGGTTTCTGAGGAGAGAGTGCGCAAGAGTCTGACGCAGGGAAACCGACTGTGAGGACCCGAAAGAGCCTGAGCTGCACGCTCCTGTTGTCCACACAACTACCAAGACCAGAAATACCGAACACAGGGCCGAACAGGACTTCACGGNAGAAAGCCTATCATAGAAGTCAGCTGGTGCCAGCGGATGTGAAATATTCTGTATTCCTGATTTTCATGATACCTCTACTTGCCCGCACCCGTCCATGCGGCTAGCACCAGTCATGGCCAGGGGATACGACTCGGATCGGGAACGCAAACATTCCCTCTCGCTCTTCGGAAAAGACCTCGCTCGCAGAGCCAAGTCGCGTTGCGAACTGACGGGAGTGAGCGGGGTCCCTCTGGTGACATATGAGATCCCCCCGGTTCCGACAGATCCAGACTTTGCCCGATGCCTCCTTGTGAGCGAGAAAGTTCTCGGTCAACTCCTGAAACCGCCGACCCTCCACGGCAGCGGATGGCACCACCTCAGGGAGACAATCTGGTCGGACGTCCCGGCGGTCCAGGCCATGGCCCTGCGTATCCTCCGCCACCTCGCNCAAAGCGATCTCTGGGCCCGAACCCTGATCGAGGAAACCTACCTCGATCCCGAAATTGAGGACCTTGCTGATCAGGCCGACCTCTGATCATGAATGGGCCCGCGCTAGGCAGGAGGCTCCAGTTCCACTCCAAAAAAGTCGCGCAGAACTCTCCAGTAAACGGGACGCTTGAAGGCCGGAAGCCAATTCAGGTCAAACAGGGAAGGCTTGACCCAGGTATACCTGCTGAATTCCCGCGGATCCTGATCAACATTGATGGGAGGGGCACTCTTTCTCAGCCGACACCTGAAATATGTCTGGGACTGTCCATCAAAACGCGTGCGCTTGCCCCTCCGCCTCCGGACGTCAGGAGGAAAAAGATAGTCGTACCCATCCCGGGACTCAAGGACCTCATATCCCGAGGGAGGAAGACCAATTTCTTCCTGAACCTCACGGAGTAATGCCTCAAGGGGAGACTCCCCCTCGTCGATCCCGCCCTGAGGAAATTGCCAGGCGCCTTCCAGATTCATCCGTTCGCAGATCAGGAGGTGATCCCGGTCGTCAAGAAGCAGGAGCGCGACATTGGGACGATAGCTGGGCACCAGCGTAGAAAAGCGGATCCCAACGCCTCCTTCAATCGAGAACTGGGAATCAGATCACCCAAACGATCCTTTGACGCATCNCGGAACACCCCTAATAATGACCCCACAGTCTCAGGAAGCCATGAAACCATTTCTCATCCTCTCCCTTTTTCTCCTGCCCCTCNTTGCGCCGGCACAGGGCACCGCCAATCCCAATCCCTCGTCCACCGGCAATGACGATAAGCCCTTTAATGAATCAACCGGGGAGAAGGGATTCTGGCAGGGATCTCTACCCGGGGGAAGCTACGTGGTAGCCCTGAGCCGAATTGCTGCCATCAGCAAGCACGAGTACCTACTCGACGGAAACCTGATCGTTACCGAGGTCAACATCGACACCATTGGCTCNACGACCATGCGCGTCTATCAGATCACTCCTGCCGCTCAATATGGCACCCTGGCGGCCGGCAGAAAGATCGTCGAGAGAGGCAAGGACCTCCTCGACCGTGCAGGTCAGCGAACTGGAGTCGACATCGAGAACATGGTTCAGAAACAATACCCCACCACCACCCACGCNAGGACTGTCGAATTCCGAGTGAAGGATCTGGGCACCCTGAATGCCCTGCTGAGCAGCGCACAAGGGGCATGGCTCAGNGGGAAGGGCCGCAAGTTCGTCGTCAACGAATAAATCTGGCGGCGAAGATCGAAGCCTGTGGCCTCTGCCGCCCCCACGGCAACCTTCCGTCGTCCCCGCAGCAATCTATTACTTCTTGGGTAACCCTTCGGGGCCCCTCTGCTTCCCCGTATCTAAGGGACCTTCTGACTCCGGTCTGACCGTTTTTTTTCTGTGCCCTCTGGGTCTTCCTCCGTCTTCTTTTCGACCGGATCGATCCCCAGACCCCGTTCAAGAAGGTCAAGAGCTCGTCCCGGGATCTTTCCCAGATCCTCAACCAGCGGAACACCCGGCTCCCGTTTTTTCTTCTCGTCCGATTTCTGATCAAAGAGTCCGCTATGCGGGCTCTTACCCCCTCCCGGGAGCTCTGGTAGTTCCGGTAGCCCGCCACCCTCCGGAACCAGAGGCAAGCCCAGGATACCCTCGAGAATATTGTTCACGCCATCCCCGAGCGGCTTTACCTGCCCCCCCACACCGCTGAGAATATCGCTACCACGTCCAAGAATATCAGCGCCGAGCTCGACGGCCGTTCCCCCGGTATTCCAGAGAGCCTTCCCCAGGTCGCCGGCAACCTTACCGCCGGACTTGAGAACAAGTTCCCCGTTAACCATTTCATACATCCACTCAAAACCAGCAGCAATCAAACGGTCGCTCAAGTCCTCCTGCGGCGATTCTGTCGTTCCAGAGATCTTTACCGGAGTCCAATGGAGTCCATNCGTTCCCGGCTCAAAGACNCTGTGTGCGGCCACGGGAATACGACTCAGGGTTGACGGGGTCAGTCCCAGCATGAGATCTCCATCGAGCTGTCCGCCGTTAATCGTCAGTGAACCCTCGATGCGCAGGAGACCATCGCTGACAATTACGATGTTCTTCAGGTCAAGACGATCTCCGCTCTTCGTGTATTCCAACTCAGCCGCTCGAAGCGACAGGCGGCGAAAACGCTCGGTTGCGGTGTAGGATGCTATCCTGTCGAGAACCGGAAGGGCGGTAAGATGGCCGTCACTCAAACGGAGATTACCGGTAATGACAGGACTCTTTCCGAACTCTCCCTTCACCCTGAAGTCCGACATCAGATCACCAGTGATACGCTTGGCCCAGTCCTCAGGCACCACCTCGGCACACTGAACGTCCCTCAGGCTTCCATCGAAGTCAAAGTCCCCTCCCGTGAAATTAACGAAACCCCTTGTATCCATCCATCCCGAGGAAAAAACCTTCCATGATCCACTCTTCAGAATAAGTTCTCCNTCCTCCGTGTAGCGCAGGTCTGCTTCCTGNAGGTCCAGCCTCGGGAAAAGCGCTAGCGGGGTGAGCAGCTGACCTCGAGTCAGGGACGCGTCATAGGAACCGGGGCCCTGTCCCGGCTTGAAAAGTCCGCGCATTCCGGACCAGCGCAGTGCCCTCTCCCCAAANTCCACCGTGCCGCTGATCTCATCAATGCGNGCACTCTCGAACTTGACCGTGCCCTGGCTGTTTTTCTCAAACTGCGGACTCTCTCTGGTCGCGTCGATCTCGACGTGCAACCGNCGCAACCGAAGGTCCTCGGTTTCCAGCCGTCTGCTTAGCAGCGGGCCGAAACGAACCTCCGTCTTCAATTCGTCCGCCTCAATCCTCTGTATCAGACCTTTGCCATCTGCGATGAAGATGGGAGCCGTGATCTCCATCCCGTCCCATTTGAATTTGTCGAAGGCGGCCTCTACATCAAGAACCTGACTTACCNTCTGGTTGACCATGGACCGGAAGCCCTCACTGCGCAGGTAGCTCTTAAGCCAGATATAGCCTCCTGGGACCAGCAGGGCACCCAGAACCAGCATACCGACAGTGAGGCGCCCCACCCACACCCGGGTGTTGCTGCCCCGGGACGACCCGGCTCGTCTACGTGCTCTTCTGGAGGCCATCTCTGCAGACAGGGTAACACCCCTGAAACCTCGCTCAAGGATCCTCTTGCCCGCTCCTTGGTCNCAGTAGTGCCCCCGTGGAACCACTCTCAAGAGGCAACGTTTGTGCTTCCAACTCCGCAGAGAACGGGGTTGAATCCTACCCCGACCGCTTTCAGGACCCCGTCCGAACCCACTGTCACCCCGTTTCCCATCAGTCGTGCTCGAGCTCAAGGAGGTCTGTTTCACTATTCAGAAAGATGGCGAACCCGTTAATCTGGTAAACCACGCGAGCTTTGACGTACCACGGGGACATTTCATGGCCATTGTAGGCCCCTCTGGTTGTGGCAAGACCACTCTCCTGAAAACCATCGCTGGCCTCAATCCCGAATCCGGAGGCTCCCTCTGGTGGGACGGGCGGAATCTCTCCGAGGAGGGCGATCTCGAACCCTGGGAGAGCGGCTACGTCCCCCAGTTCTCCATTGCCTTCGACGAGCTCACGGTCGATGAAGCGATCGAGACCGCCACCCGTCTCCGCGTCAAGTGCCGCAATACCGAGGAGCTCGATCAGCGCATTGACCGTGTTTTGGAGGAGACTGGCCTCGCTCCCATTGCCGACCGCCACATCAGGGTGCTCTCCGGCGGACAGAAACGGCGTCTCGGACTCGCCATGGAGCTCGTCTCCGATCCCAAGCTCCTCCTGTGTGACGAGGTCACAAGTGGACTTGATCCCCGCTCCGAACGCGAAATCGTTCACCTCCTCCACGATCTTTCCCGCAACGACGGTCGCACCGTCATTCTTGTGACCCACTCCCTCGCTCATCTTGAACTCTACGACTCGATCCTGGTCAACCACGAGGGTAGCGTCGCCTTCCACGGTCCTCCCAGCCAACTCACCCACTACTTCTCCGTTGACGACTCCGAGGAAGTCTACCCCACCCTTGCCAAGCAGAGCGGCACCGAGTGGCAGGAGTCATGGGCAAAACATCGCGAAGCCTACTATCGGAAGCTCGCACACACACGCGAACTTCACATCGAGGCCGGCGTGATCAAGTTGCCTGCCACTGAGGAATCTCCCAACGAAGAGGACGAAGGAGAGCCCCGCCCAAAAAAGCGGAAAAAAAAGATGCCGGCAACTCCTCCTCGCCTGCCGAGCACCTTCAGCCAATTCGGAACGCTGCTTGCCCGGCGCTGGAAAATATTCTTCCGCGACCGAACCCAGGTCCTGCTCCAGGTTGCCATCCTGCTCTGCTTTCCGATCCTCGTTACTTTTTTTGCCGAAAGGGGAAAAGAGCCCATTAAGCGCCTCTCTAATATTCCAGAGGAGAATATCGTCCTTGAACTACAATCACGGGTCGAGGTCCGCGAGGACCAGATCCGGGTCGGCTCCGCGGTCTCGGGAATGATCATGTTCGAGGTCATCCTGCTCGCCCTCATGGGCTCCAACAATGCCGCGCGCGAAGTGGCCGGGGAACGGAAGATCATGGAGAAGGAGAAGTTCGGCGGTGTCCGCCCAGTCTCCTACCTTCTCAGTAAGCTCGCCTTTCTCACCTGCCTCATCCTTGCGCAGTCACTCTGGATGGCCATGTTCGTGGAGTTCTTCTGGCAATTCAGCGGCTCCTTTATCAGCCACATCTCCTTCCTCATCCTCGTCAATGCCTCCATTACCGCGATCTGTCTGGCGATTTCTTCGATCATGAAAACCCCGGAGCAGTCCTCCCTGCTCTCCATCTACCTCGTTGGCTTCCAACTTCCCCTCAGCGGCGCCGTCCTCGCTCTTCCCGAATTCTTCGAAACCCTCACTCAGCCCTTCGTCTCTGCCTATTGGGCATGGTCGGGTAGTATCGAGGCCCTCGGCGGCAATATCCACACCGCAGTCGATGTGATCACCGAGACCGAACTCTCCCCCGGCAATGTCTGTTTCTTCGCTCTCTGCGCCCAGATTTTGGTTGGAATTACGGTGGCCTGGATCGGAATGGTACGCCACCAGTGGGACAGCTAGGCTTCTTTCCGATGATTTGTCCCCTGTATGAATACTCCCAGATCACCCGAACGGGTGGATCAAGGCCGCCCCTGCTCCTTTCTCCGAACCATCCGGGATCGAAAATCCCGAATTCCTGAGTTTAGCAATCTCCGATTCCCCCTTAGAATCCTTTTGTTCCAAACCTTTAATATTTCACATCAAGAATATGGGTCGCCGCGCCAGCTCAGGTCTCAACGCCACCGCCATCATCGGGATCGCGGCAGTGGTGCTGGTCTTCGTCGCAGCCGGAGCCCTGCTTCTGAAAAAGGGAAAGACCGAGGGCTTTACCGGACAACCCCTCCCGGTGGAAGAGACCTTCAGCAATGCAACCGCGCTGCGCCGCAACGAATACACGGTCGAAGGCAAAGTCTTCCGTATCGAAAGCCGCGATTCCGGGGTCGGGGTCTGCCTCATGGTCGGAAGTGAAGCGGGAGAAGATGAAGCCGTTTTCATCAAGGTTCCTGAGGAGATTGCCACCATCAATCTGGAGCGAGACGTCACTTACGCCTTCAAGATCCGCGTGGGAGAAGGGGGCGTAAACGTTGCAACCGCGATTAAGAAACCCTAAAATGCAAAACAAGAGATCCGGTATGAAGAACCAATTGATCCGAATCGCACTCCTCCTCGCCTTCAGCAGCGTGGCCCTGAGCCAAGTCTACACCCCGCCTGCTCCGGAGACCAATGCGAACCGCACTCCGACCGACACCAGCACTACGGTCAACCGGCAGCAACCCGATACCAAGTCGCCCTTTGGGGAGGAAATTCCCCTTCTCAACCCGGGGGACGAGACAATCACCGTCGCCGGCATCACGATTCCGCTCGGTGATAACCGGATCATGCGGTCCCGTTTTGAAAAGTACCTGAGTCAGCCGGAAGAAAATTCCGAAGATGCACAAACCTACCGGGGGAACATAGACCGTATCCTTGGCGACCTTTCCCCCTACCGGAAAGGAGGTCCGGACATCAAGACTGCCTACCAGACCCTTCCAGCAGCCTCCGCCTTTCCGGCGGATGCCAGAATCTGTATGACCCTCGCCGAGGCCGTCTACGTGGCCATGCTAGCAAAGCGTGACAATCGCAACCTCCAGAAGCTGAACATGGCCCTGGAGGAGGAAAAGCAGAAGCGCATCCGCGATGGTGACTGGAAAACCAGACACGACCGTGACCAGAAGACCGGAGAAGTAAAATCTACGAATGAAGGAGGTGAGGGGGAAAACAAGCAGACTACCGAAGCCACTTCCACGGGCCGCGGAGCCCAGTCTCTCGAATATGCCGAGATTCTCCGCAGGATCGGGGAGGTCGAGGTCATGAAGAAGAAGAATCTTGCCCAGTCGGAGGTTCAGGAACTCCGTTCCAAGATTCAGTATCAGGCAAACATGGCTCTCTGGACCATGCAGCGCCGCTATCAGCACGTTCTGATGGCCTCGCGCTTCTATAACCAGATCTGGAAGGACGGGGACTCTGCCCTTCATATCGATAAAAATTCCGATGTCTCCAAGATGTTCAGTGAGAGCCTCGGAGTGAACCCAACCGTCTCTACCCTCGACTCCATTGCTAATGAGGCAATTCAGGAGGTCAATAAGGCCATTGAAGCCGTCAACTTTCTGCTCGAGCGCGACGAGCTTCACACCGCCCAGAAGCGTCTTCTTGAGGCCTTTTTCATCGGGGAGTATCTTGCCCCGGTCGCCACTCTCGAGCTGGAAAAGAAACGCCGCATCCAGCTCTACGTCAGAGGCCTGTTTGAACTTTATGACGCAATGCAGGCCAAGAATTATACTCAGGCGAAGGAGCTCGTTACTTCCCTCAAGAGCACCGCCAAG
Source organism: Roseibacillus sp. (assembly GCA_002723015.1). Next base: position 10,376 of record PBNG01000085.1, on the reverse strand, counting down.
GACTTTCCCTCGGCCAAGGCTGAGAGTGCCATAACGGGCTATACCTTCGCCAGCGACATGGCTATTCAGGGAGCCAAGGCAGCCCTTCTGGAAGGGGACAAGGACAAGGTGAAGGAAGAGATCCAGACCGCCGCTGAGATCTGGCCCACCAATCCCAAGCTCGAGGAGTTCAGCGATCTCCTCGACAAGAGTGGCGGAATCATGGTTGCCCGCAACGATTTCGACCGCCTCCTTCGCGAACAGAATTTCCGGGAGATCTTCAAGCGCCAGTATGAATTCGCCCCAGCAGTCAAAGGTAACGCCACCAATGAAGATGCCCTGCGCACCGTAGTGACTAATATTCTAAAAATTGATACCGCGATCTCGGTGGCCCGGCAGGCTGCTACACGGGGCAACAGTTACGCCGCCTGGGAGGCCCTTGCCGAGCTTCGTTCCCAGCAGGAGTTTTCCGAAGACCCAAAACTTGGTCAGGAAATTGAAACCCTCACCCCCAAAATATCCACCTTTGTTGATGCGCTGCAACGGGCCAGAGACTTTGAGGACTCCCGCCGTGACCAGACCGGATCCGCAATGGCATGGTACCTCAAGGCCTTGAAGATCTACCCGGACAGCGACATGGCAGAAGAAGGATTCCAGCGCCTTCTCGATAAGGTCCTTCCCGATAACGACCTCCTCTCTCCGTCGGCTCAATCTGAAGCCGTGAATTGATTCTCGCTCTAAACGGATTGTGAAACTGACCGCGAAGGAATTTCTTCTTCACTTCCTCTGCAGAGCTGTCGTCCTTCTTGGAGGTTGCCTTGTTTCCGCATGCAGCGGAGGGAGCCTCGCCCAGTCATCTTCCCTGAGAATGAGGAAACAATGCTCTACCGAGCTGTCCAGGAACCATGGTTCAGCCATTGGACTCCGGACCGAAAGCACGCGGAAGATCACCTCCGCGCTCACAACGAGGAACATGGTTTGAACGGCGGAATTGTTGAATACAGATAGCCATCTTCGCTGCCTGCGGCCCTGTTTTGCCGGCCTTGCCCTGGCCGGGGCCCTCCTGGTTCTGGCCTGCCAGCAGGGAATCATGAGCGAGGACCGCCCCTACCTGGATCCGAAGTGGGTTACATCCTCCTACCGGCTCCCTTTCGATGAAAATCTTCGGCTCAAGCGTGAGGCCCGGGCCGCAGCAGAAGAGGGAGATCGTGAGGTCTGCGGAGCCCTTTTTCAGCCTTCGGGAAATGACGGGATCCTTGAGCTGTTCTTCGTCGAAAACGCAAGTAATCGGTCTCATTCCTATGAGCTGTCACCCCGCAGCGTCCAGCGCGCGCGAAAAGCAGCGGACCAAAAGGACGCAAGGATCGTAGGGTCTTTTCACTCTCACCCGACCAGTGATGCCGCCCCCGGCAGAAGCGACATCACCCATGCGGGAGTCCTCAGCCTCCTGCTCATCCACTCCGTTCCCTCCGGGAGAACCCGGCTCTGGCAGGTGGTCCTGCGTGATGGGGAAAAAAAGGCCCGCGAGATTCAGATCCAGGTTATCGGCCGTCGAACCCGTGGTCCCTCACCCCTGATCCCATCGCCCTGGCACAGATCCAAGATCGTCGAAAATCTGGAAGTTTCCCGCGGACGGTAAGATCCCCGCAAGCCAGCACCGGGTCCTCATGTCAAACGATGCCCGCTCCTCCTGTCAGCCCCCAATCTTCCACAAGTTTTCCTCCGACCGCAGGAAAAGGGCCCCGTCGATAAGGGCCGGAGAAGCAAAAATGCGCTCGTCCATCTCGAGTTCGAAAAGGATCTCGACACCCGAGGGAGCGACTTCAGTAACATAGACGACACCATCCTCAGTCGCAAGATAGAGTTTGTTGCCAATCAGGACGGGAGAGGAGGAAAAGTTACCGGGGATCTTCTTCCTCCACTGGAGTTTACCGCTCTTTCCATCACGGCAGGTAAGTGATCCGGTATCATCAACCAGGTAGAGGTAGCCAGCCTTCTCAACAAAGCTCGGTGTCTTTGGAATGTATCGGTCTTCCTTGAAAACAACATGGCTAGCGGTGACATCCCCCTCTGCGCCTGCCGGGCGAATGGCAAGAAGAGACGACCGGTCAAATCCTGTCGCCACATAGAGCGTGTCATTGGCGTAGACCGGTCGAGGTACCACTGAGTAGCCCTCACCATAGAGAACTTTCCAGAGCTCCTTTCCATCCGCCGGATCGTAGGCTGCCACCTTGCCACTCGCCTGGCTGATCACCTGTGTACGACCATCAACCTCGATAACCAGGGGTGTCCCGAAGGAGAAGGTCTTCTTGACCTTCTGCTCCCGAGGAGTCTTCCACACGACCTCTCCCTTCTTCTGGTCAAGAGCCACGATCACGGGGTCGGACGCGCCATCCGCGTTGAAAATCAATTTACCATCCACCACCACCGGGGAGCTGCCAGTTCCATGCACCGGGGGATACTTGAAGACCTGCTTCCAGATTACCTCTCCATCGCTGAGTCGGAGCGCGGCAGTTCCCATGTGTCCAAAATGAACATAGGCAACTCCTGCCTCCAAATAAGGGGTGGCACTGGCTAGGCCATTCTTGGAGTGCCGTTTTCTCACCTCCGCCGCTCCCGGGCTGAACAGATCCTGCTTCCAGACAAGCTCACCGCTTTCTACTTTAAGCGCAACAACACCGAGGCTGACTTCCTCTCCCTCCTGCCGGGCAACGGTCATGACAACTTTTCCCTCGCCAATCACCGGAGAGGACCACCCCTTGCCGGGTAGTTTCTTTTTCCACGCCACTCCCCTCTCAAGTCCCCACTTCAGGGGTATGTTTTTCGCCATGGAGACCCCCTGACCCTCCGGTCCTCGGAACTGGAACCAATCCGCACTGCCCACGGGTGCTAAAAGGAGCGAGGCGAGGGTCCCAAGCATACCAATCTTCGTCATATCCAGACAGGCTGGTAACTCCGCGGAGGCAGTCAACAAAAACCGCATCAGCTCCTGAAAAGGCGCGACGGTCCCGAAAACACTCTCACAAAGGGACTAGCCCGATAACTGGGGACCCGCACTCTTACCCTTGAAAACCTTCGTCCAAACCGCTGTAGTCGCTCTCATGTCCGAACCATCCAAAACGGCTCAGTCCAATCGCCGTAACTTCCTCGGGACCACCGCCGCAGCCGCGGCCACACTTGGTTCCGCCGAACTCGTCTACGGTGACCACCACAAGGGAAAACCGCTCCGCTTCGCCCAGATCGGCTGTGGCGGCAAGGGGAGCAGCGACCTTGATAGCACGGTTTCAAGTGGAGGAACCCTCATTGCCATGTGCGATGTCGACGAGGGACGAGCGAAGGGACATTTCAACAAATACAGCAAGATTCCACGCTATACGGATTACCGGGAAATGCTGTCCAAGCATAAGGACGAGATCGATGCCGTTGTGGTATCTACTCCAGATCACGTTCATGCGGTAGCAGCCCTTGCCGCCATGAAGCTTGGCAAACACGTATATGTGCAGAAACCTCTCGCCCGTACCTACGGCGAGTGCATGGCTCTTCTGGAGGCTACCAAGAAATACAAGGTGGTAACTCAGATGGGCAACCAAGGGCATGCTGGATCTGGCCTCAAGCTCTGGAAGAAGATGATGGATGACGGAGCCTTCGGTGAGGTTCTGGAACTACACTCCTGGTCCAACCGACCCATCTGGCCTCAGGGTATGACTGAATATCCTACCGAGACACCAGTTCCAAAGGGACTCGACTGGGACTCCTGGGTTGGCCCCATGGAGGCCCGGCCATTCGGCAAAGGCTTCCTGCCCTTCTCATGGCGAGGCTGGTGGGACTTTGGTGCGGGTGCCATGGGCGATATGGCCTGCCATAACATGGACCCCGCGTTCTGGACCTGCGGCCTCACCCTACCCACTTCCATTACCGCGGAGGCCTCTGCACCAGCCGGAGTTGCCTATCCCAAATGGTCAGTCATCCATTTCGATTTTCCCGCCACCAAGGTCTGCCCCAAGGGAATCAAGATGACCTGGTATGACGGCGGCAAGCGGCCCAAAGCCCCCACCGGGGCAGACCCCCGCCTCGACATGGGTGGAAACGGGTGCCTCATCGTCGGAAGTAAGATGTCCGCCATGGGTGGATCTCATGCCGGAACCCCTCGACCAGTCGCAGTGGGAGCCAAATTCGACAAGGATGCTATCGCTAGGGAATCTGCCCGCTGGCAGGGAGAACATCGCAAGCTGAAGGGAACAGATCACCACCGTGAGTGGGTCGAGGCCGCCAAGAAGGGCGACATTAATGCCCCAGGCAGCAACTTCATGTATGCCGCGCCCATGTCCGCCGCCCTTGCTCTTGGTGCCGTAGCATTGCGTTTCCCTGGCGAAGAACTCAAATGGGATGACCAGACCGGCAAATTCACTAACCACGAAGAAGCCAACAAGTGGGTCACCATCGACCCGCGAGAGGGTTACGATCTCAAGGTCTGACCCGTGATTACCCGGCCCGGGGTTAGACCCCGGTGGCAAGATCAGGCCTGCTTTTCCCCGCGAGGGAAGGCGGGCCTTTCTTTCCATGGAACAGAGCGACAGAGTTCTTGAATCTGACGCCCGCTCCTCTTTGATACGGCATGACGCAGATCTTTCTTACCCTGACCGGATTCTGTTCTCTCCTCCTGTTGCCCACGATTGGGCAGGCAAAGGGCGAGGCTGGAAGCCGTCCCAACATCGTCTTCATCATGTCGGATGACATGGGGTGGAACCAGCCGGGGTTCAACGGAAGCACCAGGGGCCTGACTCCACATCTCGACAACCTGGCCGGGGAGAGCCTACGCCTGACTCAATTTTACACTCACTCCGTCTGCGCACCAACTAGGGGCGCCTTTCTTACCGGTCGCTATGCTTTTCGCAACTGGATGGACTGGCGCTCCGAGGATTTTGGCAAGCCCAGTTACCTGAAGGCATTGGGCCTGACTCTTGCCCACAACGACCGGGGGGAACCCACGAGGCGAATCCATGCACTGGCCACCGAGGAACGCACGATTGCGGAAGCGCTGCGCGAAGCTGGTTATTTCACTGCCCTTGTAGGCAAATGGCACTGTGGCGAGTGGCTCGAAGAGCATCTCCCGATGGGCCAGGGGTTCATGCACCAGTATGGTCACTATGCGTGGGGCATCGACTATTACACCAAGACCATTGTTCACAATGCACCAGCTCGTTTCGCTGTCTACGACTGGCATCGCAACCAGAAACCCATCCAGGAAGAAGGCTACGCTACGGACCTCTTTGCCGCCGAAGCAGAGAGAGTCATCGCAGCACGGGCCAAGAGCCCCGGGACGCCCTTCTTCCTCTATGTTCCTTTCAATGCCGTCCACGGCCCTCTTAATCCTCCCGCCGATGTTCCTGACGAGGAGAAGGATCCTCTCGCAATTCGTGACGCCATGCTACGCTCCCTCGATACCGCGGTTGGTAGAATCGCGCGAGCGATCGATCAGCACGGATTTCGCGACAATACCCTCTTCATCTTCACCAACGACAACGGTCCAGTCCTCGAGTCCATGAGCACCCCGTGGCGTGGTACAAAAAACACCACCTTTGAGGGAGGCGTTCGGGTGCCCTGCCTTTTACGCTGGCCTGGGCATACCAGGCCCCGCAGCTCCCATGACGGAATGATGTTCGTCGCCGACTTCTATTCTACCTTCATCAAGCTAGCCGGGGCGAAGGTCGCCCAGAAGACCAAGGTTGATGGACTCGACATGACAGCCATGCTCTTTGAGGGGGCTGCCAGTCCACGCAACGAAATCGTCTTCGAGGTCACTGGCAGCGTCCGGGTTCCCACCATCCGTAGCGGAGACTGGAAGCTCATGGGTAAGATGCTTTTCAATATTGCGAAGGATCCCTACGAAAAGAAGGATGTTGCCCACGAACATCCCGGAGTCGTCAAGCGTCTCGCCGCCAGACTTACTCAGGTGGACAGCGAACGTCCGCCCCTGGGAGAAAAACCACTCCTGATGGACCCTCCTCTCCCCTACATCTACGGCCAGAAGGAGAATGCCAAGCCTCCGAGGTGGCTGACCATGCACGTAGACGCTGTCCGGGCAAAACAGCCCACCAAGTGGGCTCCCGGTGAGACCCCGTGGCCGCAGGCCCCGATCGGAGTCAACGCCAACAAGCAGCCTGCCAGTAAATAAGGGGCCGTAGCTGGCGTCCTGTGGAAAGCATGTGAGCACCTTGGGAATGGCTTTCCTGCTTTTCCCGTGTTGCCCGGTGGCATGTCTTCTAGCGTCTTCCCGTGATTCTGGACATCGGCTTCAAGAAGGCCACTGCGGGACCAGTGGTTCTCGCGCGTGTTGGCAATCGGGTCAACGGTCAACTCCTGGAGACCTCACGGGAGGTCTGCGAGATCCGGAAAGAGGACCGGGACCTTTTTTCCCAGTTGATCCTCAAACCCTTCCGGAGCCACGTGCGGTATCGCTTCGACCACCACTCCTCCCTCGACAAGAACGAAACCTTTTCCTGTGTCCGCGAGATCTTCTCAGGGGAAAGTTCCTTCCTTGAAAAAGGGTGCGAACTGGCCAAGCGGCTCTATGCAAAAACTGATCATCCCAACATCAAGGCGGGAGACCTTTGTATTGCCCGAATCAGGAATGCGGTGGTGAGTAAGGAGCCTGTCGATGCTCTCTGCATCCTGAAATCTGAGACGGTAGAACCCTTCCTCAGCATCTCCTCGGACCATGGAGACCTCCGCATCACCACCGAGCATGGAATCAACCCTGACAAGATCGACAAGGGCTGTCTCATCCTGAACGCGGATGAAGCTAACGGTTATCATGTCCTGACGTTCGACCGGGGCGGAGCCCAGTCCAAATTCTGGCTTCAGGAGTTCCTTGGGGTTCGCCTCTTCACCGATGACTCAGTCCTTACGACCCAGGTTGCGGACCTCGCTGTTTCCTTCCTGCAGGGCGAAAAGAGCCCACTGACCGGGGAAGATGGAGGGATTGCAGAAAAAACCATGGCAGCGAACCGAGCCATCGAATTCTTTGAAAATCGCGACCACTTCAGCATGCAGGAATTCGAGGAGGAGGTCTTGCGCAAGGACCCTGCCATGGTGAGCCGGTTCAAGGAATATAAAGCTAAATTTGAGGAGGAGAACAACCAGCCTCTCTCCGACGACTTCGGGATCAGCTCCGGGGAACTGACGAAGGTTCACAGAAAGGTCGGCGGGGTGATGAAGTTTGATACCGGGGTGGAAGTACGCCTTCTACCCGAATTCCAGGAGGGCACTATCGAGCGCGGCTTCGACGAGGATCGCGCGATGGGTTTCCTGAAGGTCTACTTCAATTCCAAAGAGAGCTGACACGCTCTCTCATTCCGGCCAGAGCCGCCCCTGACGCGCAAACGCCGCCCGCACCAGCTGCCTCGTGAATCCCTCGTGTCCCGCCGGGTCCTGCATCAGACACAGGTCCGCGCTACCGGGATCTGTCGGCGGATAATACACTCCGCAGTTGGGATTAATCTCCAGGAAGTAGGGGATTCCCCCGGGATCCACCCGCACATCGCAGCGGCCAAAGCTCGCTCCCCCCAACGCCACGAAAAAACGCCCAGCTTCCTCTCGTAGACGGTAGGCAAGTCGGGGGTCCTCAACGGGAAAACTGGAGAGCGCATCATAGTCCACCCATTTCAGTTCCTCATGCTTGAACTCCTCTCCCTCCGGAAAGCGGTACTGCATCGGAAGGTAGCTCACCGGGCGCTCAGGATTCTCTGGATTCTCCGCCACCAGCACCGTGCACTCGACCCCCTCAATGTATTCCTCGATCAGGGCGCCGCCATGGCGAGAGATTATCTTCTGCGCCTGCTGCTGCAGACCGACCCTCGACTGGACCCGCGAATTCCGGCTTATGTCCACACTAGCATAGCTGTTGTGGTGCTTCACGAAGAGCGGGAAGCGCAGCGTGTCCGCAGCCCTTTCCACGTCGGCCTCATTCCGGGCCAGCACCCCGGCAGGGGTGGCGATCCCCTCCTTCCGGCAGGCCTCCTTCATCTCCTCACGGGTCGGCTCATAATAATTCGAAGTCGCCCCGGTAAAGGGCACTCCCAGCCTCTCGAGGGTTTTCACCACCTCGATCCCCGGGATATCCTGATCGGCAGCCCCATCGCAGAGATTGAAGAAAAGGTCAAACTCGCCGCCCTCCACCAGACCGGTGACCACCTCTACCGAGGTCTTCTTGCTGAGGGTTTCCACCTGCCATTCTGCCTCCGGAAGAAAGGGCCGCGGGTCACACGGCCAGTCGTCGGATGGAAAGGGATCAGCATCCAGATCCTGAGTTGTAAGAAGGCAGACGCGCACCACAGAATAAAATATCAGGACAGATGTAAACCTCTGTGGCTCTTTGCGCAAGGGCGCCTTGAAACAGTCAGGCTATTCCACTCACTCCCGCAAGCCGTTGGTGGACGCGCCCCTCCAAATCGGGGAAGGAGATAGGAACCCTCAGGCAGATGGACATCCTTCTGTCCGCAGAACAGAGAATCACGGAGGTCCCCCCGGAACCGGTTTTACTTTTACTCGTCTTCTTCGGGAGGCACAGGAGCGCGGCGGGTGATCACGGTCTTGAGATACCGCAGGTAGCCAGCGCTACTGGCACGCTCGGTAAGAACCTTGCCCTTCATGTCCATCACCCGGATGGCCCAGCCCCGAAAATCGTCACCGTTCTTGTTGTCGAAAAAGCTGGCCTCGTGGGAGTAGACCCCGTCCCGGTCGTAGAAGCATTCCAACTTCTCCTTGATCCTGACGGACCCACGGCTCTGGTCGGATTTCTTCTTGGAGATCCAGACTACAAGCAGGTAGAGCTCGGAATTCTCCTCCATGTTGGTGAATTCAACGTCAAGAGTCATAACGGTCTGCTCAAGATCGTTGTCCTTGTAGGACTTGAGCTCCGTCCTGATCTGGAGGGGCTTCCTGATCTTGTGCGTCTTCAGGTAGTTCTGATCTTCCTTGCTGAGCTTCTCCAGCTTCAAGGTGTAAACCTTGCCCTTGATTTGGAGCTTCACCCAGTCCTCTCCCTTTTCTTCGAGGGTTCCGGTGAGTTTCCGCCCATCCGCACTGGTCCACACCCGTGGCTTTTCTCCCTCCGGTTCGTCATCGGCATGAGCCGGGAGAACCACAAGTATCGGAAAGCTGCAGAGCAGAGTCACACACAGGCAGCGCAAGAAGAACATTGCGGCATCTTCTCTCATGCCCGGGAGGAGCGTCAAATCGATTCTTGAGAGTCTCCTTCAACTCGCGAGCCCACGAACTCCGGCGCCCCTGCGGCTGATCCTTCCGGTTCACAGGAAGTTCCTCGGCAGAGCAGGAAAAAGCCCATGGCCCGGAGTGGTCCATGGGCTCTGAAAGAGGAATGCTCCGCGACAGCTTCTAGACCTCCTCGGCATTCAGCCAGCGGAAGCTCACCAATTTGAAGCGCCGACCAAACTCAAGGTCGTCGGGGTTCCGCTTGGCCATCGGGTTGAGTCCACTTGAGTCAGGGTTTATGGGCTCCGGACTACGTTGGACAATGGCCTCGCACCATGCACGAGCCTTGACCTCGCCCTGCACATCAACAGACTCACCATAAGCTCGGACGATGAAGGAATCCGACCTCGGTCGCAGCGCTGATCCAATCGCCTGCACCACGTCTCCCTGGGTCAGATATCCCGGAAGGCCCCATGCCACCGAATTCGGTTTCTGGGTCTGCTCAAGACGAGTCGCATCACGCATGTTATCAAAGCTGACGTTCCGCAGTCGGTCGCGCTCGGCATTGGGTATCCGGAGGAGTTCATTCTCATCAAACTCGGCATTGATCCCGGAACGCTGGATGGCAGCCTCAATCGGGCCGGCGTCGCCATGCTCGCTCGCAACCAGCCGGCGGTTGATGAAATCGGAAAGGCCAAAGAAGGGAGCTCTTTCCTTAACCTCCCGCACAATTTCCTGGGCGAGGCGCTCAAGTTCGCTGTCGGTGGCATCGCTGCCATCGATACTCAGAAACCCTGAGGTTGCTTCCTCGTCATCCCAGTTCCCACCAAGATACTCACCGTTGGGGGGGTTGATTACCCGTGGATAGGGAATCGCGTCCTCGCTGGCATAGTTCCCGGCGTTCATCGCGGAGGCCAGCACGGCCTTCCATGCGTCCACACTGACCGAATTCACGTTGAATCCGCCATTAAGCCAGAGTTGGCTCGCGGCGCGGTGGAAATCGACTATGTCACGCTCCACCGCAGTCCCGGTTCCAATTAGCTGGAATCGCCCATTAGGAAGGGGATTTTCCTCTGGATTCCTCACAAAGGACTGCTTTCGGGCGGGATTACCGGTCGAAACAAAGAAGTTATCCCAGAGGTTGAAATTGGCCTCGTAGCTGAGGTCATACACCACGAAGTGAT